>CAYNSO010000077.1:0-18160 GCA_964399735.1 uncultured Cytophagia bacterium
CTGGAACGGGATTTTGCTGATGGTAAAATAACTGAAAAAATCCGGGTTACAACGAGAGTGCTTTTTTTTAAAACCGGCGATAAGTTGATCTATATCTCCTTCTTGCGCGGTATTATAATGCTTTACCTGGCCACAATCTTCGCATGTTAAGATCAATATTATAGTATTCATAGCCTTTAAATATTTTCCTGTTGTCAGAATCAATAACCAATTATTAATTATAAGAAATAAATATTTGTTTTCAAAGTGGAATTGTTGTGTTTTGAGAATTTTCTGAATTTTTCAGGGGCAGCATGTAATATTGTTTTGCAACTACTAAAAAGCAGCGTTTTCCGGGCAAAGAAAAACCAGGTTCCAGCAGGGCAAACCAGTTGCAAATCGTACTTGATCAATCCACTTTATTGTAATGCTGGTTTTCCAGTAACTGTGCGGCAATGGTATTGTGTCGATACCCCTGTACACCAGAGCCGGGCCTCACAGGATGTAGAACAATGCCTGGTTATGAACCATTTGAATATCAAAGTTCTGCTGACCGGTAGTAAATTAATAACTAATTTAAAAAAAAATGCAAAAGAACCTGATTTTTTTCAATAATATAAAAAAAAAAGTTGCATAAAATTTTTAAGTTGAGTATATTATTCTGCTTTGAAGCGGGAGTAGTTCAGTGGTAGAACACAACCTTGCCAAGGTTGGGGTCGCGAGTTCAAGTCTCGTCTCCCGCTCTTTCAGTATTTAGCTGGCGGCGTAGCCAAGAGGCTAAGGCGGAGGTCTGCAAAACCTCTATTCATCGGTTCGATTCCGATCGCCGCCTCCAGTTAAAGCCGGGGTGGCGGAACTTGGTAGACGCAAGGGACTTAAAATCCCTCGGACTTTTAGTCCGTGCCGGTTCGATTCCGGCCCTCGGCACTTGTACAATATCTGATCTGGATAATAAATAAGCGTAGCTGAAAGGTGCGCTTTTTTTATAAGGTTGTTATAACATAAACATTTGCCGGAAGGAAGGCAATTAAAGGGCGGTTAGCTCAGATGGTTAGAGTACTTGCTTGACATGCAAGGGGTCACTGGTTCAACTCCAGTACCGCCCACTCATATTACCAATTTGGATAATGTCAACATACGGAAAGAGTGACCGAAAATTGTGATGAGAATTGCAGATGCCGCCTGATAATGGCGGTTTCTTGTTTTTAGACCAAAGATTTTCGGAAGCAGAAAGGAAGACTGTGCCGGCAATAACATTTCCTGATGGCCAGGTAAAAAATTATCAAAACGGCGTTACCCCGGCCGAAATCATTGCCGAAATCGGCAGCAAATCATTAAAGCAATCTATTGCTGCCAAATATAACGACCGCCTTATCGACTTGTCCGCTCCCCTTACTACGGATGGCTCGCTGTTGTTTATTGATGCCAATACCCCGGAGGGGATGGATATATTTTGGCATAGCAGCGCTCACGTTATGGCGCACGCTATCAAAAAAGTATTTCCCGAAGCCAGATTCGCTTTTGGCCCCCCGGTAAATGAAGGCTTTTATTATGATGTCGATGTGGCCCGGCCGTTGACCCCTGAAGATTTGCTGCGTATTGAAGAGGCAATGCTTAAAATTGTCAACCAGGACGCACCGTTTGTTCGCCAGGATGTATCTCTTGATGAAGCTCTGGCTTTGTTTAAAAGCCTTAACGAAACCTACAAAGTGGAGCAGATCGAGCGGCTAGGCGAACCGCCCAGCATTTATCGTGAAGATGATTTTGTTGACCTGTGCCGCGGCCCGCATGTACCATCGGCAGGTCATATCAAATATTTTAAATTATTAAGCATTGCCGGAGCATACTGGCTTGGCGATGAAAAGAACCCCATGCTGCAACGTGTTTATGGTATTGCATTTCCCAAAAAGTCGCAGTTGGATGAATATTTGCAACGCATGGAAGAGGCGAAGCGCCGCGATCATCGCAAGCTGGGCCGAGAACTTGATCTTTATAGCATCAACGAAGAGATCGGTCCGGGACTGGTATTGTGGCATCCCAAAGGCGCGTTTATACGTCATGCAATTGAGCAGCATTGGCGTACCGAACATTTAAAAGCCGGTTATGAATTTGTTTACACGCCGCACATCGCCCGTCAGCAACTTTGGGAGACCAGCGGCCATCTTGGTTTTTACAACCAGAATATGTTTAAAGGTATGGAAGTGGACGAGCAAATGTACCTGGTAAAACCTATGAATTGCCCGTACCATTTACAAATATATAAAAGCAACACCAAAAGTTATCGCGATTTGCCTATCCGCTGGGCAGAACTGGGTACGGTTTACCGTTATGAACGATCCGGAGTTTTACACGGCCTGATGCGTGTGCGGGGTTTTACCCAGGACGATGCGCACATCATCTGCCGTCCGGATCAACTTGAAGCAGAAGTTGCGCGTACTTTGAGTTTTTCACTTTATATGCTTAAATCCTACGGCTTTGAAAATGTGGATATATATTTGTCCACCCGGCCGGAAAATTCCGTAGGCACCCTGGAAAACTGGGAGCGGGCTACCGAGGCGCTGCGTCTGGCGCTTGAAAACGGCAATATCCCTTACCAGGTCGATCCGGGTGAAGGAGTATTTTATGGCCCCAAAATTGATATAAAAATTAAGGATGTATTGGGCCGCGCCTGGCAGTGTTCGACGATTCAGGTTGATTTTAATGAACCGGAACGCTTTGATATTAATTATATTGGTGAGGATGGCGCCAAACACCGGCCAATCATGCTGCACAGAGCCTTGCTGGGTTCACTGGAACGGTTTTTCGGTGTTTTGATCGAACATTATGCCGGCGCTTTTCCGATTTGGCTTTCACCGGTGCAAGTGCATGTTATTCCGATTACGGATAAACAGCAAGATTATGCCCGCAGCGTTCATGAACAACTGATTGATGCCGGAATCCGATCTTTTATGGATGATCGTAACGAAAAAGTTGGTTACAAAATACGTGAGGCAGAGACCGGAAAAATACCTTATATGCTGGTTATTGGCCAAAAAGAAATCGATGGAAATACAGTAGCTGTACGTAAACGCCATGAAGGCGATAAAGGAGCGCTGTCGTTGCAAGATTTTATAGCACAATTGCAAAAAGAGGTTGCGAATAAGGTATAAAGTTTCATAAATTAAATGTTTAATCCATTAATGGAGGTTGCATATTAAGAAAAAAAGTATTCGCATCAATGAACAGATTGATACGTCCACTGTTCGCCTGATTGATGAAAACGGCGGTCAATTAGGTGTTGTCGCCATCAAGGACGCATTGATCAAAGCGGAAGCGGCTGGGTTTGATCTGGTAGAAATTTCTCCAAATTCCAATCCCCCGGTATGCAAAATTATGGATTTTGGCAAATTCAAGTACGAGTTGGCCAAAAAAGAAAAAGAGACCAAAAAGAAACAACATGTAATTGTAACCAAAGAAATACGATTACGTCCGAAAATAGAGGAACACGATTTCGAATTTAAATTAAAACACGCCCGCAATTTTTTAGAGGAAGGTAATCGTGTTAAAGCCACCGTAATGTTCCGGGGCCGTGAAAATGCCCACAGAGAGTATGGTGAGCGGGTTCTGGAGAAATTCAGCGAGGCGCTGGAGGATATTGCCAGAATTGATAAAGACGCAAAAATGGAAGGCGGGCAACTGGTAATATTTTATACAAAGAAATAAGAGGATAAAATGCCAAAAATGAAAAGTAACAGAGCCGCGAGTAAAAGATTCAGGCTCACCGGCACTGGTAAAGTACGCCGTTCCAAATCCTATGGTCGTCATATTTTAACCAAAAAAACGCCCAAACGGAAAAGGAATCTTCGCAAAAACGGCATCATGAACGACAGTGATGCGAGTCGCATCAAGTTAATTATTGCCAAATAAGATTGAATATTAAGGAGTTATGGAGGAAATATGCCCAGATCATCTTCGTCGGTGCCTACCCGGCAACGGCGGAATAAAGTATTAAAAGCCGCACGCGGTTATTACGGCGGTAAACATTGTTTGTTCAAATCGGCAAAAGAACAGGTAGAAAAAGGTTTGCAATATTCCTATCGCGACCGCAAGGTGCGCAAGCGTGAATTCCGCAGACTGTGGATTGCCCGTATCAATGCCGCCGCCAGAATTTTCGGTATGAATTATTCATCCCTGATCGACGGCTTGAATAAAAAGAATATTACTATTAACCGTAAAGTATTGGCCGATTTAGCTGTTAGAGATATTAAAGCCTTTGAGCAGATTGTATCAACAATTAAAGCATAAGACAAATGGCGGAAAAACTACAAACGATTATATCGCAGATAACGCAAATAACCGCCGAGTTTCAAAACGAATTGGCAGAAGCAGCGTCCAGAAACGATGCGGAACAGATTAAAATAAAATATCTTGGCCGCAAAGGGCCGGTACAAAATCTTTTTAGCTTGCTTGGAACGTTGGACAGTCAAGACCGGCCACAAGCCGGGGCGGAATTAAATCGCTTAAAAATTGACGTCCAAAAAACCATCGACGCCAAATTGGAATCGTTTTATGTAGAAACGGCTACGATTGAATCTTTTGATCCATCTCTGCCGGGGCTGGAATTGCCGTTGGGCGGTATTCATCCCCTTATGGTGGTGATGGATGAAATAAAGCAGATTTTTTCAGGTATGGGCTTTCGTATTGAGGAAGGCAATGAAATCGAAACGGATTATCATAATTTCGAGGCACTGAATATACCGCCACATCATCCTTCCCGCGATATGCACGATACCTTTTATCTTGGTGGCAAATATCTGTTAAGAACTCATACTTCGCCGGTGCAAATTCATGTTATGGAAAAGCATAAACCGCCTATCCGGATGATTGCGCCTGGAAAATGCTATCGCAAAGATACCCCGGACGCTTCCCATTCCCCCATGTTTCACCAGGTGGAGGGATTATGCGTTGACAAGGGAGTGTCTTTTGCTGATTTAAAAGGTGTTGTTCAGGCTTTTGCAATAAAAATGTTTGGCAGGGATGTTAAAGTCCGATTTCGTCCCGGGTTTTTCCCGTTTACAGAGCCCAGCGCCGAGTATGACTTTTCCTGCTTTTGCAAAGGCAAGGGATGCCGCGTTTGTAAAAATACCGGCTGGCTGGAAATCTCCGGCGCCGGAATGGTAGACCCTGCCGTGTTTGGGTTTGTCGACTATGATCCAAATGTTTACAGCGGATATGCCTTTGGTATGGGTGTGGAAAGAATTGCCATGTTAAAATACGAAATTCCCGACATCCGAATTATTTACGAAAATGACTTGCGTTTTTTAGAGCAATTCTAATTTTAACAACGGTTTTGAACATTGAAAGTTACTCTCAATTGGTTAAAAGAATATGTTGACTTGACCCTTGCGCCTGACCAGGTAGCTAAAATATTAACAATGGCCGGGCTGGAAGTGGAAGAGTATCATACGGAAACAAGAAATTTTTCCAATCTAGTTGTTGCTCAAGTAGAATCTGTTGTCAAACATCCAAATGCCGACAAATTATCGGTGTGTACGGTTAATACCGGTTCCACAAAATTGCAGCTAGTTTGCGGCGCCCCGAATGTTGCAGCAGGAATGCTGGCGCCTCTGGCGCTGGTTGGCGCAACTGTTGCCGGCGGCTTGAAAATTGAAGCCCGCACGGTGCGGGGTGTGCCCAGCGAGGGAATGTTGTGTTCCGAAGTTGAACTGGGGCTTTCGGAACGCGCCGATGGTTTGATGGTTCTGCCTGAAAATACCCCTCCGGGTATGAAAATGGAGGACTTGCTCGGCGAGCCCGATACTGTTTTTGATATATTTATTACTCCAAACCGGCCTGACTGCATGAGCGTCATCGGTATTGCCCGCGTATTGGCGGCATTTACCGGTGCGCAATTTCATAAACCGGTTATTCAATTTTCCGCACCTCTCATGGAACCCATTGAAAAATCCATGAGCGTTGAAATAAAAAATTCGGTCAAGTGTGCCAGATATTCAGGGCGTTTGATCAAAGATGTGCAGATCAAACCCTCCCCGTTTTGGCTGGCTAACCGTTTGCACGCAGTTGGCATTCGTTCTATCAATAATGTGGTGGACATTACCAATTATGTTATGATGGAGACCGGACAGCCTCTGCACGCTTTTGATTACCAGCGGCTTGCCGGACAAAAAATAATTGTTCGTGAAGCTGTGCAAGGAGAAAAATTTGTTACCCTGGATAATCAGCAACACCAACTGGATAAAGAAGCGCTGCTGATTTGTGACGCTGAAAAACCGGTTGCGTTGGCAGGAATTATGGGCGGACTAAATTCCGAAGTGGAAGAAGTAACCCATAATGTTTTTCTGGAAAGTGCATATTTTGACCCCGCAAATGTTCGGCTTACCGCCAAAATTTTGGAAATGATGACCGAATCTTCACGCCGGTTTGAAAGGGGCAGCGACCCTGAAGGCACAATATATGCCATGGATCGTGCGGCTCAGTTGATGGAACAACTGGCTGATGGCCGGGTTGTGCAATCGTCAATTGATAATTATCCCCGCAAAATCGACCCGGTGAAAATTGACTTGTCGGTTACCAGGGTAAACACCCTGCTGGGAACCAGTCTTTCGGCGCAAGAAATAATTGCATTTTTACCTGCCCTTGAAATTACCTTACTTGGGCAAAAGGGCGATCTTTTACAGGTAACAGCTCCGACCTTCAGGCCGGACCTGACCCGTGAAGTCGATATTATTGAAGAGATTGCCATGCTTTACGGGTATGATAATATTCGTTTTGAGTTGGCTCCTCAAATTGATCAAACCCAGGAACAAAATCCGCATACACATTTCCGTGATCAACTCAGGTATTTTCTGGCAGGATTCGGGTGCAGGGAGACGGTCTCTTATTCTCTCATTTCTGAAAAATTGGCCGAACCTTTTCTTCCGGAACAGTGCGAATTTGTAAAATTGATCAATCCGTTAAGCCTCGATATGGCGGGATTCCGCCCTTCAATCATTTTATCCCTGTTGACCAATGTAGCATATAATCGTAATCGGCAAATGCCGGATATGCGATTGTTTGAAATTGGCAATGTTGCCTGGAAAAAACCGCAACAACAGGAATTTACAGAAATAACTCAAATTGGCGTTGTTCTGGCCGGAAAGAAACAACAGCAAGCCTGGAACGCCAAAGAGACCGCATATAATTTTTATGATATTAAAGGCGCAGTTGACGCATTTTTACGAAAATGTGGTATTGATCATTATGAACAGGGAAAAGTACAGGAGAAAATTTGGGATAAAGAGAGTACCTCAATCCTGATCAATGGCAAATACTGTGGCGCTTTTGGTAAAATAAATGCCGGTCTTTGTTCTCTTTTTAAAATCAAAGTAGCGGATGTATACGCTTTTTTTATTAATTACCAGGATGTTTATGAAAATCGTAAAACCGGTTATAAATATCAGGCGATATCCAAATTTCCTTCCATCCCGTTTGATCTGGCTTTACTGGTTGATGCCGGTATTGCTCTGCGCGATATTGAAAAAGAAATCTGGAAATCGGCCGGCAAAAACCTGGTAAAATTAAATTTGTTCGATTTTTATCAAGGCGAACAAATTCAACAAGGCAAGAAAAGTTTAGCTTTTTCATTGACCTTTTCATCAAAAGAATGTACATTGAGTGTCGAAGAGGTTGATCATGCTGTTAAAGATGTTCTTTCACACTTGAATAAACTTTTTGGTGCAATTCTTCGTCCAGGATAAAAAAATGTCAACGAATCATATAAAGTTAGATTACCTGGAAGCCAAGGTTTTTGAGGCGATTAAGCAGATCGCTTATTTGACCAAAAAAAACCGTTCGTTAACATACGAAAACAAGCAATTGCTTGGTCAGCTGGCCGAACAGGAACTTTTTATGGAAGGATTGCAAAAAACAATTGAGGAATTAAAAAAGACCTCACAAGGGTCTGAGCTTTTGAAATACCAGGAAAATGAAACAAAAATTAAAGAACGGATTCAAAAACTGCTTGGCAAGTTAGACGAATTAAAATTGGTCGATTAAATGACCGGAAAAGTACTAATTAAATTTGGATTTGCAAACACCGGGTCTTTTTACCCGGTATCTCGCAATGTCAAGTTCGAATGAGCAGCGAAAAAAATATCCTTAAAATCAAGATACTGGATATTGAGTATCCATTACGAGTTACAGATGATAATGTAGAATACGTCCAACAAATAGCCAGATATGTTGATTCTAAAATGAGAGAAATTCAGGCAGCCAAGCCGGAACGGCCATTACACCAAATTGCAATTCTGGCTGCTTTAAATATTGCCGATGAATTATATCAACAAACTCACACAGAAAGTGATATCATTAAAGAGTACGAAGATAGAGTGGAAAAAATAACCAGAAAATTGGAACTTGGCATTAAAAAATCTTTTGAGGAAAATGACAGTTTAACCAGATTTGATTCTGATAAAACTTTTCTGGAATAGAACTACCTGTTCCCCGACATTAAAACCCAGATAGCGAGAGTCTGGCATATTCCTGGTGTTTAAAAGCTTTGCCCAAGCTGTTAAATTCAATATTACTAATTAAAATGGTCAGACTACTATGCAAATACTGGGCTTTTTTATGTCGGAGGGGAAATGGATAATTTAATAATCATTATTATTTCTATTGTTACCGGGATCCTTTGTTTTCTTGTTGGTTGGTTTCTTGCTCGTTATGTTGGTAAAGGCAAGGTTGCCAAAGCAGAAACAATGGCGAACAAGATCATTGAAGACGCCAAAAAGGAAGCAAGTAATTTAAAACGTGAAAAAATTCTCGAAGCCAAAGAAGAGTGGCATCGACTCAAACAAAGTCTGGATAACGAAGCAAAAACCCGGCGCGCGGATCTGCAAAAGCTGGAAAGCAAGAACAATCAGCGTGAACTGAATCTCGACCGCCGCAATGATTTGCTGACCCAGAAAGAAAAAGAGCTCGATGATATTGAACGTAAAGTCAAAGGCCGCGAAGAACGGGCCGGCAAATTGGAAAAAGATCTGGAACGTCTGATTGATGAGCAAAACAAAAAGCTGGAAACAATCAGCGGAATTTCCAATGAAGAAGCAAAACGCATCCTCATGCAGAACCTGATCGAAAAAGCCAAACAGGGCGCAGCCAGGGAAATTAAAGAAATCAAAGACCGCGCTCGTCAGTCTGCCAACAAGGAAGCCAAGGAAATCATCATTCAGGCTATCCAGCGAACCGCAGCCGATCATTCCACAGAAACTACTGTTTCAGTAGTCAATTTACCCGGCGATGAAATGAAGGGGCGTATTATCGGCAGAGAAGGACGTAACATTCGTTCCTTTGAAACGGCCACCGGCGTTGAAGTCATTGTCGATGACACTCCGGAAGCTGTTGTCTTGTCCGGTTTTGATCCCTACCGCCGGGAAATCGCTCGCATTGCCCTGGAACGCCTGGTTCAGGATGGAAGAATTCATCCTGCCCGTATTGAAGAAGTGGTGGAAAAAGTTAAAAACGAACTGGAAGAAAAACTGGTTGAAACCGGTGATGCGGCTCTGTTTGAAACAGGCATTACCGGCGTGCACAATGAAATGGTCAAGATGCTGGGTAAACTCAAATATCGCACCAGTTACGGCCAGAATGTTTTGCAGCATTCCATTGAAGTAGCTTATTTAACCGGCCTGATGGCTTCAAGCCTAGGTTTTGACGGTGATCTTGCCAAACGCGCCGGTTTGTTTCACGACATTGGCAAGGCAATTGACCGCTATACAGAAGGCACGCATACTCAAATCGGCATCGAGATCGCAAAAAGATGCGGTGAAGGCCCAATCGTAATCAACGCCATTGCCTCGCATCATGAAGATGTTGAACCCACGCACCCCATTTCCGTTCTGGTACAGGCGGCTGATGCGATCAGCGGCTCTCGGCCCGGTGCGCGCCGTGAAACCCTGGAATCGTATATCAAACGGCTGGATAAACTGGAATCACTGGCTGTATCTTTTCCCGGCGTAGAAAAAGCTTATGCCATCCAGGCTGGTCGTGAAATTCGCGTCATTGTCGAACATGATAAAATTGATGACCCAATGTGTGAACAACTGGTCGCCGATATTGCGGAAAAGATCCAAAATGAGATGGAATACCCCGGTCAAATCAAAGTGACTGTGATCCGGGAATTTCGCGCTATAGAATACGCCAAATAGTTGTCATATTATTTATATGGCAGTGAAACAAGATTCAATTTTAAAAAACGAGTTTTGTGGCAAATAAAAATACAATAACGATTCTGTTTATTGCTGATATTGTCGGCAAGCCGGGCCTGGAAGTGATTACAGCCCTGCTTCCCAATCTCAAAAAACAATATAATGTTCAAGTTTGTATTGCCAATGGTGAAAACGGTTACAACGGCAAGGGATTGACGGAACAGATCGTTCGCAAATATTTTACCGCCGGCATTGATGTTATTACCGGCGGTAATCATACCTGGAATTTTGCCGAATTCCGATCATACCTCGATACTGCAACCAGAGTAATACGCCCTCTTAATTATCCTGAAGAAGCTCCGGGCAAGGGCGCCTGTTTATTTACTACCCCTGACGGGCTTGTCGTCGGGGTGATGAATTTGCAGGGCCGCACTTTTATGAGCCCGATTGATTGCCCCTTTAAAAAAAGCCTGGAAGAAATTGAGCGCCTCAGGCAAAAAACCCGCATTATCTTTGTGGATTTTCATGCCGAAGCGACCGCTGAAAAAATTGCCCTGGGCTGGTACCTGGACGGTAAGGTCAGCGCCCTGGTTGGAACCCACACCCATGTGCAAACCGCCGATGAACGTATTCTGCCCCGCGGTACTGCTTTTATATCGGATGTTGGTATGACAGGACCGTTTGATTCAGTGATCGGGCTGGATGTAGAGGTAGCCATTAAACGCTTTGTTACCCAGTTGCCGGAAAAATATATGGTAGCCACTTCCAATATCCGTTTGAACGGCGTTGTTATTGAAGTAGATGTGGCTACCGGAAGAGCGAAAAGTATTAAAAGGATCAATTTACCATAAAGGGAATGAATATGAGCGCCACGATCATTGAAGGCAAACCGGTTGCCGCTAGTATTTACCAGCAAATAACCAATGATTTGATTACCCTGAAAGCCAAAGGATGCACTCCACACCTGACTGTAGTATTGGTCGGCGATGACCCGGCTTCGCAGGTTTATGTGGGTATGAAACAAAAGGCCTGCGAAAAATACGGCCTTGGCTCTGAAACCATCCTGTTACCCGGCACAACAACTGAAGATGAATTGTTAAAAGTGGTGGAAAAGTTGAATCACAGGCCGGATGTACACGGTATTCTGGTGCAACTGCCGGTGCCCAAACAAATCTCCCCGAAAAAAGTCATTGATGCCATTTCACCGGATAAAGATGTGGACGGCTTGCACCCGATTAATCGCGGCCGTTTGGCTGTGGGTGATGATTGCTTTATTCCTTGCACTCCCGCGGGTGTGCAGCAGTTGTTGTTGTTTAATGGCTTTAAAACCGAAGGCAAGCATGTTGTGGTAGTCGGACGCAGCTCGCTGGTGGGACTGCCGTTCGCCCTGATGATGATGCAAAAAAAAGCCGGCGCCAATGCTACGGTTACGGTTTGTCATACCGGTTCCGGGGATTTGAAACCCTATACCAAAGAAGCAGATATTCTGGTGGCTGCCGCCGGTAAAGCCGGCATGATTACCGCAGATATGGTTAAACCCGGCTGCGTTGTTATAGACGTAGGTACGAACCGGGTAGACGATCCGTCTGTGCCGCGCGGCTATCGCCTGACCGGCGATGTGGATTTTGAAAATGTCAAGAATATCGCCGGCGCAATTACTCCAGTGCCCGGCGGGGTAGGGCCAATGACGATTGCCATGCTGCTGAAAAACACCGTCAAAGCGGCTTGGCAGCAATGCGGGTTATAGCAATTTTTATTATTAATGGGGTGCATTATTTGATTGATCATAAATAGTATTCTTTAAAAATATAAAAAGGATGTTATTAATGCGACTTTTTACTCTTAATGAAAAGGGTAAAATGGTACCCTACAAAGAAACAAGATTCAAAGATGAGAATTTAGAATCTGATTTAGAATTATTGCTTGAAAATAACCCGGAATACTTTTTCGAGAATAGTAAATTATTGATTATTGGTCGTCAAATTACGACTAATTTGAATTCTTTTATTGACTTGTTAGGGATAGATAATTCAGGAAATACAATAGTTATTGAGTTAAAAAGGAATAAAACACCTCGTGATACCATCGCTCAGTTATTGGAATATGCCTCCTTTATTGAAAATCTAGATTACTATCAATTAAATGAAATTTATCATGATTATTCCGGTGAAGAAATTAGTTTAGAAGATTTTCATCAACAATATTTTCAAAATGAATCAGATAAAAAAGTTTCATTTAACAAGTTTTCTAAACTTGTAATTGTAGCACAGAATATTACGAAAGAAATTAAACAAACTGCACAATATCTCAGAAAAAGAGGATTAGATTTATACTGTTTAGAATTTAAGTATTTTACAACAAAATCCGGTGAAAAAATAATATCAAGTGATGTAGTTGTTGGGGAAGAAGAATTTCTTCGTCAGAAAATAGAATCTAAACCTTTACCCAAAGTAGATGAAAAACAATTTCGAAAATCGTTAGATAATAATGGTCTAAAAGTATTGAATCAAATTTTAAATTTTGTAAAGGAAAATAATTTACAAATTCGATGGGGCTCAAAAGGATTTTCTGTAAATTTTATAATAGATAATGGATTTATTGCGTTATTTTTTTTCTATCCTCGTGATTCTGTATTTAAGCAAAGTATATATACCGGTTTTGAAGAAATAATCAAAAAAGTGAACAACCCTGAAGATATAGTGCGCTTTTATCGTACTAATCTTGAAAAACTCGGATTTTTTGTCACTGCAAAATCAAATTTAAAATGGGTAATAGACTCAGAATATACCGATGATCAAATAAATAGTTTTTTAAAAATAATTCGTCAATTAATTATCAATATTAAAAATAGCGTTAAACTAATTAATAAGAATATAGAGTAAATTGCAAAATAATTGCAGAAATGTGTTGTTTTAAAGAGGTCGATTGAGTTGAATTTTAGGTTTTGAATATTATGAACATCAGTGTTTAAAAAACATACTAAATTCATTTTTCTCTCAAGATTATATTCTATTATTTAAAGATACATTCTAAAAGGATTATCTTTCATAATGAAAATTTCACTCATCCTGGCACATCCCAAACCCGGCAGTTTTAATCATGCTATTGCCAACGCTGCCCGCGAACAGTGCCGCGCCAACAGGCATTTGATTTATTATCATGATTTATATGCCGAGCATTTTGACCCGCAACTGCCCGATGATGAAATTCCAAAAAACGCCGCTCTCGGTTCGGACATTGCCCGCTATTGCTCGGAATTGGCGGAATCGGACGGCATTATTATTGTGCATCCCAACTGGTGGGGGCAGCCGCCGGCGCTGCTCAAGGGCTGGATCGACCGGGTTATTCGTCCCGGCGTTGCCTATGAATTTATGGATGGTGATAAAGGGGAGGGTATTCCGGTTGGCTTGTTAAAAGCGCAAACGGCTGTGGTGTTCAATACCGCTAATACGCCTGCCGAGCGCGAGGATAAAATATTTGGCGACCCGTTGCAAAGGATATGGAAGGATTGTATTTTTGATTTATGCGGCGTTTCACAATTTCACCGGCAGATGTTTCGAGTGATTGTCACCAGCAGCCTGGAACAACGCCGGTTGTGGTTACAACAGGTCAAAGATGTTATGAATCAGTATTTCCCGCCCCTATAAAAAAAAAGCCGGACAAGAATGCCCGGCTTTGATCAAAAATATCTAAAAATTATTTGTGTAATTTTTTATACCACACATTCATACTCTCAATTTGTCCGTTGATATTGGTATTGTTTCTTAACAGACCGGCATAGTGGTAAGAATTTTTCGCAAAGATAATATTGATCGCTGCAGAATGCGAGCGGGTCAGGGTGAATGTAGTCATTATTCCCCGTTTTTTCATATCCGCTTCCATTGCCATCAGAATAAACAGGGAAAGGTTTTTTCCCTGGTATACTGTATGCGTAACAAAATCCGACATTTCTACATTACTGTTCTCATCATCGGCTTCGGCAGAGCCCGCAGCAACAAGTTTATCGCCATCGAAAGCGCCATAATAGCAGATATTATTTTTCATTGATTTTTGGAGATAATTTTCATCAATGATCGGGTATGGATATTTGACAAAAGCAGTTCTATACAGTTCTGCCAGCAGCGGAATGTCGGCTTTATCCAGCGCCCGAATTGGAAAGGGGGCCGCGGCATCGGAATTATCATATTGCCGGCCCTTGGTAATGGCTAACTGTCTGATATCATCGATTTCGTTTCGTTGAGCAATGTTGATTTTTTTACGATCCTGGTCAGGGTATTTCGACATGAAATAACTGCCGGTCCGTCCGTTATACATGTTTGGTACAAAAGCTTCTTTAAAAAAGCTATAGTATTGAAAAATATAGCATGCCCATACCGGCACTTTGGCAAATATCTTGGTATAGTTGTTTACCTCAGCCAGTTTTTCCAGCTTGGGTACGATTGTATCCTTGTCCCGTTTGTCAAGTTTCATTAAATAAATGCGGTTGTTGCTTTTTCCATGTTGAATTAAAGAATAACCTACACGATCAATAGCATCATACATTTTTTGCCTCTTGAAATTTTAAAACTGACAGATGTTTAAACTCATCTTGTTTATTCCTTTTATAACAAATCTTTCCTTATCTATAATATAAAAAAAAAATAACAAACAAAAGGAAATATTGTTTTTTTGAATTTTTTTTTTACTTTTTTTCAAAATGCAGGCAAAAGGAATTTTATTCTGGTTAAAACCTGGGGGCAAGAAGAGTAGATAGCCGTTTCGCTGGAAAAACAGACAGGCGCTCGGCAGTCCGAGCCACCGATCATGATCAATGAATCGCTGCCGGTATTCTGCCCGGTATATTTTAGTACCTGGTTATTTTTTGTTCAACATATCCTGTAAAATTGTTGCCGCATCCCGAACCAGACCGGGACAAATTGTGGCACATATTTTTTCCTCTCTGAGGATGATTGCATCATCAGGGTTGCCGAGGTCATAACCAAGTAAATCCCGACATTGTGTGGTGTTGTGCAAAGCGATAAATTTTGCTGCAAATTCCCGCACTCGTTGATAAGTATGTTCTTTTGCTTCTGAATCATCCGGTGAGCAACTGCCATATTTCAGACCAAGCGCCATATATGCGCCGGTTACTGCGCCACAAGTCAATGCCTGGCGACCCATGCCGCCACCCAGGCCACATGCTGCTTTTAATGCTGTTTTCTCGTCCATACCCAATAAAGGCGCCAAGGCAGCAAATACTGCCTGTGAACAGGTAAAACCCTGGTTAAAGAGTGAAATGGCTTTGTCAATGGGGTTATACGTTTCTTTTTTCATACTACTCCTGATTTTAAAATTATACAATATAATAAAGAATTATTTCAAAACAAAATCTGCATTGTTATTACCAGGTCTGGTTAAAAAGTTGTTATATAAAAAATTGAACGCCTGAGTAGTGCTAAACCTGAAAATTATTGTTTTTGTCTGTTTCTTTTTATATATTTATTTTCAACTTGAGGTATTAAAAATTTACCGGATATATAGTATATTTTTTTTGTTTAGAGAGTTATTTATATAAAGGTAACTGTCCTGGAAAACGGGGTAAAATAATGTCTGGTCAAACAATTACAGAAAGAATTCTGCCGGCGCTGTTGTTTATTGGTTTTTTTGCACTTTATAACTCTTTTAAACCCGATATTTCCATGCAGCACTGGGATTCCATTTGTTATGGCTGGGAAGCGGAAACAAAGGGTGTTGAAGCGATTTGGGGCAACCATCCGCTGGGGCATGTTGTTCTCAACACCGTATATGTTCTGGTTCGCCAGGTATTTTCATATTCGGGCCGGGCGTTGGCGGTTTTTCAATTGCTCAACAGTTTGTTCGGCAGCCTGACGGTTGTGCTGTTCACCCTTGCCTTGCGTCGGTTATTCGGTTTTCGCAGCGCCGCCGCACCGGGTTTGTCTTTGTTATTGGGGGTTGGCTTTAGTTTTTGGCATTACACCATGACCGGCGATATTTACATAATAGCCTTTTTGTTATCACTGTTGACATGGATTCTTTTAGTAAGGAATTTTGTAGAGAATAGGGGGGGGTGGCACAATAATTGCTACAATACGGGAATCAAGGATTCTCTTCTTCTCAGGTGTAAAAGCTTTCTGTTAACCGGCGCCTGCTGGGGACTGGCAATTTTAGCGCATCAATTGAACTGTGTTTTGGGCATTGCAGCCGTGATTATATTTTTCGGCATATATGGCATATCACTAAAAGCGTTCAAGCCGGTGTTGCTGTTTTTTATCGCCGCAGGCGTAACAGTGGTTTGTGGTTACCTGGTTTTCGGCATTCTTGCCACCGGTTCGCTATCGCTGCCGTTGATCGCCGCCTGGCTCAAGGGCTATTTTGGCAATTCCCAATACGGCAGTTTGACCAATTTTCACAACCTTGCCGATACCTTCCGGATCATCATTTTTACTTTTCTCTATTCCACCAAAGACCTGGCCGGCAAGATATTACGTAATATTCTATTTATATTAATGCTGTTACCGTTGGCAGGTTATGGCATTTATTTAAAAAGGCTGGATAAATTGCATCGTCTTTTATTCATAGCCGCCGTAACACAACTCATTATCATGTCCTTACTCATCCAGTGGTGGGAGCCGTTAAATCCCAAATTTTGGCTGCTGGCGGCTGTACCGTTGATGATGCTGATTGTCAACATCTGCTCCATTTGGCATGCGGCGTTAGTAAAAGCGGACGGCAATCCGGTTATCAAAAAAATAGCCATGTATTACTACCTGGCGGTGGCAGGTTTGATCTTTGCTTTCAATCTGCAAACCGGCATCATTCCCCAAACCAGGCCTAATCCCGCGTTTCAATCCGCAATCGCTCAGTGGGTGAACAATACCGACAGCAATGACCTGTTGATCACAATGGGCAGCATGGTGCCGCATTTGCGTTATTATTACGACCGGCGACATACGGTTCATCCCTATAATTATTTGCGACGCAGCAACAACTCTAAAGACACTTTTGCCTACCTGCGCCGCCGCATCGACGCCACCCTGGAAGGCGGTTACCAGGTGTATTACGCGCCGCTTTTAGCGGACTATATACCAATAGAGAGACTAAAGCATTTGGGAATAACCCGCCAGGATATTCATCATTTCTTTGCGAATTACCTCTCCGAACCGGCTTTTGAATATAATAATTTGATCGATGGTAACCTCTCACCGGTTAGAAGGATCACGGGGAAGGTAAAAAAAGAATAGCGTGTACAAAGCATAACCAGCGCGACAGTTTCAGATCTCCATTCAAAGGGAAATTAAAATTCTCTTATTTCAGCCTCGAATCGTTTTATTGCTTGAGCGGGTATTCGGGCTTGCGGCCCGACGCATCGCATAACGGCGGCACACTCTACCATTTACGGTAACAAATTTTTTAGTTTTCACAGTCTCGAAAAATTGGGAATCAGTTGCAAAGAAAAATAAAATTGGAATTTTTAATACACCTCAAAAAAACAAATGTATATAATTCTCTTGCATATTTTTACTAATTGTTTATATTTGGTATATCCTAATTCAAGTTGTATAAAAATGGATAGATACCAAACTGGCTCGCTGTTTTCCTGTACTTTTAAAAGTATGGAGATTATAACAATGACAAAAAAATTCATATATTATCAGGATGATGAAATGTTTATCGGTTGGCTTGAGGAATATCCTGATTATAAAACCCAGGGTGAATCTTTACATGAACTGGAAGAAAATTTACTGGATATTTATAAAGAATTATCAAATGGAACAATACCTAATGTTCTGCATGTCGGTGAATTAAAAGTCGCATGAAAAGAATCGATTTAATTAAAACCCTGGAAAAGATGGGTTGTATTTTAATACGTCATGGCGGTAAACACGATTGGTATCAGAATCCACATACCGGGACAAGTCAACCTGTGCCGCGTCATCGGGAGATCAGTGAATTACTGGCCAAACACATTATAAAAATGTTGAGTTAATAATATTCAG
>CAYNSO010000078.1:0-17947 GCA_964399735.1 uncultured Cytophagia bacterium
CCCAGACTCGTTCACTTTATTAATACACCTGCCAGGGCATTTTCTTTTCGCCCTGCTTTAGTATTCTAATTCTTCTCTATTTTTAATTACTAAAAGTTGATCGGCAGAATATTTGTTTAATGAATGTTCTAACCATTCATTTTTTTATACTCATTGTCTGATTTATCAAAAAGCGTTTGTTGCAAGTTTATCAAAGTTTCTTTATAACGCTCGCTTTTCTTTATTTCAAGCCGTTTTAGGGATTCTTTATAGAAATCCGGACTTAATTCAAAACCCACAAAATGCCTGTTCAATCTCTGAGCCGCAACTGCAGTAGTTCCACTTCCCATGAATGGATCGAGTATCACTTGTCCTTCTTTTGTGGTTAATTTGATCAAAAATTCTATCAGAGATAAAGGTTTTTGTGCTTCATGAATTCTGAGTTCTCCTTTGCGAAAACCAAATTCCAGAAGATTGGTAGGATTTGTTCCATTAATCTGACACTGTTCTATATTCATCGCTCCCAGTTGATTTTCGAGAATATTATCGGTTATTGTTCCGCCAATCTTGTAAGGTTTAACAAACCAGGCAATAGGTTCATATACGGGCGCTAAATTCCCAAGACGCCAACCTTGCCATATTTCCGATTCAGCTTCCAATCCGCGTCTCTCGAATACAATGCTTACCCGCTGAGCCCTGTGATGGGCAGAATCTTTCTTCCATGCCAATATGTCCTTTAAAAGGAATCCGGAATCTTCAAAGGCGTTGACCACCCTGTGTATAGTGCGACGCGCCCCAAAAACGAAAAGAGATGCGCCATTCTTCATTTTGGGATAAACCATTTCAACCCAGTTTTGGCACCACTGCTGATATTCCAGGCCTATATTCCGATCGGCTTGGGACCAGCCGTTAATCGGTTTACCTCTTCTCTTAAATCCGGATTTTCCCTCCTGGGCTGGGGAATGCCCTAATAACGCCGAGTTTGTATTATTGTGTAATACATCCCAATCATCCAGGCAAATTCCATAGGGTATATCGGACAAGAAAAGTTCTATGCTATCATTTGACAACAATGGAATATACTCCCTGCAATCTCCCATTGTAATCTTGTCTAAATAAGTATCATTCATTTTATTATCCTGTTTATCCTATTTCTAAAAGCCCGTTATCGGTAACTGATTCTACCGCTCTAATGCGATTATCAACCTTACGCCATTTGAGGACTTCATTGATGGCCTGTTCATGGGAAAGCTGCATTATCCGACTCCGTTCTGAAGCAAGAAATTCAAGCGCCTCTCTTTGAGAAATAGCGATTGATTCCAGAGAAGCCAGCTTTTCCTCCTGCCAAATACCTGCAAGTGTCTCATCCTGGGTAGTGATTATTCGATTGACTGCCTGCCAATAGTAAAGTGCGTCATTTGATGGATTCATTACTCTAACTGTTTCAAATACTCTATGTAACAGGGCGCATACACTTGTTTGGTGTACCATTTCTGAATAACGAACTAGCACAGCAAGATGAGTATATGTTAGTATTAGAACAGATCGTGTTACTGCTTGTAAATATATTTGACTTGCACGGGTGGGTAATTGATAAACCGGACAGACTACCATTGCATAAGGTTTACCATGTTTCCAATTATCCATTGCTTGTATCTTAAAGTCTTTCTGATTTTTAGCAGTGCGACTTAATCTAAACGCTTTTGCGTCTGCAACGAAACTATAGTCATTGCAGACGCATTCAACGTCTGCTACATTTGCGCGTTCTTGAAGAACCAGACTTGTCAAGCCAATAGCCTTAAATGCTTGATGGATAATTACATCAGTGTATTTGGAATAGAGTTTTTCCTCTGTAGTATCATGCCCGTAACGCTCAGGAATTGCACCGCAGAGTCGCAAATGATTGACAAGTAGAATTTTACCATGATTTATGATCTCTTCATCAATCTCTTGTGCTACTCTCTGTGCATCAATACCAAAATTGCCGCCGAGTCTGCTTATCTCACTAATCCAATACTTTCGATGATTGATGTGTTCTTTTGTAATCAAAGTAATGTTCATGTATATCCGGTTTTCATGAATGATAAGAAAAGGACTTATTTCTTCAACTTATAATTCGCCGGAACCTCAAACAACGCCGCATCCACAGCCTTGGCATGGATCGCCTTTACTTCGGATGTGGCCTGATAAATCTCTTTGGCGCTGGATTTTTGTTTCTCCGCTTTTTCTGTGGCCTTTTTTGCCAGCTTTTTACCCAGCATGCCGCCCAGCGAACCTTTAAGGTCATCCAGCGCTACCTGGTTTTCCTCTTTTTGCGCTTCACCGGATTCCGCCTGTTGCGCCTGCATGGCATGGGTAGTCATAATAAAACGCATATCCGTTTTGATTGCATAGCCCTCGATCTTTTTCAACTCTTGCATCATTGGTTCGGCTTGCTCCTTAAATTGCGCCACCATTTGAGAAAAACCCGGAATGTCGGACGGATTGATGCCCAATTCTGTCATCAGCTTTTGATCAAATTCTGTGGCGATCTTTATGGCGTTCGGCATTGCAGGAATGTTCCACAGATCGGTTTTGTATAGCATGGTATCCTGAATTCCTGTTTGTTTGTGCTTGCCAATGGTGGTTACGGTGAGCAGGTAATTATCGCAATTAAATCCGTTCAGATTTTGTTTTTCACCGGTTTTTTTCACCTCAACTTTTGGTTCCTGCCATTCATAGTCGGTTTCGGTTTTTTCCTGTTCGGCATTATCAGTTGGAGAAGCTGTCATAGCGGCTAAATCCGCCTGGCCCTTTTCTACCATTTCTTTATATTCAGCAAAAGTTAATTCTGTATATTTTTTATCTTTATCATTAAATTTCCAAAACAGTTTTTTATCCAGCCGGGTTATTTCAATCTCTGTCCCTTTGGGGCTGAGATGTTTCATCAATGAACCTGTAAATTGCATTTTGGTTTCCGTACGACGAGCATCGCCCTGGATATAGGTTACAGTCGATGATTTATAGGCGCCGTTACCATACAAGCCATTGCTGGTAACAGCCATTTCATAATCAACCTGCGCAATAATAAAAGGCGCTGCAACAATGATCAATAAAATTAATATACACCACTTTTTCATTTCGTACTCCTTTTGCTTTTTACATATTACATGATTATATTAATACAACATATTGCATTAATATAATAATATATAATTTTTTAACATAGTCAAATCATTTTTTAATCTGCCAAAAAAATGCAAAATAAAGCAAAACAGATCCTGGAGCCCGGCAGCCATTTTGGGGCGACACAGCAATTTTTGCATTATTTTAATATTGCCCCGCAAATGCCGCATGCAGAATACCTGACCAAACTGCTGGAAGCATTCACCAATTTGCCGTATGAAAACATCAGCAAGATCATCAAGCTGAACCATAATTTTACCTCCGAAAACAGAATTCGCCTGCCGGAAGAAGTGATGGAAGACCATATCCGCTTTCATCTCGGCGGCACCTGCTTTTCGCTAACCTGTTTTTTACAGGCATTGTTAATAACACAGGGATTTACCTGCTACCCGGTCATTGCCGGAATGCGCAACCGGCCGAATTGTCACTGTGCCCTGGTTGTGTTACTGGACGGTAAAAAATACCTGGTCGATCCGGGTTATTTGCTGACCAGGCCGATGGAAATCAACAAAGACCAGCCGCGCATCTATCGCACTCCCTATTCCGGGGTGGAACTGGTTTTCGACAAATCCCTGGAACAATACTTTCTTTGTACATTTACCCGCAACGAGTCCAAATGGCGTTACTTTTTTCAGGATTTGCCTGTAACACCGGAAAAATTCATACAATACTGGTTCGATTCCTTTTACCAAAGTACCATGCATGGCCTGTGCCTGACAAAAATCCGTAAGGATGGCCTGGTATACCTGCACAAAGATTTTTTGCAAATATCCAACTTTGACGGCAAACAAAAACACAAAGTGCAGCAGAATTATCATTCGATTGTTAATGATATTTGGGGCATCAACCCGGAACTGGTAGAACAAGCGCTGGCCGCTATTCCGGGCAATATTCAACTGCAAAAACAACTGGGCTTGTTTTACAAAATTAAAAGGAACCAGAACATTGAAACCGAGTGAGCCGACCCCGGTAAAACTGCTCTGCGGGGTTTTGTTTAGCGATGAACCGTTATTGAAAAAAGCGCTTTCGCTGTTGGCAGAAAAATATGGGGAAATCGATTTTATCGGCAAAAGATATCTGTTTGAAAGCACTGACTATTATTCAGCAGAAATGGGCGGCCCGATATACCGTGTATTCTACACATTCTCACAGCTGATCAATCCCGGACGACTGGCAAAGATTAAAATCGAATGCAATGAAATAGAAGACTTGGTCGCTGTGCAGCAACGCCGCAAAATCAATCTCGACCCCGGTTATATGGATTACGACAAGGTGGTGCTGGCTTCAGCAAAATACAATAGCCATAAAATATACCTCGATCACGGTATCTATGCCGATCCCACCCTGCATTATATCAAAGGTCGTTACCTGCCGGGAGAATACTGCTTTCCTGATTTCAAAAACGGACTATATGAAAAAGAATTTCTGGAAATTCGCACCATTTATAAAACCCAATTAAAAAATTCACAATAATAAACCAGAGCACGGGGATCAGCTTGTTTCATACCAGGTTTGTGGAATAATTATTGCAAAACAGTAATATGGAAAACAAGCTCTCTTTACAAGCAAACTTGTAAATGGCTGTTTCTATTTTAATTGGAAAAGGTCCCGCAAATTATTGCCTTTATCGAATGTGACAAAAATGGGTTATCTTTTTCCAAAATGTATCCTCAACTAACCGGAAAAGACCATGAGTACCAAAAAAATATTTACCACATCAAGCCTTGTTTTTGTACTATTGCTCATCATAACAATGTCAACCAGTTTGCCGGCACAGGAAATGATTATGCAGAATTTGCTACCACAAAAGCAAAATAACGAACTGGAGCAATCTGCAGATGAGTTGTACCTCAAATCTAAAAAAATGTTTGATGTTAAAGAATATTGGGAATGCGCCCGTAATTTGATACTCCTGATGGATGTTTATCCCAATTACTCCAAAATTGATCAAACCGTCTACATGTTGGGAGAATGCCTGTACGAAACCGGTTTACTCGACGGTTCCCGGAAAATCCTGACTTTTTTTGCCACCCGCTATTACCAAAGCGCCCTGTTGCCCGATGGCTTATGCAGCTTGCAGCGAATAGAGTATGACAAGGGCAATTATGATATTTCGCTAAAAATTAACAGCCTGGTTTTGAAATGCAAACCAACTCCCTCCCAGGCAATTTTGGACTATACCAATTACTACGCAGGACTGGCCTATTACCAGTTAGATCAGTATCAAAATGCGCTAACTTTGTTCAATGCAATCAGCGAAAAGAGCGCCTACTACGGACATGGTTTATACCAGGGCAGCCTGGCATTGTTAAAAATGGAAAAAGTAACCGAATCAATTTTACAATTTTATAAAATTTTACGCTTGCCGGTTTACACTGCGGAGCGGCAACAATTACTTAATGAAACTCTTTTAACTCTTGGTTACATATATTATGAAATGGAAAGTTATGCCAAAGCGCTCAAGCAATTCAATGCGATCTCTCGTGAATATGAAAACTATCAGAATGTTTTATTAAGCTCCGGTTGGACGGCCAGTAAAATGGGTGATTATAAGGAGGCCGTGTTATATCTTACCGATTTTATCAGCAATTATGAACAGAGCAATAAAACACCGGAAAGCCTGTTTTTACTGGGCAGATGTTATTTAAAACTCGGCTTGTACGCGGAGGCATTACAAAGCTATGATTATTTGATAGAAATACTACCGGAAAATAACTATCCGCCGGAAATGTTGAACGAAATAAACAATTCCCTGGAATTACAACTGGCCGAAATTGAAAAAACAAAAATGAATGTGCTGGTGATGGAAAGCAAATTTGTAAATGAATTGCCTTTGCATGTTAATAAAGATATACCGGTATTTGTTAAAGAAGAAAAAGGGTATGTTGATGCCCGGCGTGCTGAATTGCTTGATAAAATCCGTCGGGAAAATGAACAATTGAATCAACTTGGTCAAAAGATCAGACAAATTCAAAATTTGAATACAATAACAAAAGAACAACGCAACTGGCGAGCTTTTGCAGAGTATGGCAAGTCACGGGCCATGTTTTTATATAAAGGAATGTTGTTACAATAACCTACATAATAGAACCGGGGTCAACATCAATAGTTATCGTCACATTACGCAGGCTGTGATGTTTTTTTAACTCACTCATCGCATTTTGAATCAGTTGTTTAATGTTCTTTCCACCGGCGTCCGATTGCTTGATACTTTTATATAGAATATGCCAGCGGTATTGATTTTGAATTTTTCCAAGGGGAGCCGGCACGGGGCCCAATATTTCAAAACTGCCATCGGTTTTGATCAAGCCGGCAAATTTTTCCGCAGTTTTTCGTACAGCAACAGCGTCTGGCCCGCGAAACAAAATTTGAACAAGCCGGCTGTATGGTGGATAAAATTTCCGGTGCCGGTCAAACAATTCTGAACGATAAAAATTACGGTAATCATGATTTTTTGCAAAATTCAAACTGTAATGACCGGGGTCATAGCTTTGCACAATTACCTCGCCAATTTTATCCTTGCGTCCGGCGCGCCCGGCCACCTGGGTAACCAGTTGAAACGTCCTTTCGGCAGCCCGAAAATCGGGCAGAAAGAGTTCCGTATCCGCCGAAATCACACCAACCAGCGTAACATTAGGAAAATCGAGTCCTTTGGCTACCATTTGCGTACCGAGTAAAATCTGGTATTCACCGCTGGCAAATTTACTCAGCAGTTGATCGTGCGCCATTCGCCCCCTGGTGGTATCCAGATCCATGCGAATCGCTTTAACGCCGGGGTAAAGCTGCTTCAATTCTTCCTCTACCCGTTGCGTTCCAATTCCACGAAAAATCACATCCACGCCGCCGCATTCGGGGCATTTTTCCGGCGCCCGCCGTGTGTACCCGCAATAGTGACATTTTAATATCAACCCCTTTAGATGATAGGTAAGGGTAATATCGCAATGGGTACAGGTGGCAGTATAGCCGCAATCTTTGCATTTAAACAGAGTTGCAAAGCCTCTGCGGTTCAAAAACAGAATAATCTGTTCGCCCTTGCTCAGCTTTTCATCAATTTTTTGACGTAACAGGCGGGAAAAGATAACCGGGGTATCACGGCCCATAACTTTGGGTTCACGCCGCATATCCACCAGTTCCACAACCGGCATGGGCACATTGTCTATTCGGTTTGGCAGTTCCAGCAGTTTGTACTTGTTTATTTGAGTATTGAAATATGTTTCAATCGAAGGTGTAGCCGAGCCCAGCACCACTACCGCTTTGTCGAGTACTGCCCTTACAACGGCTACATCACGGGCATTGTAACGAGGCGTCAGGTCGGACTGCTTGAAGGAAGGCTCGTGTTCCTCATCAATAACAATAAGACCAACATTTTTTAGCGGTGCATAAATCGCCGAGCGTGGACCGATGACAATTTTATGGCGCCCTTCCCAGATCATACGCCAGGAATCGTAACGCTCGCCGGGCGACATACGGCTGTGAAAGACCGCAACCAACTCGCCAAAATGCGCCCGGAACCGGCTAACCATTTGCGGCGTCAGGGCTATTTCCGGCACCAGCACAATCGCCGTGCGGTTTTTAACAAGCGCATTGTTGATTGCTTCAATATACACCTGGGTCTTGCCACTGCCGGTAACACCGTGTAATAAAAATGTGGTAAATTCTTTATTATTCACATGACGATTAATTTCCAGCAGAGCGGCTTGCTGATCGGAATTTAGAACTACCGCTTTGGGCTTTTCCGAAATTACTCCGGCGTAATAATCGCGCAACACCTCGTTTACTTCCAATTCCAGATAGCCTTTATCTACCAGGCTGTTAACCGTAGCAATCGTTGTTTCTGCCAAACGAGCCAATGCGGTACGTGAAAAATCCCGGTTATTCGCTTCCAGCATCACCTGCAAACATTTTGCCTGACGCGGCGCTTTAGCTTCCAACTCTTTTACAAATACTTCCAAATCCTCATGCGTATACTGTTCCGGTAGTTTTACCAGGGTTTCGTACCTGACGCCAACTTTGGCGCGGGGCAGGAATAATTCAATACGTACATGGCCTTCTTCCCGCAATCTTTTAAGCGATGAATAAAAAGACCCTTTCGGAAACATGCTTTTTAATTTGGTATAGACGATGGGGTTGTTTTGCGCCAGCCGTTGCACAATTTCCGCCTGACGCGGAGAACGGTTAGCCAAAGAATCTGCCAGCTGGTAGGGATTGGGGTGTACCAGGCGGATAACACGCTCCGAATTTAAATGAATGCCGGCCGGCAATGCAGCCTTGAGCACTTCGCCCCAGCCGCATAAATAATATTCAGCGAGCCAGCGGGCCAATTCCAGCACTTCGAGTGTAAATAACGGTACAGGATCGAGGACTTCTTCTATACTTTTTAGCTCATCGAGTTCGGTAACATCTGTTCTATTGACGATAAATCCGGTTAACTTGCGATGACCAAATGAAGCCAACACCCTCGCGCCCGGAACCGCATCTTCATCAAATCTATCCGGTACAAGATATGTAAAAGCGTGTTGAACGGGAACCGGAAAGACAATTTCAGCGTATGGTTTAGAAAGGCTACTGTTTTCCATACTTTAATGTAAATAAAATTACGGCGAATTTCAATGTTTAAAACAACTGCTTGCCGTTCAGCAAGATACAAAATTACAATTTAGGCTTGTTATTATTCACTGATTTCATTAACTTTACAAATCAGTAACAACTGATTTTGCCAGGTTCGTTGGCAATCTTGAATGGTAATTAAAATACCCGGAATATGTAAAGGAGAAAACAATGCGATTCAAAAATTTACTATTTTTACCCCTTTTCTTTTCTTTTCTTTTTTCATGTAAATCTTTCGATCCCTATGCAACGCTGGACAGCAAACAAATTGATAATATACTAAAAAAAGCCCGGTCGGCAGAAAAAGCGGCGGAACAACCATGTAAAAAGCTGACGACTGCTGAAATAAATGAACTGTTACAAAATATCAACACCGTTCCGGAAGAGCCGGTTACTGTTAATGAAGTGGCGGTATTGGAAACCAATTTCGGCCCTGTAATTTTGGCTTTTTATCCGGATAAAGCCCCCAAACATTGCGCCTCTTTTAAAAGACTGGTAAACGCAGGATTTTACGACTGCACCCGGTTCCACCGTATCATCCCGGAATTTGTCATCCAGGGCGGCGACATATTGACCCGCGATGAAGATCCGTTCAATGACGGCACCGGCGGCCCCGGTTACAACCTGCCGGCAGAGTTTAACGATCTTCAGCATGGCGCGGGTATATTATCTATGGCTCGGGCGCAGGATATCAACAGCGCCGGCAGCCAATTTTTTATTTGCCTGTCCCGCGAACGTACCAACTTTCTAGATGGCAAATATACCGTGTTTGGTAAAGTAATAGGCGGTATGGAAAATGTATTAAAAATTGCCGCAGTGCCAACCGCGCCGTTGCAGCCGGGTGGCGAGCCCTCGTCTCCGGTGCAGGATGTTTACATCAGCCGGGCATTTATGGTAAAGAGGTAACAAGCGCAGCAAGCCTGTTTGCTCTTTTTTTTTTGTGGAATCATCTTGGCATTGCCGCTTTCTGGTATAAATAATTGTTCTGGCTGACGAGTACACCTGTTAATTATTGGTGCAGTTATGAAAAAAGCCGTAATAATTTTTATGATATTGGTTTTCCTGTTTTACATTCCCGGCGCTTGTCTGTTTGCCGGTACTGAGAAACCAGGCAAATACTGGTTTTTTTTGCGGGACAAGGGGCCGGGCGAGGAACAACTGCGGCTGAATAAAGCTGCTACCCTGCTGACCCCCCGTGCCCTGACCCGCCGCGCAAAAGTATTTTCACAAGCGGCTTTGTGTGATAGCACAGATTTACCGGTTTATAACGGGTATATCCATACCTTGCGTCAGGCCGGTATCGAGCCGGTTACCACTTCCCGCTGGTTAAACGCCGTCAGTGCAGAGGCAACACCGCAACAGGTTGCACAGATTCAAAAACTGCCTTTTGTAACACGCATAACACGGGTCAAGCAGGGCCGGCGTCGGCCTGCGCCGGTTGACCATGCATTAATTAAAAATAATTCATCAGGTTCAAATTATTCCCTGAATTATGGATTGTCTCTTGCCCAAAACGAATTGAGCGGCATTCCGGCAGTGCATAACATGGGCTATTTGGGGCAGGGAACCCTCATAGCCGTTTTGGACGACGGTTTTCATTTGGGGCGCCGCGCTTTTCACAATCTTGCTGTTCTAAATCAATATGATTTTATTAATAAAGACCACAATGTCGATAATGAACCCGATCAAGACATCATCATTCAAAATCAACACGGTACCAGCGTATTATCAATTTTAGCGGCTTATGATCCCGGAAATTGCATTGGCCCGGCCTTTGGCGCGGAATATTTACTGGCCAAAACTGAAGATGAACGCAGTGAAACAGCGGTTGAAGAAGATTACTGGATAGCGGCAGCCGAATGGGCGGACAGCCTGGGCGCGGATATTATCAGCAGCAGCCTGGGGTATATAAACTGGTATACCGTTGCAGATATGGATGGCGAAACTGCGCCTGTAACAGTGGCGGCAGATATGGCTGTGGCAAAAGGAATTGTCGTCGTCGTCGCCGCCGGTAATGAAGGGAGCAACTCCTGGCAAATTATAGGAGCGCCGGCAGACGGCAGGCAAGTTATCAGCGTAGGAGCTGTAAATCAGTTCGGCGACATTGCCCGGTTTAGCTCGCGGGGGCCAACTGCCGACGGCCGCTTAAAGCCCGAAGTTGTTGCTATGGGCTCCGGTAATTACGCGGCAACTGTCAATGACGGAGTCTATCACGGTGTTTCCGGCACTTCAGCGGCATGCCCGCTTGTTGCCGGAATCGTTGCACAAATGCTGTGCGCGCATCCTGGCTTGACCCCGGCCCAGGTTCGGGAAGCGCTATTCCATTCCGCAGACCGTTTTGAAACGCCTGATTTTTCCTATGGTTATGGATTGGTTAACGCTGTTGATGCGGTTAATTACTGGGGGGTAACTGTAAATCCAAATACTGCCGGTCAATTTGTCGCTTGTTACCCGAACCCGCTTCGCCTTGCCAATCAGTCCCGCTTGAAAATCGATTTTTATCTGGCGGCAGAAAAACGGGTGATTATTGAAATATACAACTTGTTGGGTCAAAAAATTGCCACAGTCTGTGATGAAATACGTCCTGCAGGGTATCGTCAGCATATATTTTGGGATGGCTCTACTGTTACCGGCAAGGCGCCGGCTTCCGGAATCTATTTTTGCAAGATAACCATTGGCAGCCATGAACAAATAAAAAAAATTACCCTGTTACAATAAAGGAGGTAAGCGCTTTGTTTGCAAAAAAAGGAATCTCCCTTGCTTTAGGCGGCGGGGGCGCGCGTGGTCTGGCACATATCGGCGCATTGCGTGTATTGGAAAATGAAGGAATTCCCATTTCGCAACTGGTTGGAACCAGTATGGGCGCCATTGTTGGCGCGGCTTATGCCCAACTCGGCAAAATTGATGCAGTTGAAAACAAGTTTCGTGTTCTCATGGAAAGCGGCGAATACAAGGCAAACGGTATGCTATACACCGGCATAAACAAGGTTGCCAGCGGCTGGTTTGAACACATCGCCAGTCACATTCG
Organism: uncultured Cytophagia bacterium; assembly: GCA_964399735.1. Lineage (GTDB taxonomy): Bacteria > Zhuqueibacterota > Zhuqueibacteria > Residuimicrobiales > Krinioviventaceae > Fontivivens. The sequence goes on from CAYNSO010000078.1 coordinate 11,780, forward strand.
CGAACAAATTGTAATCAATATTGCGAATTTCAAGGAATCGGTATTTCCGTCCAAACGTTTATATAAAATTCTTGAAATGGTATTGCAAGATGAAAAAATTGAGCATACAAAAATACCTTTTGCCGCAGTTGCTACCGACATTTACCAGGGAAAAGAGCTGATAATTGATCAGGGGCCGATCATTGAAGCCGTTGTCGCCAGCGCTTCATTGCCCGGTTATTTTCCCCCGGTAAAAATTGGCAATCGCATCTTGATTGACGGCGCTTTTACCTTCGCTGTGCCCATTGAACCAGCTAAAACGCGAATGCCGCATAACAAAGTTGTTGCCATAGATGTTTCCGACACGCTGCCTGCCAACCCTGTATTGGAAAATAGTATAGATATTGTTCTGCATAGTTACAAAATCACTTCACGGCTCTATCACGACTCGCAAATTAAAAATGCCAATGTGCTTATCGAACCAAATGTTGGGCATTATCACTGGTCTGAATTTGATAAAATTGATTACTTTATACAGGAAGGTGAAAAGGCAACCCTGGCAAAACTGAACGATATTATAAAGTTAACCCGCCGCTTGTTTTTTATGTGACGTTTCGGGTTGCTCCCAGGTACCGGAACAGGGATTGGTATGAATTTTCTCCGCTTTCTTCCGGGTTGACACGGATGAGAAAATTATACAAATCATCTCTTCCGGGATGATTAAAGCCGATGCGCAGACAGGCTTTACTTTCCCAGACAATAGAAGTATTGACAAAACAAAAGGCGATGCTGAGATCGACAGCAATATCAAAAGCGCTTTTTATAATAATATCTTTGATTGTTTTTGGCAACAACCCCAAAGTAGACATTTCCAGTGGGTTATATTGAATCAGATGGTAATCGGCTAAAAGCGTGGTATCTATTGAAGACTTGGCGTTATAAACAAGGGTGATTTTGGCATTGGGGAATATCTCTTTAAATTTATTCAGGGTAAGCAATTCCAGCTGCGTTCCATTCAAATTGTCCGGTAAACAAAGTAATATATTATTCGCTTTGCTAATTTGATCAAAAATATTCACCGGCGCCGGGCGATGTCCAAATCTGGAAAATAATTTATAAAAATTTAATGCGTATAATTGACCAAGTCTTTTTAACATAATGGATTCTGAATTTGTAAGGTTATGAATATAATTACTTTTAAAATCTATTTATTTTAATTGTGTAATATAGTAATCTGTGCTAAAAAGGTCAACAGCAATTTCATAAAATAGTTTTAATTATTACCATTGCATGAATATTTTATTCATTTACGAGATATTTTAGTATGGTATTTTTTCCATTATTATGATTGGGCCATGTCGGATGAATTTACATACATGCCTGGAAACCAGTACAGACTTTGAACCCGAGTCATACCATCGCCTTTTTTAATAAAAAATACCCAAAAAAACTGAAACTGCTTAAAAAAATATTTGTTTTTTATTCTTTTTCCTTATATTAATACCTGGATAAATGTGGTTTATAAATTATACATTAAATTGTAATAACAGTTTCATTCATCATCCCGGTAAAAGAATGTCAGGTTTTAAAAAAAAATATCTCCTGAAACAAGTACTAAAAATGTGATATGCCCTCTCATCATACCAAAATTAACATTTAGCTATTATTCCCCGCATTTTTTTGATCCAGACGTGTTAATATATAAAAAAGGTTATTTCAGAGAGTTGCTGTTTTAATTTAACCTGTTTCTATTATATTTGTAAAAAAAAGAAAATAATAAAAAATACCAATAAAAACAAGGAGTTAACGATGCAGAATCATCACCAGATTGTCCAGAATTTTGTTAAAAATTATAAAAAAGTACTGAACAACCCGGCGCGCGAAAAGCTGATCAATGATTCGGTAGAGCAAAAATGCGCTATTATTATGAAAAACGGAACCCTTGCTACCTGGACGCCGACGGAATCCACCGGTAGAAGCCCCAAAGATACTTATATCGTTAAAAGGCCAACAACCGACAAGAATATCGACTGGGCGTCGCCCAACTGCATTCCCATGGATGCAGATACTTTTGAGATGGTATTTAATGACGCCATGACTACTTTGAAATCGAAAACAACAGTTCATGCAATGGAGCGTGTAGCCGGCGCTGATTCCTCCTATGCCTTGCCAATACTATCGGTAAGCGATAACCCGTTGAGCGGATTGTTTTTTGACAATATGTTCCGTCCTGTTCCTCATGATATTCATAAAAGCATCTTTGCTGAAAAACCGTTTGTTTTAATAACATTACCCTATGATAATGTTGATGCAAATAAATATGAAGGGCGACTGCGCAAACTGCCCGATGGTAAAACTTCCAATCTGATCGTTACTATTGATTTCGAAAAACGCGTGGGGATCGTCTATGGTTCTGCCTATATGGGCTCTATGAAAAAATTGATTTTTACGGTGATGAATTATTACCTGCCTGGCGAAGGGATCTTGCCGTTGCACTGTTCCGCAAATGAAGGCATTAAAGGCGATTGTGCTTTGTTGCTGGGATTATCGGGAACTGGAAAGACTACCTTGTCCGCTGACCCGGAACGGGCGCTGCTGGGCGACGATGAACATGGCTGGAACGATACCGGCATTGCCAATTTTGAAAATGGCTGCTATGCCAAGCTAATCAACCTGAATCCGATCAAAGAACCGGATATCTACCAGGCTACCTTTCACCCGGATCATTATATGAAACATGGCGCCATTGTTGAAAATTTAATGGTTTACCCCGACGGTACCTTTGATCTGGATGACGAACGGTTCACCCCGAATTCAAGAGGTTCCTATCCTTTGCGTTACAATTCAAATGTTAAAGAATCCGCGGTTTCCGGTCACCCAACCACAATTTTATTTTTAATGGCGGACGCTACCGGCGTTTTACCGCCGGTAAGTAAAATGACACCCGAACAAGCCATGTTCTGGTTTATTATGGGCTATACCTCCAAACTGGCCGGCACAGAAACCGGCATCACCGAACCACAGGCAACCTTTTCCCGGTTTTTTGGCGCTCCCTTTATGCCCCGCAATCCTGCCGATTATGCCGACTTGCTGGGTAAAAAAATGAAACAGCATAATGTTCAGGTCTATGGAATCAATACCGGCTGGAGCGGTGGATCGTTCGGCGTTGGTAAAAGAATGGATATAGTTCTAACCCGCGCTATGGTTCGTGCGGCCCTGAACGGCGATTTGAAAAAAGTTGAATATGAAAAAGATCCGATTTTTAAAATTCATATTCCCAAAAGCTGCCCGAATGTGCCGAATGAGGTTTTAAACCCGATCAATACCTGGGCGGACAAAACCGCGTTTTCCGAAACCGCAAAAAAACTGGCCAAACAATTCAAAGACTATTTCGATAAAAATTTCCGCGGCAAAGTAGATGAAAAAATTGCCGCTGAATGCCCCGAAGCATAAAGTTCAACATCCAGGAGGAGCTGTAAAAGGCTCCTCTTTTGTTTTAATTCCGTCATTTTATCTTCCACGCCCTGCGGCAGCCAGCTTCTTCACTCGCTTGCCCGAAAAATCCCCCCGGAAAAACGTGATTTTCACATTTTTTTTACGTGGCACATTTATTGTATATATTAACAAAACAGGTAATTTAACTTGTAGTTGTTTTGTTGCAAATAATTATAAATTATCTAATTAAAGCAAATAGCCTGCATAGGGTTGTTGCTTTTAATGGTCAAAGAATAACAACTTTATAATCAATTGTAACAATTTATTACCAATACCTGTGAGTATTTTATTTTAAAAACAGTAAAACTAGAAAAATTGTTTCGCTGCCGCCATTCCCGGAAGCGCTATTTATCAAGAATGAACCAGTTGTCTGTTATAAAAAATAAAATTGCTTTAAATCAAGAACCCTGCTTTGAACAATATGTTCTTAAATAATGAGGTAATTTATGGGACAATCACAAATGCTTTTACTGGTGCTGGTTCTGATACTCATTGCTGTTGCTACTTTTGCCGGGATTGAAATGTTTAAATCCTGGGCAGACACCTCCAACCTCGAAGCTGTTACCAACGACCTGCTCTTCTTGTCCTCGCGCGCTCAGGAATACTATATGAAACCCGCGGCTATGGGCGGCGGCGCCAATAGCTTTACCGGATTAACAATCGGTATTTTAACCGACCGGCCAGAAAATGAAAACGGCGCTTATAGTATAGTAACGGCAGATGATGACAAGATTATTATAAAGGGTGAAGGAAACCGTGATTCCGATAAAGACGGCACCAATGTCATTGTTCACGCCAATGTCTATGCCGACAGTGTGGGTGTGGAATTCCTGAACAAGTAAATTTTAAGGGAAAAAGATCAGGCCCCTCAGGGTATTTTCAACAGCTTTTCCCCACAGGACAGGTTATCCATTACATTAAACCTGAACGAGCATTAAATATCGGGAACCATTCAAACAGTGTGATCGCTAAATCCGGCTTGTAAAGCAAGGCGGATTTTTTAATTTTAATCTGTTACCTCCTGATAATTCTTCCGTACTAGATAAAAAGATTCATTATTACCTTATTCAGGAGGAGGAAAAATGACAAAAAACAAACCAGGGGTTAATTCTGCCCTGATCATCATTTTGGTATTTGCTTTTATTAAACTTGTCATCCATCTATACACCAATGCTTTTGCCGGTTACGGCATCTTTCGTGACGAGTTGTATTATTTTGCCTGCAGCGCCAGGCCGGACCTGGGCTATGTCGATCATCCACCATTTTCGATTTACATTTTAACCCTGTTGCGACCAATTATCGGCGAATCTGTATTCGCTATCCGGTTGATTTCAGCGATACTGGGGGCATTAACGGTATGGCTTGCAGGTTTAATTGTTAGAAAAATGAACGGCGGAATTGCCGCAATTTTTACTACTTGTACAGCGGTTACCCTGGCGCCCATTTATCTGGGTATGAATGGCTTTTATTCTATGAACAGTTTCGATATATTCTTTTGGACCCTCGCTTTTTATATCCTCATCCTCATCTGGAAGGAAGATAAACAAAAACAATGGCTTACCCTGGGGGTTGTTGTCGGGTTGGGGATGCTCAACAAAATCAGCATGGCGTGGCTGGTTATCGGGTTAATTGTTGCTGTATTACTGACCACAAAAAGAAAAATTTTATTGACCCGCTGGCCTTATCTGGCGGGCGGCATTGCCCTGCTATTGTTTATGCCATTTGTTATCTGGAACCTGACCCATGATTTTGCACATTTTGAATTTATGCGCAATGCTTCACAATTTAAATACAGCGGTGTAACCAGGATGGATTTCATAATGGGCCAAATATTGAATATGAACCCGGCTGCTATCATTGTGTGGGTGACTGGTCTTTTTTATTTGTTACTGAACCGCAAGGGTCGGGAGTGCAGTGTGACGGGTATTATTTATATCGTAACATTAGTTATTTTATTAATTAACGGCCACAGCAAACCGGAATATATTGCCCCGGCTTTTGTACCATTACTGGCAGCCGGGGGGGTTCAATTTGAACAGTGGGCACAAAAAAAATACCTGCGCTGGCTCAACATCTATTTACCTGTTTCGATAGCATTAACCGGAATTTTTATTATACCTTTGGTTTTGCCTGTTTTGCCGGTTGAAAAATACATTGCTTTTACAAAAACCATCGGCATGGCGCCCAAATCTCCTGAAGGCAAGCAGTTATCCGATTTACCGCAGCATTTTGCAGATATGCACGGCTGGGAAAATATGGCCAAAACAGCAGCGGGGGTATACCATGCCCTGCCGGCGGAAGAGCAAGCAAAGGCGGTTATATATGTTCGCAATTATGGCGAAGCCGGAGCAATGGAATATTTCCGTGAAAAATACGACCTGCCAAAGGTCATCTGTCCCCATAACAATTACTGGTTGTGGGGTTGGAAAGAAATTGAGGAACAATACACGGTGGCAATACTTGTTGGCGGTGAGCAAAAAGATTATATTGATTTTTTTGAGCAAGTGGAACAAGCCGGGGTGGTCATCAGTCCTTATGCCATGCCCTATGAAACCAATTTACCAATCTATATCGGCAGAGTCCAGAAAAAGCCGATCAAGTCGGTTTGGCAAAATATAAAAAATTTTAGCTGAAAAATCGGCCCCGGATTAGAGATAATAAATCCGGGGCTTTTTTTTATTTACATGAATTGTA
>CAYNSO010000079.1:0-17705 GCA_964399735.1 uncultured Cytophagia bacterium
GGCACCCGGATAAAGACCTGCCCGTTAGCGGCATAGACAAAACCATCATGATCTGTGTAGGGAGCAAGATAGAGATCTGTCTTTTTATCACAGAACTGGTTCAGAATCGAATCGTAATATTTTCTCATTGCCATACCTAATGTTATTACCAGACATGAACTAGAGATTTAAATTGACAAACGCCAGATTATTTATTATATTATGCTAATTAAATTAGCATACAGTTAATTTTCATATCAAAAGTACATAAAATAAAAATCACTGTCAAGTAAAATCTGTAATATTTTTATTGAGGAAAGCAATTGCAATATTTTTGGGATAATGTCGATAAAGTTATAAAACTTTTAAATATACCCCGTAATGAATTGGCAAAAGCCATAGGAATATCTGAAGCGCATTTATCGAATCTTATCCGCGGAAAACGCAGTGCGTCCACCAGGCTGCTGGAATTAGCAGCTGATTATTTACATTTTCCTGTCCAGGAGTTGCTCGATAAAGAGTTTTTTGCAGAGCTGCTAAAACAAAAAAGAAGCGCTGTAATTGAAAAACACGCGCCGATGATTGATTTTGCCGACGATTTTTATATCGGGCAATCTTTGCTAACCGACGAATCGGCTGAAAGACAAAGCCCTTCCCCCCGTGGAAAGCGCCCGGAAGCAAGCGGTTACAATATTTTTTCGCCACCAAACCGGAATTCTACCGAACCGCATACCCTGGCAAGCCTTACCCTTGAAGAAGAGGCAATTTCCACAGAAAATCCCTGGATTGATGCCCGGCAGTTAAAAACTGAAATTCAAGCCATATTACTTGCAGAAAATCTTACGCTGGTCGATTTAACCAGTGCGGCGCAGTTGGATCTGGTTTTTATGGACAAGCTGTTTAGTGATAAAATTGATACCTGTCAGTTCGAGGTTGCCAGAAAAATTGCCCGGGCCACCGGCAGAGCCTGGAAATTTGCCGGCGATAAAATATATTTTTTTAAAAAAGCCGGCTTGAAGCAAACCGAAAAAGTAGATAAAGATTCTTTACTTTTCCCCTTTCCAACCGTCAAGCATGAGCGGGAACTGCCTCTTATTCCCCTTCAGGTAGGCGCCGGCGAACCCATGCCGAACAAATTGCAAGATCCGGTTTCCTTTACCAAAGCGTTTCCGGGAATCAGGGAAGAGGTTAAATATACCTTGCGGGTACATGGCAATTCGATGCAATACGCCGGGATTTATGACGGTGATTTGTTGTTTGTCGCCCCGGTAGAGGATAATACCAATTTAAAGAACGGTAGTTTGGTAATCATTGCTGACGAATCTGGAGATTTGCTGGTCAAGTTTTTTCATAAAAAAGAAAATATGGCAGTGCTGGTTTCAGCATCGCGGCGCAATCCCCCGATCATAAAAAATATGAACGAGATCACTATCTATGGCAAAGTGCTGCACAGCAGCCATCTGCGGACTTTTGAATAACATCACCAAACCAGAATTTTTGTGCGCCTGGAGGGGCTCGAACCCCCAACCTTCTGATCCGAAGTCAGAAGCTCTATCCAGTTGAGCTACAGGCGCTTGACAGTTTAACTTTTAGAATGTAATTGTTTCCCTGCTTTTATGCAAATAAAAAAAGCAGACAATCAATTATTGAACGCCTAGGGGGGTCAGCATTCAAAGGAGGGGGTTGATTGCCTGCTTTTATTTTTATATAACATTGGTTTTGTTTTGTTTGTTCCGTGGTTTTTTTGCAACCAGGGTAACGAAATCAGTTTTTGATACGAAATGTGTTTGTATTTATAAGGAAAATATTTATCTTTTAAAATAGAGCGCTATTTTACAAGCAGGATTATTAACAGATAACCTTTTAATAAAAGCAATAGATCCATCTGGCCGAATTACGCATAAAGAGCCGGAAATATGAATAATAATTCAAATAAAGGGTATCACTTGCATACAGCTCCATTTTTTACAACGCTTACGGTTCAAATTGGTGATGTGAACTATGGCGGTCATGTTGGTAATGACAAGTACCTGCTTTTTTTTCATGAAGCCCGGTTGCGGTTTTTCAGGGAACTTGGAATTACCGAGGCTGATATTGGCGATGGTGTGTCGCTGACGCAAGTTGAAGCTCATATTACTTATAAAAATGAAGCCTTTTATGGCGATGAACTGGTAACCAGCGTAAACATTAGCGATCTGTCCAAAGCCAGTTTCAAAGTTGAATATCTTGTAACCAGGAAAAAGGATAATATCATCATCAGTACCGGTTATACCGTAATGGCTGGATTTGATTACCAGACGCATCGGTTGAAAAAAATCCCGGTTTCTTTTATCGACAAGGTATCAGCCCGGCAGGCAGAATAGCTTGCTGTTTTTGTATTATGCTAGAAATTATTATAAAAGATGAGAGTATGACATGAAAAACCGATTTACAGCAGTTATCCTTTTAATGATCTTTGTCATCGGAACCTCTTTTGCTGCGTATGAATTTCCCCAACACCAGGGTGCGGTGGTTAATGATTTTACCGGAGTGATAAGTGAAGAAACCAAAATTCGCATCGAAGGGCTAGGCCGGGAAATATTTGAAAAGACCGGCGTTGCTATTGTAGTGGTGTCGATGCCGACCATTGACGATAATGAATATACTGATTATGCCAATCGGCTGTTTGTTAATTGGGGAATTGGAAAAAAGGGCGACGATCAGGGAATTTTGATTTTTCATGTAAATGATCAACGTAAAGTGCGCATAGAAGTGGGCTATGGATCCGAGGGCTATGTGCCGGACGCCAAAGCCTCCCGCATCTTGCGGAATATCATGTTGCCGCATTTTCGCGATGGTAATTTTGACGACGGATTTTTATCCGGTTATCTGGCCATTGCCGATTTAGTAGCAAAAAATTATAATGTCAGTTTTTCCGGGTCACCTGAAGCTGCGGGGCAGGAAGAATCGACCGGATCGCCAAACTGGCTGTGCCTGATCATTGGTTTAATTATTTTTTTTAGCCTGTTTAACGGCGGCAAAGGCGGGGGCAGCGCAATCCCCTGGATTATTTTAGGGTCTCTGCTGGGCAGCGGCAAAAGTTCCGGCGGCGGTTTTGGTGGCGGCTTTGGCGGCGGCGGTGGTTTTGGTGGCGGTTTTGGTGGCTTTGGCGGCGGGATGAGCGGCGGTGGCGGCGCCGGCGGTGGTTATTAAAATAATGATTTATTCACATAAATTTCTGGAGAATAATTATGGTAAAAATTCCTCATTCACCCGAAGAGATATTTACCGAGTTTACAAATGACGTTAAAACGCTGTTTGACGACGATCTGCTTGCCATTGCTCTGTATGGCAGCGGCGCAAAGGGCGAGTATGTGTACAAAAAATCAGATATTAATTTTCTGGTGGTTTTAACGGAACCGGGAATGCAAAAGATATCTATCGCTTTTGAGTTGATTAAAAAATGGAATAAACGTAAAGTCTCGACGCCGTTGTTTTTAAGCCGGGAATATATCGATTCGTCGCTGGATAGTTTTCCCATTGAATTTCTGAATATGAAAAAATACCATAAAGAAGTATATGGAAAAGACATCCTTGCCGACCTGGTAATTTCCCGTGAGTATTTACGTCTCAAATGCGAGGAACAGGTTAAAGGGAAATTGTTGCACCTGCGTGAAGGCTTTTTACAGACGCTGGGAAACCGCGTCGCCCTGGAAGCTTTGCTGACGGCAACCATTCCCGCTTTTGCTTCTCTGTTTACCGCTTTATTAGAGTTTAAAAATAGTGCAATTCCAGAGACTAAAAACGAAACTATTTTAAAAGCCGCGGAAGAATTCAAGCTTGATCAAGAAATATTTAACAGGGTTCTTGCTGTTAGAGAAAAGACAATTAAACTGGAAAAAGATGAACTGGTTTTATTAACCGAAAATTATATCAAAGAAATACATAAACTGGCCATGATCGTTGACGCATGGCAATCATAATGTGAGGAGGTAAATATGTGGAAAGGATTACTGGTTGTTGTTGGATTTTTAATTGTTGTTGCATTATTATTCGGTTCAACTTATAACGGTTTGGTAAAACTCGATGAAACCGTAAAAAACGCCTGGGCTGAGGTAGATAATCAGCTGAAACGGCGCATGGATTTGATTCCCAACCTGGTAAACACAGTAAAGGGTTACGCCAAGTTTGAACAGGAAACCCTGGAAGGGGTTATCCAGGCCCGTGCGAATGCTTCCAAAATGGAAGTAAATGCCGGCGACCTGGTGAACAACCCGGAACAAATGCAGCAATTTATGAATGCCCAAAACGGCCTGTCTTCGGCGCTGAGCCGCTTGATGGTTGTTGTGGAAAGATACCCGGATTTAAAAGCGAATCAAAATTTCCTTGATTTACAGGCTCAGCTTGAAGGCACCGAAAACCGTTTGACTGTAGCCAGAAGAAACTATAATGAAACAGTCAAGGGTTACAATACCCAGATTCGGGTGTTCCCGCGCAATTTTATTGCCGGTATGCTGGGCTTTCAACAACGGCCCTATTTTGAAGCTCCACCGGAAGCGCAGCAAGCGCCGGTTGTTGATTTCAATTAACTATCCCTTTCAGGAAGGGGCAATATCTAAAGATTGTAAATCCGCCCTGGGGCTTTTCCTCAGGGCGGATAATTAAATTCATAATCAGTTGGGGGATTTGATTTTCTATCTAAAACGCCTGGTTTTAATTTAATAAAATGATTGATTAAAAGACCTTTTACCAAAGCCCCTTTTTATTTTCCGTTCCTGTAACTGTCTGTCGCTAACGAAAAACATAATCTATTTGATATTTATAATCATTTTACCGGTGCAGGATCCTGGTGTATTTCTGTTGCAAAATTGCCGGAAATTGTGTATATATTATCTATAAACGATTGGTCAATTACCAGACAAAGTATGGTTATAAATCCCCACATCCTTGAAGAATTTGAACGGCAGCAGCAGCGCCGGGAAAAAGTTGATTTTAATAAAAACCGGCGTCTGTTCAAGGAAATGTATAAACATGCCGTCAGGATGGGCGCTATTCCCTGCACCGATCCCCTGGAGGGTATTGAAATAAAAATCAAACTAGCCCGGATCATCAACAGTGTTTGATAAAATTCTCTGTGAAATTGCACAAGCATTACAAGATCAGCAAATTGATTATATGATCATTGGCGGCCAGGCAGCGCTTAAATATGGCGTTACCCGCTTTACTCAGGATATTGATGTAACCCTGGGAGTTGGAGTGGAGCATTATCAGCAAATTGAAAAAATGCTCAGCGCCAAAAACTATATCATCCGTATCGGCGATCCTGAAAGTTTTGTAAAAAGAACAATGGTATTACCGGTGCAAGATAAAAAAACCGGCATAAATATTGATTTTATATTTTCCTTTTCTACTTTTGAAAAACAAGCCCTGTCCCGGTCAATTCCAGTCCAAATTAACAATATACCTGTCAGGTATGTTTCATTGGAAGATTTGCTCATCCACAAGATCATTGCCGGGCGTCCCAGAGATCTTGAAGATGTAAAAAGTATCATTCTCCACAATCCAAAATTTGATTACAATTATATTGAAAACTGGTTAAAAGAATTTGACAAATCCCTTGCAGAAGATTATATTAATACATTCAGAAATTTGATAACGGAACTGAATCAGGAAATGAATTTAAAATTTTATTGATTAGTTAAAAAAGTGGCTCTATGTGGTTTTCTGTGAGTAATTTATCCGATTACCCATTGTTTTTCCCAGGCATAAAAAAATGTAAAGAGATATAGTTACTTTTAAAGCTATCATTAATAAAAAGGACATAATACAACGACTTTTTCCCTCTGCAAGCTCTGTGTGCTCGGCGGTTTCTTTCTTTTCATTTTACCGCAGAGGACATGGTGAACGCAGAGAAAAACATTTATGAAACTTTAAGTTTATTAATATCTCTGTATCTTTAACAATTATAGGCATTAAAATTTTATCAAAATAGATGGATGATAACATTTTTTTTCGGAACTAGTTTTAATATCATTAATCCGATTCAACCAGGTTCACATAAAACAAGTCTCTACTAACTGATTTGGCCATTTTAATTCTTGAAGCTAGTGAGAAAATAACCCATTACAAACAAAAGAGAATCAAAAAGCCGAACTCTATTATCTTGAAGCGGAGATGTTTTAGCAACCTTTATGAAAATTCGTACAGATATGCGGTATTATTATCCCCAGGAAAATTAAAAAGAATGATCTCTACCACCAGTTGGCTTTTTACTATGCAGATTTATAACGCCAAACCGCGAAAACAATGCAGAAGACGAGGCCAATGCTGACACAAAAGCAAAACCTGATCATTTTTATTGTGCTGGCTCTGGGAACGGTTATTCTCTCATCCTATTTTTATCAGAAAAAAAACCGGCAGCCATTAACAATAGAAATACAAAATGGTTGTGGCGAACCCGGCCTTGCCTCGAAAATAGCACAACGGCTGTATCAGTGGGAAGTAGTCGCCGTGGGGAATGCGGATCGTTATGATTTTGAAAAGACTGTGATCATTACCAGTTTGAAAAAAAATAACCGGGAGCTAAAGAGGTTTTGCGCAGCAATCCGTTATGATTCTAATAAAGCGATTTATCGCAAAAATGAAAACCAACAGGTGATTTTAACTCTAATATTGGGAAAGGATTATAAAAATTATTTTCCACCCGACTCTGCCACAATTCCCTAAAGCCGGGTGTCAGCAAAATCAGGTTAAACCATGAATACAATACCAAAGCTGTTCATCCTTGCAGCGTTCTGGTTTTATAGCGTTTTTCCTCTTTACCCGCAAATGCCTTCTTTTAATACCTCACCGGTTCAATAACACTAGAATAATATTTTATTACCTGCAACGAGCTTAATTCTTTTATTAATGGAATTTATAATTTTTGCCGGCTGTTTTGATGGAACATTTCACCTGTTATAATTCTGTTCCTGTCAAATTTTGAAAGAAAAAACAATATGGGCTTTGTGTCTTTGACAGTATACGATTTTTTTAACTCTGGTCTTGTGGTCGTTCCCCTGATATTTTTATCAGGGCAAATTGTTAAACAAATCCAGCCGCCGCGGGCAAAAAAAGTACCGCAAAAAATAACAACTCATGGTCACGAACGAATTGATAATTATTACTGGTTGCGGCAGAGAGATAACCCCAAAGTTATGGAGCATCTTAAAGCCGAGAATGAGTATACATCATATATGATGCGACCCTTACGCGGGTTGAGACGAAAATTATTTGCCGAAATGAAATCCAGAATAAAGGAAGACGATTCAACCGTTCCCTATAAAGTGAAAGAATATTATTATTATACTCGCTTTGAAGAGGGCTTTGAATATCCGCTTTATTGCCGGAAAAAAGCGCTAGTTAATGCAAAGGAAGAAATATTATTAAATGTAAACCTGCTTGCAGAACATCATCGTTATTACCTGGTTAAAAATTTTAAAATATCCCGAGATCAAAAAATAGCGGCTTTTTCTGCCGATTCGGTTGGCCGCAGGATCTTTATTATTTATTTTGTGGATTTATTAACCGGCAAGCTGTTACCAGATAAAATTGATAAAGTGACCGGGGATTTTGAATGGGCAAATGATAACCGCACCATTTTTTATGTAAAGCAAAATCCAAAAACGCTTCGCCAGGAAAGAATATTGAAACATATTCTGGGGGGGAAAAAAGACGAAACAGTTTACTACGAATCGGACGAAACATTTATCACAGATATCGGGAAAACGCTTTCCGGAAAATATTTGTTTATAAAATCTACCAGCACCCAGGCCTCTGAATATCAACTTTTACCGGCAGATGAACCAGAAGGCAAATTCAGGGTTTTTTATGCACGGGAGGCTGGTCATCAATACCAGCTTGCTCATGGTGGCGAGGTATTTTATATTTTAACGAATAAAAATGCCGGCAATTTTAAACTTGTAAAATGCCCCGAAAATCATACAAATATGTCATTCTGGGAGCAAGTGATCCCGCATCGGGAAAATGTGTTTCTGGAACAGTTAATAGCCTTTAAAGATTTTATTGCCATCCAGGAAAGAAATGACGGCCTGGCTTGTATTGCCATTATGGATCGTCTTGGTGAGAAAGTGAATTGCCTTGAATTTAATGAAGAAACATATTCTGTGCAAATTGGCATGAATTCTGAATATGAAACTGAATGGTTGCGATATAATTACGAATCGTTGACGACGCCGCCTTCGGTTTATGATTATCATATTCGCAGCGGACAAGCAATACTCAAAAAAAGTAAACAGGTGTTGGGAGATTTTTCCCCGGCAGATTACCAATCCAAACGGTTTTTTGCAACAGCCAGCGACGGGGAAAAAATACCGCTTTCTCTAGTTTATAAAAAAGAGGCCTTGCATAAAGGAGGAAATCCTGTGCTGCTTTATGGTTATGGCTCTTATGGTCATTGTGAGGAACCGGTATTCAACAGCGCCCTGTTTAGTCTTTTAAACCGGGGTTTTATTTTTGCAATGGCAAATATACGCGGCGGCTCCGAAATGGGCCGCCGCTGGTACGAGCAAGGCCGGTTACTGCACAAAAAAAACACCTTTTCTGATTTTATATCTTGTGCTGAATATTTAATTCAGAAGAAATATACAACAAAGGAGCGCCTCTACGCAATGGGGCGTAGCGCCGGGGGATTGTTAATGGGCGCAATCATTAATATGCGCGGCGATTTGTTTCATGGAGTTGTTACACAAGTGCCTTTTGTGGATGTAGTAACAACCATGCTGGACGCCTCGATTCCTTTGACAACCTATGAATACAGCGAATGGGGCAATCCCGAAAACAAGGAATTTTATGATTATATGTTATCCTATTCCCCTTATGATAATGTAACCGCTAAAGAATACCCCCACATGCTGGTTTCTACCGGTTACCATGATGCACTGGTACAATATTGGGAACCGGCCAAATGGATAGCAAAATTAAGAGAATTGAAAACGGATAATCATCTGTTATTATTTAAAATAAATATGCAAGCCGGCCATTCCGGGGCGTCCGGGCGTTTTGAACGACTTGAGGAAATTGCTTATAATTATGCGTTTTTGTTGAATCTTGAAAATATCAAGGATTAATTTTTTGGGAACAAACCAGTCATATAAAATGTTAAAAAATAGAATTCACGCTTTGCCGGAATACTAACAGGGAGTATTTCGACGAGAAGACCGGCGCCCTGTCAGAAGGAGGTGATCTTATTATTAATATATCAGTAATAAGAGCCTCCGGTGTTACTTGTTAGCGCCAGGTACATCGGGCTCTGAATATGTATGGCTCTGCCAAAAGATCGGCAGAGCCTTTTTTATTTAGGAAAAGATATTAATTTCAATTATTTTTAGACAGAAAAACCGGGGGATGCTGTTTTTATAGCCGGGTGAAAATTTTATGTTTATTTTATTATGTATATATATTAAATTGATTATTCATTCAAATTAAATTTTTGTACGGAAGAAAAGGACAGATAAAATGCGCAGACATGTTTGGGGTTTTTTGTTAATTTTGGTTATTGGTATTAATACAACCTGGGGGCAAACGAATGAAGATTGTTTTGCCTGTCATGGAGACCAGTCAATAACAGCAGAGACCGAACGAGGTTCCCGGTTACACCTGTATGTTGCTGCCGACAGTTTTAACGTGGCAACCCATGGCGCTCTGGCATGTACCGATTGCCATATCGGCGATGAAGCCGCTTTTGCCGAACTGCCACATTTGACTGATATGCTGCAGACGCTGACTTGTATGGACTGTCATGGAGAGGATTATACTGTAATGAATTCCGGCTATGAAAAAAGCGTCCATGCCCTTAACCTGAAAGAAAATTTTTCCTGCGCGTCCTGCCACAATCTCCATATCAGCAATTTTGCCGCCCTGGATACCAGCATGCTAGATATGATTTCCTGGTATAATAATCAATGCCTGGCGTGTCATACCGATTCAACACGGTTTGCTTTTCTTGCCGGCAAAAGTAACAAGGAACAGGATTTATCGCATAAATTTTTACCCAATAAAGCCGCGCACTGGAAGTATGTTCGCTGTGTGGAATGTCATACCCCTGCCGGTGACAGTGATATACACCACATTGTATCAAAAGAGCTTGCCCAGCATAATTGTGTAGAATGTCATTCAACCACTAGTCTGTTGACCCGCAAGCTATACAAATCAAAAGATGATTCGACTGCGGAAACAGTGTCTGGAATAAGCAATTATTATTTGTACCAGAATGCTTATGTTATCGGCGCCACCCGGCACCTGGCGGTTGACAAGGCAGTTATTATAATTTTGGCGTTAACCTGCGTCGGCATTCTGGCGCATAGTGTTTTGCGCCTGATTAATCGCCGTAAAAAAGAAAAAATGACCGGCGAGGAGACAGACCTTTATTCTGCCGGAACCCGGTTGTGGCACATGGTAAATGCCCTGGTATTTATTGTTTTACTTGTTACAGGATATACCATGCACTTTGCTTCCGCATCGTCTTTGCTCAGTTTTGCTGCATCGGTTACAATTCACAATATTGCCGCTAAATTATTGGTGTTGAGTTATGTGTTGTTCATTATTGGTAATTTTACCAGTAAAAATATTAAACATTATATCCCGGTTCGCAAAACATGGTATGCACGAATGCAAGCGCAATTGCGTTATTACCTGTGGGGAATATACCGTGGAGAGCGCCCGCCGTTCACCCCGGGCAAAGAGCAAAAATTTAATCCTTTACAGCAAATTACCTACCTGGCAATCATGTATCTGTTTTTACCGCTGATAATTATCAGCGGCATTATGATGATGTTTCCGAGCCTGGCGCCGGAAAAGCTGTTCGGAATTGGCGGTATTGGCCCGGTAGCGATTTTGCATTATCTTGTAACCATTGTGCTGACTTTGTTTGTGCTGGTGCATGTGTACCTCGGCAGTACCGGGCATACTGTTGGCGAATTGTATAAAAACATTATGACCGGAAACCGCGCGGTCCGGGCAGCCAAATCAAAAGCACGTGAAAAACAACAGACCTGAATAAAAGAATAAATTTTATTACTTGTTTCTTTGTTGGAAAATTTATATTATTAGATGAAGCAGATTCAATTGTGCATAATATGATTTGAATATATTGAGGAGTAATAAATTTGATATTACCACGTTTGACATTAAAGCATTTTTTTGAATATTGTGCTTCAAATTATGGCAATGAAAAGGCGTTATCGTTTGTCGATGGCGAGCCGATAACATATAGTGAATTTAGTGATAAAGTACAGAACCTCTCTCGTTTATTGCATAAAGCCGGGGTGGTCGCCGGCGACCGGGTAGCCATTCTTGGTGAAAACAGCCCCAACTGGGTAGTTGCATATTTTGCCGTTACCACCATGGGCGCGGTGGTCGTGCCGATATTACCAGATTTTTTACCCGACCAGGTACGACATATATTACATCATTCAGAAACCAGGGCGCTGTTTATTTCTGAAAAGATGTACGAAAAGAATATCGAAGCCGAATTTGAGCCGCGGTTAAAAATATATTTATTAAATACATTTGCTGAAATTAATCCGCAAACTTCACAGGAAAAGCTGAAGGAACTGATCAAGGACAGCGGTAAAGAAGTAGCCAAACTAAAAATTGCCGCGCTTAAACTGGCCAAACGGTACGTTGATGATGTTTTGGAAGATGACCTGGCATCCATTATATATACTTCCGGAACAACCGGTCATTCCAAGGGAGTGATGTTGACGCATAAAAACATTGTCTCCAATGCGCTGGCTTCGGCGCAGATTCAGCCGATCAATCCTTCCGACCGGTTACTTTCGATATTGCCATTATCGCATACTTATGAATGTACGGTTAGTTTATTAGTTGGTTTTACCGGGGGCGCTTGTGTTTATTATTTTGAAAAACCACCTTCTCCCAATTTATTGGTAGAGGCAATGCAAAAAATCAGACCAACCGTTATGTTGACGGTACCCCTGGTAATTGAAAAAGTCTACAAGAATAAAATTTTGCCGCAATTTCAAAAAAGCGCTATCCTGAAAAAGGCATACGAAAATGAGTTCCTGCGAAAAAAGTTACACAAAGTTGCAGGTAAAAAGTTGTACAAATCTTTTGGCGGCTGTTTACATTTTTTTGGCATTGGCGGAGCAAAGCTGGCAACCGAGGTAGAAAAATTTTTAAAAGAAGCGGAATTCCCTTATGCCATTGGATATGGTTTAACAGAAACCTCGCCATTGCTGGCCGGCGCAAATCCCCGGCAGACCCGCATTGGTTCCACCGGTCCGGCGGCGCCTGGCGTGCAATTAAAGATCAATTCTCCCGATCCTTATCACCAGGAAGGGGAAATTTGGGCAAAGGGCCCGAATGTAATGAAGGGATATTACAATGACCCGGAGCTTACCGCCCAGGTTTTTACCAAAGACGGCTGGTTTAGAACCGGGGATTTGGGGATATTTGATAAAGATAATTTTTTATATATCAAGGGTCGGCTTAAAAATGTGCTGATTGGACCAAACGGTGAAAATATATATCCGGAAGAAATAGAAACGCAGATCAATGCCTGCGATTATGTGCTTGAATCGATTGTTTATTATGACCAGGGTAAAATAGCAGCCCGCGTTCATTTAAACTATTCGTCCCTGGATAAAGACCTGAAAGTAACCGGAGAACTGGAGCTTAAAAAGAAAATCGAAGAGCTGTTAAAAAAAATTCAGCAACAGGTCAACAAAAAGCTGACCGGGTTTTCGCGTATCAATAAAATCATTGAGCAAACCGAGCCCTTTGAAAAAACCCCGACGCAAAAAATAAAACGGTTTTTGTATGTAAGGTAATTAAAGAAAAGTGGAAATAGCATAAAAAAAGAAACAGAATGAAACTTGTCTGCAAGTGGAAATCAGCATGTGGAACAGACGCTTTTTTATATTCAAGTTGTTGATTAGATTATTCAATACGTGCTAGTTTTTCCAGTTTTGCAAGTTCATCAGAATAACTATAATTATTAGTCATTCTAAAACTACAGTTCCAGGGCTCTCATTCTAACAGATATTGTTTTTTACAACATGTTTTAAAAATTACATCCTTTGCTTCAATAATTAGTTTTTCCATTCCAATAATAGCGTTTTGTTGTCTTTTTGAAATTGAATAATGTTATTAATTTGGTTTTTTATCCATTTTAATAAACCTTTTTAATAATACAATGCAACTATCTTGAAAACATCAGGTAAAAAAAAGTCGGCAATAACTTGCTGGTAATATTTTGCTGATAAAGCTGAAAAGACTTGTTCCTTTGCCGGTGAAATAATATATTTAAAGAAAAATAACAAAACGTTCCAGGAGATGATATGTCCGGTTTGTTGGAAGACTATTTTGCCCAATTTCGTCGTTATATCACCGGCAATCAATTGACCCACCCTTTTCCCGGCGGAGCAAGGCCAATTTTATATGCCGACTGGGCCGCCAGCGGCAGGTTGTATCAACCCATCGAGGAATATATTGCCAATTATCTTGGCCCTTATGTTGCCAATACTCATACGGAAACAACTCTGACGGGCACGGTTATGACCCAGGCTTATCAGCAAGCCCATGATATTATTAAACATCATGTACATGCCGGGTCGGATGATGTGTTGTTGTTCGCCGGATTTGGGATGACATCGGTCATTAATAAAATGCAGCGCATTCTCGGTCTGCGGGTGCCGGATAAATACAAAGACAACCTGATACAGCGAGAAAAACATCGCCCCCTGGTGATTATCACACACATGGAACACCACTCCAACCAGACTACCTGGGAAGAATGTTTGTGCGATGTTGAAATTATTCGCCGCAATGAGCAGGGATTGCCAAACCTGGATCATTTACAGGAAATTTTGCAGCAGAACCACCGGCGACCTCTTATCATCGGCAGTTTTACGGCATGTTCCAATGTTACAGGACTTTACTCACCCTATCATAAAATGGCAGAAATAGTGCACGATTTTGGCGGCTATTGTTTTGTGGACTTTTCCGCTTCAGCGCCATATATCTCTATGGACATGCACCCTGCAAATCCCAAACAACAACTGGATGCAATCTTTTTTTCACCACATAAATTTTTAGGAGGGCCGGGGTCTTCCGGGGTTGTTGTTTTTAATAAAAATCTGTATCATAACCGTGTGCCGGATCAACCCGGCGGCGGAACAGTATATTGGACTAATCCCTGGGGGGAACATCGTTTTTACGACAATATCGAAATCCGCGAAGATGGCGGCACGCCGGGATTTTTACAGGCGATCAAAGCGGCGTTGGCTGTTCTTTTAAAAGAAGAAATGGGTGTTGATAATATTCATACCCGTGAAGAGTATTTAAAAACTTTGCTGATGGACAAACTGGAGCATATCCCATCCCTGGAATTGTTTGAAAAACAGCAAAAAAACCGCTTGGGGTATATTTCTTTTTCTGCTTCGGGTATTCATCACAACCTGTTTGTGCGCTTGCTGAATGACAAATTCGGCATTCAAACCCGCGGCGGCTGCGCCTGTGCCGGTACATACGGGCATATCCTCTTCCATATCGACCTGCAGGAATCTAAAAAAATTACCGATCTGATCGACCGGGGAGATTTGAGTAAAAAACCCGGCTGGGTGCGCGTTTCCCTGCATCCTGCCATGACGGATGCTGAGGTGAACTATATTGCCGATGCCATTGGCCAATGTATTGACAAATGTAAAGTTTGGGAAAAAGAATATCGTTTTCAACCCGCCAGCGGTGATTTTATTCCCATTCAGCAGAATGAATTTAACATCGATATCCGGGAGACGTTTCGGCAGTACAAGAAAGATAGACAGTAAGGGGAAAAATGCCGAAGCGAGGGATTATAATCCCTTATCGCTCCGGCATGTTATAACTTTATTTTAGTAATACATCAACCAAATTTTGATATATTTCCTGGCCGTCATGGCTTTTAATGCCAAAACTGCCTTTATAATCCCAGGTTGCCCAGGCAACGTTGTTTTGTTCAAAAATAGCGCGCATATCTGCGTACCATTGCATACGTCCGGCTTCAGGTACGGTAGGCAGGCAGCCCCATTCGCCGCAGTACAACGGCAGGTTATATTTAGCGGCAACCGCCAGGGGTTTTTCCAGCAATTTCGCCAATACCTCGCGGTTGAAATCGCCGTTATGAATACCAATTTCTTTTACCAGGTCTTCCGGCAGACCTTTAAGGTCTTCTTCTTTGATTATAACACCCGGATATTGTATCGGCCCGGTATATTCGCCGACCTTGGTCCAGTTTGCTTTATAATGAGTAAAAATCAGCGGTATGTAAAAGTGAAAGCTCAATAAAATATTACGGTCGTTTTCCGGAATGCGCAGGTTGTCAAAAGTATCTACAGATTGCCAGCGGTTAGAGCCAATGACCAGTGTGCGGTTGGGTTCTTTTGCGCGGATGACATTAATGGCTTTTTCCAGCAGCACATTCCATTCCTCGTCTTCATCCGCAACCGGTTCGTTCATGGGTTCGTAGGCTACCATATCGAGCGGACGGTTTTGCAAGTGTGCGGAGAGGTCTCGCCAGCAATTAAAAAATTGTTCCTGAGCTGCCGGATCAGTCCACAAAGGTTTATCGCCGTAATTAAAATGATGCGAACGTAAAATATGCAGATCAACAATCGCTTTTAAATTGTATTTTTCGCACCAGTTCAGAGCGCTGTCCAGCAGGGCAAAGGCTTCTGCTTCCTTGTTGCCCTGTTCGTCCCACATCTGTTCTTCATCAATGGGAATACGCAGGTGGTCGAAACCCAGACCGGCCAGGAATTTGACATCCGCTTCGCCAAAAAAAGTGCGACGCTCTTCGCCGCGGCGGAAGCTTTGCGACAGCCAGTGAGAAATGTTGGTGCCCCGGTGAATAGTAAATTGTTTAATATTGTTCTTACTATTACAACCGGAATGGAAAAAAAGCAGGCAGCCGGCAGACAGAACGGCAAGCAACAATGTGAAAATCGTGTGTGTTTTATTCATAATCTCTCCTTATATTGGTTTATAATACATTAATAAATAAAAATAAAGGATGCAAGATAAAAATTGATTTTAATTGCAGGAAAATATAAATTACCTTGACTAGTGGAAAAAATAAATGCAAAAGTGGAAACAATATGCTATCTGAACCCAAAACAGATTTAGGAGCGATCATACTGGTTGCAGAAGACCAGGATTTAATAAAAATGCTGCAAAGCGCGTTTCGCACCGCCAATTTTTCTTTTAGCGCTACCAATATTCCCGGCGCAACAAGCCTGCTTGAGCATGACAAGGCTGATTTGATTCTTTACGACTATCAACTGGTTCAAACCGATCATTGGGAGTTTTTAGATAAAGTTAAACGCAAGTTTCCCGATGTAATCAGGGTCATTTGCGGGGGATTTGTGGAACCGCCTGGCGTTGTCAAAGCCCTGACCGAGGGATTGGCTGTAGCTTATTATTCCAAACCCAGGGACGCTAATGCCCGGGAATTAGTAACCGGCCTTTCTCATATACTGGGCATTCGTAAAATTCTGAAAAGTAAAAAATTATTAGCGCTGATGAACAGTATTGAAAAATTACCGCACCGGCCCCTTTTATACCAGGATTTTATGCGGGCTGTGGAAATGAATGCCACCTATCAACAGTTTGCCGATATTATCAGCAAAGATGTATCTGTGGCTGCGGCGGTGCTGCATGTGATCAATTCCGCGTTTTATGGCAGCCAGGGTACCGCGTCTCTGGAACACGCGATCATGTACCTGGGCGTCGATTCAGTTCGTGATATCGTTTTGGCCGTGTCGCTGGCCAATCTCCGTCCGCTTTCCGAACAACAAATGCAGCATTTCCAAACTATTCTGCGCCATTCTTCCCTGGTCAATAAATACTTTCAGATCATTTATAAAAAAATTAACGGCCATGCTCTGGATAACAATTACAAATCAGCTGGTATAACCCATGATATTGGAAAAATTATACTATTGCAATATTATCCCGAAGCGTTTGAAGCGATTACCCGCTTGTGCAGCGAAAACCCGGAATTGTCTTTTTATGAACATGAATTGTCCATAGGCCAGGCGGAAAGCACCCATGTCGAAATTGGCGCTTATTTGCTGGACTTGTGGAATTTACCTGAAGTCAGTATTGAAGTCGCGCTGTTTCATCACAACAAAAAATATGATAACTCTTTGTACCCGGATGTGCTGCAGGCTGTTCATTTGGCCAATGCCATGGTGAATTATGTCGAAACGGGACAGGCTGTGGAAAAGGCAAACCCCGATATGTTTGCATTCAGTTCATTATTGGAGGATGACTTGACAGCGCTGCTGACTAAAATAAGTAAGGAATTTCAGCGGGAAAAATAAGGCTGTTATTAAAAGAAAATGCAACTCTCAGTCACTACGAAAAAAAATACAGGGTACGAAAAATTTGCGTACTCTGTTTGCTGCTATCCTTCCGCACGTGTTGCAATAAGCGCATAAAATTCAATTAGTTATAATGAAATGATTTTTTGGCAAATAATTTGTATACTATATAATGTTGCGGATTGTTTATTCGCTTAAAAAGGCCGCTTTTGGTATATAAAATTTTTCGTGCGGCAAAATGTTCTTTATTTATCGGCACGCAAAAATGTATTTTTTCCCGGTATTATGCCGACGAAAACCAGTTCTTTAATAAACCATAGGGACAAATGATATGAAAATAAAACCACTTGTTATGATCATTTTGAT
>CAYNSO010000080.1:0-17654 GCA_964399735.1 uncultured Cytophagia bacterium
GTGCTGTTTTTCATCAGCATGGCCATGTTCGGCAATTACTATATCTACGACAGCATCAGTCCCCTCGCGGATCTGCTCAAAGCGCAATTGAACTTTTCGGACAGCAACATCGGCCTGCTCAACGCCATTTATAGCATCCCCAACATCTTTATGGTGCTCATCGGCGGCATTATCATCGACCGCATCGGCACCAAAAAAGCCTCCTTTTTGTTTACATTTCTGTGCATGACCGGCGCTATATTAACCGCCGTCAAAGGCAACCTGGCGTGGATGGCTACGGGCCGCCTCATCTTTGGCCTGGGCGCGGAATCGCTCATTGTTGCCATTACCACCGTTATCGCCAAATGGTTCAAAGGCAAGGAACTTTCGTTTGCCTTTGGCCTCAACCTCACCATCGCCCGGCTCGGTTCTTTTGCCGCGCTCAACTCCCCCACCCTGGCAAAATCGCTTTATGCGGACTGGCAGCAGCCGTTATTTTTAGCCGCCATCGCCGGGTTTACCTCCTTTATCGCCGTTATGATCTATATTGGTCTGGAATCCCGCGCTGAAAAACGCTATAATCTGGGCTCTGCCGGTAAACCGGACAAGGTAAATTTGAAAGAAATTTTCAACATGTCGCCCTCGTTCTGGTACATAACCCTGTTGTGCGTCACGTTCTATTCAGCCATTTTCCCGTTCCAAACCTTTGCGGTTAAATTCTTTATCGAACAGCACGGCCTCACCCGCGCAGCCGCCGGGTTTACCTCCAGCTTTATCACCTTTGCCGCCATGGTCGGCACACCCCTGTTCGGCTTGTTAATAGACAAAATAGGCAAACGCGCTTCGCTGATGATGCTCGGCTCGCTGCTGCTTATTCCGGTCTACTTGCTACTGGCCTATACTTCTCTGTACCCGCTGATCCCCATGATTTTTATGGGCGTTGCATTTTCGCTTATCCCCGCGGCCATGTGGCCGTCGGTGGCGCTGATCGTCAACGAAAACAAACTCGGCGCCGCGTATGGACTGATGACCCTGATTCAGAACATCGGCCTGGCGGGATTCAATTTACTCATCGGTTTTGTCAATGACGGCACCGGCGGCTATCATGCCGGCATGTGGCTGTTCTCCACCCTCGGTTTTATCGGTATGTTCTTTGCCTGGCAGCTTAAACGCGCGGATAGACTATCCGGAAATGGCAGACTGGAAAATTAACCGGGATTATTTTCAGCTTTTTGGTGTTTTAATATTCCAGGCCGGGCGTTGCGTAAATTTCTCTCCGGCCGGCAGGATGAGGTCTCGCTGTGAAACGGCAAATGTGAGATGTGAAACGTCAAATGTGAAACGTGAAACTAAAAATCACCGGACAGCAAGCAGGATTGAATAAACACTCGATCTTCCCTCCCATCCAAACTCCAGTTTGGATGGCAAGTTGCCCTTGAAACTGTGTTTCAAATAAATGGATTTAACTATGCCCCTAGCCTATATCACCCGTCAGGTACATTTCAGCGCCGCACACCGGCTGCATTGCCCCAAATTATCCGCCGCTGAAAATGAACAAATCTATGGCTTGTGCAACAATGCCAACGGTCACGGCCATAATTATGATCTGTATGTAACCATCAAAGGCGAACCCGACCCCCTGACCGGCATGATTATGGACTTGAAGGAATTGAAAGCAATCCTCAACCGCGAAATCGTCAAGCCCATGGATCACAAACATCTTAACGATGATGTGCCCTTTCTCAAAAACATCGTCCCCACTGCCGAAAACCTGGCCATAGCAATATGGCAAAGACTCGAGGATAAAATCCCGCACGGCAAATTGTACGAAATAAAATTATATGAAACGCCCCGCAATGTGGCAATTTACAGAGGAGAATAACGTGGCAAAACCAATACATGAATCTGTCAAAGAAATCCTGCAGGAAATAGGCGAAAACCCGGAACGCGAAGGGCTGCAAAAAACTCCCCTGCGGGTGGAAAAAGCCTACCAGTTTCTCACTCGCGGTTACCAAATGGATCTTGACTCGGTTGTCAACAATGCTATCTTTACCGAAAATTGCGAAGAGATGGTGCTGGCGCGCAACATCGAGTTTTACAGTCTCTGCGAACATCACATGCTGCCGTTTTTTGGTAAATGCCATGTTGCCTACCTGCCCAAGGGCAAAATCATCGGCCTGAGTAAAATTGCCAGAATTGTAGACATGTTCGCCCGACGTTTGCAGGTGCAGGAACGCATGACCCTGCAGATTGCAGAGACCATCGACAGTGTTTTATCTCCCTATGGCGTAGCGGTAATCGCCGAAAGCCGCCATCTGTGCATGATGATGCGGGGTGTGGAAAAACAAAACAGCATCGTCACCTCCAGCGCCATGCTCGGCGCCTTTAAAGACGATCGCGCTACCCGCATGGAATTACTAAGTCTGCTGCACACAAAAATTGATTAATGGATATTTAGAATGGAAAAGACAAAACTGACAAACAAAATCATCTGGATCACCGGCAGCGGCAGGGGCATCGGCAAGGCAGCCGCGCTCGCCCTGGCGGAGTGCGGCGCACGCGTGGTCTTGTGCGCCCGCAGCGTCAATGAAATCAACGAAACCGCTGCAGCCATACAAACGCAGGGCGGACAGGCATTGGCGATTTCCTGCAATGTCGCCAATCAAAACCAGGTGAACGCCCTGATCAACCAGGTGAAACAACAATGGGGAGCGGTGGATATTCTCATCAATAACGCCGGCGTTGCGGTTTTCAAAAAAATCATCAATACCACAGTGCAGGATTGGGATGCCATGCTGGACAGCAATCTCAAAGCCGCATTTATATGCAGCCAGGCTGTGCTGCCCGATATGCTAAAAAAAGGCGCCGGGCATATTATCAATGTTGTTTCTGTGGCCGGCAAACAGCCCTTTTATAACTGTGGCGCTTATTGCGCTTCCAAATACGGCATGCTCGGCTTTACCGAAGTGCTGCGTATGGAAAACCGTAAACAGGGCATTCTGGTCACCGCTTTTCTGCCCGGCGCTACCGATACCTCATTATGGGGCAACGCCACTGTAGACCGCTCTAAAATGATGACGCCGGAACAAGCGGCGCAGGGGCTGGTTAACATTTGTACCAGCGACCCCGGTTATATGACCGAGGAAGTAATTCTGCGGCCCGTCGGCGGGGATTTATAACCGCTCTAATAGTATAAAATCATTTATTTCCCGGAGGATAAATGCCGGACATTAAATTTCTGGGGCATTCAGCTTTTTTGTTATCTACTGCCGCTACCCAAATTATTATCGATCCCTTTTTGAGCGACAATCCTCTGGCGGCTGAAAAAGCGGAAAACATTAAAGCAGATTATGTGTTCCTTACCCACGGCCATGACGACCACCTCGGCGACGGCATTATGATTGCGACGAATAATCAGGCCCTGGTTGTGGCGCCCAACGAACTGGCCAAATACTGCGCCAAACAAGGCTGCAAAACCCATGGCATGAATATCGGCGGCGCTTTTACGTTCCCGTTTGGCAGGGTCAAGGTCACTCACGCCCTGCACAGCTCCGGATACGACCTCGGCGGCGAAGCCCTGGCGTATATGGGCAATCCCTGCGGATTTCTCATTACCCTGGAGGGAAAAACCATCTACCACGCCGGCGATACCGGGCTGTTTATGGATATGCAGCTGATCGGCGCAATGAACAAAATTGATGTAGCGCTACTACCCATTGGCGATAATTTCACCATGGGCATCGATGACGCCGTGATTGCTGCAGAATTTCTGCACCCCGCTCTGATCATTCCCATGCACTATGGAACGTTCGATGACATTGCGGTTGACCCGCATGAATTTGCCGACAAAGCGGCGCAAAAACAATTATCAACAGTGATTTTAAAGCCGGGAGAGAGTTTAACTGTATAATCCGGCAATATTTAACTTGACTGGATTAAATGGGTTGTTTATATTTAATGTTTATTCCCTGCGCATTACAACCTGGCGCAGCCCGACAGATCATGGGCGACATGTTTTTATAATACCCGGTTGCCGCCGCCCCTGGTTTTTTATTCAATTCAGGAAAATATCGTGAAAAAATCTTTTATAATACTGTTTCTGTGTCTGTGTCTTGATCTGGTTGTTGTTATTCCTGCCAAAGGCCTCGATTCCTGGGGTGTGCCGCTTATGCCGGTCAGCGATGTAAAACCCGGTATGCATGGCATTGGCAAGACTGTTTTTTATGGTGAAACCATCGAGGAATTTGGCTTTCAGGTTATTGATATTGTAGAAAACTATTATCCCCACCAGGACATTATTCTGGTGCGGTTGACCGGCGAAAAAGCTGAAAAGAACGGTGTGGTCAGTGGAATGAGCGGCAGCCCGTTATATATTGACGGCAAACTCATCGGCGCTCTGGCGATGCGCTTTGGCCAGTTTATGCTGGAACCCATTGGCGGGGTGATGCCTATCGAACAAATGCTGGCCATCGAAGAAAAGGAAACCACTCGGGATCAGGAATATGCCTCTACTTTGCATTTACTACCGGTTTTTCTGCAATCCACCTTATGCGGTGTCGATGAGCATTTCTGGACACGAGTGGCAACTGGCTCTCTGCAATCCCTGGAGACGGAAAATCAATCCTTGCAAAATATTATGGCGCCGCTGGTGTTCTCCGGCTTTGAACCCAAAAATATTGCCGCATTTAACAGCTTGTTCAACCAAATGGGCTTTCTCGCTACCACCGGAGGTTCTTCATCCACAAAAACAACACAACAGGAATTACAACCCGGTTCAGCGGTTTCACAAATTTATATCAATGGCGATTTCGGTATCGAAGCTACCGGAACGGTGACTGCGGTTAATAACAATAAAATCCTCGCCTTTGGCCATTATGTGAACAATACCGGGCCTGTCAATTTGCCACTATCCAAAGTAAACGTCCTGGCTACCTTGCCCAGCATGATGGGTTCCAGTAAAATGGTAATTGCAACGGACATCATTGGTTCTTTCCGCCAGGATCGGTTAACCGGTCTCTATGGCGATCTTGGCAAACAAGCGCCAATGGCGCCGGTCAAAGTGTCTTTTACCTCTCTGGCTAACCAAAAACGTGAATTTAATCTAAACATAGCTCAGGACAGATCCATAAACAACCTCATTCCCCTGTATCTGCGCATTGCTCTTATTCAGGCGCTAACATCGGGGCGATTGTCCGGCAGTTTCAATTCCATCTACCTGAATTGCACAGTAACGCTCACTGACGGCCGCATTGTAAAAATTGATGACTTTTTTTCTTCACGTCGGGAATTCGGCTTTTTCGACCCCGGTTCCGATGTTAACAGCGCCTGCGATCTGGTGGCTTCTGCCCTGGGCGTTTTAATGGTGAATGATTTTCAAAAACCTGATATCGCAGCCATCTCTGTGAAAACCCGTGAAATTGCCGGAGAAAATGTTGCAAAAATTAACACCATCTGGCAGGATAAAGAAGAAGTGAGGCCGGGCGATTCCCTGCATTTAGCCATAACCTTGAAAACCACTTTCGGCAAATCTCTTCAAGTTAACAAATCTTTTTATGTGCCCGTCAATCTTGACGCCCAAACTTTAACGATCATTGTTAGTAGCGGCGATGCCCTGACCAATTACGAAGTACAAACCAACAGATTAAAATATGTTCCGGTCAGTTTCAATCATATCCTCAAAATCCTCGACGAACGCCGTAAAAACAATCACCTCTATATGCAGGTACAAGTTGAGGACAAAGGTCTGATGCTGGAAGGAGAAGAATTATCCGCCTTGCCGCCTTCGGTTATGGATATTATGAATTCCACCAACAGCAACGGAACTTCAAATAAAACCCAGGCGCGTATAATTCATGAAGAATCTGTCGTTTTGGATTATGCCATTACCGGCGCTCGACGGATAACCGTTCGCATCAAACAACCGCAGCAATCCACAATTCCATTATTAGATCAAGATGCGGTTCAACCGGTTTTTTGGTAAAGCCGGCAATTAATTTTCAAAAATTACTCATAATTTGATCCAGGAAAAAAGAATGCTTAAAATAATCAAGAACTGGCAATTTATATTTACACTGTTGTTGATCCCGCTGCTCGCGGCTCCGCTCTACGCCGTCAAACCCCGCTCCAGCACACACAAAACCTCCGGACAATTTGAACGCGGCATTTTACACAACACTTCAATTTTATTCAAAGGAATTATTACCCCGGCTCCGCAAAAACAAAAAATATTAACCTCCGGCGACCCTTATATCTGGGACATTGTCTCTGATTCAAAAAACAATTTTTATATCGGCGCCGGCAACGACGGCGTCATTTATAAAACCACTGCCTCTGGTGATACCAGCGTTTTCTATGATACGGAAGAATTGGAAGTCTTTGCCCTTGCGGTTGACAGCCGGGACAATCTTTATGCCGCCACCTCGCCAAATGGTAAAATATACAAAATAATGCCGGATGGCTCCCGCTCGATCTTTTTTGACCCGGAAGACAAATACATCTGGGATCTGGCGTTCGATGCACAAAACAATCTTTACGCTGCCACCGGCGTTACCGCGCGCATTTATCAGATAACCCCGGACGGCACAAGCACAATAATATTGCACAGTGAGCAATCGCACATACGCTGTTTATTCCATAATAACAACACTCTTTACGCCGGCAGCAGTGCTAATGGTTATGTCTATAAACTGAACCCGGGCGCTAAACCCGTCGTACTGTTTGATACACAAATGCAGGAAGTGAATAAAATTGTAGCAACTGCCAATGGCAATGCCTATGCTGCCGCTTTTGGCGAGCCGGAGCTCAAACTTCAGGAAAGAAAAACCAATACCAAAAAAGGCGCCGGGCAAACAGATGAAGATGAAGAAAGCGAACAAGCCCTCGAAGCCCAGTCCTTTATCCTGGATAATTTAACGTCGGCAGCTCAAACCCCAACGAGCCTGTTTAAAATTGATCAAAACGGCTATTCCCGCGATTTATGGAGGGGCGCCAGCGAACGCATTCATTCGCTTGCCCTGCACCCCGATGGCAACCTGTTGCTCGGTACCGGCGACCAGGGAAAACTCTATAAAATAAACGCCGAAGGCGACGCCTCTTTGCTGTTGCAAGTAGCTGAATCACAAATTACCGCCCTTACCCCGACAAAAAAGGCAAACTATATCCTTGGAACCTCAAATTTGGGAAACGTATATGATATTAAACCGGAATCTGTTGCCCTGGCCAGTTTTGAATCGGAAACCATTGACGCCGGCATGCCCTCATCATGGGGAACACTGACCTGGGAAGGACAAAAGAACGACGGACGGATAGAATTTTATACCCGCTCCGGCAACACCGAAAAACCGGAACAAAGCTGGAATCCCTGGGTAAAGGCAGAGGGCAATAACAACGCCCTGCAAATTACCAGCCCGTCGGCCCGATTCATTCAATGGCGCTGTGAAATGACCGGCGGCAAACTCAATCCCATGCTCGAAATGGTTACCGTCTCTTACCTGCAAAAAAACCTGCCCCCACAAATCTCTGATATTCTTGTGCACCACCCCGGCGATTATTATCAAAATTCCGAACCGGATCAAAAAGAAAAGGGCGTTTCTTACCCGCAAAATCCGCCTAAAACAGAATTTAAAAAAGGCTATCGCAGTATCGACTGGCTATTTGAAGACCCCAATTATGATAGCATGTTGTTCGACTTGTATTATAAAAACCTTGACCAAAAATCATGGAAACTATTGACCAAAGAATTGGCAAGCAGTTATTACACATGGGACAGCCAGCAAATGGCCGACGGTGAGTACCTGATAAAAATAATTGGTTATGATTCGCCAACCAACCCGGAGAACCTGGCGCTTGCCGGTGAAAAAATCTGCGATAAATTTATTATCGATAACTCCGGCCCGGAAATAACCGGTTTGCACGTCAAAAACGGTAAACTGGAATTCCTGGTGCGCGATAAATGGAACACCATCAAAAACGTTTATTACTCTATTGACGCCGGGGACTGGAAAGCGCTTTTCCCGGTTGACGGTATATGCGACACAAAGCTAGAGTCTTTTAGCCTGCCGGTTTCGCAAACCAACGGTTGTGAAATTTCCGTCAAAGCTGAGGATTCTATCGAGAATACCAGCGTGATTCACTATCAATTTTAACTAGAATTTTATTTCGGAGCGCCGATTCTGACTATGATCAATTGGGAACCAGTAAACAGCTTTATTGCAGATAAACAGCGAATTTTAATCACTACACATCTAAATCCGGATGGCGATGGTCTGGGCAGCCAGGTTGCTCTGGCGGGTTTTTTACGACAACTGGGAAAAACCGTTATCATGATAAATCCCAACCCGACGCCGTTTCTTTTTCAATTTCTCGATGCGGAAAAGGAAATTACCGGATACGATAAAATTAAAGACAAAGAACTGCTCAATTCTCTTGACGCCGTTATTGTTGTCGACATCAGCGACTGGGAACGATTAGGCGACATAGGTCATGTTCTGCGCCGTCTGCAAACGCCAATGGTATGTATCGATCATCATATACCTACCGACATTATGGGAGACGTGCAAATAATAGACTCTAGCGCGTCTTCTACCGGTGAATTGATCTATGATTACCTGACTTGCTGCGGAGCGCTATTTACACAAAATATAGTCGACGCCCTTTATACCTGCATTTTAACAGATACCGGCTCTTTCCGGTATTCCAATACTACTGAAAAAACCCATACCATAGCCGCCGACCTTTTAAAAAGAGGCGCTAATTTTCGGCAGGTTTTTAGTAATATTTATGAAAACTATAGCAAAAACCGCTATTACCTCATGGGCCGTTTGCTGGTCGATATGCAATTTGCCTGCAACGACCGGCTTGTGTGGTATGTAGTGAGCAAGGAATTGATTAAAAATACCGGCGTTGAATTGTGGGAAATTGAAGGCTTGTCGGAACTGACCCGAAATATTCGCAATATTGAAATCAGTATCATGTTTACGGAACATGATCATGGCACCAAAGTTAGTTTCCGCTCCAAAGGCAACATTCCAATAAATAGCCTGGCCAATCATTTTAACGGCGGTGGCCATAAATTTGCCTCCGGCGCTATGGTAAATATGGATTTACAGACTACAATTCAAACAGTTATTCAGGAATCCCAAAAGCTGTTAAACGAAAGTAAATAATACTCGATATTTACATGTATTATTATTGTATTTTTTTATACTTTGGAACAAAATTTGTTACCTTGAAATATATCCATCTCTATTTATTTACAATATAATTGACTATGGTCTTTCACCCGGTGTTTCGGCTAACCGGGAACAGGTTTGTAAAAAAACGATGAATCTTTTAACACCCGAAGATGAAAAAATAACGATACTGCATGAATTATGCACCCTTATCGTTTCCGGTTTCGATCCCGTTAACATTGCCGGACAAATCAGAAACCGTATCAGGGAACTTGTCTCTTGTGATAAAGTACTTTTATTTACAAACGATCCCGCAAATAATTGTTTAACCGCTGCCAACAACTATAACCACATCTCCTCTGAATTTAATAATATCATAATAAAATACGATACCCCCCTGGCGATTGAACTGTTGATTCACAAAAACACCAAAATAACGATTAACGCCGAACATCCGGTATTGCCCGATATGCAAACCGAACTGTTGATTCCGTTAAAATCGCCCAATACGATTATCGGCTGCCTTTATATTGCCCGCACCCAGGCAGAAGATTTTAGTGTTCAAGATATAAAAAATCTGGAAATTACAGCTACCTGCACAGCTGTTTTCCTGGAAAGAGCCCTGTGGGAAAAACAGCTTTATACCCTGCAAAACACCAAAAAAAAGAACAAAGCGATAACCAGATCATTTCTGGAATCCCTGCAAATTCCAGCTCTTATTATTGATATTTACAAAGATAAAACCATCCAGGTCAACCAGTTGTTGCTGGACATGCTGGGCTATGATAAAGACAAATTGCTATCCTTGCCCTTTTCCTCTGTTTGTAAAGATTATTTTTCTATCCGGAACATTGAACCGGGTGTAAAACAAAATTTCATTCTCAACTTTATCAGACAGAATGGTGAAATGATTACCGGCAAAATATCATATACCTTTATGGATCATCTGGATAATGGTATATTGCTGCTGCTGGTCACCCCGGAACAACAGCATGCCGCCGGTTTGCAAAAAAACTTTTGGCTGTACGAATTGTTTGCCTCATTAAGCAGTGTTGTTTTTGATAATGTACAAAACAGCTTAAAAAATACCGCACAATTGATGTTAAAAATGTTTGAAGCCAGGTATCTCTTTATCTTGCGGCTGTCCAGAAATAACAACCTCTCGCCCCTGGCCGGTTTTACCTTGCAGGACAATATTGCCAACATTGCCGATGATGAAATTCAAAAAAAATTCAACACCAGCTTTTTTCAGCAAATTGCCAAAAGCAAAAAATCCTTTTCACTGGCAAACATTGCCGGGAGCCCGGATTCGGACAAGCTTGAATTTCTCCAGAACGCCGGCGTCCAATCCTTTGCCAGCGTTCCCTTGCTGCTCAACAATACCTGCATGGGGTTGATGAATATTTTCTGCACCGAACCTTATAACTGGCAGCAAAAAGATATAATCAAACTCTCCAGCATTGCGCAAATTTCCTCCTCATTTATCTTTTCGCCATTGCTTATGGAAGAAAATGACGCCATGCGGGCCAAACAAGACATGCTGGATGCCCTGGTCAAGCAATTCAACTCCGGCGGCAGCTTTGAAGCCATCATCGGCAATGCTGCAGTAAAAATTTCAAAACTGGTTGCCTTTGATTATTTTTCCCTTTCCATCTTTGATGAAAATGGCAATATCGACCGCGCTCTGGATTTGACCCACCCCGACATGGTTGATAAATTTGCAGTTGAACTGCAACAAAAAGCAATTCCCGATTGCCCGTTGCACCAGGTCATTCAAAACGTCAAATCGAACGGCATTAAAAAAAATAACCTGCTGCATCCCTTTCGGCTGCCGTTTTCCCTGCCGACCCATACCAGCGTTGTGCTGGTCAGCGGTGAAAAATATCTTGGTAACTTTGCCATTGGCCGCCTGCAAACCAAACCGTTCACACGCGAAGAAATTTTATTATTAAAGCAAACCAGCGCGCTTTTTTCAGCGGCTGTATCAAGGTATCAATTAACAGCTAAATCCGGATTCAGCCAAAAAACCGCTGCCATTTTGCAAGAACTGAATATTAACTTTATAACAAAACCGGATAAAAAAGATATCCTGCAAAAAATCTGCGCAACGACACAAAAGGTTATGGACTCTGTGCATTGTAAAGCAGTATTTGTCAACGACACGATGAAAATGATCGATCTGTTCAACTGGATGCCGGATATGATCAATCACTACCTGTCGGTTCAAAAAATTAAAAATTTGCTGCTTGAACAAAAAAAAACCCATTTACCAACGCCGCTTTATACAAAAGATGTTTTTAAAGAACTGCTGTGTAATAAAAACACGCCAGATATATCTGCATTTTTCAAACCCTTTATTATCACCCCGATTTTTAAAAATTCCCAAATTCATGCTTTACTACTGGTTGTTTTTGATAAAAATTATGCCGCTGACCAAAACGATCTTGCCGTTCTGCAAAATATCGCCAGGCAAGCGGAGAATTTGTTTACCAACCTGGAACTGTATTATCAAGCCCTGGAAAAAAATGACTCTCAGGATAATCTAGTCCACCTGGTTACGCATGAACTGAAATCGCCCTTGCAGACCATTAAAAATTTTGCTTCGCTGATCAAAGAAGATACCGAGTCTCACTTCTCGGCAGAAACCGAACAGTGCCTTGACCGTATGCTGGTCAATCTCGATAATATGGAAAATATGCTCATCGACCTGCTCGAACTCGCCAAACTCGATAAAACCCGGTTCAACTTTACCCGCTTCAATTCCAAAGAAGCCGTTCTTAAAAGCATCCAAACCCTGGAAGGATTGATTACCGTCAGGCAAGCCGAGATCAGTATAGATAATAATCTTCCGGAAATAGTTGCCAACGAAACCGGTATGGTGCATATATTTACAAACCTGATCTCTAATGCCCTTAAATACAGTAAAAATGATACCGTCCCGCAGGTAAAAATTGCAGCCACGGAGAACGGCGCCTGTTATGAATTTACAGTTGCAGATAACGGCATTGGCATAGCTCCGCAAAACCGGGAAAAAATATTCGAGCTGTTTTATAAAAACAACGATCACCCGGAAGACCTGTCCACCGGCGTAGGCCTGGCAATTGTGAAAAAGATCGTACAAAATCACAATGGCGAAATATGGGTCGAATCTGCGCCGGGCAAAGGGTCAAATTTTAAATTTACCCTTCCCAAATTATAGCTGCATCGGTAATCTGCTTAAATTTTCAAACTGACTTTCGTATTGACAAAATATGAATTAATTGTTAAATTGATTTAAATTATAAAATAGCTTTGCCTAACCAATCCCCTGAGGATCACTTGGATATAAAAGCAATTACTGCGCCGGTTGAAACACAATTAGTTGATTTCGAAAATGCTTTTAACAAGGGGCTACATTCCAACATTCCGCTTGCCGAAAAAGTGGTCCGCTATGTTGCCGATAAAAAGGGCAAAAGACTGCGCCCGATCCTGGTTTTTTTAACCGCTAAACTGCACGGCCAAACCAATGAACAAACCCTGGCTTCCAGCCTGGTTATTGAATTACTACACACCGCCACACTCATTCATGATGATGTGGTGGATGATTCCGACCTGCGGCGCGGTTCCCCTACTGTCAATAACCTGTGGAGCAGTAAAATTTCTATTCTGGTAGGCGATTTCCTGTTTTCCAAAACCCTCACTTCCATGGTCAACATGAAAAGCCTGGAAGCAATTTCCATATTATCGGCGGCAGCCAATAAAATTACCGAGGGTGAATTGTTGCAGATGGACAACAGTTACCGCGACGGCCTGAATGAAGCGGTTTACTTTGACCTCATCTCCAAAAAAACCGCCTCCCTGTTCAGCGCCTCCTGCCAGTTAGGCGCGCTATCGGTAACCCGGGATATTTTAGCCCGCAAAAGAATGGATCTGTTTGGCGAAAACCTGGGTATAGCTTTTCAGATCACCGACGACCTGCTCGATTACACCGGCGATAAAAAAACCCTGGGCAAACCCACCGGCAACGATATTCGGGAAAACAAAATCACCCTGCCATTGATTTATGCCCTGGCCAAAGCTGAAAAAAAATTGCAGGAATCGATCCTGAACAAGTTCGGCAACGGTAAAATGAACGACCAGGATGTGGATAATATAATCGGCTTTACCCGCGACTATGGCGGCATCGATTATTCCATCCAGACGGTGAACACCTTTGCTAACCGGGCGGCCCATATTCTTACCACATATACCGATTCTCCGGCTAAAAACAGCCTGCAAGAACTTGTCTCTTTTACCATCAGCCGCAACAAGTAACGCCAACCTGCATTTCCCCCATTCTGAAGTATATTATCAGTACCTGCTTCCGTCTTTCAGATACATTATTATTAAAAAAACTGTTTCAGAAGTTCAGTAAATTTATTAAATTAGATAAATTTAACAACAACAGGGAGTTTTTATGAAACCTATATCGCTGGTCACCGGCGGCGCCGGATTCCTCGGTTCCCATATCTGCGAAAAACTGCTGAAATTGGGTCACCAGGTCATTGCCATGGATAATTTACTCACCGGCACAATTGCCAACATTGAACATTTGCAGGGTGAAGATTTTAAATTTATAAAACATGATGTTACCGAATATATCTATGTTGCCGGACCTGTGAATTATGTATGGCATTTTGCCTCCCCGGCCAGCCCCCTGGATTATTTGCAATTGCCCATCCACACGCTCAAAGTCGGCGCTATGGGCACTCACAAAGCGCTGGGCCTGGCGCTGGACAAGGGCGCTTCTTTTATGTTAGCCTCTACTTCCGAAGTCTACGGCGACCCCCTCATCCACCCGCAGCAGGAGGAATACTGGGGCAACGTTAACCCGGTTGGCCCGCGCGGCGTATATGATGAAGCCAAACGCTTTGGCGAAGCGTTGACCATGGCTTACCATCGTCACAAAGGCGTAAACACCAAAATTGTCCGCATATTCAACACCTTTGGCCCGCGCATGCGCCCCAATGACGGCCGGGCAATTCCGGCGTTTGTTCCCCAGGCGCTGCGCAATGAACCCATCACCATCTTTGGCGACGGCAAGCAAACCCGCAGTTTCTGCTATGTAGATGATCTGATCGAGGGCCTGTGCCGGCTCATGTTTGCCGATTATCATGAACCGGTCAACATCGGCAACCCGCATGAAATGACGATTGTTGAAATGGCGCAGCTAATCATCAAACTATCCGGCAGCAAGAGCATCCTCATCAACAAACCTCTGCCGGTCGATGACCCCAAAGTCCGCCAGCCCGATATTTCCCTGGCAAAAAAGCTGCTGGACTGGGAACCGCAAGTTCAGGTGGAAGAGGGCGTGCGCAGAACAATAGAGTGGTTTCGCAAGGCTATAAAGTAAGCGGATGATATGCGTTCTTGTCAAAAAATGACCACTGAAAGTATTAATAGAATTCTCATAATCCGCCTCAGTTCCATTGGCGATATTATTCTGGCGACCCCGGTTCCCAGGGTATTAAAAAATCACTTTCCGGCCGCGCAAATTGATTTTATTGTAAAAAAACAATTTGCGCCGTTACTGCACGGAAACCCGTATATTAATAATGTTCTTACCCTTGATACTCTTCAAGGCCGTCGGGAGCTTGACAGGTTAAAAAATCAGTTACGCACCCGCAAATATGATTTGATCGTTGACATACATAAAAATTTCCGCAGCCATTTTTTAAAAGCCGGTCTGCCGGGAATTAAAGTTACCTTTAAAAAATATGCGTTCAAGCGGTTTTTGCTGGTCAAATTCGGCTGGAACCTGTTTCGCACTGTCATTCCCGTAACCCGGCGTTACCTCAACAGCCTGGCGGCTTTCGGCATAACCGACGACCGGTTGGGGCCGCAGGTCTTTATCGACCCGGCTACTCAACAGCGGATGGATCAGCTGTTACAAAATAAAGGCTTTGACACAACCCGTCCGGTTATCTGTATGGCGCCCGGCGCCGGATTTTTCACCAAAAGATGGCCGGTTGAATATTTTTCACAGCTGGCTGAACGCTGTAGAACAGAACTGAACGCTCAAATAGTGTTATTGGGCAATACCCAGGATCAACAGTTAACCCGGCAAATGAATGCACAACTGACCGACAACGCCGCGCTGGATCTGGCCGGCTCCCTGGAGATCATGGAAGCCGCCTGTGTAATAAACCGGGCTGACCTGGTTGTCTGCAATGATTCGGGATTAATGCACCTTGCCGCGGCGTTAAAAAAGAAAACCATAGCTGTTTTCGGCTCTACCACCCGTGAACTGGGCTTTTTCCCCGATAACCCCCAGGCAAGGGTAATGGAAAACAAGAATCTGCCCTGCCGGCCCTGCTCCCATATTGGCCGAAAAAAATGCCCGAAACAGCACTTTAAATGTATGCGCGATATTTTACCGGACGCCGTATTTCAGGCGATCCGGGAATTGTTGTAAAAATAAACGATTACAGGAAAAAATTTTGAAAAGTAAAAAATTAGCTGAACAAATTGCCCGGCTGATGCTCGAAAAAAAAGGCAGCGATATAATCCTGATGGATTTACAAGAGATAACTACCATGACGGATTATTTTGTCATTTGCTCGGTGGACAGCGATGTGCAGGCCAAGGCGATTATGGATCATATTATCGATGAACTGGTTTACGAATCCATACGCCCCTGGCACGTGGAAGGCATGCACTACCGCAACTGGATTCTGCTCGACTTTGTCGATGTGGTTGTGCATATCTTTCAGAAAGAAGCGCGGGAATTTTATTCACTGGAACGGTTATGGGGAGACGCCGAAATTACTGCTATAAAGGATGATGATGAAACCACAGGATTATCTACGCACTAGTATCAAAACGGCCCTCACTGCCTGCGGCTATGCCATCCCGGATGAAAAGCTGCTCAATCTGGAAAAACCCAGGCAAACCGGTTTTGGAGATATTTCCTCGCCGGTTGCTATGAACATGACCCGGCTCGTCAAGCAGCCACCGCGCCAGATTGCCGAAAAAATTGTCGCAAATTTCCCGGTTGACCCTTTTTTTATAGAAAAAATCGACATCGCCGGCCCCGGCTTTATCAACTTTTACCTGGCCCCCTCCTGTCTACAGCAAACAGTATCCGATATTCTCCGGGAAGGCAGTAACTTTGGCAAAAGCGACTGGGGCGGCGGCGAACGCATTCAGTTTGAATTCGTCAGCGCCAACCCCACCGGGCCCCTGAACATTGTCAGCGCCCGCGCGGCGGCGGTAGGCGATGTGCTGGCTAATCTTTATAATTGGACCGGCTTCAAGGCGGATCGGGAATTCTATATCAACGACGCCGGCCGCCAGGTGCGACTGCTGGGCGAATCTCTGAACGCCCGCTATATGTCCGAACTTGGCATCGCCACCCCGTTGCCGGAAGACGGCTATCACGGCGAATATATCCGCGATCTGGCGCAGGAGATCATTTCCCGCGATGGCGAAATATACAAATCCCTGCCCACTGACGAACGCTGTGCCACCTTTAGCAAAATGGCGCTCGATTATATGGTCAATCGTCACCAGACCAGCCTGGTGAAATACCGGCTGCATTATGATCACTGGTTCCGCGAAACCTTGATTCGCGAGAATCAGGCGCACAAGAGCATCCTTGAATATATGCACAACAACAACCTTTCTTATGAACAAGATGGCGCCGTCTGGTTTCGCTCGTCGCAGTATGGCGACGAAAAAGACCGTGTGCTCGTAACCAGCGAAGGCGAGCCCACCTATTTTCTGATCGATATTGCCTATCACCAGAATAAATATAACCGCGGGTATGAAAAGATCATCGACTTGTGGGGGCCGGATCATCACGGTTATATCCCGCGTATGAGCGCCGCTTTGCAGGCGCTGGGCCATCCCAGGGAGAGCTTTGATGTGCTCATCATCCAGCAGGTGAACCTGCTGCGCGGCGGCGAGATTGTTAAAA
Source organism: uncultured Cytophagia bacterium (assembly GCA_964399735.1). Taxonomy (GTDB): domain Bacteria; phylum Zhuqueibacterota; class Zhuqueibacteria; order Residuimicrobiales; family Krinioviventaceae; genus Fontivivens. The sequence continues at coordinate 17,086 of CAYNSO010000080.1, forward strand.
TGTCGAAACGGGCCGGACAGATCATCGAAATGGACGAACTCATCGAAGAAGTCGGCGTTGACGCCGCCCGCTATTTTTTCATCGACCGGCGCGTTACCCAGCCGCTCGATTTCGACATCGACCTGGCCAAGAAACAAACTGACGAAAACCCGGTCTTTTACGTCCAGTATGCTCACGCGCGTATTTGTAATATTTTACGTTTCGCCCGCGAAAACGGCGTGCAATTGCCGGAACAGGCTGATATGTCGCCGCTGCAAAACGAGCAGGAAATGGCGCTGATTATAAAGCTGCTGGATTTCCCTGAAGTGGTTAGCAAAGCCGCAGAGGGTTTGGAACCACACCGTATCACCGGTTATTTACACGAAACAGCCACAGTGTTTCACCGCTTTTACCATGAAAACCGCGTGGTTACCGATGATGTGCCGCTAACCCAGGCCAGACTGATGCTGTGTCAGGCTACCAGACAGGTTCTGGCTAACGGTCTGTCGTTATTAAATATATCCGCCCCGGAAAACATGTAAGCATATCAAACATGCTTACAACCGGTGTGCATTGCCTTTATGCAATGC
>CAYNSO010000081.1:0-17520 GCA_964399735.1 uncultured Cytophagia bacterium
ACCGGGAAAAAAAGTAATGGCAAAAATAAAATTTTAGTATCTTTTTATTATAAAACTCTATATTTTACAATAACAGCGAACGTAATTTTTTCAAACATTATCCGGCGAAGCAAGGCCGGATTTTAAGAAACTAACTGTTCAAATCCTAATTCATGAGGAGGAATAATGTTAGAATATACCAAAAGAATAGATCCCTTTACAGGCGAAGAATATGTTCAGGTTCCCTTTAAAGGAATGTTTTTAACCGAGCACCCTGTTTATAACAAAGGCACAGCATTCCCGGAGAATGAGCGCTATGCGCTGGGTTTATGCGGATTACTGCCCGATGCTGTATCGACCCTGTCCATTCAAAAGCAACGAACATACGCAAGCTTTAGTCAAAAGCCGGATGACCTGGAAAAATACATATACATGATGTCGTTGCAGGATCGTAATGAAACGCTGTATTACAGTTTACTGCTCGACCACCTGGAAGAGATGCTGCCTATCGTTTATACTCCTACAGTCGGCAAAGCCTGCCAGCAGTTCAGTCACCTGTACCGGCGGCGGCGGGGGGTTTATGTAACGTTGAATAACATCCATCATATCGATGAAATTTTACAGAATGCCTCATTCCGTAATGTGGCGTTGATTGTTGCAACCGACGGAGAGCGCATCCTTGGTCTGGGCGATCTGGGCGCAAACGGCATGGGTATTCCCATCGGCAAGATGAGCTTGTATATTGCCGCGGCGGGTTTGCATCCTGTTGCCACGCTGCCGGTAATGCTGGATGTCGGCACGAATAATGAAGAACTGCTTAATGATCCGCTTTATATCGGCGTACGCCAAAAAAGAGTTACCGGCGAGGTTTATGATGCGTTTATCGAGCAATTTGTTGCCGCCGTACGAAGACGCTTTCCCACCGCTCTGCTGCAATGGGAAGATATCGGCAAGAACAACGCCTTCCGGGTGCTGGATCGCTACCAGGCGCGCATCTGTTCCTTTAACGACGACATCCAGGGCACCGGTTCGGTAGCGCTGGCGGTGTTCCTTTCTGCTATGAAAATAAAAAAACAAAAACTGGGCGATCAGAAATTCGTCATTTTCGGACAAGGTCAGGCGGGTTTGGGTATAGCCCGGCAGGTGGTCTCCGGATTAAAAGCTGAAGGTTTGAGCGAACAGGAAGCGCGCGCCCGTATGTTTGGCATCGATAAAGACGGCTTGCTGGTGGAGGGAATGGCGGTTAGCGAAGAACAAAAATTCCTGCTCAAGGATAAAAGCGTGGTTGCTAACTGGACCCTTGCCGACAGCAATAAAATAACCCTGCTGGATACCCTGAAAAATACCCGGGCTACCGTGCTGATCGGCGTAACCGGACAAAGCGGCGCCTTTAACGAAGAAATATTGAAACAACTGGCGCAGAACACCGTACTGCCGATGGTGATGCCGCTGTCGAATCCAACCGCCAAAGCGGAATGTACCCCTGAAGCGGCGCTAAAAGCAACCAATGGCAGATGCCTGGTTGCCGCCGGCAGCCCCTTTGCGCCGGTACAAATTGAAGGCCGCGAGCAGGTGATCTCGCAGTGTAATAATTTATATATTTTCCCCGGCGTTGGCCTGGGCGCGCTGGTCTCCGGCACCCCGATTGTTACGGATGAAATGTTCATTGCTGCCTCGCAGGCGTTGAGCAATATGGTAACTCACGACGAACTGGCCTCCGGGCGTATGCTGCCGGCCATACAAAAAATTCGTTTTGTTTCCGAGCAGGTGGCTCTGGCGGTTGCCAAAGAAGCGCGCGAAAGCGACCTGGGCCTGCAACAGGACGACGAAGCGTTACTAAAGATGATTCGTAACGCCATGTGGCAGCCCAAATATTTGCCGTATCGGTATATGTGTCCGGATGGAAACTAGTAGTAATTGTTTTAGCGGACGTTCGATTGTATGTTTTTGATTTATTTGCTTTCAATAAAAAAGGCTGCCTTTGCGGGCAGCCTTTTGAGTTTATCGGGGTCATGCAAGACTTTTTTTGCTGAAATACCAGTCCGTATAATCATAGCCTTCGCCCTGGCGTTTGGCGGCGGCTTCCTGGGTTTGCGGCGGCGGGACTATTACTTTGTCGCCGGGGCGCCAGTTTTCCGGTGTAGCAATGCCGTTTTTATCGGTGGTTTGCAGGGCAACCACCAGCCGGTAGATTTCATCAATGCTTCTGCCATTGCTTAACGGGTAATAGATCATGGCCCTTAGAATCCCTTTGTCGTCTATTACAAACACCGCGCGTACAGCAGAAGTATCGGCAGCGCCGGGGTGGATCATGCCATATTTTGTAGCAACATCCATTTTCAAATCCTCAATCACCGGGAAAGGAATTTCCACGCCAAAATTATCTTTGATGTTTCGTACCCAGGCCAGGTGTGAATAGATGCTGTCGATGCTCAGGCCGATTACCTGGGTATTGATTTTTTTAAAATCATCATTTTTTTTCGCAAAAGCAATGAATTCGGTGGTACAGACCGGGGTAAAATCTGCTGGATGGGAGAACAGCACAACCCATTTGCCTTTATAATCCGATAATTTGATGGTACCATGGGTTGTTTTTACTGTAAAATCAGGCGCCGGGGCATTCAGGCGCGGCAAACCGGTAATTTCCTGTTCCATAAATCCTCCATTATTCTTTATTAATTTGTTGTTTTAATAATAAGATGTAGAATTTTAAAAAGGATTCAGATATTTTATCTGTTTTTGAACCGATCCGTATCAATTTCGTACTTGGTTATTTTATAGCCGATTATTCTTTCGGTCGTATTCAATAAGCGTGCGGCTTTGGCGCGGTTGCCGCGGGTGGATTTCAGGGTATCCTGGATCAGTTCTTTTTCATAGGATGCTACCGAATCTTCCAGCGACAGCCGGGTAATGGTGCCGCTGCTTTCTGCGGTTTGCAGGGTGGGCGGCAGATGATAGCTGTGGATGACCTGGTCGTCGCACAGCACCACAGCGCGTTCGATACAGTTTTCCAGTTCGCGCACATTGCCGGGCCAGTGATACCGCACCAGCATATCAATAGCCGGCGTGGAGATCCGTCTGATGGATTTGCCCTGCTGGCGGCCATATTTCAGCATAAAGTGATCGGCCAGCAACAGAATATCTTCATGGCGGTCGCGCAGCGGTGGTAAAAAAATGGAGAAAACATTCAGCCGGTAATATAAATCATCGCGAAACTTGCCGCTTTGCATTAGCTTTTCCAGATTGGCGTTGGTGGCGGTAATAACGCGTACGTCAACCTTGATCGTTTCGGTGCCGCCAACGCGTTCAAATTCCTGCTCTTGCAGCACCCGCAACAGCTTTACCTGGGTCATTGGGGTGAGGTCGCCGATTTCATCGAGAAAAATAGTGCCGCCATCGGCCAACTCAAAACGGCCCTTTTTACGCGCCACGGCGCCGGTGAAAGCGCCTTTTTCATAGCCAAAAAATTCGGATTCGATCAGCGTCTCTGGAATGGCCGCGCAGTTGACGCGGATAAAGGGCTTTTCGTTGCGCAGCGAGTTATAATGAATGGCCTGGGCGATCAGTTCCTTGCCGGTGCCGGATTCGCCGCGGATGAGAACCGTGGTGTTGGCCCTCGCTACCTGGGTCACTTTATCATAAACGTCCCGCATTTCGTGACTGGTGCCGATGATATTTTGTAAACTGTATTCGTCCTGCAGTTTTTGTTTCAACCGGACATTTTCGTCAACCAGGCGCTGCCGCTCCAAAGTTATAACATTCTGCAGGCGAATGGATTGCACCAGCGCCGAAGAAACCAGGGTGAGGAATTTGATATAACTGTCATAATCCCGACGCGGATTATATGGCAGGTTGACCAAAAGAACGCCTAGTGTTTTATAATCCAGCTCAATCGGCACCCCTAAAAATGACTGTTCGCGGTCGCTTTTGGGATCCCACGAACTCATTCGATTCAAAAACAGCGGCTCCTTGCTAACCTGGGGGACAATTATGGGTTTGCCGGTTTCGGCTATACGCCCGGTTAACCCCTCACCCATTTTGTATTTGGTTTTGGCAGTATCAATCCGGTAACCGATAGAAGCAACCATTTCCAGGGTATTTAATTCTTCATTACATAAAAAAACAGCCCCGGATTTTATATTGAAAGATTTTTGTAAAATTTGCAAAGTGGCCTTGAGCGATTGTTGCAAATCCGTAGTGCGGCTGGCTGCCTGATTTATTTCAATCAACATTGATAACTTGCGCAGCAGGTTTTCCGATTTTTGTGTTTTGTTTTTAGCCGGGATTGCAGGCATGGTATGCTCCTGTTTTGATATAGCATGTGTTTAATATTGATTTTTTGAACTGACAATTTGGTAATGACTATTCTATAAAGTTACAAATATGTAATAATTTTCTTTCTAATATGCCAATTATTTATGATGAAAGCAAACTTTATTCCGCTTTTGCAAAAAAACAGTGATAAAGTAAACTTTTTTTCTCCTTCATCGGCTTTTTATTGTTTCCAATCGCGCTGCTAACCCTGATAATTGCCGCTATCATTTCAAAATATTCAACAAAAGAGGGGATAAAATATCAAATCTTGCAAATTTGTAGTTTTAAAATATCATAACCACATAATTGTTTGCTTTAAATAATAGCCAGGCCCTGGTATTTTATACCTATTTTCAATTAATTCAATGTCTTGTAATTTGTATGCACGGCTGGCATAACCATTGCCTGGTAGCGAATTATAATTCACGTATTATTCATTGATGATATAGCATCTTGAGAGGAGAAAAAAATGAAGTTAATTATTGCTTACATACAACCCGCCAGGCTGAATGCGGTCAAGCAGGCTTTGTATGAGCGGGAAATTTTTAAATTATCTGCTACCAATGCTCTGGGCTGTGGTCAGCAAAAGGGCTACCACGAGACCTATCGTGGCGCGGATATCGAAGTGAATTTATTAAAAAAAGTAAGACTGGAAATTGCTGTTAATGATGCTTTTGTACAGGCGACGATTGAGGGCATCATCGCCGGCGCCAAGACCGGTTCTATCGGCGATGGTAAAATATTTATTCAGAACCTCGAAGAATGTATTCGCATTCGCACCGGTGAAACCGGCAACGATGCGATTGGTTGATCTTGATTGTATAAATTCTTTCACATATACTTTTAAAAAGGAGAAAAAAATGAACAAGTTTATCCGGGTTATGCCGGTAATATTACTTTTATTAACAGCAGGGTTTACAAGCTCTGTCGTTCTGGCCGATGAAGTGACTTTATCAGAGCAAGTAGTAGCAATGGACACAACCGGGACTGCCGACAGTTCAACGCCGGCGCTGGCTGCTCTGGAAGAAAAATTACAATTGAATATCAATATTGTTTGGACCTGCCTGGCGGCATTTTTGGTCTTTTTCATGCAGGCCGGTTTTGCAATGGTCGAAGGCGGCTTTACCCGCGCCAAGAACAATGTCAATATTATGATGAAAAACCTGATGGATTTCAGTTTTGGATCATTGGCATTTTACCTGGTTGGATTTGGATTAATGTTCGGGGTAACCAATGGCTTTTTTGGCACGACTCATTTTTTAATGCGCGGCGCCAATGTTTTGGGCGATGACTGGAACTGGACATTTTTAATATTCCAAACCGTGTTTGCCGCAACCGCTGCAACTATTGTATCCGGCGCCATGGCAGAACGTACCAAATTTACCGGTTATTTAATCTATAGTATCTTTATCTGCTCGGTCATCTATCCGATTTTTGGCTCCTGGGCATGGGGCGGTTTACTTGATGGCGGCGGCTGGTTGGAAAAGATGGGCTTTCAGGATTTTGCCGGTTCTACTGTTGTTCATTCGATCGGCGGTTGGCTGGCTCTTGCCGGCGCAATTGTGGTTGGCCCCAGAATCGGCAAGTACGGACCCGACGGTAAACCGCGTGCAATTCCGGGACATAATATCCCGCTGGCGGCATTGGGTGTATTTATCCTGTGGTTCGGCTGGTTTGGCTTTAATCCCGGCAGCACTACCTTTGCAGACGGAAATATTGGCCGCATTGCGGTAACCACCAACCTTTCGGCGGCAGCCGGCGCAGTATTTGCTTTGCTGATGTCGTGGGTCATTTCCAAAAAGCCGGATGCATCTATGGCGTTAAACGGAGCCCTGGCTGGTCTGGTTGCTATCACCGCACCCTGCGCCACAGTAACGCCTTCCGCCTCTATTATTATTGGTATGATTGCCGGTATTTTGGTTGTGTTGAGTGTTTATTTTATTGACCGCACTCTCAAGGTCGATGATCCGGTAGGCGCAATCAGCGTCCATGCCGTAAACGGCGCCTTTGGTACCCTGGCGGTTGGATTGTTCAATTACGAAGGCGGTTTATTTTACGGCGGCGGCTTTAAATTGCTGGGCGTACAGGCGCTGGGGGTTGTAACTGCATTTGTCTGGGCTTTTGGGCTTGGCTGGCTTCTGTTTACTATTATTAAAAAGACTATCGGGTTGCGGGTTTCTGAAGATGAAGAACTGCGCGGTCTGGATATTGGCGAGCATGGTATGGAGGCTTATAACGGATTCCAGATCTTTACAACCCAGTAACTTGTAAACGATCAGGTTCCTGTTAAACCCGGAACAAAAGAACCGGGCTACAAAAAAGCAGGAAGCAAAGACTGATAATACAAATATGTAAGAAATAATTAAAAAACATACAAAATTGTAAGAATTTAAAATGTTCTTTGCCAGCTTTAACCTGGAGAACAATGAGGCTTGTTTTCAACAGCAATGAGGCGAATTTTTTACTAAAAAAGGAATTCATGCTTTGTAAAACAAGCGCTCTTTTGCTGAAATTCAAACCGAGAATCCCGGCAAAAAGCCGATTGCTAAATATGCCGGGCGGTTGCGGAAAATAATTGATCAGCTCCTTGCAAAATTGTTACTTTTTTAATAATATGCTACAAAAATGTATGAAATTGCTACAGCTTGATGATTTTAATACTTTTCAACGTTTAGCAACTGCTTGCATAAAATAAATAAAAATAATAAATAACGCTAGATTAAAAAAACAAAAAATGTCGGGTTTTTTTCATTGCTATGGCACAGCCTTTGCCAATGTTGTGGCGTATGCGTGGAGAATCAGCCCGAACATAAAGTTCAGGAGGCAATATGAAGTTCATAACCAATTCCACCATGGCAATTTTGATTGTTCTTTTACTGTACGTTTTTACCGGCAATTCTTTCGCCCAGGTCTCTTTTTCAGGTGATGTAACCGGAGTTACCACATATATCTGGCGCGGAGTTAAACAATACAACGGACCGGCATTACAGGGAACCGCAGCATTCAACGCCGGACGGGTAACAATGGGGTTCTGGTGTTCCAGTATGAACGCCGGTGATATTGAAGTTGAAACCGACCCCTTTATTGAGGTTTCATTACCCTCTGGTTCAGTTGCTTCGTCTCTGGGCGTTACGGTTTATTCTTATGATATGTTTGAAACCTTTAATGCCGATGCAGATTATGAATATGAAATGTACGGTAAAGTTGGGTATGGCCCGGCAGGATTAGCGGCATTTTTTATTCCTGCGCAAAGCAGTACCGACAATAACCTGAACGAGTCGGATTACTGGCTGGAACTGTCCGGCAACACCGCGTTGGCCGGCGCAGATTTAGGTTTGGTCTTTGGCTACGGAACTTATTCAGCCAGATACCTGGCAACACCGAAAAAAGATGCGGTTAGCAGCCTGACATTTACAGCCGCAAAGACTTTGGCATCTGGTATAACTGTAAAATGGAATTATTCCCTGGCTCTTGATGACGATATGGATAATTACTTTTGGTTAACGATGGTTTACGGATTTTAAGAATTACCCTGTAAAAAAAATGTCTGCCCGGGTTTCGGGAAGGTTGATGGTTGTGAACTGACGGGAACACAAACACACTTGACCTGAATACCGGGCAGACACCATATTAATTAAGAATTTATTTGGTAAAATACAAGAGATATTTCAAAAAAATGTTCAATATTATTTTAAAAATTATTCCGTCACAATGTTACAAGTAATGCTGTCAACCCGGATATTAAATAAAACTTGTTGAAAATGATAATAATGAAAATTTTATAATATAAAATTAGTGGATCAGATAAGGAGAACGTATGTACTCAAATTCCAACCCCCGTCAAAGTGTTTTGCTGAAAATTGCGGCAAATGGGCGTATTGATTTTGAACCGCAGAAAAAGACCAATTCCAGTTGGTTTGGCGAAAACACTTTTAACGATCATGTTATGAGAGAAAGATTACCCAAGGATGTATATAAAAAATTACGCGATACAATAAAAAAAGGCGAAAAGCTGGATTTATCCATAGCCAATACCGTAGCGCATGCCATGAAAGAATGGGCGATGAGCAAGGGCGTCAGCCATTTTACGCACTGGTTCCAGCCGCAAACCGGTTTAACCGCCGAAAAGCACGATGCTTTTTTGGAACTGGATGAAGAAGGCGTGGTCGAGCGGTTCCGTGGCAACCAACTGGTACAAGGCGAGCCGGATGCCTCGTCGTTCCCCAGTGGCGGCTGCCGGACTACTTTTGAAGCCCGCGGGTATACGGCATGGGATCCCTCCAGTCCCGCCTTTATTATGGAAGGCCCCAAAGGCAGTATTCTATGTATTCCGTCGGTATTTATCAGTTACACCGGCGAAGCGCTGGATAAAAAGACGCCGTTGTTGCGTTCCATGGAAACGATTTCCAACTCGGCCCTAAAAGTGTTGAGATTGTTGGGCAATACTACCGCCACCCGCGTGGTCACAACCATCGGTACCGAACAGGAATATTTTTTAATCGACAAGTCGTTTTATTGCCTGCGGCCTGATTTGCAAATAACCGGACGCACCCTGCAGGGCGCAAAACCGCCTAAAGGTCAGCAGCTTGAAGATCACTATTTCGGTTCGATCAAGGAACGGGTGCTGGCGTTTATGCAAGATTCGGAAACGGAATTATACAAACTGGGCGTTCCGGCTAAAACGCGTCACAATGAAGTGGCGCCGCATCAGTTCGAAATTGCGCCAATTTTTGCCGAAGCCAATGTCGGCGCCGATCGCAATCATCTGATCATGGAAGTTTTAAAAAAGGTTGCCGGTCGTCATGGTTTGGCCCTGTTGTTACACGAAAAACCGTTTGCCGGGATTAACGGCAGCGGCAAACATAACAACTGGTCCATGGCAGATTCCGAAGGCAACAACCTGCTTGATCCCGGCGCTACCCCGGAAGAAAATTTACAATTTTTGGTATTTTTGGTCTGTATTCTGCGAGCGGTGCATAAATATGGCGACCTGCTGCGCATGGCGATTGCATCAGCCGGCAACGATCACCGCCTGGGCGCCAATGAAGCGCCGCCGGCAATTATCTCGGTCTTTTTGGGTGAGCAGTTGAGCAATATTCTTGATGATATTAAAGAAGGGCGCGCTTCACATTCTGTAGATAAATATCTGATCGATCTCGGCATCAACAAACTGCCGTCCATTTCCAGAGATAATACGGACAGAAATCGTACTTCACCTTTTGCGTTTACCGGTGAAAAATTTGAATTCCGCGCTATCGGTTCCAGCGCTTCCGTTTCAATGGCCAATACGGTACTCAATGCGGCGGTGGCCGACAGTATTGATATAATTGTAGCTGAAATTGAAGAAAAAAAAGCAACAGGAATTGAACTGAAAGAAGCCATCATTTCTGTTTTACACAAGTATATCATTGAAACCGAGCCTATCCGGTTTGAAGGCAATAATTACAGTAAGGAATGGGAAAAAGAAGCGAAAAAACGCGGCCTGCCGAATATAAAGAAAACCCCGCACGCTCTTGATGCCCTGGTAAAACCGGAAAATATGGATATGTTGCTGCGGCAAAAAGTTTTTTCCAAACAGGAAGTTGAAGGCCGTTACAAGATTAAACAGGAACAGTATGTTACTACCCTGGAAATTGAAGCGGAAACTCTATGCAATATGATTCAAACACAAATTTTACCCGCTGCAATTTCTTATAAAAATGAACTGCTCAGTGTAATTCAGGGAATCAAGGAACTTGGCACGTTATTGCCAGCCGGTTCGGCGAAAACTGAAGTGGAAATTTTTAAATCAATTGTTAAAAATATTGACTCTTTGGAACTTGGCTCTGAGCAAATCAAAGCCAAACTGGAAAAAGCTGAGCAGATTAATGACGTTGCTGAAAAAGCCAAGTTTATTTCCGATAATGTTTCTGATCTGTTGAACGAGGTTCGTTATTATGCGGATAATATTGAAAATATCGTCCCCGATAGTTTGTGGCCGCTGCCCAAATATTCTGAAATGCTCTTTATAATGTAAAAAGCTCCTGTAGTACCTAAATAACCAACAATCCTCCGGCTGTGTTCCTGTCGGGGGATTTTTATTTATAGTTGAACGTTAAAGGGGTAAAGCTTTCAACTTTTAGCTTCCAGTTGCCGGTTAGCAAAAAAGAGATATAAAAAATCGAGCCGTCAGTTGTCAGCAAAATAAAGAGCGGGGTTCAAAGGGTTAATTTTTACCCCCAAAAAACAGTGGACAGGCTTTCAGAGCAGTGTTTTTTTACAAATTTCAAATGAATTAAAGTTTGTCTTTTGTTTGCATTCGACAAGCGTCATTTTTTTCCCGCTCTCCGCAGCATCGCCACCGCCCAAACCGCCGCAAGCGCAGCAAAAAGCATAAAATAGCCGCCGTACTCGCGCAATGTGTGGTTATATTCCAGCAGCGACCGGGACTGAAGCCACAGCGTCAACCCGGTAACACCAATCAACAGCGCGCCAGCCAGGGTAGCGCCGGCCCAAAATTTTATGGGATGGTTGAATATTTTTACGCTCAAAGCCCGTATGTGATGGTTTTGCATCAGGCGCCATAACAGAATGAGCCATACCAGCCACGAGCCGAGCTGTGCGGCATTCAAACTGCGCCAATAACCGACCAGCGTCAAAACCGGACTCAGCCACACCAGGTGGCGCGGAAATGTTTGTCGGTCTCGTAACGCCAGTACGATAATTTTGCTCTGTTCTTGCCGACGCAAAATATTCATAATGGCGGTACGCTGCTGTTCTGCATCCAGTTGACGCCATCCCGGCATGGTTATGGCGTTCCAGGTAAAGGCAACACTGCCATAACCATGATAATCTGCCCCACCCAGCATGAGCAGGTTCCGCTCAAGGCAGGGGGCAACCATGGCATTAAAATCCTCTTGTTCAACCCGAATCCCTTCCGCATGGTTGGCAATTTCATAGCCCTGCGCACCATTGTCAATATAATATTGCACCGAACGGTGTTTATCCGCAAACCAGTGTGCAACCACCGCTACGCCGTTTTGGGCCTGTGCCGAGTCCATAGACGTGGAATCGGGCATGTCTTTGCTGATAAAATCACGGGTTAATCCCAGCAAAAGGATGTGGTTACTGCCTGAATATTCCTGGCCGCACAACATAAGCGGCGTAGGCGGCAGGTTCCCCTGCCGCTGCTGTTCCAGCAGCTTTAAGGTGTTGCCATGATGATTGTGCTCGGTGAGAAAAAATGCCTCATAGCCGTTACGCCGGTGCCAGGCCATTACCCGTTGCGGTGAGGCCATGCCGTCATGGCTGTACCAGGTGTGACTATGCGTATTTACCAGAATACGATCCGGGGTATGATTGACAATTGTACTATCTGGCCAGGGAAAGAAAACCAGCGCTACAATAATTGTAATGGTTAAAGTTAAAATAACCGGCAAGGTAACCAGCCAGCGTTTCAGCCGGATGCCGGTTCGTTGCCCGGTCTTTTGTAATAACGCCATCGGCAAGGCAAGCAACATGGCCCAAAGCATCAACACCACAATTTCAACCAGCGGCTGGTCGGCTCGCAAGAAAAAAAACATCCAGCCAATGAACGGTTCCAGAGCAATACGCCAGGGTGAAAGGTGAACGCCAAACCCCTCTGCGGGCTGTTTGGTTAAAACATCCTCAATATGCACCTGATAATGAAAAACTATGGACAAGACAACAAGTATTGCAATTGCTAACACCGGCAGCAGGTACTTTTTCAAATCAGTCGATTTCATGATTTCTCCTTATCATGTACAAAGTTGAGTTCATACAGCAATATACAAAAAAAACACAAAAATAGCAGGTAATTTTAGTAAATAAAGAGATGAAGGAGTAGCGGTTTTTGTGAGGCAGCTAAAATTTTTTTGTAATGAACGGTCATTTGTCAAAACCTGTGGGCAGTTTTTTTAAAATCTGTCGGGAAAAGAATTGCAAAAAACAAAATTCCGTTTATAAAGAAGGCCCACTAGCGGTTGTTACGCACCAGCCACGGATTGACGCTGATTTGCCCAAAATGTATTTATATTTATCAGCGCTCATCCGTGGCTTTTTTGCGGCCCCGGCTTTAATTTAAGCTGTTTTTAGCTCTGCAAGCGCAGGGTTTTTCTTGCGGGTGCGATCCAGCAGCAGAATGCCTGCAAAAAGGAACAGGCCAATACCGCCAATGCCGCTCCACAAAGTTACCGGCCCCCAATGCTCATAAATCCACGCGCCCAACACCGGGCCAATTACAAACGACAGGGAAAACGTAAACGTATAAATGCCCATATATTTGCCAAGGCTCGCTTCTTGCGCCAGGTTGGCAATATACCCTCCGGTAAGGGGGAATACCAGCATTTCGCCAATGGTAAAGACTGCTACCGTAAAGGCAATATACAAGTAACTGCTGCCCAACGGCAGAATACCGAATCCCAACATGTTGAACAATGTTCCCACAGCAATAACCGGCAGCGGCTTCCAGCGCTGTACCTTGTGGATCAACGGCATTTCCAGAAAAACGATCATGACGGCATTCAGCGCCAGCAATGTGCCGATTCGGTTTTCCGGCAGACCAATACTGCTTTTAAGATAAAGTGACCAGGTATTAAAAATCTGATAAAATGCCACGCCGATGATAAACATGCATATCATCAGCATCAAAAAATGGGTATCACGCCACGGTGAAGGCGCCGGGGCATTTGACGGCTCGTCTGAAACTTTTGACTTGATGGGGTTGCGATGGAACAGGATCCATAACATGATACCGGCAGCCAGTGAAGTGAAACCGTCCACCCAGAACAGCAGCCGGTAATCACGTGTAGCCAAAAAGCCGCCAAATACCGGACCAATGGTAACGCCCAGATTCATGGCCAGCCGGTTCAATGCAAAGCCGCGTACGCGCAAGTCCGGGGGACAAACCTGGGCAACGGCAGAAATATTGGCCGGACGAAAAGCATCGGTGATTGCTGCGGCAATAAACAACACCACCGCCAGCCCGGTAAAGGTATGCACTGTCAGCATTACAAAATAGCTGATCCCGGCGCCGATCAGGCTATAAATCTGCACTTTATAGGTTCCCCATTTATCGCTCAACAAGCCGCCGTAATAGGTACCAATCAGCGTTCCCAAACCATAAATACTGATCAGCTTTCCGGCGTCGGCGATTGTGAATTGTAATTTTTGCGTCAGGTACAGGGTCAAAAAAAACAATACCATTGAGCCGCTGCGGTTGACCAAAACCACCAGCGATAACAGCCAGGCTTGTTTTGGCATTCCCTGGTAGACTGAAATATATTTGTAAAATAATGTTTTCAATTAATTTCCCTCATTTCAAAAATAAATTAATATAATGGTAGCAATTATCAAAACTATTTGTTTCGCCACCGGTTAGCGGCAAAATGCCTGTACTGCGTCAATGCAATTTTGTTGCACGGCCTCTTCCAGCACATCAATATGCCTCAGCCGCTTGAAATAGAGCGCCGCATAATTGCGCTGCACCGGGCTGCCGTTAAACAGGTAATATTTTATTCGTTCCCGTCCTTCACCGCAGCCCACCAGGCCCAGGGCATAGTCGATCATTTTTTGTACGATAAATTGATCGTGCTCATGCAGAATTTGCATCAGTTCGTTAATATCTTCCACCCTGCCGGATTGCGCCATCCGGGTAAATTCCGTCAGATTGAGTATTCTATCTGACATTGTGCCTCCTCTCCTGATTATTTTTTACATTATCAGTTCCGCATATACCAGAACCGTTTATTAACAAAAAAGCCTCGTCTTTTGAACGAGGCTTTTCAGGTTGAAATTTGTCTGAAACGGGCACAGCCTCATTCTTTGTAGATAACGTCAAAACCCATTACGACCGGAGTGAAAAAATGAATAGCGGTTGTTGTTGTCAGAATGACGCAACAATCAATCGGTCGGGTTGTGTTGTTGACGCAAGTATTGTGTAATAAAAATCGGGTTGTAATCATTTGTACGCTTTCTTGTGGCGCTGTCAATGCCGGTTTCATATCTGCCTAAACAAAAAAAGCCTCGCTTTTATCAAAACGAGGCTTTTTTATTGTATTTTATATTATGCTATATTTTATTATAGCCTCATTTTTGATTGGGTAGAAACGAAACGGTCGTCGGCGCCGCATACAAACAAAGTAGCCATAAACGTGGCGGTCAGGGCATACGCCGGCGGCATTGACATGATTTGAATATTTAGATTTTTCATATTTAAATAAACTCCAATAAAAAATACGGGTTATTATAATAAAATTGAATCACAATTGCAAATAGTTTTTTTAATTTTTAAAAAATTTTTAATCCCGAATCATTAAATCGCTTTGTTTGGTACACTGGTCAATTGGCATTTCGTTTTGCGGGGGAAAAGAACTATCAGGTAAAACTTTTAGCGTCGAGCGAAACCTGGTTCATCAGTCTTTTATTGGTCGAGGCTTTTTGCATCAGCCTGAGCAGCATGTTCATTGCGGTTTTGGGTTCCTGATCTACCAGGGCGCGGCGCAGGCCGGTAATCCATCGCAGTTCTTCTTCGCTAAAGAGCAGTTCTTCCTTGCGGGTGCCGCTGGCCGGAATATTGATGGCCGGAAAAACTCTGCTTTCCGCCATGGTGCGATCCAGCACAATTTCGCTGTTGCCGGTGCCTTTGAATTCCTCAAAAATATAATCATCCATACGCGAGCCGGTATCGACCAGGGCAGTGGCGATTACCGTTATCGAGCCGCCGTCCTCAATGTTGCGCGCCATACCGAAAAAGCGGCGAGGAATTTCCAGTGCGCGGGCATCCAGACCGCCGGACAAGGTACGGCGTGAACCTGTGCCATACGAGTTGAAAGCGCGGGACATACGGGTAATGCTGTCCAGCAATATGACGACATTGCGGCCACATTCCAGTTCGCAACGGGCATGCGCCAGGGTAATCTCGGCAAGGTTGACATGTGATTCGATACTCATATCGCTGGAACTCGACAGCACTTCAGCTTTGACGGTGCGGCGGAAATGAGTTACTTCTTCCGGACGTTCATCTATCAATAATACAATAATGCGCGTTTCGGGACTGCATTTGGCAATGGAAACAGCAATTTCTTCCAGCAGCCGGGTCTTGCCGGTTTTTGGGGATGCGACGATCATACCGCGCGTCCCTTTGCCGAATGGCGCGACCAATTCGATAACTCGCATAGATATAATGCCACTGTCGCCGACGCGAAAACGCTCGGTGGGGCTGATGGGAAGTAATTCCTCAAAACGGGGGCGTAAATAAAATTCTTGCGGATCGAGTCCGCATATTGTTTCTACAGTGGCGAGGGTTGCCCCATTATTCTCCTGTGTTTTTTCGCCGACCACAAAAGCCCCTTCAACCAGGTCATACTGGCGCATCAATTCGCGTGGTACCCGTACATCGTCGGGGCCCGGTTGAAACGAATTCGCCGGATCGCGCAGGAAAGCTACATTATGGGATTGATACTTTAATACTCCTGAAGCCTTTTCGGACATGTTTTTTTTCTCTCAAAATAGTGCAAATTATATGCAATTAATTGAATCAATTTTTACAAACCAGATTGTTTGCAATGGATTTATAATTTTCTTTCCACTCGGTTATGCTTCCGGGGGAGCTTTTGCCAAATGGACGAGTCATTATCTATAAAACCGACCGCCTGTTGCCAGGGTCTGCCGGATTATCGGAGGGACAATTCTTCAAGTAACTATAAGATAAAAGTTTATATCTTAAAAAACAAGCATAATTTCTGTGCCGGGTTATTCGTTTAAATAAACAGGGTTCCGGCTCAATAAAGGTATTGCGTCTATACCGGTTTGTTTAGTATATTTTGTCAACAAGCCGTATTATAACTATTCACAAAACAATGGAAACCGGCTATGGAGAATATTACTTTTATCAAAGCAGCCTCGGCAGCAGCAATAGCCCCCTGGCGGGACTTTAACCTGAATTCCCTGCCCGAAGCCCAGGAATTATACCTGGAAATGCTGATCGATAAAGCGGCTTGTTATATTGTACATGTCTATAATAAACCATCCGGTTATTTCTTTCTTGGTAATGACGGTGCGTTGCTGGAGTATTTTATAATACCGGAATATATCGACCTGGTCGACCGGATATTTCAAGAGATCGTTCGCGCTTTTGCCGTGCAAACCGCCCTGTGCAAATCCTTTGACTATACCCTGCTTTCCTGTTGTATTGCTGTGCAGAAATCGGTTAAAGCTATTGGTATTCATTTTCGCGAGCGCCGCGAAAAGCCTCTGCCACCGCTCAACCCGGCTGTGCAAATTCGTTTTGCCAAACCGGCGGACGAGCATAAAATTGCGCAGATGAATGAAGAAGTGTTTGAGGAAGATGAACAAATCAGCGATTATATTAAAACACAGCGGATTTTGGTTTTTACCATAAAAGATACCATCCTCGGTTTTGGTATTTTTGCCCGGGTCATCCCCGGCCGCCCGGAATTTGATATTGGTATGCTGGTGGACAAGCCTTTTCGTAAGCAAGGCTATGGCAGTTATATCATTCATTACCTGGCCGAATATTGCCGTAAAAACGGTTGGCGGGGCATTTGTGGTTGCGCCATCGACAATATCGCTTCACGTAAAAGTCTGGAAAAAGCCGGTTTTATTGCCCGCTATCGGCTGCTGGAATTTACTTTTTAGGGAGAACCTGTGAACACACTGATTGCCTATGTATCTCAACATGGCTGCACGGAAAAATGCGCCGTAAAACTCGCAGACGCTCTGCCCGGTGCAGTCGATCTGGTCAATATCAAAAAACAATCCCTGCCGGATTTAGCGCAGTACGATACGATCATCATCGGTGGTTCGATCCATGCCGGTAAAATTCAAACGGCAGTTAGCCGGTTTATAAAGCGCCACCAAAAGTTACTTGTGACCAAAAAATCGGGGCTGTTCCTGTGCTGCATGGAAGAGGGTGAAACGGCCATTAAACAGTTTAATCAGGCGTTCCCGGCAGAACTGCGGCAGCACGCAGCCGCAACTGGACTGTTTGGCGGCGAGTTTAACCTGGAGAAAATGGGCTTGGCCGGAAAATTTATTGTGAAAAAAATTGCCAGGGTTGAAAAAAGCATTTCCAAAATTTCGGAAGAGGCGATACAAGAGTTTGTGAAAAAGATTGTACAGGCTTGAGGGGATTTTTGAAGAGTTGACTTGCGCGAAGGAATTACCTGAAAAACAGTTGCGCGGTATTTACATATTGTTTACATTAAA
>CAYNSO010000082.1:0-17379 GCA_964399735.1 uncultured Cytophagia bacterium
ATTCCTCGTCGCAAGCTCCTCGGAATGACAATCCTGGGGAGCGGAACGGTCGTCGGCCAGGGCCGTTGCTTTACCTTTCGGGACGTATCGATACGCCTGCTCAAGTAAACAATCCCGGTCTTCGACTAGTCCCGTTGCTTCATCTTCCGGCCCGTATCGAGACGTCCATCAAAGTAAAATGAATTGCGGGTGTTACAGAACCGTCCCCTCGATATGGTTCGCAAAGATAAATCCCGCAAAGCGGGAGAACCTACTCGGGGATCGGATGTTTTAGAGCTACATTGCCACGACCTTCAGGTCGTAGCACAAATAAAACAAAAACATGGCTTTAGCCTAATTTAATATTTGACTAAAGTCAATTCACTTTAGCTAAAGTAATCCACGTCATAAATGACGTGGCAATGAATTAACTTTGTCATAAATGGTGGGTCAAGACCCACCCTGCCAACTGATCGCTTTATTCAATTCCCAGCACCATCAACACCTGGCGTAGCGAGCAAATCAGCGGCACGCCGCAATCCTGCAAACGTTCCGGGGTATGATGCCCGTTGGTAAACAATACCACATCCACGCCAATCTCGCGCGCCACCTGGCAATCGTGCGTGGTATCGCCAATGTACAAAAACTGCTGCGGCTGCAAAGAGTGGCGCTGCATATATTCGCGGGCTATGCCGACCTTGCCGTCCGCATAATGATGATTCAGCCCGGTCAGTTCATTAAAATAGCCCTGCAGACCGAACAACTCCACCCCGGCGTGCAGCATTTTCACATCCGCGGCGGAAAGAATGGACTGGGTGAGCCCCGCTTTTTGAACTGCGCCCAACACATACTTTACATCTTTATGCAAACTGCATTCATGCCAGCGCCGGTAATAATTATTGATATACTCGGTGCCCACCACCTCAAACGGCGCTTTGTTAAAATCAAAACCGATGCGTTCATAATAGTCGCGCACCGGAAAATCAAAATGCTGCTGGTATTCCGGATAAGTCAATACCGGTTTGCCGTGCTTGACCAGCAGTTCGTTGATCACATCCACGCACAGCCACATATCGTCTAATAACGTGCCGTTCCAGTCCCACAAAATATGTTTGTATTTTAAAGACAAGGGTTGCTCCCGCCAAAATAAAATTTTTTGTTTCTAATGTAAACACTTGCCCTGCCAAAAGCATCTTAATTCCGGTTGCAGCCAATAAACAAAAAACAACTCACAACCAAGTCAAAGGAGGTATTTACTAACCAATCGGCAGGTGTCCGTCTTTACCCTCATCGGGTGTTGGAATTTAATCATTTTTTTCAATATTACAAAAAAAATGTTATCGCTTTGCTCTGTTCTTAAAAATTATTATATTATTCCTGTCATCATTCGGGAGAATAATATGCAGTACGACAAACCATCACCCGGTGTTTTTTTTATTGCAACGATGCTGTCTTTAATGTTCCTGGTAACAATACTGCCGCTTTACACGATGGGCTTTTTTTCAGACCCATCCGTAATGCCGCCTGTTGTTATTCCGTTTTTTATAATGCCGGCAATTATCTTTATTTTACTTGTTCACGCCGGTTACCACACGGAATATATCCTGAATGAAAAAAGCCTTGATTTGAAATGCGGCTGGATTATCAAAGGCAGCATTCCATATCAGAATATCAGCGCTATAAAACCGGCCAAATTTAACAGCCGGACATTGGGTAGAGGTTACGGACAAAAAGGCTATTGCAACCGGTTCACCAATGGATTGGTACTGCAAGTCGGTAAAGATCAGGTTTTCATCAGCCCATCCGATAATGACAGATTCCTGTTCGAATTGCAGATAAAAATACAACGTGCGCAACAAACGCAGGCGGGTTAATTCTCCTTCCATACCAGTCCGGTTCACCCCCCTCAAATAATAAAAAAATGTGATTTATATCAAGTGTATCAGGTAACTTGTACGTATTTAGTACGTATGAGAAACATTAACTAAACGCCAGTTATTAAACTATGGGAGTAATATGTTCATGAAAAAATTAATCCTTTTGATCCTTTTACTTGTTTTGCAAAGCGGGTCCATCCTGGCCGGAACCATACATGGGTTTGTCCGGGAAAAGGCCAATAAAGAACCGGTTATCATGGGCAATGTCTGGATCAAAGACACCAACATAGGCGCCACTACCAACATGAAGGGCTATTACGTTCTTCCCTCCCTGTCACCGGGAACGTATCAAATCTGTTACCGTTACATTGGTTTCAAAACAGAAATAAAAACCATAACCATTATTAATGGCGACGACCTGACCCTGGACGCCGAGCTTGAAATGGAGTCACTGCAGATGCAGGATGTAGTAGTTGAAGCGGAGCGCGATAAACGCGAACTCGATATCAAACCGAGTCAGATTGCCATGCAAATGCCGCAGCTTATGAAAATTCCGGCCGTGGTCGAAGCTGATCTGTTCCGTTCATTACAAATGCTGCCCGGCGTTGCTACCTTGTCCGATTTCTCTGCCGGTTTATACGTGCGCGGCGGCAGCCCCGATCAAAACCTGATTCTGCTCGACCATATTGACGTATACAATCCTAACCACATGTTTGGTTTTTTCAGCACCTTTAATACCGATGCGGTAAAATCCGTTGAACTGTTAAAGGGCGGCTATCCCTCACAATATGGTGGACGACTTTCTTCGGTTCTGAATGTAGTGAATAAAGAAGGTAACCGTGAAGAATTCCAGGGCGTAGCCCGAATCAGCGTACTCAGCGCCAGCGCCACCCTCGAAGGCCCCTGGAAACACGGCTCGTGGATGGTTTCAGGCAGAAGAACCTATCTCGAACTGGCGGAAAAATTGGCGGACTTTGATTTGCCATACTATTTTTATGACGGTCACGCCAAAATTAACTGGGATATTGACAAGAATAACCAGGCCAGTGTCAGCTTTTATGCCGGCAACGACGCGCTGGATCTCTCCAGCGGCGGCACAGATATTAAACTGGACTGGGGTAACAAAACCTTCTCAAGTCAGTGGACACACTTGTTCAACAGCCGGCTATTTTCACACTTTGTGTTTGCCGGCAGCCGGTTCGACAGCGACACCGGTGTAAAATTTGATGATGTAGAGTTTGGGATCAAAAACCAGGTGTCGGATGTGGCGCTTAAAGGAATGCTAACCTATACCCCCAATAATAACCATTCCATGGATTTTGGTTTTGAAACCAAATTTGTGGACTTTGATTTGAAATATCATGTTGTCGATACCGATTATTTAAACTCGTTTGATGGCAATTATAGCTGCCTGTTCCTGCAGGATAATTATCGAATAACTCCGCTGACAATATTGCAAACCGGCGTCCGCGTCGATCATTACACCGATGGCAATTACGTCCGTTTCGATCCCCGCGTCTCTGTAAAACGGATCATTACCGATGAAATTAACGTTACCGCCAGCGCCGGACGCTATCATCAATTCCTTAACCTGGTGCAGCAGGGCGGTGTAAGTTTTGCAGATATGTGGTTCCCGGTCGATAAAACCTTTAAACCGGGTAAAGCCGATCATTATATTTTAGGCTTTAATTATGATAATCAAAGAACTTTTTCGATAAGCCTGGAAGGCTATTATAAAAAGTACCTGAATATTGCCGAATATCGTAACTATCGCGCCGCCGATGAAGATATTGAAAACCAGACCGCAGCACAAAACTTTTTGAGCGGCTCCGGCAATGCCTATGGTATGGATGTTTACCTGCGCAATAACCTGTGGAAATTTGAAGGCTGGCTCGGTTATTCCCTGGGATGGACAAAAAAACAGGTCAATAATTACAATTTCGGCCTGGAATACTATCCCACTTATGACCGCCGCCACACTTTTACCCTCATCGAGGATTACCGCCTCAGCAAAAAATGGCGTTTGAATATTGCTTTTAAATACGGTTCCGGCCAGCCCTATACCGAAGCGACCGCCCGTTACGCCGTACTTGACCAGGAAGGCCGTACATATAATAAAACCCTGGATGGAAAAAAGAACTTTTACCGTTTACCGGACTATCACAGGCTGGATATCGGGCTGTTCTATAATACCCACCTGATGTTTACAAAACTGCCCACGGAAGCATATATCCAGATCATTAATGTCTACAACCATAAAAATGTCTGGTTCCGGGACTATGACCTGGCGAAAAACCCTGCCGAGGTTGAAGATTTTACACAGATTCCATTTTTGCCAACTTTTGGCTATACCATACACTTTTAACAGGAGCTAAACTATGAAATTAATATACAAATTGATCTTTGGTTTACTGAGCGTTACAATATTGCTGAGCGGGTGTGAAAAGAACCCCTCCGCTCCAGAATACCAGAAAGAAGTTACCATATATGGCTATCTCTGGGGTAACGAAAATCTGACGGAAAATCATGCCATTATGATCGCCTATACCCGTCCGGTTACCGAATATTATAATCCCGCAGAAGCGGCAATCAAGGGCGCCAATGTAACACTGACTGAATCGACAAGTGGTACTGTAACAACTCTTGTGGAATCGGCTGCCAAACCAGGGTATTACTATAACAGCGCGCTGCTGATCAAGCCCAAAACCACTTATACGCTCACGGTTCATGCAGGCGAACAGACCGTTACGGCAACTACTACTGTTCCGGCGGATCTCGTCGCTAACAGCGAATTAAAGACCGATTCGCCAAATGTAGAAAAAGATACCAACCTTGGCTACAAAAAACCAGTCTTTTTACAACATGAAGACCCCGAACAATTGATCATGGTGGAAATGTATTGTAACGAAACCTGGAACAATGCGGAATATATATACCCGTTTATGGATCAAAAAAATCCGTCAAGTCAGGATGAGTATGACAGCGGCGGCAATGGTGAGCCGCGCCGTATTTATACGCTGGTAAAAATGTCGGACCTGGAAGCCCCGGATTTTGAAGGGAAAAACACAATTTACTGGTATGCCTCCATGATTGTATTTTACGGTTCCAATACGCTAAGCGTACTGGCCATTGATGACAATATGCACTATTATATGACCAAAGAACACCCGGAAATTTCCGGCGGCGTGCAGGGCGGCATTGGCTTGCTTGGCTCTCTGTGCGGATTAAAATATAACTTGCAAATTATAAAATAAAACAATAACACAGCTGGATTTTAATGATCGTTGGAACAAGGCGCAGCGCCCCTTGTTCCAACAAATATTTTAAGCAGGGTGCACGCAGGGGATAGCTTTAATAACATGTGAGTTTAATAAATTGGATCAGTTTCGTATTTTTAATAAAATATACGGAAAGGTGAGCAACACCAGGATTGAACACACGGGTAAACAATTACTTGTGTTTCATCACGATCAGGGTCATATCGTCATGGGGTACGGCAGCGCCGCGAAAACCGGCAATTCCCTTTAAAATCATATTCTGAATATCAAAAGCATCCAGATCGGCATTGGCGCAGACAATCTTTTCCAGCCTTTCTTCACCAAACTCATTTTTATACTGATTCATAGCTTCAATCAGCCCGTCTGTATATAATATAATAATATCCCCGGTTGCCGGTTTCAGATTATGCACCTGAAGCTGATTGGCAAACATGGAATTTGAGGTCAGGCCTATACCCAATCCCTGCGGCACAATTTGTGTACAGGTATGGTTTGCGGCGGAATAATACAGAACCGGCAAATGCCCCGCCCGGTATAGCTTTAATTCGTCTTTGTTATTCACTTCCAAAAGAGTACAGGTCATAAAAACCTGCTGAGGCAAGATCCGATAAAGTTTATCATTCAAATCCACCAGGTACTGCTTGATACTGGTTTCAGTTTTCAGGCTGGTCATTATTGTATGCACCTGCACCATATACAACGCCGCTTCCATTCCCTTGCCCGAGATATCTGCAATCAACACTTTGAGGTTTGGGTTGCTATCTGCTGCGGGGTTAAAATCACAAAAATCACCGCCAACCTCGCGGGCGGGTTCTGTAAAAAAAACAATATCATAAAAAGCATTCGCCGGGGCTTTTTCAGGTAACAAGCGGGTTTGAATTCTGCGCGCCACATCCAGTTCATCTTTGGCTACAATTTTATCGGCCAGTTCCGCCGCCAGCAAAACATTGATAATGAAAAATCCAATAAAACAATGGAAAAAATTGTTGTTCCATACCCCGGAAATGAAAAAAAACAAGGCAAATAAATAGATTATCCGCCGTGCCGGCCGCAGCTTTAAAATAAAAGTAATGAACAGGTTTTTAACAAAGCTGAATACCCGCCGCAAGCCCCTGCGGTTCTGCGAATGTTGCCGCATTTCCTGGCTATAAAACTCAAATATACCCGGAACGTCAGTACGAATAAGATGCTCCATCTCGGCAAAACTGAGATCACTGGTTAATATATGGTATGCGCGCTTTATCTTTTTAAACAACAAATTCCTTCCCGGTTAAACCACAAATAAAATAAAAAACACCTTTTTGTTGTTAATATAAAATGAACATGTCTTTAATGCAATTAAATTTTAATATGACGCTATTACAACTTTGCATTTACTACCAGTATTACGTGTATAAAAGCATACAAGATACAAAAAAATAAAGAAATAATTTAAAATAGAGGCAATGATGAAAAGACGTAAATTTATCAAAACAGCAATTGCGGGAGGCAGTATGATTTCCCTGTCCACATTATCAAGTTGCTCTTCCGAATCGCCAATAAAACCAATTGCTCAGAGAGCGTTGGGAAAAACCGGTGAAAACCTGTCTATCATTGGTTTTGGCGGTATCCTGGTGATGAATGAAGACCAATCCGCCGCTAATGACGCTGTGGCCAAAGCGTTTGACCGGGGTATTAATTATTATGATATAGCGCCCTCTTATGGCAATGCACAGCAAAAACTTGGTCCAGCCTTAAAAGCCTGGCGCAATCGTTCCTTCCTGGCCTGTAAAACCGGGGAACGCAGCAAAGAAGGCGCTGAAAAAGAACTGCACGAATCCCTCGCCATGATGCAAACCGACCATTTCGACCTGTATCAACTGCACGCCTTGACAACGATTGAGGATGTGGAAACTGCCTTTGGACCCAACGGCGCTATGGAAGCGTTTGTTAAAGCTAAACAGGAAGGCAAGCTGCGCTTTCTGGGGTTTTCCGCGCATTCCGAAAAAGCAGCGCTGCTGGCCATGCAAAAATTTGATTTTGACACGATTCTGTTCCCGATCAATTTTGCCGCCTGGCTAAAAGGCAATTTCGGCCCTGCGGTAGTAGCTAAAGCAAAAGAAAAGGGCATGGGCATTTTGGCGCTTAAAGGACTGGCGCATAGCAGCATTGCCGAGGGCGCTGAAAATCCATACAAAAAGTGCTGGTACAATCCCATTCCCGTAGAGGACAAAAAACTGGCGAATCTGGCGCTGCGTTTTACCCTGTCGCAGGGAGTAACCGCGGCTATTCCACCGGGTGAACAGTTGTTTTTTCCGTTGGCGTTGCAAATAGCTGCCGACGCCGCCCCGGTGACGGAATCGGAAATTGAATTATTGCGACAGACTGCTGCCGGTCTGGAGCCGCTTTTCAAAAATATTTGATAAAAAAATGCAGGGGGTTAGCTTCTGGTTCCCAAGCTCCCGAGACTGTGATAACTAGAAAATATTACTGCAGAAAATGGAGCGCATTGCCTTTATTCGTTGCGTTGGGCCGCAGGCCCGAATATCATCTGAAACAGGAAGCCCTTATTGATAATTGCATTTAAACTTTATGTTATTTAACCAGATGTTTCTATTGAAAAAATAATTCAATTCTGAAAGCCAGGCGACGAGGAATCCTTTATATTTGAAACTTTTGTAATAAAGATTTCTCTCTTCCCTCGAAATGACAAATTTGTTTCGGGTGCGTTAGCTGATTAAAAGACCTCTCCCAAATTGCACTTTGGATAGTTTTCCGAATGGTTATCAGAAATCAACATAATAAAAAGGACATAATTACAATCCAGATATTCCTGAAAAAAATTTTACAATTTTTTACAATTTCACTTTGATATGAAATTTTTTTATATAAATTTACAACCGAATATCCAACCTTATTTCCGATAGTGATTAAACGAATCACATCTCAAGGTTAATAAATATCTAAGGAGATTTTCCATGTTAAGAACTGCCCGTTTTGGCGTGGTGGTGGTGGGATTATTTGCATTAACCCTGGTTTTAATGAACGGCTGCAAGCAACAACCAGCTCCGGTTGAAGAACCGGCGGCCTTTACCGCAATTGTCCAGGATATGCAAACATTGTTTGCAATTCAACCGGCTACTCAAAAGCTGCTGGTTATTGACCCGGTTAAAGGCGACAGTCTGAATGGCTATGAAGCTCAAGTTACCGGTAATGGCGTGGCTTTAGCAGATGCTTTTGTAAAAGCTGATTCGCTAAAAAAAATACTGGCCGCAAAAGGCTGGACAGAAGACATAATGTACACCGCCGACGGCCCGCAAGGCTCCTTTGCCGGTTTCCGTCTGGGTAACGACCTGTGTCTGGTAAGCTCTGAATGGGCTCCGGCGGACAGTGTTGTCGTTCCGCAAGATCAACCCCTGCTGCAGGAAAATTTGGCTCCCGAACAACGCAATTATACTGTCGTTGTTCAATATGTCGCCGGTATTGTTGAAAAAGCTGTCGCAGTAGTTGATAGCGTAGCCGCCGATACCACCACCACAGTGGCGCAGTAGAATATATTCAGGCAAATTCAATCGGATTTTTTACGCCGGTTATAACTTTGCTTTAATCTCATATTCAACACTAAAAAGGACGATTGTTTTTTAACAACCGTCCTTTTTTTATGGTTAGTCTAACCGGTAATCCGTCTGGTATAAAACTTGTTCACTGTCGATCTTGAAACCTTCCTCCATCGTTCAGTCAGGGTTATGGTAATTGCACAGTTACCCATTCCTCATGCGGTTCGAAAATAGATAGCATATCCAATTGGCCTCCTCCCGGGCTGCCGGGCCTTCCTTCAGGTCCACCCATACCGCCGCCAGGTCTCATTCCGCCACCGCCCCTTCTAGCGCCGCGGCCTCCGCCATCCATCGGCGGACGCATGGAAGACCTTGCCACTTTTTCACCCAGTTCCAGGCATATCCTTACTTTTTTGCCGGGCTTGCTCACCAGAGCATAAGGGTTATCAGGCAATAAGGGAATTCTGAATTCAAAACAAAATGCTTCTTTATTATTGCCGGCCGATGCTGCAATGCCGGCAACATCTTTCCAGGGTAGTTTTTCACCGGTGTTTTTAATACAAAAAACCGGCGAAATCAACTCTATCGGGAATGAAGGCGCTGCTATATTTCTTCTCCGACCGGCATCCCGCTCATCAGCGCTTTCCAGCCGCTCAGGTCTGGCGCCGGGTTGTGGCCGCTGTATTGGAAATTTGATGCCATATTCTTTTTTCTTTTTGCCTTGATGATGCCACCACAAAGTAGCGCCGCCAAACATTACCTTGCGGGTCAGTTCCTCGTTCCCGAATCGAAACATCAGGATCAGCGATGAATCATCAAAAGCTACTCCCATCATTCCATCCAGGTCTTTATTATATATTACCATCGAATCGGTCCAGTCATTATCCTTACCGTCGACAAGAATTGCAGCGGCAGGCGTATCACCGGCAGCTGTATTACAAAACAACGCTATTCCAGTCATTAACAGCGCCAATAACATTACTATCAATCCTCTTTTTATCACTCTACTACCTCCTTCCCCTCTGTTATTTTTGTCGCCGCCCGATGCTTGCTGCCAAAATCTCCGCTTGTTATCAATCACCCTTTCTGTTATCCCAATCCGTTCTGAGCAACAATAAGAATTATAAAAACGTTTAAAAATTTGATAATCCTTTGTCACATCTCCTCTCTATCCCGGTTTGCCCTCTGCCAAAAACGTTGCCATTAAACGAGCGGAGATCAGCGCCTATTCCGACCTTTTATTGCTGTCATGCCAGCGCGCTCGCAGACTATCCGGCGGAAAGCCGGGGCGATTGCCCTGTGGCGGCCAGGGGCCGCGGGCGCCCATTGGCGGTGGTGCACCGGGACCGGAAGGCATATTGTTTCGTCTTTCTTTTAAGCGCTGAATTTGTTCTTTGCTCAATAGCGGTTCCAATTGTGATTGCATGGAATCAACCAACGCCCTGATTTCGCTGCGGTGTTGTTCCGTCAATTTACGAAACTTTGGTAAAAATAGAGTTAGCACCTGGTGAATGGAATCCCGCTGCGCTTCACTGTTGGGCTGAATAATTCCTTCGTGAAGATGCATAAAGGCATCCCGTTCACGAAAATCGGCAAATTGTGGTTTGCCCGGTTTATAAAGCTGTTTCATTGCCATGGCGCCAATAGCAACCCCTAAAAATAAAGTAGCCAGAATAATAATGGCGGATTTTAACTGAACATTCATAATACTTCCTCCAATGAAGTTGAAAATGCCGAGCCCAATACATCATCGAGCGTCATTTCCGTGATCGTGTCGCTGACCAGATTGATCCTAGTATCCTTTTGTATCAATTGAATGGAAAAAAGTACAATCACCGCAATTCCTCCTACCAGCGCTACCCGGCGGAAAAAATACATCAGTGAATCAAAAAACTCGGCAGCACGATCAGGAATTGCCTGAATAGAATTGATACGCTGCATAACACGGGTTGTAAAAAACGGCACAAACTGGCCGCCGCCTTTTTCTGCAATCATTCGACGCATAATGGTAATTTGCTGTTGTTCTTTTCTTAAATCTGCAAAATGCTCCAGGGCATTTGCCAACAACTCGTGTTCCTTGCCGCTCAATTCTCCATCAAAAGAACGATATAAAATATCGGATATTTTTTTATTATATTTTTTCTTGTTCATTTCATTTCTCTCCCAATAAAGGTGAAAGAATTGTCTGCATTTTTTTTTGTGCGCGCGCCAGCCGTGATAATACCGTGCCTGTCGGTATTTTTAAAATATTCGCCGTTTCCCTGGTGGAATGACCATCGATCAAACGCAACACCAGCACAGCGCGGAAATCGGGTTCCAATTGCTGAATTGCCTGGTGCACCAGCTTTTTCATTTCAATATCCTCCGGCTCTGTTTCATCTGCCAAATGATGATTTACCTCGGTAGATTCAGGAAAAATCCAGCTGCGGCGGCGACGGCGCTTTATTTCGTTCAACGACAAGTTGATCGCAATCCGCGTCAAATATGTTCCCAAACCCGATTCACCACGAAAATCATGCAGCGCTTTATAAAAACGAATGAACGTTTCCTGACCGACATCATCCGCTTCTGCACAATGACCAAGCATACCGATAACTGTAGCGGCTACCCGGGGTTCATAGCGCCTGACAATTTCAGAAAAGGATTCGGCATCTCCTTTCCGGGCAAGAATTAATAATTGTTCGTCGGTCTTGTTGATATGATCCTTTTCCTTTAACAGTTAGACAAACCAGATCCCGGTTTATTCCCGGAACAGCTCGAGTTGTAAAACCAGAATTAACAATGATATTACACGAACAAAAAAAATATCCATGCTAAACATCTCAATATGGTTCGGGCCCGAGTAAAATGAACAAAATGAAACCGCAGACTTGGAAATATGAATGTGGTTGTTCTTTGACTTTTTTTATATAAATCTGGTTATGCACACACAGTTTTTTTTAGCCTTTTATATTTTAAACAATGGGCAATCAGAAAAATTACACGCTATAAACCACACCGAGCCAAATTTTTAAATTATTCAGGTTAAACAAACATTTTCCTGATAAAAAAACACTTGAATTTGTGCCACAATTCCTATATTTTCACTATATTAAACGGAGACAACAAAAAAAAACAGGAGAATAAATGGGCTGGCTCGGTAAAGCAATTGGCGGCTCGATCGGTTTCTTTTTAGGTGGTCCACTGGGCGCTGTATTTGGCGCAGTAATAGGGCACCAGTTCGATAAAAACGGCGACACAGGCGCCAACCCGGGAACCGTTTTTACCCGACATGAACATACCCAGGCAGTTTTTTTTGTTGCAACTTTTTCATTGTTTGCCAAACTCGCCCGTGCAGATGGCCGGGTAACCAGAGAAGAAATTAACGTTGTTGAAAGCTTTATGCAAAACTCGCTTCATCTTGATAAAGATGCCAGGGAAATGGCTATAAAAATTTTCAACGCCGCCAAAGATTCCAGAGACTCTTTTGATATGTATGCCGAACAATTTTATGAATTATTTTATAATGAAAGTCATTTTTTAAACACAATGTTAGAGATGCTGATCCGTATTGCTGCAGCTGATAATATTCTGCATAATAACGAAGAAAGAATGCTCAAACGCGCTGCGATTATATTTAACATCGACTTGAAAGAATTCGAGCGGATCAAGGCTATTTATATACAAAATAATGACAAATACTATGCAACGCTCGGCGCCAACCGTAATGACAGCAACGAAGTGATTAAAAAGAAATATCGGCAGCTGGTTTTGGAACATCATCCGGACAGGGTTATTTCCAAAGGTTTGCCCGAAGAATTTACCAAAATTGCCACCGAAAAATTCCAGGAAATTCAGGAAGCATACGAAAAAATTATGCAAGAACGCAATGCCGCATAAAACAAGGTCCTATGGTTTTTCTTTCAGGAAAGGATTATATGTCAACCCGGATTTGTAAATTAAGCCGGCGTGATTTTTTAAAAAAATCGGCCGGCGCTGCTGCAATTGTAACTGCCCTGCCAGGACTAGCGCGGGCAGACGCCGTTAAACCGAAAAAAACTGCTACAGATTTGGTTCTTTTGGGTCAGTCCAAAATCAAAGTATCAAGGCTGGGAATGGGCACCGGCAGCCATTCCGGCAGAGTACAACGCGAATTGGGTCAGCGGGGATTTAACAACCTGGTACGATATGCCCTGGATCAGGGTATTACCTTTTTCGATACCGCTGACAACTATGGCGAAATGCACGAAATGCTCGGTAAAGCCCTGAAAAATATAGATCGCGATAAAATTCAGATCCAGTCCAAATTATCGTGGGGAAAATTTGACAACCCCATGCGGGAAATTGATCGTTGCCGCAAGGAAGTGGGCGCCGATTATTTCGATTCCATGCTCATTCATTGCGTCACCAGCGGTGACTGGATAGATACACAAAAAAAACTCATGGACATTTTTGACCAGGCCAAAGAAAAACAACTCATCCGGGCATGCGGCGTCTCTATTCACGGTTTTGAACCGTTAACGGCGGCTTCAACCTTTAACTGGGGCGATATACGGCTGGTGCGCGTTAATCATAACGGCAGCGTTATGGATAAACCTGCCGGGGCATCCTGGGAACAAAAGGCCGATGTGGATGCGATTGTTCAAAAAATCAGCCTGATGCATCAATCCGGCAAAGGCGTTATCGGCATGAAACTGGTGGGCGACGGCACGTTTACCGACGCGGCCGTCCGGGAGCAGGCCATTAAATTTGTTATGGGCCTCGATTGCGTCGATGCGGTGGTGATCGGCTTTAAATCACCTGCTGAAATCGATGAAGCGATAACAAACATGAATAAATATCTGGCCATGTAAAAATTCGTATAATCGGAACTGAATTTAAAGCCTTATTAATAAATATTCTGCCACAGCTTTAAAAAATCGGCTCTATATGGTTAACCGCGGGTAATTTTACCGATTGCCCCATATTTTTCAAATTTTAAAGAACTAGTAAAACAATACACTTTTTCCCCTCTGCGTCTTCTGGGTTCTCTGCGGTTTCATACTTTTCATTTTACCGTAGAGGGTGCGGAGAACGCAAAGGAAACATTCAAACAATTGTTTTTATGGCTCTTGCTTATAACTGCATATCTTTAATAAAAATTTTCATTACTAGTGTTCTTGTATGAATGGCAGTCAACTTTTTTTCTTGCGGTACCAGTTTTAATATAATTAATCCGAGTCAGTGAAAATTTACTTTACAAAAGTCTTTTAAAACCAATTTTACCATATTTTTATTCTTGATATTATTGTGAGAATTACTCAAAATAAATAATATAAAGACAGTTTATTATCTATTAATCAGTATTAAAATTTTTCTGAACAATCCGGTTCCAAACAGAGTAAAACTGTAAATTCTCTGGCAGAATTGCTCTCCGCATGCAGAATCGAGCTAACAAGAACAACTATCAGATCAACTATGAAAAAGGGAAAAACCAACCATGACTGAAGAAAAAACCAACAAACCGGAAATTTGTAATAATTACCATCCCGTGCAGGAATATACCCATGTACAGGAAATTATCGACAACCTGCCCTATATCATTATGACATTGCTTGGCGCTGTGATCCATCTGGTCGGTCTTGGCTTTACGGTTTGGGGCTGGATCGCCGCAACTTGTTTTGCTCTTTACGGCATTGCCGGCGCTGTCTGGTTTATTGTATTTATCTGTCCGTTTTGCCACTTTTACGGTACCCGTACCTGTCCATGCGGTTATGGACAAATTTCCGGCAAACTGGTTCCTGCTCAAGACGGCTCACAATTCATAGAAAAATTCAAAAAACACATTCCGGTCATTTTCCCACTCTGGTTTGTGCCGTTGATATCCGGCGCACTTTTTCTGTTTCGTAATTATAACCCAACCATGTTGGTTTTATATAGTGCATTTATCATCAATTCTTTTATTATATTACCTCTGGTATCGCGTTTTTACGGATGCGCCCATTGTCCGCAAAAAAATGATTGCCCCTGGATGAAGAAAAAATAATCTCGAATTCTATCAATAAGAGGAAATTATGAAAAGAAGACAATTTATTCAGCTCGGCAGCGCCGCAGTTCTAGCCGCATTAGCATCCCCCTTGTCCGCAGCCGCCGGTACAATAAAAACCGCCGCTGATCTCCACAAATATCTGCGCTCACTGCACCCGATGCCGGAGCCTTCGGTCGATCAGATCATTATTGGCAGCCCGGAGACAGAAATCAAAAAAATCGGCGCCTGCTGGATGCCCTACTGGAAGACCCTGCGTCAGGCGGTTGCCGAAGGCGTAAACGTAATGGTCGTGCATGAACCAACCTTTTATTATCATAGAGAAATGAACCCGAAAAACCCGGAATATGCCCAGGGATGCCCGGAAGCCAAAGCTGCCTATTTACAGGCAATTGACCAAAAAAAACAATGGCTTGTAGAAAACGAAATGGTCATCATCCGTTGCCACGACGTGTTGGATGCAGTGGCTGGTTTCGGCGTTCCCCTTGCCTTTGCCCGTGCGCTGGATTTTGCGGAAGAAAAACTGCACAACAGCAACACGTATTACCGGGTTTACAACATTGAACCCACACCTGCTCTTAAAATGGCCGAATATATTGTCAAACAGTTAAAATTGTTTAACCAGACCGGCGTAGAGTTTTATGGCGACCCGGATTTCCAGGTTACCCGCGTCGGTATCGGCACCGGCTGCGCGTGTAATCCAATCGATTTCATGAATATGGGCGCCAATTTCTATGTCGCCATCGACGACAGTATCCGCACCTGGATACAAGCTGTCTATGCAGAAGATACCGGCATTCCACTGGTAGTGCTTCATCACGGTACCAGCGAAGAAAACGGTGTGCGATTATTAAGCGAACATCTGCAAAGCGCCTGTCCGCAAGTTCCGGTCATTCACTTTAACCAGGGCTGCGGATATCGTTGGGTTACGATATAATTAAAAAATTTTATAATTGACTCGTTATTTTTGCTGTATTCCGGTTCCAAATTACATAAATGATTTGACCAGAATAAAAATTAGTCTTATCTTTATATAATTGTCATACCATAAAAAAATCATTATCCGCCTGCTGTAACTATTTGAGGTAACAAGAATGGCCAACCCGGATCATCTGAAAATACTGAAACAAGGCGTTAAAGAATGGAATGAATGGCGCAAGGACAATCCGCTTTTGATGCCCGATCTCCGCGAAGTAAAATTAAAAGGCGCAAAACTATGGGGCATAAATTTACATGGTGCAGATCTTGTTGGCGCTAATTTAAAAGGTGCAACCCTGCTCAAGTCCAATTTGATTGAAGCCGATCTGAGCGAGGCCAATCTTGAAGAGACCCGGCTCATGATCTCGGAAATGTGGGGTGCAAAACTGTGCAAGGCAAATTTAAACGGGGCAGACATGCGCATGGCAGAAATTGGCGATTGCGATATGAGCAATGCTATTTTAAAGAATGTCAACCTCGGCCGCGCCAACCTGATGGCAGCTAATTTAAGCGCTGCCGATATGACCAATTGCACCCTGATCGAAACCAATATGAACGACGCCAACCTGGAAGGAACGATCCTCAACGGCATTACTTTTTATCGTTGCAGCACTTTTGGCTGGAAAATTAAAAATGTCGTGTGCGATTATATTTATACCGATGTGGCCAGAAAATACCGCAACCCCAAAGAAGGCTCGTTACTGCCGGGGGAATTTGAAGAATTGTACAAATCCAAACCCACTATGGAGTTTATTTTTGATCACGGTATTTCCTGGGTCGATTCGTTGATTATTGAACTGATTGTCAACGAACTGGAAAAAGAAAAACCCGGCCTCGGCCTGAAATTGATCAGCTATGACGGCAGAGGCGGGCAATCCCGCGCCAATTTTGCTATCAGCTCTTCGGTCATGGAAAAAGAAGCTGCCAGGGAAATTCAAACCCGCTATGAAGCCAAATCCAAAATGATTGAAAATCGAATGGATTGCATGTTTCAGTTCATTCTGCAAGCCAACAAACCGCCCAAAGAAGAAAAACTGGTACGCGAGGAATATGAAAAACTACGCAGCGTACATAATAAAAATATCAATATCTGTACCAATGCCATTAATGAAATTAAAAATAGCGTGGAAAAGCATCCGTTCGACCGGTTTGTTCATAAAAGTAAACTGGAAATTATGACCGAACTTGATATGTATTTAAGAAACATGACCAATGACGGGCTTAAAACCACCGGCGAACGGGTGATGAAGTTGACCCAGCAGGAACTGGTGCCCATTCTGCCGCAAATTGTTACCCAACTGGCGGTGCTGTCGATCAACAAGCAGGAATAATTTTAACCAGACTCGTATTACTTTTACTTTGTATCAGGTGATCTTAAATTTGGTTCTATATTGTTTGTAGTGGGTAATTCTCCCACTATTTCAAGAACAGGAATACAGTCATATCAGGTATAAAGACCTGGTTAATGCAACTTTTCGTTGAATAACATTGAAAACATAAATTTATGTTTGAAGAAAAATAGTGTCTGCCAGCCATATAATTAGTTTTTTAAACTAAACTTTATAAAGAATATACTGCTATTAATAAACGTCATAATAACAAGTGGTTGAATGCTTTTCCCCGCGCTCTCGGCGACCTCTACGGTAAAATATAAGAATGAAACCGCAGAGGAGAAAAAGAATAAAACCTTTCCACGTCTTTTATATTTAAAAAGAACTTGATACAAT
>CAYNSO010000083.1:0-17040 GCA_964399735.1 uncultured Cytophagia bacterium
TCTTTCCGCCGATACAATCGAGGCAAAAATGATTGTTAAAGAGGTTGTTTGAAAATGACAAATTATGAAAAATTATTTCAGGAACAAATGCAAGACCCCCAATTTGCAAAAGCTTATTATGATGCAAGATTGGACAGGATTTTAAAAGAGTTGTTTGAAAATTTAAAGGAAAAAATAGCAAATAACGAACCCAAAGAAGTACTGTTAAAAACAATTGATTCCATACAAAAACAGTTTGTCTAAATTCTGTAAGCTCAAGGAATAATGCTACAGCCTTATGTGGAATAGATCAACAACGGATTGGCTTGAGAAATGAATTGAATTAAATACTGGTACGATATAGCTGTCATGTCCTTGCCGGCTTTGCGATTAACCCGACAGAATCGGTCGATGATAAGCCCCGTTCTTGTGACCTTGAGCCAGGGAATTATTCTCAGAGAAGTGATGCCATGTATACAAATGAATTATTGGAAGAAAAATACAAGACCCAAAAAAACTGTATGTTGAAGCCAGAAATAGTCATGTGGATTATTTAACTTTTATTGAAATTCAAGTAAAAGCCCTTTTTGATGAAAAATCATGGAAACTTCAATATTCGAAAAGAGAAGGTGGGTATTTAAAATCCATATCAACAGAATAAAGTAAGCTAATTTCTCGGTAGAAACAGGTGGCTTCAACTTTTAATCTGAAAGTCGAAGCCAGGGGAGAACATGTTCCTTTACTATGGAGGTATTCAAAAAATGTTTGAAAATGCTCCATCGATTCTTTACAAATATCGTTTCTTTGATCAAAAAGAAAAACACTTACAATTGATAACACACTCAGAACTTTGGTTCTCATGTGCTAACAAATTTAATGATCCATTCGACATATCTTTTACGTTTAATTTTGATGGGTTAAATACCAAATTAGCTGAACGGTGTGCTAAAAAAGTAGTTAAAAGAGATGAACCTAATTTGACTCCTGCACAATGTGAAAAAAAGGCTTTAACAAGGCTATCGGAAATTCGAGGTGATTCAAATTATTCAGATAATAAGAAACAAGAATTTATTGAATTAAATTTTAACACTTTTGGGATATGTTCTCTTTCTCAAAGAAATGATAATTTACTATTATGGGCTCATTATTCTCAAAACCATACTGGATTTTGTGTTGGACTATCAGTAAAACACTTAGATACTCTTAGCCGGGGATTTGTAAAAGAAAAATCACTACTTGATTTGCATAAAGTAAGGTATTCAAGAACTTTACCGAACCCTAACTTTTTTAAGAGTATGTTAAAAGATGATGATAAATACCTTCTTGATTTTATAACTACTAAATCTACTGATTGGAGCTATGAACAGGAGTATCGCCTTGTTTTCTGGGACTATGTCAACAAAGCATTAAATGTGGATTATTCAGCGATATGTGAAGTAATTCTTGGTTGCAGGATCACTGAGGAAAATAAAAATAAGCTCATTGAATTATGTCAAAACCATGTTCCACATGCTAAAATTTACCAAGCTGAAAAACATGATA
Source organism: uncultured Cytophagia bacterium (assembly GCA_964399735.1). Lineage (GTDB taxonomy): Bacteria > Zhuqueibacterota > Zhuqueibacteria > Residuimicrobiales > Krinioviventaceae > Fontivivens. The sequence continues at coordinate 1,522 of CAYNSO010000083.1, forward strand.
AACGATTTGCACTTTCAATAAAACCTATATCTTGAAAAAATTCATAGATATCTCTGATTCCTGATAATAAAGGCAAAATAGCTGGTCCAACTTTTTCAAATCAGAGATTTTAGATAAGCAGGTTCCAATCAGGAGATTGGAACCAGAAAATGAATGCTTTTAGTGATGATATTTGTTGGGCTGGCAGTTTCCCCGGCAGAGCCGAACAATTACGGTTCCGTGTCATAACACAGAACCAGATTTCCCTATCTAATCCCCCCTCAATATTATCATCCCTTCACATACCCTTCATAAACCTCATTCAGCCTGGGCGATTTGACCGTTTCCACAATGTAATCGCAGAACTGCCGGCCGGTGGCGCCGTCTTCGCGTCCGGTAATGACCAGCTTTTTTTCAAATTGCTGACAGATCACCAGCGCTTTTTCCAATTGTTGCGCTTTGGCCTGAAAGCCGATATGCTGCAACATCATGGCCGCGGCGCGGATGAGACTGGATGGGTCGGCGTATTGTCCCCGGCCCTCTGTAATCATACGCGGAGCCGAGCCGTGAATGGCTTCGAACATGGCGTATTGCATACCGATATTGGCGCTGCCGGCGGTGCCTACGCCGCCCTGGAATTCTGCCGCTTCATCGGTTAATATATCGCCGTAAAGATTAGGCAGCACCACCACTTTGAACTGGGTGCGGCGTTTGGGATCGACCAGCTTGGCCGTCATAATATCGATGTACCAACCTTCCCATTTCACCTGCGGATACTCTTTGCCAATGCGTTCAGCCGTTTCCAGGAACAGGCCGTCGGTGGTTTTGATGACATTTGCTTTGGTCACAACTGTAACATGGTTCAACCCGGTTTTGGCGGCAAAGTCAAACGCCATGCGTATGATGCGTTCCGCGCCCTGTTTGGTAATCACTTTAAAATCCATTGCCATATCTTCCGTCACCATTAATCCCTGGCTGCCGAGAATGTATTCACCTTCGGTGTTTTCGCGGAAGAATGTCCAGTCGATGCCTTCGCGGGGAATTTTAACGGGACGAATATTGGCGAACAAGTCCAACTCGCGGCGCATGGCGACGTTGGCGCTTTCAATATTGGGGTAGGGGCCGCCTTTTTCCGGAGTAGTGGTCGGCGCTTTAAGAATAACGTGGCATTTTTTCAGTTCCGCCAGCACGTCGTCGGGAATGGCCTGCATGTGTTTAACGCGGTTTTCAATGGTCAGGCCTTCAATAGTGCGGAACAGCAGTTTACCCTGGGCAATTTCTTCTTTGAGCAAATCTTCCAGCAACCATTGGGTTTGCTGAGAAATGATCGGCCCGATGCCGTCGCCCCAGCAAAAGCCGATGATGATTGGTTTCAGGGTTTCATAATTAGTCCATTCCTGTGCGGCTTTCATTTTTTCAATCCTCGCTAGTTGTACCTGGATCAGTTTGGCGAGATGTTGCTGGGCTTTATTGATATTCTGGTTATTCATGAGTACTCCCGGTGATTATAAAAAATTCAATAATATTTATTACACCTGTGATGCGGGTAAAGTAATTTTCCACAGGTCTGAAATGATCTTGTGGCAAAAATACAGGGAACAGAGGGTTTGAAAATTGTGCAGGGCTTGAGTGGACTTAACTGATATTATCACTTTCGGAAAAATCTTTACGCCCTTTTTTATAGGTATAAAACCTTTCTTTAAGAGAATTGAGCTCGTTTTGCATGGCGACGGTTTTATCCATATAATATTTGGCAAAATAATCTCGAGCCAGTCCAAACGCTATATTGCATTCAGTTAACAACTCTACCAGTTCTTTGGATACCGGGTAGTGAGTGACGAGAATATCCCAAAATTCTTCTTCAAAAATACGGATGGCATTTTGCACTTCTTCCAGCGAATATCCTTCGTTGGAACGTTGCATTGCCAGATTTTCCATATAAATTTTCAAAGGTCGTTCATTATTCTCGTAAATCACTTTGATAATAATGTCCAGAAACTCTTCTTCTCTTTCCTGGTGCCGTTCAAAGTCAATCATTTCATAATGAGATGAAGATAACTTTTGCAAGCGATTACATATTTCGGTAATCAATTCGTCTTTATGCTTTTCGATTACCTCGTACAGCTTGTTATTGGCTACTGTCATAATGTTTTTTGATTCTTTTGGTCCTTCGTTTAATTTGTTCTTCAATTCTTCCGATAATTCTTTGCGTGTATCTGCCGTGTTCTTTACCAAGCGCAGATACTTCTTTTTCCAGCCCTTTTTCAATGGTCTCCAGGAACTGATCTATACTTTGCTCCGAGATAGGGGTTGGTTTACCGGCCCACTTTATAAAAAAGGTTTCCATCTCTTTATATTGATCCGGGTCTGGCAAGTTATTGCATCCCTTGAAGGGAAATGGATTAAGACCCAGTTGGAACCCTTTTAACGCCATAATCAGCGGTTGATAATCATATTCATAGAACAGTCTGGGGAACTGGTATTCCACTACCGGCGTCCATGTCTGTTCTTCTGGATTTTTGTGGTGTTTGTTGAGGCGGGAAATATTTAAACCCGATTCTTTGTGGAAGATTTCTTGATTGAAAATCCGCATTTCCCGAAGCTGGCCATTTTCGTCTTCGCGTAGATCGCCGCCCAGGGTTAGCAAACATAAAATAAAATCCGGGTTGGTCAGTTTTTTAAATGGTGAATTGGGTGGAATTTCAATACTGATATGCAAACTGTGCGGTTTAATACCCATGAACCGTACGGCAAGATCGGTAATGCTGGAAAGGATCCAGGAATCTTCGGTAGCCGGTTTGGATACATCACCCAATAGTTTATATCTGCCGAATGCCAGTTCCAGAAAACCGCGGGTGCGAATGTTGGGTGAAGTTAAAAATTTATGGTCATCGACGTGTGCCCCCAGTTTCCAGCCACGCCGCATCAGGTCGAAATTGTAGAAATAGTAAAACGAATCATAAACCGGGTCATCGCCTTCTTTGGCTTCGATTGCCCGGTAACCGATGTTGGAAAATTCCAGTTCGGCGCCCAGAGGCAGCAAGCCTATATGTCGGTTGCTGTTAACCCAGTCGACAATCTCTTCAGCTTTTTGGCGTTCGTATAATTCTTCGGCAATTAAAATAGCTGCGGCGGCATAATCGGTGTAGAATAATTCCGGGTTGAAACGATCAATTTCCAGCTGCATGGCGGCAGATTTTAAATGATTATTTTGGTCGACCATGAGTTTAAGGGCCATCATCGCTGAAATGGTGTGCATATAATAGGCGTCACTAACCTTTACTTCACCGCGGTAATCATTGCGGAATTTTTCTTCCAACTGGTTAAAGATCATAAAATTTGAAGCGAGCTTTAAATAGTTATCCGCATATTTAACCGCTTTGGGATCGCTTTTAAGCCAGGTTATTCTGGGAATGCTGGCTTTTTCAATTTCGTGCTTGATAATAAACGCCGGCAAACCGGAATCCTGAAAATATTGACGTAGAATGCTGTGAACTTCTTCCGACAACAGTTCGCGGGTTACTTTGAGGGGCAGGGACTCGCGGTTATAATTAATGAACAGATCGGCTTTTTGTTCAACATAGCGGTTAACATTTTTTTCTACAAATTCTTCAATGCGGTCACGTTCTTCAAACCCTTTTTTAAAATAAGGCTTTAAAGATTTGGGTTTGCCGATGTAAACCCAGGCGTCAATAGTATCCTCCTGCACCTGTACCTGGGCCACCTTGCGTTTGTATAATTTTCCTTCGGACTCGTATTCATCGAGTTTTTTAATAATTTCCGGGGTCACATTATAAAGCAGCCGACCCTCAATTGTAAAGCCTTTCCAGGGCAGGGCAAAGGTGAAACTGTTTTCCGGTTGTATGCGCCTGTGATTGAGAAGCAACCCGTTGTTGTTGGGCAGTGTTACACCTGTCAAGAGCTGTAAATAATAATCGTTGTTTAGAGAGCCATAGACAAACAGTTTATCGATAGCTTCAATACTGGATTTTTTATTTTTTTTCGCCCGGTTGTGAAAGGTAAAGTTTTTCGTCAGGCTCGTCGTCATTTCATTGCTTCGGCAAAGTGCGTTTTGAATTGTTGCATCATTTCTTCCGGTGATATGGATGTAATCCGACCTGTTTTATATTGCTGTTCAACCCATTCAAAAATTTTGGCAACTTGAGGGTTTCTTTTGTCAACTGGCGGAAAGCCTCGTTTTTGCAATTCCTGGTTAATCCAGAACCCGACTCCGGCAATACCGGAGCGGTCGGTTAAATGTACGCCCAGTGGCCGGTTGAGAATTTTGGCGGTATCAAAAATATTATAAATCTCTTCGTTTTTAATAACGCCGTCGGCATGAATGCCGGCCATGGTAACATTAAATCTTTCTCCAACAAAGGGCAAGTTGTGGGGAATAATTGTACCGATTTCGCGGAGATAATCGGCAATATCGGTTATGGCAGTCAGGTCCATACCATTAGCGCTGCCGGTGAGGGAGGCATATTCCACAGCCAGAGCTTCCATTGGTGAATTACCGGTTCTCTCGCCAAAACCCAGAATAGTGCTGTTGGCAGCCGCAACGCCGGATAGCCAGGCGGTAACTGAATTGATGTGCACCTTGTGAAAATCGTTGTGCCCGTGCCATTCCAGCAATTCGGAGGGAATACCGATTTCGCGCTGCAGGTAATAGACAATTTTCTGGATAGAGCGAGGCAGCGCGGCATTGGGATAGGGGAGTCCGTAACCCATGGTATCGCACAAGCGGATTTTAATTTTCAAACCGGAATTTACAGAAAAATTCATCAATTCCTCGGCAAAGGGAACCACAGTTCCCCAAAAATCGGCGCGGGTAACATCTTCAAAATGGCAACGAATGGCTTCCATTCCGGCATCGGCAGCTGCCTGCACAACTTGCATAAAGGAATCGAGAACCTGGCGGCGGGTTTTTTTAAATTTCATAAAAATATGATAGTCCGAGATCGAGGTCAGCAGCCCGGTTTCCTTGATGCCGATATTACGCACCAGTTCAAAATCCGATGCATTGGCGCGAATCCAGGATGTTATCTCCGGGAATTTATAACCCTTGTTTCTGACCTCTTCCAGGATTTCCCGGTCACTTTCGGAATAGATAAAGAATTCGGATTGACGAATGACGCCATTGGGGCCGGATAATCGGCTGATCAAGTCAAACAGTTTGGATACCTGTTCGATAGTATAGGGAGGACGCGCCTGCTGTCCATCTCTGAATGTTGTATCGGTAATCCAGATTTCTTTGGCCGGCTGGGTCTCCACCGTTACACCATCGAAAATGGTTTTAGGAATTTCACTATAAGGGAAAATTTCTCGCATCAAGTTGGGTTCCTCTACATCAACAAGAGGATGCTTGACTGCTTTTTCAATATTTTGCCATTTGCTGTTCAGGACGGACATTGTTTTCTCCATCTTGTTTATATTCAATAATATTTAACCTGAATTATATATACTTTCCCCATTTTCGCCGAAACAGGGTGCAAAAATGAAACGATACGGTAAAGAATGAGGTTTTGGAAGAATAATCAGGGTTCCTGGACTTCTGTAAGGTATTTCAATGCATCAATAATCTGGCTATTATTGGGGCTCAATTCCAGGGCCTTTTTATATGCCTTGATTGCCTCTGGAACGCGATGTAACCTGTAATATACATTGCCGAGGTTAAAAAACAAACGCGAATCATTTTTCCCGATTTCCAGCAATGCTTCAAGATGCGTTAAAGCGTCAGTGTAGCATTGTTCTTCTATACAGGCCAAAGCGGCATGGTAATGTGCTATTGGAGAATCCTGTTTCTTTTCCAGCAATGTTTCAAAAGCCTGACGTGCTTTGGCAAATTTGCCTAAATGCCAAAAAGTAATACCCAGCCAATAATACGCCATCAGCATTTCCGGGGAAAGCTCGATGACTTTTTTTAATGTTTTTTTTGCTTCTGTAAGCTGCAACTGGCGGTATTGTGAAATACCAAGATAATAGTAAGCATACGGTAAATTGGGGTTTACCTGGATTGCCTGTTGATATATTTTTATTGCAGAAGATATACTTCCCCGCATATAATAACCATTACCCAGCATTAAAAGGGAGCGAATGTCTTTGGGGTTGTTTTTTATATTTTCTTCCAACTGCTGCATTAATTCATCAAGCTGGGTTGCATCCATCATATCCATAGCTTCAGGAAGATTTATAGTAAAAGGTATTGTTTTAGGCATTGACGCTAACTCCATTTTTGCATGACAATGAAATTTACAAGAGTATGAAAATAATGTGTTTCTGGATTAATGTCAAGTGATAATTATTATTTTTCGGTAATCAAGCCGGATATTTTTGAATTTTTTTTTTGACTTTGTTGTTGATTTTAAATAGTTATATTTCTAAATTTATTAACAATTGGAACAAAAAAAGAATGGAAAGAGGATGACTGCAAAATACCTGTTTATAATACTAGTTAGTTTGATTATTGCATTCAATTGGGGTTGTTCCGGGCCGGCGCAAATGCAAAAGGGAGCCACTCCGGGACAGAATCAGCAATCGGATGCGCAAATCCGCTTAAATGAAGATTTTGATCCGTTATCATTAACTGATGAGCCTGATGTTCGCACTGTTTCTGAAGCTGAGAGCGCCGATTTCTACAAGCTTTCTGATTTTTTAATCAACGAAAAACAAGACACTACTGAAGTCAATGAAATTGTGCCGGGTTACCGGGTTCAGCTCATTTCAACCCGCAGTGAATCCGAATCGAATATGGTCAAGCTCGACGCCATGTTAACCTTTCAAACGCATGTGTACCGCATTTTCGATGATCCGTATTATAAAATTCGCATCGGAGATTGCTTATCCCGTTTTGAGGCTAATGATTTACAGGAAATAGCGGTAAAAAGGGGTTTCAGTGAAGCCTGGGTTGTACAAACCAATGTATACCGTAATCCAGGACCTGCCGTTGAAAATAAATAACAACATTCGTTATTATATAAAAGAGTTAAGCCCATTTTTTTACTTGGAAAAGGGCTTTTTTTTTATTATATTAACGGCCACGAATTTTTGCATTTTTTTCTAGTCCTTAAAAAGGCGAATTTTTTGTGAAAAAATTCAAGAGTCAATGACGGGGGCTCGGGTCAATTTTTAGGAGTAATTATGTCAGGCCATTCAAAGTGGAGTACAATCAAGAGGAAAAAGGGTAAAGCTGATGCTGAACGCGGACGGCTGTTTACCCGTTTAATTAAAGAAATTACAATCGCAGCGCGACATGGCGGTGGTGATGAAAATGCCAATCCCCGGTTGCGCTCTGCTATTCAAGCCGCTAAAACAGCAAATATGCCTTCGGCTAATGTAGAAAAAGCGATTAAAAGAGGAACCGGAGAGTTGCCCGGCGTTGTATATGAAGAAATTACTTATGAAGGCTATGGCCCCGGCGGTATTGCGGTCTATGTTGAAACATTGACAGATAATAAAAACCGCACCGTTGCAGAAATGCGGCATATCTTTTCAAAATATGGCGGTAGTATGGGTGAAAACGGCAGCGTTGCCTGGATGTTTAGTAAAAAAGGTGTTATTGTAATCGATGCAAATGGTGTTTCTGAAGATGATTTGATGATGGTTGCCCTGGATGCCGGCGCTGAAGATATGAAAAAAGAAGATGATATGTTCCGAATTGTAACCGAGCCAGCTCAATTTGAGGCCGTTAAAAAGGCTCTTGGCGACGCAAATTACCAATTCGACAGCGCTGAAATCAGTATGGAGCCCACCAGTACAATAAAGGTTGAGGGTAAAGCGGCTGAATCAGTTTTGAAATTGATGGATTACCTTGAAGACCATGAAGACGTGCAGAACGTTTATTCGAATTTTGATATAGATGACAGTGTTATAGAATCTCTGGATTCTTAACTGGTATTATGCTGGTATTGGGAATAGATCCGGGTAGTACAATTACCGGATACGGACTGGTTCGGGAGAACAAAAATAATTTGCAATGTGTAGAGTGTGGCTGTATTCGCAATACCGCAAAAAGTGAATTTTTTACCAAAATAAAAAAGATTTATGATGAAATAGCCGGGCTGATTGTAAAATTCGAGCCGGATCAGGTGGCTTTTGAAGATGTCTTTTATGGACGCAATGTTCGGTCGCTGATCCAGCTGGGCCAGGCTCGTGGAGCGGCTATTATTTCTGCTCTTAATGCGCAAAAACCAGTTGCCGTGTATTCACCGCGTGAGGTCAAGCTGGCATTAACCGGGTTTGGCGGCGCATCCAAAGAACAGGTACAAAAAATGGTGCTCGGAATTCTTGATCTGGATGATTCGATCCCGGTATTGGATGTCTCGGACGCATTGGCAATTGCCATTTGCCATATTAACCGCTATAATACTCTGGCAAAAATGAAGACAAATTTACAATGATAGCTTATATAACCGGAAAACTGGTTGAAAAATCTCCTGCCAGTGTCGTAATTGATAAAGGCGGCGTTGGTATTCAACTATTAATACCGCTTTCAACATTTGAAAAACTCCCCGAGACAACTCACGAAATTCGTCTTGAAACTTTTCTCTATGTCCGCGAGGATGCTCTGGTACTCTATGGCTTTACCGGGGCTAATGAACGCGAATTGTTTTTGCAATTGTTGACAGTATCCGGAATTGGCCCCAAGCTGGCGTTAACAATATTATCCGGAATAAAAATAGCTGACTTTTATCAGTATGTCGCCAAAGGCGATGAAGTGTCGTTAACCCGAGTTAAAGGGCTGGGAAAAAAAACAGCACAGCGGTTAATGCTTGATCTAAAAGATTTTGCCACACAAAAAGCTGCACAGGCAGATTCTAATCCCCTGTCACCCCGTGACCCCAATGCCGGAATATACGACGAAGCGCTGTTGGCTTTATTGTCTTTAGGATACACCCGATCTGAAGCAGAAAAGTCCATAAGCAAAGCGGTATCTGCGAGTTCCGGCGCTGTTACGGTAGAAGAACTGGTTAGAATCGCTTTAAACAATTAGAAAAGATATTGGATTATAAAGAACGAGCAACATATCCTGAGCCATTAAATGGCGAAGGCATTCTTGATTTAACTTTACGTCCATCGCGGCTTGACGAATTTATCGGGCAGCAAAAGTTAAAAGCCAACCTCGATGTGTTCATCAAAGCCGCCAATGCCCGCAAAGAGTCACTGGATCATGTATTGTTTCATGGCCCGCCCGGTCTGGGTAAAACAACATTGGCAAATATTATTGCTTATGAGTTAGGGAGTAATATTCGCATCACATCCGGGCCGGCGCTCGAACGTCCGGCAGACCTTGCCGGCATTTTAACCAATTTACGGGAACGCGATGTATTGTTTATTGATGAAATTCATCGCATGAACCGCGTGATTGAAGAGTATTTGTATCCGGCAATGGAAGATTTTAACCTTGACATTATCATCGACAAGGGCGCCAATGCTCGTTCAGTCCAATTAAAATTACCACGATTCACCCTTATCGGCGCAACCACGCGGGCAGGGTTGATTACTTCACCGATGCGGGCTCGTTTTGGCGTTAATTTTCGGCTCGATTTTTATGAGCCCAAAGAGTTGTGTACGATTGTTCTGCGTTCGGCAGCGATATTGACTATGGCAATTGAAGAAACTGCTGCTTTTGAAATTGCCAGCCGATCGCGAGGGACGCCGCGTATCGCCAACCGGTTGTTACGCCGGGTGCGTGATTTTGCGCAAATTGAGCATAAAGAGATTATTGATCTGGAACTGGCCCAGCGAGCTTTGGCAAGGCTGGATGTAGATGAACAGGGACTGGATGATATGGATAAACGCATCATTCTTGCTGTAATTGAAAAATTTAATGGTGGCCCTGTTGGTCTAAATACATTAGCTGTGGCCATTGGGGAGGAAAGTGATACGATTGAAGGAGTTTATGAGCCATATTTAATACAGAAAGGTTTTTTAAATCGAACGCCCCGCGGCAGAATGGCAACCGATTTGGCGTATCGACATTTTAATCGTAAGAGGGAAGGGCTGCACTTGCCCGGTCTTTTTGATTAAACACTAAAAATTAATTTTCATGTAAATGGAGGTGGCCGAACGATGAAACTTTCCGATTTTAAATACAACTTGCCAGAAAAAATGATCGCTCAATATCCCAGTGAAAAACGGGATGAGAGCCGTTTAATGGTGGTTAAGCGCAATGAAGATTCTTTTGATGAATGTGTTTTTAAGGATGTGCTCAATTATCTTGAAAAGGGGGATTGCCTTGTTGTTAATGAAACCAAGGTGTTTCCTGCCCGGCTGGAAGGAACCAAGGACAAAACCGACGCCCGGGTTGAAGTGTTTTTATTGCGAGAATTGGAACAGAGTTTGTGGGAAGTGCTGGTTAAACCAGCCCGGAAGGTACGGGTCGGAAATCGTCTTTCTATTGGCAAGGAATTATCTTGCGATGTAATTGATAATACGGTTTCCGGTGGTCGAGTCGTTCGGTTTAATTATGAAAATGATCTGTATGCCATGGTCGACAAAATTGGCAAATCTCCCTTGCCGCCATTTATAAAAAGAGAACCTGAACCAATGGATAAAGAGCGGTATCAGACCGTATATGCGCGGATCAGAGGCGCTGTTGCGGCGCCTACCGCCGGTTTACATTTTACCGAAGAATTGCTGGATAAAATCAAGAGCCTTGGTGTTCATGTTGTGCCGCTGGTTTTGCATTTAGGGCTGGGCAGTTTCCGTCCCGTTGTTGTTGAAGATTTGGGTCGGCATAAAATGGATTCCGAGTATTATGAAATTAGCCAGCAATCGGCTGAAGTGATTAACGAGGCAAAACAAAAAAAGAAGAAAATAATTGCTGTTGGCACCAGTGTTGTTCGCGCACTTGAAACCAGCGTGACTTCCGAAGGATGGGCTAAAGCCAGTTCAGGATGGACTGATAAATTTATCTATCCACCTTATGATTTTAAAATTGTTAACCGATTGATCACTAATTTTCATCTGCCTAATTCCACCCTGCTTATGCTGGTTTCGGCATTTGCAGATCGGGAATTGGTTTTTAAAGCCTATCGCAAGGCCGTCCGTGATAAATATCGGTTTTATAGCTATGGCGATGCCATGCTGATTATTTAACCAAAATGATCCGGCATAAAACAGGATTTTCGAGTGTGCAGCGTTAAAGTAGCAGCTATAATTGTAGCCGCCGGGTCAGGAAAACGATTCGGTGGAACAGTAAAGAAACAGTTTTTGGAAATCAAGGGTAAACCGATATTGGTGTTTACCCTGGAACGTTTTCAGTCCTGTGAGGATATCGACGAAATCGTTCTGGTTGTTCCGCAAGCGGAAATGCAATTTATAAAAGACAGGATATTGAAAGAATATCCATTAAGCAAGATCAAGCAGATTGTCGGCGGAGGGCAAGAACGTTATCATTCGGTGTATAACGGTTTGAATGCCCTGTCTGCTGATGTGGAAATTGTTGCGGTTCATGATGGCGTGCGGCCGTTCATAACCATTGAAAAGATATCCCGGCTTATTTGTGAAGCGCAGATTCATGGTGCGGCTTTACCGGCAGTAAAACCACGGGATACTGTTAAAAGTTGCAACCAGGGTTTTACCAGTCACACGCTGGATCGTGACTCTCTGGTGTTGGTACAAACGCCGCAGGTGTTTAAAAAAGAACTCTTGTTAAAAGCCTATCGGCAGGCATTTGCCAGTCAACAGTTTGGCACAGACGATGCAGCGCTGGTAGAAAGATCGGGCTGGCCGGTTTATATTGTGCCGGGCGATTATGATAATATTAAAATTACTACCGTTGATGATCTGTTCATTGCGGGAAAATTACTTGAAAGATAGTTATGCGTATTGGTCATGGTTTTGATGTTCACCGGTTGGCGCCGGAGCGTCGTTTGATTCTGGGTGGAATTCAGATTCCCTATCATTTGGGTTTGCTGGGTCATTCGGATGCAGATGTATTGAGCCATGCCATCAGCGACGCCATTCTTGGCGCAGCGGCGCTTGGCGATATTGGCAAGCATTTTCCGGATAATGATTCTGCATTTAAGGATATATCGAGTTTGATTTTATTAAGTAAAGTGCTGGAGTTGATCGAGCAACAGCAAATGCGCTTGTACCAGGTCGATTCTACCCTTATTGCGCAGCAACCTAAAATAGCCCCTTTTGTTGACGATATTCGTAATAACCTGGCCCAGGCAATGAAAATTCCGGTAGGGCGGGTTTCGGTTAAAGCCACTACCACTGAAGGATTGGGCTTTGCCGGCCGGGGTGAGGGTATTGCTGCCCATGCTGTGGTATTGTTGGAAGATTAGTAATTATCATAAAGGTTGATGAATGGATTTATATATTTATAACAGTCTGACCCGAAAAAAAGAATTATTTGAGCCGGTGCAAAAAGACCGGGTTGCCATGTATGTTTGTGGCCCCACGGTTTATGATTATCCTCATATTGGCCATGCCAAGAGTTACATTTCTTTTGATATTGTGGTCCGTTATTTACGTTACCAGGGCTATAAAGTGCGCTATGTGCAGAATATAACCGATGTCGGCCATTTACTGGATTCGGGCGAAGACCGCATTTTAAAAGGCGCGCAAAAAGAACAGGTAGAACCTATGGAACTGGTGGAAAAATACACGCGCGCTTATTTTGCAGCAATGGATGAGTTGAATGTAATGCGGCCTGATATTTCGCCCCATGCTGCTGCCCACATTCCCGAGCAGATTGAATTTGTAAAAAAATTGCTTGAAAAAGGTTTTGCTTATGAAGCGAACGGCTCTGTTTATTTTAATGTTAATAAATGGCCGGAATATGGCAAACTATCGGGACGGAAAATTGAGGATCAGCAGGCCGGAGCGCGAGTGGAAATCAATACAGAAAAGCGCCATCCGGCGGATTTTGCTTTGTGGAAAAAAGCCGGTTCAGAGCACATTATGCAGTGGTCTAGTCCCTGGGGTCAGGGCTATCCCGGCTGGCACCTGGAATGCTCGACCATGGCTATGAAATATTTAGGCGAAACGATTGATATTCATGGCGGCGGCATGGAGAACCAGTTTCCGCACCATGAATGTGAAATTGCTCAAAGCGAAGCATTAACCGGTAAACCGTTTGTAAAATATTGGATGCATCACAATATGGTGATGGTTGATGGTGTAAAAATGGGTAAATCGCTGGGTAATTTCACCACAATAGCCGCTGCCCTGGAAAAGTATTCTGGCGAGCAAATCAGGTTTTTTATTTTGCAATCCCATTATCGTAGCCCCGTCGATTTTAGCAACGATGCTATCGAAGCGGCTGGGCAAGGTTTGGAAAGATTGCGCGCCACCCAATCCAGGCTGATAGAACAACAAGACCGTGTTGCAGCAGGAGAGATGCGGCCGGAGATTATGACCATAGCAGACGGGTTCCGCAGCAAATTTGTTCAGGAAATGAATGACGATTTCAATACCCCCAATGCTATCGGCGTGCTGTTTAATTATAATCGTGAAATTAACAAACTGTTGCAGGAAGATCAATTGAATAAAACGGAATGCAGTTATTTACTGCAGACCTTTAAAACATTATCTGGTGATATTTTGGGTTTAGAGTTGAAAAGTCAACAACGCGGTTTTTCAGCCGCACCGTTTATTGAAATGCTCTTAACCCTGCGCAATGAATTACGCGAACAAAAATTATGGCAACTAACGGATAATATTCGTACAAATTTGCTAAAACTCGGTGTAGAGCTAAAAGATGGCAAGGAGGGCACCCGCTGGACAATAAAAAATTAAAAAATATGGGATGAATTTAAAAAAGTACTTGATTTTTCAATAAAATGTTATAAATTATGAGGCTTGTTATCTTTTAACATATTTCAAGCCACCATAGCTCAGTAGGTAGAGCACCTCACTTGTAATGAGGACGTCGCGGGTTCGATTCCTGCTGGTGGCTCGCTTCTGAAGCGTATAAATGGGGAGGTTCCCGAGCGGTCAAAGGGAACAGACTGTAAATCTGTCGGCGGAGCCTTCGGAGGTTCGAATCCTCCCCTCCCCACATTTATAATAAAAATTGATCGGTCTCGGATGCGGAAAATGAGTTTGCTGAGCCGATCTTTTTTTGTCGATGATTAAGAGATCTGGTTGTAAGAAAGCAAGCGTTGGAGATGTGATAAGCGGGAGTAACTCAGTTGGCTAGAGTCACAGCCTTCCAAGCTGTTGGTCGCGGGTTCAAGTCCCGTCTCCCGCTCGATGGTATGCCCACGTAGCTCAGTTGGTAGAGCGCATCCTTGGTAAGGATGAGGTCACCAGTTCAATCCTGGTCGTGGGCTCCCAGGATTTTAAAAAACTGGTTTATAAACTTATTAATTTGCAAGCTCGGAGGAGCGTTTTATGGCTAAGGCAAAGTTTGAGCGAACAAAGCCACATGTGAATATTGGTACGATTGGTCACGTAGATCATGGCAAAACGACGTTAACAGCGGCGATCACGCTGGTATTAAGCAAGCAGGGATTGGCCCAGGCGAAATCTTATGCTGAAATTGACAATGCCCCGGAAGAAAAGGCACGTGGACTAACGATCAATGTACACCATGCGGAATACGAAACATCCAAACGGCATTATGCGCACGTAGACTGTCCGGGACATGCTGACTATGTCAAGAACATGGTAACCGGAGCAGCGCAGATGGACGGCGCAATATTGGTAGTAAGCGCAGCAGACGGCCCGATGCCGCAGACCCGTGAGCATGTGCTGTTGGCGCGTCAGGTAAACGTCCCATTTTTGGTAGTATTTTTAAACAAAGCCGATCAGGTAGACGACCCGGAATTGTTAGAGTTGGTAGAACTGGAAGTTCGTGAATTGCTGAGCCAGTATGAATTTCCGGGCGACGAGATACCAGTGATCACCGGCAGCGCTTTGCAGGCATTGGAGAATTCCGATGATCCGGTCAAGACCAAGCCGATACTGGATTTGATGAATGCAGTAGACAGCTACATACCAGAGCCAGTGCGCGCTGTAGACAAACCGTTTTTAATGCCGGTAGAAGACGTATTTTCGATCACCGGTCGTGGAACAGTAGGCACCGGTCGTATAGAGCGCGGAATCATCAAGGTAGGCGAGGAAGTAGAAATCATTGGTTTGGGCTTGAAGAAGAAATCGGTATGTACCGGCGTAGAAATGTTCCGCAAGTTGCTGGATCAGGGACAGGCTGGAGACAATGCCGGCTTGCTGTTGCGCGGCGTAGACAAGGAAGAATTGGAACGCGGCATGGTAATTGCGAAACCGGGTTCAATAACACCGCACACCAAGTTTGTCGGCGAAGTATACGTACTGGGCAAAGAAGAAGGTGGCCGTCATACGCCATTCTTTAATGGTTATCGTCCGCAATTTTATTTCAGAACAACCGACGTAACCGGTTCTGTAGAATTGCCGCAGGGTGTAGAGATGGTAATGCCTGGCGATAAAATCACAGTAACAGCCGAGTTGATCAACGAGATCGCCATGGAAGAAGGATTGCGGTTTGCAATTCGTGAAGGCGGTCGTACCGTTGGCGCCGGAGTAGTAACAAAAATTATTCAATAG
>CAYNSO010000084.1:0-13272 GCA_964399735.1 uncultured Cytophagia bacterium
CTTTTAACAATGGTTCTATCGAAATAATTACCCACAGAAAAGCATATAGAACCAATAATTTCCACTCTGCGCCGCAAGTACCGCTCACCCCATCCAAAAACCCTTGCGGTGTGAAATGCCCAGAGTCTTGCGGCAATGGGGACAGAAATAGATATACCGCTTACCTAAAAAGCCTCTTATCTGTCGGCACCACACCCTGTCCAGCTTTTGGTTGCAATGGGGACAAACAGGGGTTTCATTCGGTTTTTCAATACATTCGATCATGACGAGGTCCTTTCTTGTTAAAGTAATGGCAGCCGTTTGGTTTGTTTTAATGCGCCGGCTTGTAATTCGTAGAATGACCGACCGGAAGGCATTGCGGACGCTTGCCGGTTAATTATATGGTTTCCGGCAGTAATTTTTTTGTACACCAGGGTCGCTTCAGCCTGTCCCAACAAGTTATAGATAGTGACCGTAACCCGTTCCTTGCGCGGCAAGACAAACGATTTAGCGGCGCCGGCGTTAAATGAATCGGGATAGTTGGGTAAAAGCTGTAAAGCTAGAGGTTTGCCGGTATCTTGATCGTTTATGGACGATAACAGGTTTTTTTTATAAAGTAATACACCACGATATTACATCATTAACAATAACCATTCCCTTCCAGATGACCGGAGAAAATTCCACAGAAAAGAGCTATCCCCGCTTTATTTTTGTAAATACTTGAAAAAAACCGGGGGTAATCAGCCTGTGCGCTAATAAAACATACGAAACAATCAAATGTAATAAAATTCACTAGTATTCACAAGAGTAAAAATCCATACTTTAATGGATCTTTAACGTGTGTTACCGGATCGGCTTGTTGATACATAATCGCAGTTGCTTGTTATTGAAAAAATATGTAGTTTAAATCGCTGACAATGACACGAGCCAGTGCAAGCTAAATCAGTTATTCAAAAAAATGGCAATAGACAAAACAGCATGGCAGAAAGTGAAATGGGGCTATAAAAAAAATTTGCTGGATAATAATAAAGAACATAAAAATTTACAAAAAAAAAAACCAGTATATTTTTCTGCCAGACAGTAACCATGCCGGAGAAACAGCCGGGTTGCCCGTTACCAACAAGCGCTCACTATTGCAAAGATCCACTGGTCATTTCTTTTATTGTCATCAACCTGTTAACTGCACCTGATGAACATTTGCAAGACGAGTTGAACATTAACAGAATTTTATTAACCATATTCAGGAGAGACAAATAATGAAATACAAAAAATGGTTAGCGGGAATTATATTAACATGTGGAGTTATAGTTATGAGTTCATGCAGCGGCGGGAGTAAACCGGGAATATTTAGCGAACAGGCCGATATTGGTCAGATCCGTCTGGCTGGATCCGGGCAATACAATGCAAAAAATAATGAATATGTTATCAGCGGCAGCGGCGAAAATATATGGGGAACCGAGGACGCCTTTCATTTTATGTATACCAGAACCTGCGGCGACCTGGTTATGAAAACCAGGATAAACTGGCCGGCGGAAGGAGTTAACGCACACCGTAAAGCCGGCTGGATGGTGCGGGCTGGCCTGGATGCAGATGCGCCGTATGCCGATGTGGCGGTGCATGCCGGCGACGGGCTGGTATCGCTGCAGTACCGCAAAACAAAAGGCGGGCCCACCATGGAAGTCAAGTCACCCCTTACCGCGCCGCTTGTCATGCGTCTGGAAAAGACTGGCTCAATATTCAGTTTATATGTTTCACAAAACGATATTGATTATATCCCGGTCGGCTCGATTGTTGTGGATATGAGCGACAGCGTTTATGCCGGTTTGTTTGTCTGCTCACACGATTCCACTGTGATGGAAACAGCAGTGTTTACCAATGTCGAATTCAGCGCCACCCCGGCCATAGCTGCAGAAAACAGGGTTATCGAAAGTACCATGGAAATATTCAACATTGAAACCCGGCAACGGCGAATTGTCTACAGCGCCAAACAGCATTTTGAAGCGCCCAACTGGAGCAAAGACGGCCAGTCCCTGATTTTTAACAGTAAAGGATTGCTCTATACCATTCCGGTAACGGGCGGCGCCCCGGTACAAATCAACACCGGCGCAGCTACGCAGTGTAATAACGACCACGGCTTGTCACCGGATGGAACCATGCTCGCCATCAGCAGTCAGCATGATGGAGGAAAATCTATAATATATACATTGCCCGCAGCCGGTGGCGACCCGGTGCAGGTAACGCCGCTGGCGCCTTCGTACTGGCACGGCTGGTCGCCGGACGGCAAAATCCTGGCATATTGTGCCGAACGCAATGGTGAGTATGATGTGTATACCATCCCTGTCACCGGCGGCAAGGAAAAGCGCCTGACCACCGCACCCGGCCTTGATGATGGCCCGGAATATTCGCCCGACGGCAAGTATATCTATTTCAATTCGGTACGTACCGGGTTGATGAAAATCTGGCGAATGCGGGCGGACGGCAGCGAGCAAACACAAATTACCTTTGGCGAAGAATATGGCGACTGGTTTGCGCATCCCTCGCCGGACAACAAATGGCTGGTATTTGTATGCTTTGATAAATCTGTGGAAGGCCACCCCATGAACAAGGAAGTGGTTTTGCGGATGATGCCGGCGCAGGGCGGCGAACCGGAGATCATTGCCCATTTATTTGGCGGCCAGGGAACCATCAATGTGCCGTCATGGTCTCCGGACAGCAAAGAATTTGCCTTTGTCAGCTATCGGCTTGTACAACCCTGACCGTAAACAATATAAATAAATACATTGAACCGGGTGCGAAAGTACTGTAAAATATTGCGTATTCTTGCCCCGGTTTTTTCATAATGCCATATTATAAAAAATAATTAAATTATTATGGACTATTTTTGCATTTTAGTTTGTTTTTAATATTGTTGTTAATACAAGAATCATCACCCGAAAGCAAATTCCAGATAAATATTTAAAATTGATTCAAGTATTTAATATTCCTGTCGATATACATTATGGAGTAACATGTATGCCGATGGGCGGCTGGTAATTTGAAGTGGAGGATTTATGCAGATAACATCTGTTTCTCCGTATCAAGATTCGTTATCGAAAACTAGAGATACACAGGATAAACGTAAAGAAACCAAAAGCACAGAGTTTAATTCAGAAAAATTGACTTTTACCCGTATGATGAATGAACGTCTGTTCGAGTTTTATAATCAAAAGGGGCAGGTTTCACAACAAACTGAAATAGTAAAAGATAATAATGATGATGATCTGACTGATAGGGAGTCGATACGCAAGGAAGTGTGGCGGCAAACGTATGCTTTGCTTCAGGAAGCAACGGCCAGTCTGCAAACAGGCGCAAAAAACGGAAATGAATATGATAAAACCGGGCGGTTGTTCGGCGAGGAAATGGATCCGTTTGGCATAGGCGCCTATTATGCCGAGCACCCGGATGACTGGAAAAAAGTGCAGCTGGGTATAATTCCCGATTATTTTAACGTTGAAAACACCGGCCAGCGTATTTTAGATATCTGGATGCCGCAGGACGGCGCAACGCTGGATGCCGCCGGCGTGGAACGCGCCAGACAAAACATTATCAAAGCTTATTCCGAGGTATCGGAAATGTTCGGCAACAAACTGCCGCAGTTGGTGTTGGATACCAAAGAATATGTACTGGGGAAATTAGCAGAATTGGCTGCATAGGGCCGCATACCGATTTTGATGGCGGCAGTGCGCTTAAATCCCTGCCGCCTTTGTATTACTTGAATTTTAATAGCGACTAGTTACCAATCGGGGTGGAAAAAAGTAAACTCTGTTCTGCTGCTGTCAACAAGTCCACATTATCTATCAGCTCTAAAAATAACAAACCCGGCAGGAGCCGGGCTTGAAAAAAAGAAAATTGCGGGGTTGAACCCCGCCTGGCAAAAAATTAAAACTCGGTTGTCCACCTGAATTTATCGGTAAATTCCTTTTCCGACATTTTCGCAGTGGCTGCCATTTGTTTTAAAAATTCAGCATCTTCAAGATCGCGTTTCTCAAGGCGCACCATGTAACTGCGGGCGATTCTGTAACTTTCACTTTTTACATCCACAAAGCGGATCTGGGTCTTGCCGGTTTTGGGATCAATCATATCGTCAAAGTACAGGGGGCGCAGTTCACCGTTAATGACGCAGATCAACGCGTTTTTCTGATGAGCGGGTTCTTTGCTAAGCAGGTAACGAACAGCATTATACCCTAAATCGCGGGTGTATTCCTGGTCAAACGGAATGGGTGGATGACAACGCAGTACATAGCCGAGGTT
Source organism: uncultured Cytophagia bacterium (assembly GCA_964399735.1). Lineage (GTDB taxonomy): Bacteria > Zhuqueibacterota > Zhuqueibacteria > Residuimicrobiales > Krinioviventaceae > Fontivivens. Next base: position 4,270 of record CAYNSO010000084.1, read on the forward strand.
GGTTTCGACCATGGTTAAACTCTGGCCGCGAGCTTCAAAGCGTCTTTTCAGTTCATCTTTAACAAGTTTGCCAAGGTCTACCTCTGCCAGACGTAAATGTCCAAAACCATCGTATTCCACTTTAACGCCGGGAATTTTTTCCAGTTCTTCGCTGCGAAATTTTTCCGCAACGCCTTCGGCAATGACCAGCACACCATGATTATTGCCCATTGCCTGGCGTTTGATCACTACGCTTTCAAAGATATCGCACACTTTGCTCAATTCAATATGTTCAACATTACCAAACTCTTCAGCAATGATAGCGGCTGTAGCGCCGGCGGACTTGGCAATACCCAGCGCCAAATGTCCGGCGTGACGGCCCATCGCTACGGCAATATACCAGCGGGCAGTAGTTTTGGCGTCTTCCATCAGGTTACGGATAAGCATAGAGCCAAGATCGCGGGCGGTTTGGTAACCAAACGTCGGGGTGTTTTCCGGAATGGGCAGATCGTTATCAATCGTTTTGGGAACATGGGCAAATTTGATCTCGCCGCCGGCGCCTTCGGCAATTTTGCTGGCGCCATAAGATGTATCGTCTCCACCTATGGTAACCATATATTTTATATTCAGCTTGCGTAAATTAGCCACGCTATTGGTAATGCCATTGGGCACTTTGGCGGGATTGGTGCGTGAAGTGCGTAAAATAGAACCGCCGTCAAAGTGAATACGAGAGACATCACGAATATGTAATTTCTGCACATGATCCATAAAGGCTTTTTCATCATCCTGCACCAGCCATTTATAACCGTCATATAAACCATACACTTCCAAACCCTGACGTCTCGCTTCGATGGTAACTGCGGAAATTACCCCGTTCAATCCCGGCGCCGGCCCTCCACCGACCAGGATACCCAATGCATCTTTGTTTTCACTGCTCATTTTATTGGCTCCTTTTTAAAATGTTTTATTCGTTATTGGTTGTTTTCCCCGAAATGCCCGATGGATACGAACCCAGCGTTTTTAGCAGGTTAGTAATCTCTCCGAGATGGCGAATAGCATTCTGCGGACCCTCCTGCTGTAAATTTCCGGCAAAATCAAGATAAAATATATACTCCCAGGGTTTACCGCGCAATGGTCTGGATTCGATTTTTAACAAATCAATATCACGCAGGGCAAACACACTCAGCGCTTTGAACAACGCGCCGGGTATGTTTTTCATTGCAAAGACAACTGATGTTTTTTCAGCCGCTCCCAGTTTTTTATCTTCTGTGGCCAGAATTAAAAAGCGGGTAAAATTCTCCGGAATGTCCTCGATCTCTTTTTTTATGATCTGCATTTGATAAGTGTCGGCGGCCAGACGGCTGGCTATTGCCGCAGCATTCAACATTTTTTGATCGCGTATCATTTTTACGCTGCCGGCAGTATCATAACTGGCGATTGGCTCAACGTTTGGCAAAGAGGACAAAAACAGCCGGCACTGCTCCAGCGCCTGGGGATGCGAATAGACTGTTTTTATGTCCGCAAGCGCAATGCCCGGATTCGCAATGAGGTGCTGTTCGACCCGCAATAAAACCTCACCAACAATAAACAACTCGTGTTCCAGCAACAAATCATAATTGCGATGAATGCTGCCGGTGAGAGAATTCTCTACCGGAACGATACCAAATTCGGCTTGATTCTTTGTCACAGTTTCAAATACATTATCAAAAGATTTGCAGGGAACACAGGTAATATTTTCGCCAAAAAATTGTTTGGCGGCAATTTCACTAAAGGCATAGCGGGCGCCCTGAAATGCTATAGTTTTCAATGTTTTATTTTGCAATTTGTAACCCTGATTTGCTGATTATCCAAAAAATGACTAGACATTAATTTAAAAATAATTTCCCTAATAATCAAGCAATTGCATTTTTCAGCTCTTGAAATATCTATGATTAAACAAATAAAAAAACGGAAACCGATAATGGTTTATCGGGTTTAATAAACAGGCGCTTTTGCCATGCCAATATAAATAATTCATTACGGCAGGCGAGTATCGTTAGTTATTTATTTTTCTTGATATTTATGATAAATTAATGTAATATATGTTTTTATATACAAGCATGTCCCGCAAACTAACGGCGGGCATTTCTGACCTGCCCATATCAGAAAAAAAGAGGAGTATCTTTATCCTGACCAATAACGAAGCAGATGCAGAAAGCGGCTAAAATGAAAACAGGGTGTTGTGCGATGAAGACTTTTAAGGGTATTCTTTTTACTATAATATTATTATTTTCTTTTTATATAACCGGTTACACACAAACACAAAAGAACCGTACCGCCGAATATGCCGGCGTGCAAAAAAAACTGTCCAGGGGCTGGAACACCTGGAATACGCAAAGCGTGCTGTCTCATGTTCTGCTACCACGGGGCCTGGCGATCAATTTACAATTCAAAGACAGTAATTCTGCCGAAGAAACGTTTCTTTACAATGCCCTCGTCGCCAACAACGATGAGGTTGTCATCAAACCCGGAGCGCACGCTTACGACGGCAGTTACACAGAACTGGAAGTACATTGGCAAAATGTTCATGCTCGTATCCAAAGCGCTTCTCTTTCACAAAGCGATTTTGTGTTGTTAATTACCCCTCTGCAAACCGTACCAAAACCTCCATTGCTGGTTGCTGCCGCCGGAATATTATGGAATCGTCCCGGCCAGGTCACTTTTGCTAATAATATGATTCGGGCCATTTTCCCGGATACTATCATTTCAATTCATTGTACGCGCCCGCCGCAAACAGATACCAATATTCCCGTAATATCGCCCTACCTGGCAATGCCGATGGATATACCGGCAGGGATATCCACGGGCAAGGCGCGTAATATCAGTGAAATTATTTCGATCATTGAAAACCAGCGCAATGCCCACAACCAGAGTATCTTGCAGGGCTATGGCGCCCTGGCGGAAGTTTATAAAGCTATGCAGGCCGCTACCGGCTGGAACACAATTTACGATCCGCAAAATGACCGGGTTATTACCACTTTTAGCCGTAATGAAAACCGTAGACGTGGCGGCTGGGCATTACACGGCTGGGATGCTTTTCTGGCCGCTTATATGGCAGCTATTGACAACAAGAACCTCGCTTATGCAAATATCCGTGAAATTTTGAATGAAAAAACCTCAACCGGTTTTGTGCCCGGCGTTTCACAGGGCAACGGGTATTCAAGCCGGGATCGCTCTCATCCTCCCATTGGCGCTATAACTGTATGGCAAGTGTACCAAAAATACAGGGAGCAATGGTTACTGGAACAAACTTTTGACGAACTGTTTGCCTGGAACCGCTGGTGGGATATATATCGTAATTATGACGGCTTGTTATGCTGGGGATCTATTGAATATGAAACCCTGGTAACCGATACCATGAACGGAAACTGGTCTGCCGCGGTTATGGAATCACAAATGCCCGATTCTCCGATATTTCGCAACGTGCCCTTTAATGAAAAAACCCAGCTGCTGGAAGTGTGGGATGTTGGGCTTAACAGTTTGTACATTGCCGACTGCAAGGCGCTAACAGAAATTGCTAATGTTCTGGGCCGAAGAACGGAAAGTAACGAGTTGAAAAAACGAGCTGAAAGCTATCAAAAAAACCTTGAGCGTTTGTGGGATGAGCAAAAGGGCATCTATGTAAATGTCCTTTCCGATACTGAAGAAAAGATCATGCACATTAGCCCCACCAGTTTTTACCCGCTTATCGCCGGGGCGCCGTCTGAAAAACGGGCGATACAAATGATTGAACAGCATTTATTAAACCCCAACGTGTTTTGGAAGACATGGGCGCTGCCATCACTGGCTGCTGATTCAACACTGAGCCAGGAGGATTCAGCAAAAATATGTATCCGGGCGCCGTTCAATTTTATGGTTTACCTGGGATTAAAAAACTATAACTTTCCCCAGGCACAAAACAACCTCGCAGAAAAATCTAAAACCATTTTACTGAATTCGTGGCAGGAAAAGGGCTTAATCTATGAATATTATGATCCTTATTCCGGCGCCGGCCTTGAATCCGGTGAAAGTTTTTATCAGCCGGGAGGTTTACTAGGTTTAATTGCCCTGATTGAGGGTGGTTATTACAAAAACCCGGAATAGGCGTCAACTTTTGCTTCTACAGTCAGCCGCCCTCGTCTTTTCTAACAGCATGATTACTATGTTTTTAGTTCAGTAATTTATTAATATATGTAAACAGATTCCTTTTCCAAACGTCAAAACAAAAGAGCATGTCAGAGTACTTTCTGCAATTGTAAAGGTTTATGAATGCCAGAAAATGATAGCCGGCTTTTGCATAGAGCCCGAAACGGCGATAGAAACGCATTCGGCACATTGGTAAAAAAGTATCAGCAGAAGGTGCTTTACCTTGCTTATGATCTGGTCAACGATTATGATACCGCCCGCGATGTGGCGCAAGATACTTTTATTCGTGCCTATACAAAGCTTGATCAGTTCGAAGACCGCGCCATGTTTTCTACCTGGCTTTACCGGATAACCGTCAACATGGCGCTGGATGCCTGTCGGAGAAAAAAAAGAAATACGCATCAGTCTTTGGAAGACAGCTTGCCGGAAATTGAAAAAAATTATTATGAAAATGAAGAAATGAATACAACCCCCGGACAAATCGTTGAAAACAAAGAAATGTATGCCCTGTTGAGAAAAGCCCTGGAAAATTTAACAGAAAATCAAAAAACCGCTACTGTACTAAAATATTTTCACCAGAAAACATCAGGTGAAATCGCCGAAATTATGGGCTGCGCAGAAAGTACAGTGCGAATCCACATCCATCGGGCATTGGGAAATTTGAGAAAAAAAATTGCTTTAGACGTTTTTTAAAGCAAGGACATTATTATGAAAACATGTGAGTATCGTTCAAAATTGGGTGATTATATCGACGAGGCGCTGCCGGCAGCAGAAAAACAGCTTTTGGAGCAGCATCTGGTCGAATGCCGCAGCTGTGCAAAGCAAGTTGCCCAAATGCAGCAAGTTTCTGCCTTGTTGCAAAACTATCAGCGTCCTGAACCACCCCTGGAAGTTCTCTATAATTATCATACCCGTTTGGAAAAGCTGTTCCCGGTCAAGTCTGCTCCTGCAAAAATTAGCGAGTGGTTTGCTGATATCTGGCGCCGACTGTTTGGCTTGAACCCGGCATTTTTACGGCTGGCCGGTTCTGCTGCCTTGATTATAATTGGTATTTTTATCGGCAGGCTGCTATTTCATACCCCGGAAAAAGGGGTAATTACCGATCAGCCCCGCGATGTGGTTGTTTTGAACCTGAATTCCGATGATCTAAAGATGGTGGCTGATTATTTTATAAAGTCGGAAATCCTTTTGCTGGCAATCAAAAATACACCGGAAAACGACTCGCCGCAAGCCACCGATTTGTTTATAAACAAACAGTTGGCCCGCGATTTATTATCCAACACAACCCTGGTTCAGCAAAAAGCCGCTCTGTTGAATGACCAGAATATCTCGGTGTTTTTGAACCAAATTGAATTTTTACTTTTGGAAATTGCCAATACCGAAGAACAGGAAATAAAGGATGCTTTTACGCAATTAAGTAAAACAATCAATAATTTGAAATTGATCAATGAATCGGAAAATATGCAAAAAATATTTAAAGATATGATTTGAAAAGTCAAGGAGGCTGATATTGTTCTTGCTACCAGAACAACATTTCTTTAATGAAAAAGTGAGATAAATCATGTGGAATTTAATTGAAATGTTGCTGTAAATTTGAGGTCAAAAATGAAAACCCGACCTTTATGGATTCTTTTACTTTTATTTTTCGCCATCCATACTGTCATGCCGCAGGCAGGTGAACATGCTGCACAGATTATCTATCTGGAAGGCAAAAAAAAGACGATTGAACAGGAATGGGACAAGGCAATTGAGATATTTACAAAATTGCTTGCAGAACATCCGCAAAGTAAATACGTTGACGAATCCCGATTTTGGATTGGTTATTGTTATGAGAAAAAGGATGGGCAAACCCGAAAAGCATTTAATGCTTATGACGAGGTTGCCGGGAAAACGGAAAGCGCCTGGTCGGACGACGCCAGGTTGAGACAAATTCTCATTGCTGAAAAATTACTGCCGGAACATGAAAAGTATAAAATTTTTCTTATCGGCCAACTAGCCAGTTCCAACATCCAGTTTCGACAATTGGCGGCAATTGCTCTTGGAAAAAGCGGCGAAGGGTTGGCCTTGCCGGTACTGAAACAAATTCCCAAAGAAGAGGATTTGTACGCCGAAGCGCAGCTCCTTATCAAAGAGTTGGAGCGGGATGCCAAAGTGAAGAAAAATAACCGGGTGATAAAACCGGCGTTGACAGAGAAAAATATTGTTCAAACAATGCAGGAAGGTAAAACCGATCCAGGCCCGGATGGCAAAAAAATCAACTATTTTGCTGAAAAAAGTTTGGCGCAGTACCAGTCCCTGGTGCGCTCCGACGATAACTGGAATAGCAAAGAGTTGCTTGATTTTGGCCTGTGGCATATTGTGCCGACTGATCTGTTCGAGTTATATCTGGCGATGGATTCAACCGGGCAGAAACGCTTTTTACGCGAGTTTTGGACGCTGAATGACCCCACACCCATTACAGAAATTAATGAAGCGAAAATTGAATTTGAAAACAGAGTACAATATGCCCGCGCTAATTACTCCTATTTTGACAACCTGGAAGGCCATTATTATGCCCCATGGGATGCACGCGGGGAAGTTTACATTAAATATGGCAAACCGGCTGACATTATGATTAATGATTTTGATGAAATTTGGGACTATCCGCAGTATGATTATCTGCAACTTTTAATCAGGCGGAATGTAACCAATATATTTGGCCGGGCAATTTTCCTCAATCCACGAATGGGCAAAAGGGTCGGACCATTTGTGTTCGATAAAAAAGCCAGTTATGATTTGATCTATACTCCCAAATTTGTGTTTAATTACAAACCACGGGAAAAAACCATAAAAAAATTTACAGTCAAAGTTAATTCGCAAATATCCGGTGCGCTGCTGGAATACCAGATGCCGGCTAGTGAATTTGTTTTTCGCGAGGGAAAGGAAGAATTTTTTATAGAGTATTTACAAACGTATGTTGTTTTTAACCACGAGTTTGTTAAAATTATTACTACCGAGCAACCCAAACATGTTACAGCGCCATCAAAAGCTGTATTGAAAAAGACCCGCATCAGCCAGGTGATTAAACTGGAATTGCCGGCCGGAGATTATTTTATTGCCCTGCAAATTTATGATGAAAAATCAAACAAAATTGCTATACACAAACAAAAAATAACTATCCGCTAAAAAAGATGGACTGATATAAACTGATATAATTGGAAAGATATTAATGAGGAAAATAGTCATTTTTGTTCTGGTTGTAATCATTGTTGTTATAATTTCATACAGCTTTTTGTTCGGCAAGCTATTTCCATATTCTTTGATCGTTACCGGGTTTGAAAAAAAGGAATTAACCAATATAATCGTTTATGTTGAAAAGGGCTCTGAATATTGTAACTATGAACAAATAGATTGCCTGATTCCTGTTGTTGAAAATTTTCATAAACTCGCGTTTAAAAGAAAACCTCGAGTGTTCTTGTTTAAAAGTGAAAAAACTTTTGCGCAACGTTCAATATCCAGGGCCAGGTTTTGCGCTTTTTACAATGGCAATATCGTGGTATCTCCATGGGCACTGGTTGAAGCCAATGAGGGTTTGATCTCTATGGAAATTTACATAAAGCATGAATTATCCCATTCATTACTGTATCAACATGCAGGAATTTATCATTCCTTCAGGTATCCCAAATGGCTGCTTGAAGGAATCGCCGTTTATAGCGCCAACCAGATGGGCACAACCTGGTACCCTGATAAAGAAGAAACTTTTGAATACATCCGGCGCGGTTACTTTTTCCATCCAAAACACTACAAAACCATAAATGAAGGCCGGGCCATGCCTGCTGTTATAAACAAAATTTCATTTCTATATTCAGAGTTTGCCTGTATTGTAGATTACCTTGTAGAATCGTATGGTATGGAAAAGTTTCAGGATTATATGATTCAACTTTTAAACAACAAAAATCATGACGCGGTGTTTTTCAGTGTATTCCAAATTGATTTTGAAGAATTTTTAGTTAATTTCAAAGAACAGGTCATGTCAGGTACAAAAACCAGATCGCCCAGCCATTCAATGCCATGCGGAAGCGCTTGTATTGCTAAAATGTAGTATGATACTTTTCCATAGCGCCTGATGTTGCGGCAATTATTATTCAATTATAAAAGAATGAAATAGTTATGGATCATAATTTTGTTGATCTATCCCATCCTCTCACACCGGGCATGCCAACCTGGCCCGGCGATCCGGCTTTTGTGCTGGAAAAGCACAGTACACTGCACAAAGACGGGTATACCATGAATAAAGTTTCCTGCAGCGAGCATTGCGGCACACATATCGGTGCGCCAATCCATTTTAATCCGCAGGGAACAGATGTGGCAGGTATACCGGCGCAGGATTTGGTGTTGCCGGCAGTCAAAATCGACATTTCCCGGCGCTGCATAGCTAATCCGGATTATTTGCTGACTGTGCAGGATATATTGGCTTGGGAAAAGCAGTACGGTCCGGTTCCGCCTCATTGTGTGGCGCTGGTGTGTACCGGCTGGTCACAATATTGGCATAATTCCGCTCGTTACTTTGGTTTTGTGAAAAACAGGATGCACTTTCCCGGTATCTCTGTGGAAGAGGCGCAGTTCCTGGCGGTGCAGCGTCACGTCGCCGGCGTCGGCATCGACACGGCCGGCATCGACGGCGGCTTGTCACAAGACTTTGCCGCCAACAAAGCCCTGTGCGCTGCAAATAGCTATCACCTGGAAAACCTGACCAACCTGACAGCCCTGCCGGAGACCGGGGCGACCCTGTTCATCGGCGCATTACCCATTCCCGGCGGCAGCGGCTCGCCCTGCCGGGTGGTTGGGTGGATGGAAAAGTGATTTTCCGGGTTGAATATC
>CAYNSO010000084.1:13372-16784 GCA_964399735.1 uncultured Cytophagia bacterium
AATATCATCGGCTTTTTTCTGCCAAGCCCGTATCTCTCCGCCGCTTCTCAGCCGGAGGCTTGCAAAGTTATCATCCCTCACACCACCTTGTGCTTCCATTTACCGCGCACAAAGATAATCGTCCCCAGCAGTGCACTTGCCAGGTTGGAAACCACAATCGCCAGCCACACACCCTGCACGCCAATATCCAAAATGCGTGGAAAAATAAAAGAAAGCGGCACAGCCAGTCCAAATAGCGTCAACCCGGTAATCAGCATCGGCATAACTGTTTCCCCGGCGCCGCCCAGTGCACGCAGCAGAATAACACTGACAGCCAAAAACGGATAAGAGAACACCAGCGTCCGTATATACCCCCGCCCTATCTCCAGCACTTCCACGTGTTCATTAAACATCTGGTAAATCGGTTTGGCAAAGATATAAAACAACACAGCAGTAGCCAGCATAAACAAAACATAATAAAAAGAGGCGATCCAGGCGCTTTTTACAGCGCGCTCCGGCTTTTTGGCGCCCAGATTTTGCCCCACCAAAGTTGCGGTTGCTGCGGCAAGACCAAACCCGGGCATCAGCACCAACATGTCCACACGGATGCCAATCCCGAACGCAGCCACAGCAAAAGTGCCAAATCCGGCAACGATTCCCATCAGAATGATGTTCGAAGCGCTGCGCAGCATCATTTGCAGAGAACCGGGCAAGCCGATTTGTAAAATGCGCTTGATCAGCAACCAGTCAAACTGCAAGCCTTCCCACTTTAACCGTAAATGGGTTTTGTTACCATACAGTAAAAACAGAGCGATAGTCATGCCGAAACAATGGGCAATAACCGTGGCCCAGGCTGCCCCGGCAGTTTCCCAGCGCGGAAAGATACCTGGTCCAAAGATCAGCAAGGGATCGAGCACAACATTCAGCAATACCGCGCCAACGTTGATCCACATCGCAGTAGCGGCGTCGCCTACTGCCTGAAAAACCGAGGCGGTCATCACCTGCAGCGACATTGCCGCTGTGGAAATCAACATGATCTTTAAATACAGCACCGCCAATTGATATACATCCGCTTCTACGCCAAACAATTTAATTAAATATGGCGCCAGAATCAAACCCAGCGCGGTAAGCCCCATTCCCACAAAAATTCCGGTCACCAGGGACTGCTGCGCAGCATGGCCGGCACGGTTATATTCTTTAGCGCCAAAATATCGCGATACCATGGCAGCGCTGCCTATGCTTACTCCTAACACCAGCGCAAAGGGAATCATTAAAATAATGCCGACAATCGAAACGGCCGCTACCTGGGCAGCGCCCAACCGACCGACAAACATCATATCTACTACATTAAACAATGTTTGCAAAGCATTAGTGGCCATCATGGGAACAGCCAGGTACCACAAATTTTTACTAACGTGCCCGTCTGTCAGGTCACGGTGTTTTGGGGACAATTTTATCCTGCATCTTTCTGAAATATTAAAAATAAACTTTTTTGCTTTGAAACTAATAATTTACTGATTATAAATCGGAATATCAACCGAAGAAATGACTTGTATTGCCCCTGTTTTCCCTCTCTTGCACTTACGATTTCAGGTCGGAAGAGATAGAACCACAAGCGCCTGCACAGTTCGGGAAAAAAACCGGCTTGCAAAGCCAACCTGAATCCAGAATTCATCAATAGCATCGTCCCTCTGCTTTACAGCTAAAAACCCGCAAAGGTTACAAGATGATAGAACAAAACCATCAGTTCACATTTCTTCCTGAATACAGACAAGAATCTGGTTTTTACAACCAGTTTGGTAAGCCCCGACCGGAAAACCGGTTATACTTTTTTTGGTACTAGTCTTTCGATAACCTATTCCTTGATAAAAGTCAGCTTTGTTCGTACCTGCTTTATCCATTGCCTGGCAATTAATTCATGCCCGGCCGGCATGGGGTGCACCCCATCCCAAATCCAGTATTCAACCGGAGCTTGTTGACAGGCTTGTTCAAATGGCTTTTGTAATTCGATCAAAATTGCCTGGTGAGTATCCGCCAATTTACGAACAGCCTGTTGCATTCTGGGCATTTCGGTCTGCCAGATCTCGGTCTTTTCACTTACCCGCCCTCCGGAAAGGATAAAAGGTTCGCACAAAACAAGCAGAGTATCGGGTAATGCGGCTTTGGTTTTATCCAGTATCCGGGTAAAAGCTTCTTTAAACTGTTCAATGGATAGCGGGTTATTATTGCGCACCATTGCCTGTATATCATTAACGCCAATTAAAATGCTAAGGACATCCGGTTTGAGATCAAGAGCATCACGCTGCCAGCGAGCTTCAAGGTCACAAATTCGGTTACCGCTGATACCGCGATTATAAAACAGCAAATGCTGATCGGGATATTCGTATGAAAGCCGGCTGGCAATCAAAAAGGCATAACCATGCCCCAGAACATGGTTCCAGTCATTATCACGCGAACGGTTACCGTCTGTGATTGAATCACCCTGAAACAAAATCGTTAACTTTTTTTCTTGACCTGATTCTGACAATTCCGGCCCGTTATTGCTGACAAGGCGGCGGGGCAAAGTCATAGTTGCCAATCCTGCCAAACCTATATTTCTAATAAACTCCCTGCGCGATGCTTTCATATCTGTTCTTTCTTTAATAATAATTTGGTTGAAATATATAATAGCAGAACTCGACAGTATTGTAGCTTTAATATAAAAATTTTTTATTACAAATAAATAAATTTTATATAACCCGGCGCCAATGTATAAACAAGCGATTCCCTGGTAAAAGCATTTAACGTGCAAAATCTGTTCCCGACAACCGATTTTCGGCATGCTCTATCATTGCCACGACCTTCAGGTTGTGGAATAAATAAAACTAAAACATGGCTTTAGCTCAAGTGAGTGTTTGACTAAAGCCATTTTTGTTTAATTTTTGAAATCCACGTCATAAATGACGTGGCAATGAGCTAATAGATTCCTCCTCGCTCAGTTCCGCATGTTAATGGGGCTGTATCAACAGCCCCCAAAATATAAAATAAGCTACAAGTATGAGAAAAAAAGTCCTTCATGTCATTCCGGGGAGCAAAGCGACGAGGAATCTTTTCATTCTCTGTTTCTGCAAGGGAGAACCATTTCGAGGAGTCGGTTCTCGGCTATTTCGCAGAGTTTAGACTTGGGTAGGCGTCTCGATACGGGCCGGAAGTGCGCCGGGTTTGGTTTCTGTGCTTGATTTCTGTATTTGTTCTATTCTGTAATTCATCTTCGGCCCTACTCGACGACCGGCGCTGAATATCTGATCGCGCCGGGATTCATATCCCGGCGCTGGGAAATGAACCAGGGTTTCCAACCCTGGAATAGGAAATGAGAAAAAATTGGGTTAGGAAACCTGCTTTCATTGCCAGTGCTGCCAATATCTCGTTCTTTCTGTCCGGGCAAAGCATTCTT
>CAYNSO010000085.1:0-16691 GCA_964399735.1 uncultured Cytophagia bacterium
ATTTCCTTTATAGCAGCCCCATACCCCAGGTGGACCACACTGAAATGCTGCCGGGGCGCTCCGGGGTTGAGGCCGACAGTCAATCGTTGCCTGGGGTACAAATAATTTTGAATTGCCAAAAAAATCCAGTAAATTTAATACTTTATATAATAGAACTCTGTTTAAACAGGAATCAATCAACCACACATGTCCCTGCTGCGTATTTTCACCACCAGTTTTCTAGCCGAAGGCGTTGTTATATTTGTCGGTTTTGTTAACAGCATTGTCATCACCCGCTTGCTGGGTGTTGCAGGCCGGGGTGAATACTCGCTGGGTATGACCATTGTAACCATTCTAAGCCTGGTGCTCGGCGACGGTTTAAGCCGCGCCAATACCTATCTTACCAGTAAGGATAAACGCAACGTTCCATTGCTGTTCGGCAACCTGGTGGTATACAATATCATCATGGCCGTTGCGCTCCTTTGTATCGGCCTGTTTGGTTACCCGTTGGTTCGATTGTTATTTCCCGGTTTGTCGCACACCCTGGTTTTTATCTCTTTCACGGTTGTGCCATTTCTCATCGCGTTGCGTAGCGTTAACGCCATTCTGCTGGGCCGACAAGAATACAACCGTTACAATATCTTTCTGGCGCTGCCGTTCGTGCTATACCTGGCTGCAAATTTACTGCTGGTATGGGCGGACAAGGTTTCATCCACCCAGGTATTGCTGAATTATACCTGGTCGGTAATGATTGTCTTGATCATTATATTTACTTTTTTCCTGAGAAAGGAAAAAACAATCCATACAGACAAAAGATTAGCCCGGCAGAGCTGGGATGCCGGCGCCAAAGCTACGGTATCGCATATTTCATTATTTTTACTGTTTCGCATCGATATTATTTTGATCAATCTTTACCTGGGTGTTTCCGCAGCCGGCTTGTATTCCATCGCCGTGCTGATCGCCGAGCTATTGCAAAAACTCGCCAACACCTCCGGCAATGTGATCTTTCCCAGAATTACCGGCGATAACCAGGTAAAAAACCGGTCATTAACTCTCAAAGTATTGGCTTTTGTATTGTCGGTTAGTATTGTATTTTCCCTGTTCATGGTTTTTTGGGGCCGGGATTTGATTGTCTTGCTCTTTAAAAAAGATTTCGCAGCCTCGGCGCCTGCCCTGATGTGGTTGCTGCCCGGCGCGGCGCTGATGACCGGGGCAAAAATTATCAATATCGCACTATGGGCGCGCGGTTTTCCACGCATCACTGTTATTGCGCCGCTCATTTGTTTGGTTGTTAATATCATTTTAAATATTCTTCTTATTCCCGAACTGGGCTTGTCGGGTTCCGCCATATCCACAAGCACATCTTATGCTATCTATGCCGCTATTCTGGCCGGTTACTATTTCAAACCCGGAGGCGCGAAACAAGCATGAGAATTCTCTATATCTCCCAGTACTTTCCGCCGGAGATCGGCGCCACGCAGACCCGCGCTGTTGAAATGGTTACCAACCTGGCAAAGCTTGGGCATGAGGTTGTTGTTTTGACCGAGTTCCCCAACCACCCGAAAGGGATCATCACCCCGGAAGACAAGGGCAAGCTGGTGGAACATACGGTCTGGCAGGGCATTCATATATACCGCACCTGGGTATTTGCCCGACCGCATAAAAATTTTTTCACGCGCATGGGTTTATATTTGAGTTTTATGTTTTCGGCAGGTTTGTTCGGTTCTTTTATCAAAGGGCCATTTGATCTCGTTTATACTACCTCGCCCCCTTTCTTTGTCGGCGTTGCCGGGTTGTGGTTGAGCCGGTTGAAAAATGCCAAATTTGTCTTTGAAGTACGCGATCTGTGGCCGGAATCGGCTATAATATTGGGCGAACTTGGCAATTTCTGGATGATCAAATGGTCGGAAAAGCTGGAAAATTATTATTATAAAAAAGCCGCCATACTGGTAACAGTCACTGACGGCATTAAAACCAGACTGCAACAACGCGGCTATCATAACGTACACCTGGTGCAAAACGGCGCCAATACGGACTTGTTTTACAATCGCGGCTCAGCGCTGAAAACTACCTTGGGGTGGCAAAACAAGTTCGTGGTTTTATACGCCGGAATTTTCGGCATTGCCCAGGGTTTGGAGCAACTGGTCGAGGTGGCAGAAAAATTAAAAGCGGAAAATGATATTCATTTTGTCTTTATCGGCGAAGGGCCGGTCAAGGCTATGGTGCAAAAATTAAAGCAAGATAAAGCATTGACTAACCTGACCCTGATGAACGAAATAGCCAGGGAAGCAATTCCGGATTATATTTCCGCGGCGGATTGCTGCCTGGCGCCGTTGAAAAAAAACAACCTGTTCCTCGGCGCCCTGCCTTCAAAAATGTTCGATTGCCTGGCCTGCGAACGACCGGTTATTCTCAGCGTGGATGGCGAAGCGCGCCGCATACTGGAAGAGACCGGCGCCGGACTCTATGTGGAACCGGAAAACACAGAGCAAATGATACAAGCCATCCTGCGTCTGAAAGCGGACCCCGTATTATGTACGCACATGGGCAAGGTTGGCCGTATAATGGTGGAAAAACACTTTTCAAGAAAACAAAAAGCCCTGGAACTGGAAAAAATATTAACTTGTTTATTTCAAAAAAAAAGGAGTGAACAGGAATGAAATATTTACTTTATGGTCTGGTATTTACGCAAGCCTTTCTTATATCGGCCCTGCTCATCCCTCTGATCATCAAACTGGCATATAAATGGAATGTGGTCGATAGACCCGGACAGCGCAAAATTCATCACATTGCCAAACCCCTGATGGGCGGGGTTGGTATTTTCAGCGCTTTTTTTATTACCGTTGTCGGTAACATAATCGGTTTTTCTTTGTTATTAAACCATCCACTGATGCAAAATCAGCTACAGTCCCTGGTCAAGCTCTTTCCATTTTTAAATAATGTACTACCACGCCTGATTGTCATTATCGCCGGCGGGTTTATGATCCATTTGCTGGGATTGCTGGATGATATCTTTAAAGGAAAACTATCCTGGAAACTCAAATTCTTGATCCAGTTTCTAATTGCCTTGCTGGTAGCAATATTCGGAGTGCGCACCGAGTTCATGCCCGGGCATACGCTGGATATTATCATAACCACCATCTGGATTGTGGGTATTACCAATGGTTTTAACCTGTTAGATAACCTGGACGGCCTGACTGCCGGTATTTCTATAATTGCCGCACTTTTATTCTTTACTGTAGCCGTGCTGCAGGGGCAGGTATTTTTCGCCCTTGTATTAATGGCCCTGGCCGGCGCCAGTATGGGGTTTCTGCTCTATAATTTTCACCCGTCAAAATTATTCATGGGCGATAGCGGCAGCCTGTTCCTCGGTTTTATGTTTGGCTCGCTGACAGTTATGGGTTCTTATGTGGTCAACACCAGCGTCGGCATTATTCCGGTTATTATGCCGATCTTGATACTTTCTATTCCGCTATATGATACTTTTTCCGTAATGTTTATCCGGTGGAGCGAAGGCCGCCCGTTATTTATCGGTGATAAATGCCATTTCTCGCACCGGCTGCTGGAACTGGGGATGGGACACCGGGCTGCGGTAATTTTTATTTACCTGGTTTGTTTATGTGTCGGCAGCGTTGCAATATTGCTGCCCTGGTTGTCAACGGTCGGCTGTATCATTATACTTGTTCAGGCAGTCATTATTTACACACTGATTACCTTGTTAATCATGATTGGCCGCCGTAAAAATATAAAAAATGAAAACTAACAACTGATGCTATATATAGAAATGTCGAACAGGAGGACAATGTGAGAGTTTTAATAACAGGCGGCGCCGGTTTTATCGGCTCGCATCTGGCGGAAAAATTATTGGCCCGCGGAGATAGTGTTTGTGTCATTGATGATCTTTCAACCGGTCGTCTGGAAAATATCAACCATTTACGAAAAAATAATAATTTTTGTCTGGCTATAGAATCAGTACTTAATGAAACAGTCATGGATCGACTGGTCAGCGAATGCGATATGATATATCATTTGGCAGCAGCTGTGGGCGTAGAATTAATTGTCAAAAGTCCCGTTGAAACAATCCAGCGCAATATTCTGGGCACTGATGTGGTGCTGCGGCTGGCTAATCGCTACCTGCGCAAAGTGTTAATCACCTCTACCTCGGAAATTTATGGCAAAAGCGAAGCGGTTCCTTTTAAAGAAGATGCAGACCGCGTGCTTGGCCCCACCACCAAAAGCCGCTGGAGCTATTCCTGCTCCAAAGCGATTGATGAATTTCTGGCCCTGGCTTATCACAAAGAGCGCAACCTGGATACCGTGATCATGCGTCTTTTCAACACCGTAGGTCCGCGCCAAACCGGACGGTATGGCATGGTTATCCCGCGCTTTGTTCAGCAGGCGCTAAAAGGCAAACCCCTGACAGTATATGGCGATGGTAATCAATATCGTTGTTTTACCTACGTGGATGATGTCGTCCAGGCGGCAATCAAATTAATGGAAACTCCGACAGCGGTTGGACAAGTATTTAATATTGGTAATGACATTGGAATTAGCATTAAAGACCTGGCGAAAAAAATCATTACCATGACCGGTTCTTCCTCACAAATAGAATACATCCCCTATGATGAAGCGTACGAGGAAGGATTTGAAGACATGCGCACCCGTAAACCCGATCTGACCAAAGCATACAATGCTATCGGTTATCAGCCGCGCGTTCAACTGGATGAAATTCTGCAGCGTGTCATCGATTATTTTAAAGAAAATAAACATGACTAGCCTGTCGTTTGGAAAATAAACATAATTTTCTAAAAATAAAGCGAGTTATCAAGTGTGGATAACTTGTGAAAAAACTCTATATAAAAATTATTTATTTTCCGCCCAGAGTTTTACAGACAAACAAGATTAAGGAACGAAAAAAAAGAGATAACTAGCTTGAAATTATGTAACTTATGTCATTTTAAAAACACAAGATAAAACAATAATAAACATATAGTTAAAAATGCAGCACGCAAATATTTACGAATTTTTTTTTCGAAAATTTTTTGTACAACCCTGAAATAACAAGCAGATACACGATTGCGCTTACAAAATTGAAACCAAAGACGGGTATAAACACGGATTGACAATGTGGATAACTTGGGGATAAAATACTGCAAGTGTCTCAGGTATGTCCGTGTCAAGTAAAATTTCAATTTTCTGTAATTTTTATTTTATCAGGTTTATTAATATCAGGCGCTGTTTCAACCGGTTGTTCAAGCTAAAATTAAACTAAAAGAAGGACCATAAAAGAAACAGAATCCACAGCAGCAAAAAGTAACCACAAAACAAAACTCACAGGCAACTGGTAACCATAACAAAAGACAGGCTATATGAATAGATCAGACTGGAATTACCTGGTTTTATTTTCTATCGCATTATTTTCACTGGTAATACTGGCAGAAATTTTGCGCAAACTGTTTCCCCGTGACGCAGAATCATCGCGCAAATTTGTACATATCTCTACCGGAATTCTGATTTCGCTAACGCCATTTGCCTTGCAGTCCATGTGGCCGATGCTGATACTGGGCACTTTGTTCGCAGTTCTCGACCTGGTTGCCATCCGCAAAAACCTGTTCAGAGGCATGCATGGAACTAAACGGCGCTCGTATGGCACTGTTTTTTATCCCCTGTCGTTTGTGATTTTGGTGATGTTGTTATGGGATACTGACAAGCTGATCCTGGTCACTGCCATGCTGATCATGGCGATCGCCGATGCGCTCGCTTCCATTGTCGGGGAAAAAGTACAACATCCCATCCATCTGGATTTTGGTTTTGAAGCAAAATCGGTGCAGGGTTCTATTACCATGTTTCTGGCAACCTTTGTAATCGTAACAATTTGTTCGCTTCTCCTCCCGCAATTTACAACAATCCAGCTTTCGCTTTTACAGGCGCTCTGGTATGCGGCGTTAGTGGCTATTATCTCTACTGCTTGCGAAATCATTTCCCTGTATGGTTCCGATAATTTGACCGTTCCCCTGGGTGCGGCATTCACCATGCACTATCTGTATTATCATACCCAAACCGACGCCTTTTTTTTCACCCTGGGAATAGCGCTCTCCCTGTTGATGGCAATCCTGTCATATCGGTTTAAATTTCTGGATACCGGCGGCGCTATCGGCGCATTTTTATTAGGGGTGGTTGTATTTGGCATCGGCAGACTGGCGTTCACCATTCCCATTTTAACATTTTTTATCACATCCAGTATCATTTCCAACATCGGTAAAGGTCATAAACAAAAACTGGTTACAATATTTGAAAAGACCGGCAAAAGGGATTTATGGCAGGTGCTTGCCAACGGCGGCCTGGCAGGAGCGTTGGTTTTGGCATGGAATTATTACTCTCTGGATATTTTTTATATTTTCTTTCTCGGCGCCTTGGCTGCCGTCACAGCAGATACCTGGGCGACGGAAATTGGCGTATTATCGCGCACCAAACCGGTTTCCATTCTCAATTTAAAACCTGTGTCGCCAGGCGCTTCCGGCGGGATAACACTGACCGGCTCTGCAGGAGCCGCAGCAGGATCCCTGGCGTTGGTTCTTTCCGGCTGGTTGACAGCTCCGCATAATTCAACACGGATTATTGGCGGCAGGGAATTTGTTTTAATTATAATAGCCGGAATAATGGCAAGTTTTGTGGACAGCTATTTGGGAGCTACCATACAGGCAAAATACAAATGCCCGGTTTGCAATAAAATAACAGAAAAGACCCGGCATTGTCAGCAATCGACGATACATATAAAAGGGTACAAGTGGATCAACAATGACCTGGTTAATTTCTTTTGCGCAACAAGTAGTATTATCTTCCTGCTGCTTTTCCGGTTTTTAGAATAAATATTTATTTTTCTTTTAAGAAAAACATGTTATATTATATTTTAAAATAAATATCCAAAATGTGTTGATTTAACAAGCTGTTTGAAATGATTCAGGAGGAAAAATGACAACCATAGTAGATGTATTCGCAAGGGAAATTCTGGACTCACGCGGCAATCCAACTATTGAAGTTGATGTAGCGCTTGAAAGCGGAGTAGTTGGACGGGCTGCTGTTCCTTCAGGCGCATCCACCGGCGAACACGAAGCCGTTGAGTTACGCGATAAAGAAGCCAATCGCTATATGGGTAAGGGTGTACAAAAGGCAGTAGAAAATGTTAACGAAATCATCAAACCCGAAATCATTGGTGAAGATGCAACCGACCAGGTATTGATTGATAAAATTATGATTGATCTGGACGGTACGCCCAATAAAGGCAAACTGGGCGCCAATGCCATATTAGGTGTTTCGATGGCAGCATGCAAAGCGGCAGCCGAAGTTTTGGGGTTGCCCCTGTATCAATATATTGGCGGCACCAATGCCAAAGTGTTGCCCGTGCCAATGATGAACATTCTTAATGGCGGCAGCCATGCCGACAATAATGTTGACTTGCAGGAATTCATGGTACAACCGGCCGGCGCTACCTGCTTTGCCGAATCTCTGCGTATGGGCGTAGAAATTTTCCATAATCTGAAATCCGTATTAAAAGGCAAAGGTTACAATACCGCAGTTGGCGATGAAGGCGGTTTTGCACCGAACCTGAAATCTAACGAAGAAGCTCTGCAGGTAATTATGCAGGCGATCGAAAAAGCCGGGTACAAAGCCGGCGAAGAAATATTTATCGCTCTTGACCCTGCTTCCAGTGAATTTTTTGATAAAGAAAAAAATAAATATATTCTTGCCTCTGAAAAAAGAGAATTGACCCCTGCTGAAATGGTTGATTATTATGCGGAACTGGTAGCTAAATATCCTATTAAATCTATCGAAGACGGTATGGCGGAAGATGACTGGGATGGTTGGGACCTGATGACCAAAAAGCTGGGTAAAAAAATCCAGATCGTTGGCGACGACCTGTTTGTAACCAATACCAAACGTCTGGAAATGGGTATTAAAAAAGGCATTGCCAATTCAATATTGATCAAAGTGAACCAGATAGGCACTCTTACCGAAACTCTGGATGCTATTGAAATGGCAAAAACTGCCGGTTATACAGCAGTTGTATCGCACAGATCGGGCGAGACCGAAGACAGCACCATTGCTGATATTGTTGTTGCCACCAATGCCGGACAGATAAAAACCGGCTCAGCCTGCCGCACCGACCGAATTTGTAAATATAACCAGCTATTGCGCATTGAAGAAAACCTGGGCGAAATTGCCAAATTCGCAGGGTTATCCATAATAAAAGGATTATAAATTGTATCCACCTCAAAGCCGTTCAAGGCTTTGAGGTGCTTACCGTTTTCATAACAAAGGCATTGCAAATGAGGAATTTGAACACAATTACAAAATATGTAAAACCATTTCTCAAGCCGGTATGCCTGCTTTGGGGGGCTTTTATTTGTGTTGTTATTTCTTTTATTTTTGGAAAAACCGGATTCATTAAACTGTACAACCTGGAACAGGAAGGCAAACAGCTCGAAAAACAAATTGCCATTGTAAAACAGCAAAATGATTTCTTGAAATCAGAAATTCAGCTTCTTTCCGACCCCATTGATCTTAACCGCCTTGAACTGGAAGCCAGAAAACTGGGCATGGCAGCCAGAGATGAAGTCGTTGTCAAGATCAGATAAACAAACTCTAACCGGAAATGTAACAGCGATAATTTAAAACTCCGGTTGTTACTGTCCAGGATTCAGCTATTTTTATAACAATGCCAATGCTTTATTTGCACTTGGCATTTTTATTTTTATCAATTAATGGTATTAGCTTTGCGGTTTTCAGCTGATACCGGCTGCCGATCGTTAACAGATGCTTCTGGTTATATGAAACCTTGTCGTTATCACAGGTTCCGGTCTACTAAAAAAATTACCGGGGCCCACAATCAACAAATAACGGGAATATCCGGATTCAACATTGAATGCGCCTGGTGAAAAATTGACCGGTATAAACCACATAAAAAAAAATTTTAATCTATTAATCATTACTATTCTAATGGTCTCGGCATCTGCAGAGCTAACAGCGCAGGATATCGGCAACAGTACATATATTTCGCCAGGAAACATTAATGAAGTCGGCTTTCGGCAGGAATTTAATACTTATATCTGGAATTACAATCTCGGCACAATGCAGGTCATCAACAATCGCTGGCAGGTGATGATGAATGAAAAATTCACTTCATCTTTATTAAAATTATCTTCTGACAATGATAAATGGAAAGATGATCAAAATTTAAACTTTAGAGTAGGGTATATTCTACTACCCAGGATTACAATCCATTCATGGTTGTCTTCGCTTATTTTTATGGACAAACAATCCGGTTTTAACAATGACATCCGTACACATCATGGCAGCGTTGGCATGGAATACACGCCCTTGCCGAACTTGCGAATTTTTGCCAAGGCCGGGCCGAAATGGGATACCCGTTACCGCCGTGATGACAAGGGATATAACTATTTTTTTACTGCTGATGCCGGTAAATTTGAATGGGAAAAATACGAAAACAGCTTGAATGTCCTGTTTGGGCAGGATCAATTTTCACAGCGACAAAATAAAGACTTTAATATACAATATACAATGTACCGGGAATTTGCCCCCGGCACCTCAGACTCTCTGCGGCTGCTAACCACCAACCAACGCCGCGATAATTACACCTCCAGTCGCGGTGATATTGAAAGCCTGCGCGAAGATGCTAAAGGGTTGGATAATGTTTTAAATTATGCTCTATCTCATAATCTGAACATGCAATTGAACAGCGGGCTGTATTTCAAGGATGTTCAAATCTTGTCAACCGTAGATAATGTTGAAGCAAAACGCCGCAACCGTAGCGATCAACGCTTTAGCCAGGATGCAATTTTTAACCTGCGCCGTGACCGGCTCAAATCACAATTACAGTTTTCCTGGTGGACGCAAAAACAAATTTATGATATAGACACCGATACCAGCGTGCCTTTTTCCGGGCGTACGGCATTCATCACCCCGGACAATGAAAGCAGCCGCCTGATGCTGGTTGCCGGTATGAGTACGCCGCTTACCCGGAAAGACTCCCTGTACAGTTATCTCTCCATCAGCAAATATAAATATGACACCCCGGACACAAATAATTTTGACGACCGCGATGAATTACGCATCAATTCGCGGATTGTTGGTATCCATCGCTTTAGCCCGGTTTTGACGGGTGAATTACAAGCGAGTGTTAATTTATATCATCTTGTTTATATCTTTGGCGAACGAAGCGCTGATAATAATTGGAACCGTATTTTCATGGTACGGCCTTTTATCAGGTACGCTCCTGCAAAAACATTTAAATTTACCCAGGCGTTTGAAGTTCTGGCTAATTATGTCGATTATGATTTTGAAGATCCGGGTTTACAAACCAAAAGTTTTGTCTTTCGCAAGTTCTCGATGGATGATTCCCTGCAATACCAACTAACCGGCAGCTCTATTCTTTCTTTTAATTATCGTCTGCAACTGGAAGAAAACGGCCAGCTTTCATGGGATGAATGGACAGAACGGGTACTGGCCACCCGACGCAACCAGTGGTTTCATTTTATTTGGAATTTTCAACCTGCGCCAGGTTTTCGTATTAGCCCGGGTTATTCCTGCTTTATCCGCGAAGAATGGCGGCATGAAATAATCACCCCGGGTATGGAAAAGAAAACCAGGGTCGGGGTTTATACCAGCCAGGGCCCGGTACTGCGGTTGTTCTATTCACCCACCACCAGACTGCGCTTTGTGTTTGATGCCATTCGTTACCGGGTGAAACCGCAAAATGGGGAAAAATATTATATTAATAATATTCAGTTTTTACTCAACTGGTCGTTTTAAAATGATTCCTCAAGGAGACACGGCATTTTTTTTATTGTAAAACTGTTAACATAACATGAATGAATATTTAAGAATTTTTAGTATATTATGTCCGGCGATATTACATCAAAAATTATTCTGGCATTGGCCGGATAAAATGGACCGTTAAACAATACAGGAACGATTTCCCATGGGTTGGTTAAAGTTCAAATTCTTTCTGAAACGCCAAAAAGATAACGTTCTGGAAATGGTTATTCCCAGCGATCCCGCTCAGATTCATAAGGTGGAAATAGAAACGGACAAGCTGGCTAAAAAACTGGGATTAAAGGAAGACGACCGCGATAATTTGGGAATTGCCGTCACCGAAGTTGTTGCCAATGCAATTATCCATGGGAATAAAAAAAATAAAAATAAAAAAGTATTTATAAAATTTGTCTATTCTGATAAATTTATCAGAATCCATATACGCGATGAAGGCCAGGGATTTGTACCCGACGATGTTGCCAACCCCGTGGAACCGGAAAATATATACAAGGACAGTGGACGAGGTATTTTCATTGTAAAAACCCTTATGGATGATGTAAAATATCAATTTCACGATTATGGCAGCGAAGTGATCCTTTGTAAAGTTTTGCATAATTTGTAGGCCGATGTTTTGAAAACAACAGGCAGTTATTTAATAACATTATGTATTTTCCTTTTTATGAGGCGGTATTAAAAGCTCTTGATCGAAAAGAGTATTTCAATTACAGAATGAATTCGCAAAAACCTTGCCTCTTACATTAGAGTTTTTTTTCATGGAATTTTCGAAAAGGTGTGCTGCACTTTTTCTTGTACTCATTTCAGAAAACCGGAATAATCAAGGTTTTCTCAATCAGCCTTGAAAGTAACATGAAAATAATCGTATCCAATCTATGAAAAACTCAAGCATCCATTTTTGCCTTTTGCTAACGGCGCTGCTGATTTTCTCTTGCATAACCGATTCTCTAGCGCAGTTCGGCTATAAAAAAATTGATAATGATCCCCTGATGGATTACCAGATTATTGATTTCTATTCCCGGCCGCATTATAACCGGGTGGAAGGTGTGGTATTTCATGGCGGAGCTTTTTTTCGTCATCATCAATATTGGCCGGTCATCACCAATATTCAGGGCGCTTATGGCAGTAAATACCGCAATTGGCAATATAACATCGCCCTGCAGCGCTGGTTTACGTTTACCAACCAACAATTTCTGCTTAAAACAGAATATTTCCGTGAAACCACAACCCGGGATAACTGGAAAATTGGCAGATTCGAGAACACCGTAGCCGGTATATTGATGCGTGAAGATTTTTATAATTATTACGGCCGCAAGGGTTGGAGAGCGCTATGCGAAAACAGAGTGTTTGGCGTTCATTATGCCCGCGTAGAATATGCAGAATACGATTATATCAGTATGCCGGTAACTACAAATTTTGCCGGTACGCTCTATGCCGGTAACAAAAGATTCCGCCCCAACCCCGCTATTGTTATGGGCCGGGAAAAAAGTGTTCGCTTTATGTTTCTGGTAGACAACCGCGATAACCTGTTTTCCCCATCCCGAGGACTTTATCTGGAAGGCATTGTAGAAAAAACCATGGGTGATTTCCATACCAGCGGCATATATCTCACTTTTGCGCACTATATTCCTGCATTCCGCAAGCAAAAACTGGTTGTCAACACCCTTGTGGGTTTCCGGCAGGGCAGCCTGGCGCCGCAGCATCTGCTTTCTATTGGCGGCATCGGTACACTCAGCGCCTACCCTGAATTTTACCGCACCGGACAAAATCTGGTTTATGCCCGGCTCACCTGGGATTTTGCCGGCGAACCGGCGCGCCTTCTGCCCCTGGATAAATTCCCCACCGGCGATGCTGCCTCGGTTGCTATTTTTATTGAATGCGGTGATGCCTGGTATTCGCATAATGTGAAACACTCAATCTTTGAGGGATTGACCGCCCATGATATTTTAACGGATGCGGGTTTATCATTGATCCTTGCCGACGGGATATTTCGTATCGACTTTGCCCGGCAGATATTGCACAACCAGGATAACTGGCGCATCACTTTACGATTTCTAAACAAAATATAGAACCGGATGAAAACCAACCACAAAATCTTATTGTATACATTAACTCTGTTCTGTATAATGTGCAATCCCTTGCTCAGCCAGGACTTTATTCCGTTGCAAGCCGAGTCGGATTCACTGCAGATCATTGATATTATTGTCAGCGGTAATACCAAAACCAAAGAGCAAATTATCCTGCGCGAAATGAAAACCGGCATTGGCGACGATTTTGACCCGGAGCGCATTCATAAAGACCGCGAGCGGATTCAAAACTTGCAATTGTTCACTCGTGTTGAAATTATACCCGATTTTACCGAACAAGGCATTATCCTCAACGTTATTGTAGCGGAACGCTGGTATTTATTCCCCTACCCTATTCTGTATATCAATGACCGGGATTGGAGCAAGATTTCGTATGGCGCGGGTATCATTCATCAAAATTTCAGGGGATTGAGCCACAATATTATTGCCGCTTTTTGGCTGGGATATGATCCGGGGATGCAATTCAATTATATTAATCCCTGGTTTGGCGGCAAACGCCAGTTTAATTTTCAGACCAGCGCCTATTCTTATAAAATACGCAATAAAAGCAGCTACCTGGAGGATTTTGATGAAAAGCATCAGGGAGTCAAGGTTTCGTTTGGTAAAAGATGGGGGTTTCATATAAACGCTGCTACCACAATTGGCTACCGCCAAGTCAGCGTGCCCCCGCAATTCAAAACCATTACTCATTCCGGCAACAGCGTCGATCATCTGCCCTCGGTTGGCCTGGCTTTTCGCTGGGATCATCGTGATCTTTATGAATATCCCAAAAAAGGCGGGTTGCTGGATTTGTATATCAATAATACCCGCTACAAATCACAGATCAATTATTACCGCTACGGTGCGGATGTGCGGCTGTATCACACGGTTTATAAACAGGTCTCTATGGCATACCGCATTATGTGCGACCTTTCGCATAACCCTGCGCCGATTTATGACCACATCTATATTGGCTACAGCACCCGCGTGCGTGGCGAATTCTTTACCCTTTGCGAGGGCGATAACCGTTTCCTGGGCAGCATGGAAATCCGTTTTCCGCTCATCAAGATCAGGTATTACGACCTCAGCCCTGTTATTGGCGATCTGGGTCCCTATAGCAGCAACCTGCCCTTTGGATTAAGCGGCGGTTTGTTTTACGACACCGGCGCTGCCTGGCTAAGAGGCGAAAACCCGACCAAAAAGACGCTGCTTTCCGGGCTTGGCGCTGGATTGCATTTTCATCTTCCTTATGTTCAGGTAATACGCCTGGAATGCGCCTTTAATTCCGAATACCAGGCACAGTTCATTGCAGATATGGGGGTGGCATTTTGACGCGCGCTCACTTTCAACAATTCTATGTGGAACCGGAAAATGTTCATGGCGACCGCTTTATTCTGAATGATCAAGAGTACCTCCACGCGGTGCGGGTATTACGCATGAAACCCGGCGACACCATCGAAGCTGTGGATGGGCTGGGGAATTTATTTAGCGGCAAG
Source organism: uncultured Cytophagia bacterium (assembly GCA_964399735.1). Lineage (GTDB taxonomy): Bacteria > Zhuqueibacterota > Zhuqueibacteria > Residuimicrobiales > Krinioviventaceae > Fontivivens. Next base: position 14,390 of record CAYNSO010000085.1, read on the forward strand.
ATCATTTCTACAGACAACAAACAACTTGTCGCCGGCATCAACGAACAACAGTTAAACGCCGGGGAACCCAAATTATACCTCACCCTGGCCCAGTCCGTCCCCAAAGGCAGCAACTTTGACCTGGTGGTGGAAAAAGGCACAGAAATTGGCATTTCTGCCTTCCAGCCCATCATTACCGCGCGCTCCATCGTTTCCCCGGAAACGCGTGGTAACCGTTGGGGTAAAAAAGCATTGATCGCCATGAAACAATGCGGGCGCAGCCGCTGCCCGGATGTTTTGCCGCCGCTTCTTTACACCGCTGCCCTGGAATTATATAACAAGGATTTAATGATTATTGCCCATGAAAGCAATCCCGAAACCCGGCGAGATATAGATAAACGGATCAATGCCGCGGACAAGGTGACGCTGCTGATCGGCCCGGAAGGCGGCTTTACTGCGAAGGAATTTGCCCTTGCCCTGCAATATGGCGCCCTGCCGATGAATCTGGGTCCCCGCCGGCTGCGTAGCGAAACAGCCGGGCTGGTCGCTGCAATCAAAATTTTGGATATGGCACATGAGCTTGAATAAATTTCCTTATCTGATAGTACTTTTTTATAGCAATTGATTACGTAAATTGGTAAATTTCCACAAATAAGCAAGTTTTCGTTCTTTACATATTTCTTCTTTCCTGCTGACCTACATATTACAGTAATTTTGCATACAGATTAAACAGGAGTTTCTATGGATTGTATTTTTTGCAAAATCGCCGCTAAACAGATCCCGTCCTCAATAATCTATGAAAATGAGGATATAATCGCATTCAAAGATATCAATCCACAAGCGCCGGTGCATATTATCATCATTCCCAAAAAGCACATTGCCACGCTGAACGACCTGCAACCGGAAGACGCACAATTGGTCGGCAAAATTGTGCTGGCGGCTCAGGTTATTGCACAAGACAACAACCTGCACAAACCCGGTTACCGGCTGGTGCTTAATTGTAACGAGGATGCCGGGCAGACCGTATTCCACATTCATTGTCACCTGCTGGGCGGCCGTTTGATGGGCTGGCCGCCGGGATGAAAAGAAATATACAACATGAATAATCTCCGTAAATATGGCCCTGCACCTTACCGCATAGCCCTGCTGCACGGCGGACCCGGCGCGGCCGGGGAAATGTCGCCTGTAGCTCGCGAACTGGGCAATTATGGTATTCTGGAACCGCTGCAAACTGCAGAAACCCTCACCGGTCAGCTGCAGGAATTACAGTCCGTGTTAACCCGCCACGGCGAGCCGCCTGTAACCCTGGTTGGCTATTCATGGGGCGCATGGCTGGCCTTCCTGACGGCGGCGGAATATCCCTTTTTGGTGAAAAAGCTGGTGCTCGTCAGTTGCCCGCCTTTTAGTGCGCATTACACTACTGAAATCTCGGAAAAGCGTTTATCGCGTCTGGATGATGCCGGGCGCGCGGAACTGAATGCGCTGCACCGGCAGTTAGCCAGTCCTCTTATCAAAGAAAAAAACCAGATCTTTGCCTGGCTGGGAATGTTATACACCCAGATCGACGCATATAATCTGCTGGCCAATGAACCGGGGATTACCGAGCTTGTTGATTATAATTATTCCATTTATAAACAGGTGTGGAAACAGGCATCGGCGCTGCGCAAAGACGGAATGTTGCTGCCGCTGGCGCAGCGAATTCAATGCCCGGTGGTGGCTATTCATGGCGATTACGATCCGCACCCGGCCGAGGGGGTTCGCGATCCCCTGACCGCGGCGCTGGTCAATTTTCGTTTTATTTTGCTGGAAAAGTGCGGCCATGCTCCCTGGCGCGAAAAACACGCCGCCGCCCGGTTCATGGAAATTTTGCGGCAAGAACTCGGCAGCCCCCCACTGCCGGGAGATTTTTAGGACTTAATCGCCATAGACTCCCGGCTATGGGTATATAGTAAGATTAAACGCCTCGCTGAACATCTAGTAAAATTATGAAAAGATTCGGGTCGGAAACAGGAATCCGGTAAAAAATAATAAAACAATAACAGGAGTACAATAAAATGAGCATTCAAGCCAGTAAAAATATAACGCCGGAAGAGGTTAAAGCCGGCGTGCTGACCACCAAACAGGTATTGATCAGCTCGCAGCAGGGACCGCATTTTGCGCTGCGCAAGTTTACCATTCAGCCCGGCGGTTCCATGCCCATGCACACCAACAGTGTGGAGCACGAGCAGTACGTATTGCAGGGCCGCGCCAGGGTCGTCATTGGCGACGAGACCTTTACCGCGCAAAAGGACGACGCCGTGTTCATCCCCGCCGGAGTAGCGCA
>CAYNSO010000086.1:0-16569 GCA_964399735.1 uncultured Cytophagia bacterium
TAATAGAAAATTATGGGCCGTATGTAAACCTGGAAAACAGCGTTTGTATGGAAAAAATAATTGCCTGATGTTTTACCGGTTTAAACATTTTATATTTTCAATTTTGTAAAGATGAAACCAAAAGAAATATTGTTACAGGAAATTGAGGACATGCCGGAAGAAATGATCAGGGAAGCGATTGATTTTGTTCGCTATCTGAAGCATAGAAAATACAAGTTTGGCGCAACTACTCTTGCCGGTGAATCTGCCCTTAAAAAAGATTGGCTCAAGCCTGAGGAGGATGAGGCTTGGCAAGGTTTATAATAATAAAAAATTTTCTCTGCGTTCACTGCGTCCTCGGCGGTTTCAATCTTTAACAGCAAAGGTCAAGTTATCTGTTTCAGCCATTGATTTTTTTTACTTGCAATTTATTTTGTTTTGTTGAATGTATTTAGTCTATGAATAATTCCATATTATTCAAAAAACACTTTACATTTTCCCCTGAATGACGTATATTTATAATGTATACGTCAGGAGAGACTTATGAATACAAAATTAACATTACGATTGGATAAGCAAGTTATTACACGGATCAAGAATTATACGATGAAAAACAATGTCTCTCTTTCAAAATTCACCGAGCATGTTTTCAGGCAGATACTGGAAAATTCTGAAGATCAATCCAAAAACCTGACTCCCATTGTTAACAAGTACAAAGGAATATTGAAAAATAAACAAGTTGATGAAAAGAACGAATTAGCCGATATTTTAATCCAAAAGCATTCCTGATATGGATCGACTATTTATTGATTGTAATATCCTCATCGATTGGTTGACAGACAGGCAACCTTTTGCTATTCATGCCTCAAAATTATTGGCTCTTATTGAAAGACGTCATGTTACCGGCTGTGTTTCACCATTAACGTTATCCAATACTTACTATATTCTTCGCAAGCAAACCGGTAAAAGCATTGCCACAAATTTTTTGCGGGATGCCGGGAGTCTTTTTGAAATTGTCGATATTACAAGAACAATCACTCTGGATGCCATTGAAAACAGATATAAGGATTTTGAAGACGATTTACATTTTTTTACGGCTATTAATAACAAAATCGATTATATCATTACAAGAAATAAAGCTGATTTTAAGAAAGATGAAATCAGAGTGTTAACTGCTGAAGAGTATTTGCAGCTTTTATTATAACAGTACAATTTCTATGACGAAAAACCCCCATACAAAATATATTCATGAAGGCAGCTACGCTGCAAAAGTTGATGTTGACCTTATTGAGAATGAAGAAGGCTGGGCGCCCTATATTTCTGTTGAGGATTCTTTCAAGCTTGATGATATTCGTAATGCCCTGAAAAAAGGCGATATACAGAAAGCATCTCAACTGGGCCGCATTTTCAAGTTAACTCCTATCGATGTTTAATGTTTTCACCGCATAAATCAAATTCCCTTAATGTCCTCATTCTCGGCGGCGGGCCGGCGGGTTTAATGTGCGCCTGGCAGGCAGCGCGGCGCGGCCGCTCTGTGCTCATTTTGGAACGTGGTAAGCGCCCCGGCGGCAAAATAGCCATCTCCGGCGGCGGCAAGTGCAATTTCACCAACCGGTCCTGTAGCGAAGATGATTTCGTCTCCGCCAATCCCCCTTTTGTGCGCTCCGCTTTGGCCCGTTTCGGACCGGCGGATTTTATGCGCCTGCTCGCAGAATATCACATCCCCTGGGAAGAGCGCGAGCAGGGACGCCTGTTTGGCGCCAAATCCGCTACGCACATTGTGGACATGCTGGTTGATTTATGTTCAAGGCAGAGAGTGAGATTTGTATTAAAGTGTGATATACAGTCCGTAGAAAAAACCGGGGATAAATATCTGCTAAAAACGAACAAGGGCGTATACCGGGCGCAATCCCTGGTCGTTGCCTGCGGCGGCAAGGCGTATCCACAGGCGGGCGCTACGGATTTTGGTTATCGTCTTGCCGAACAATTCCACATTCCGGTTATTACGCCGCTGCCGGGTCTCGCGCCGCTGCGCTATACAAAACCAGATTATGATTTAGGGGGATTGACGGGTATCAGTTTAACCGCGGGCGTAACTCACGCCGGCAGAACCTTTACCGACCAGGTATTGTTTACGGATCGCTCGTTGAGCGGCCCGGCCATTTTGCAAGCCTCCTGCACCTGGAGGTCCGGCGAAGCGGTGAGCATCGACTGGCTGCCGGGGACGGATGTTTTCGAACTGTTGTGGGAGAAAAAGCAAGCCCGCGGCGCAACGCCGGTCACCAAATGGCTCGACCCGCTGCTGCCGAACCGGATGGCGCGGCTATGGATGCAGCGCTATTTCCCGGCAGAGACCCTGGCGAAATGCAGCCGCGAACAACTGCTGCAATTCTGCAACTCGCTCAACCAATGGCAGTTTTATCCCGCCGGAACTCTGGGCTTTAAAAAGGCTGAAACCACCCTGGGCGGCGTGGCTACCAATGCGCTCTCTTCCAAAACCATGCAGGTTAAGGATGTACCGGGACTCTATTTCATCGGCGAGGTTGTGGATGTAACGGGACGGCTGGGCGGCTATAACCTGCAATGGGCCTGGTCCAGCGGGTTTGCGGCGGGACAGTTTGTGTAAGGCCCATCGATGGATTCATTGTTTTAATTTATAAACTGTTATACACTGCGGCTCTGTTTGAGAGATTGCAAATTTCTGTTGATCTGCGCAATATGCCGGTCAATATGTTCGGCATAGCCCTGCATCAGCATTTCCAGGGAAAGTACACCGCGAAGCGAATGCGTACCGGTTTTCTGCCATTCCTGTGCCGTCAAAGTTTGCAAAAATTTGTAATTCATACTGCGCATTAATTTGATGATAGCCAGCGCATCATCCATGCTGATATTATTGTAACGCAACGCCACCGCCCAGGTCATTTCATCAAAGTTCATCACAATAGCCGGGGTATCCGCCACAAACGTCCGCCAGCGCACATAACATTGTACTTCGGCGTCGGCAAGGTGAACGATTATTTCGTGAATTGACCAGGCATTGGCAGCCGGTTTGTAATTTAGCGTTTCTGCATCCAGTCCGGCTATAGCCGCCTGAAGATTTTTCGGGTCATTTTTAAATTTTTCCAGATCTATTACTATTTTCTTCCTCTAGTTTTATCTTTTCAGGCTTGATTTGTTATTGACCAATTTGGATTACTGCTCCAAATCCAGGGATTATAAAATCCGTTTGTTATTCATCCCTGTAAAAGTGACCTCTTTGGCAGTAATAGAACCGGGCTTACAGTTTATAAACATTACCACAGCTAAGGAGCAGGGCGAGAGCGCTTTGAAATAATGTTTTGTTTAAGAACTTGCGTTCATTTTCAATTAATAAAAAGAAATTTAAGTTCTTGCTTTTTTGATAAATAGATAATATTTTGTATATAGTTGTTTAATGTTGTATAATCTTTTGAGAATTTATGGAAAAATATTATTCAATCAGCGAAGCGGCAGATATACTTGGCGTGAACAAGGAAACATTGCGCAGATGGGATAAAACCGGCAAGTTTACTACCAGCAGAAATCCGATCAATAATTACCGGGTATATACAGCGAACCAGGTTAATCAATTTGTCAAAGATCTGCAACTGGATTATGTAACTCAATATACTACAGAAAAATTGAAAAATCCATATTTTAAAACAGCGCTTGGTGAATTATATAACCTGGATGTTTTAAAATTTTTGGAAGCAATTGAAAGTGAAACAGTCGATCTCATTTTCGCCGATCCTCCTTATAATATTAAAAAAGCCGAATGGGATTCTTTTCAGTCCCAAAAGCAATATGTTGAATGGAGTCTTGCCTGGATCAGGGAAGCGCATCGTATTCTCAAACCGCATGGCGCCCTTTATATCTGTGGCTTTTCCGAAATTTTAGCAGATATTAAATGGGCGGCTAATTACATGTTTAAAGGCTGTAAATGGCTGGTATGGTTTTACCGGAATAAAGCCAATTTAGGGAATGATTGGGGGCGTTCTCACGAAAGTATATTACATTTTCGCAAAGGCAAGGATTTCATCTTTAATATAGATGAAATAAGAATTCCTTATAATGCGCATACTCTTAAATATCCCAAGCGTCCGCAAGCAGTTACTTCGCAATACAATAATGGCAAAGGCAAGCAATATATATGGGAACCTAATCCACAGGGCGCCAAACCCAAAGATGTTTTAGAGATACCAACCTTGTCCAATGGTTCCTGGGAAAAAACAGTCCATGAAACCCAAAAACCGGTGGAATTGGTAAAAAAATGTGTGTTGTCTTCTTCATATCCCGGGCATTTGATTGTTGATCCTTTCGGCGGCTCGGGAACAACTTTTGCCGTTGCCGAAGCATTCTCCCGTAAATGGCTGGGAACAGAGATTAATCTGGCTTATTGTGAAATTATCAAACAACGATTATCAGATTGTGAACAAATCGATCGTATTGCTACCGGAAAAGATGAAGTTGAAGCTGTCGAAAGAAGAAAAAAACTACGGATTCAGTAAATGCCATATATCATTTAATATCAGTTTTGAAAACGGGAATATGTGTTTATTAAAAGGGGCCTGTTTGGCTACTTTGGGTACATCCAGATAATAATAACCCTCTAATTCGGTTAAGAATTTTGTATAAACCATAAACAAATTGGAGACAAAGGTATAACTTATTTTAGGTTCATCTGCATCATCTTTTCTTTGAATATCGTTTTGCGAAATCCCCAAAATTCTTACCGGGTGGCCTAAAAATCTTTCCATTAAAAGTTTATCGATAAAGATTTTTGGCATTCGGTCTTTAGTTGTTGTTTTTAAAGATATTACAATTTCATCAGGGTCAATATCTTTCGAATTCGATTTTACATTTTTATAGGGTGATATAACAACATCCGTTTCACATTTATAGAATTTTACTCCTTCGTCCGTGTCATAAGGAATATTTAATATCACTTTTTTCATCGGGATTGCTATTTTATGCAGAATGATTCGAATCAATTCTTCAAAACGGTTCCCTACATGTTTTCTTGAACTGTTGGGTTCAACTAAAAGGTCGAGACCTATACCAATTGATTGTTGGACCGTATAAATTACTTTATCAACAGTATCATAATGGTTTTTTTCAAAAAAACGTTGGCCGGCCCCAAGTTTAGTGAATAATTTTTCAAGTTCATGATACTCCTGGAGAAAAATATCCGGTTCTCTTATAAACAGATTTTGATGAAATGGTCTTATCGTTTTTTTTGTACCCGCAATTGTTGAAGAACAAATGACATAATCGGAAAAGTGGGTTTCTTTATTAATCATATCCCGCATATAATGTAAAACTCTAATGGAGACATTGATAAATTCTTCCATCGAATTTTTAGGAGCTTGCAAATCTTCAACTAATGTTGTCATACATGATCCCATTTTTTTCTGTTATCTGTTAGTATTTTCTTTGCATGTGTGTTTTTATTTTTTACTCCAAAATCTCCTGCACTCTTCCTATTTCTCCGCTCTCCAAACGTACTTTGATGCCGCGATGATGTTTTGGCGCGCTGGTTAACAGGTCTTTGACGATACCCTCGGTGCGTTTGCCGGTACGCTGATCTTTTTTCAATACAATCGAAACTTTTTGTCCCGGTTTGATATTGGCGCGAATTTTTCCATCCATTTTGATAATTCCTTTATCCTGATATTGATTATCAAAAGCCGGTTTCGGTAGAATCGCATGACCGGCCGATTATTTTCATTTCTTCCACTCTGAACGAGTATAGTATAAAAAAAACACTGGAAAAAACCTATTCAATTTTCAATTGACTCGGTAAGAGTTTCTATATTTATGTATACAATCGTGTACTCTTTTGTGTTAAATAACCCATTTTCCCGTTTTAATCTTTTATAAACGGTTTTCTTTTTTTATGGAAAAAGTGATAGCGCTATATTTTAAAAACGTCAACAAATTGTGAATTAATAATAAAAAGGATTTGATAACCATTTTTTATGGTTTATTTGATGGTTATCCTGTTGTTTATTATAATTATAATGCTGTTTAACAATTCAATCGCTCTGTCCGGTAAATGTCTGGTTTATTACATAGAACCGCATTTGCACCAATGCAGAGGTGTTTTAGCTTTTACGGATGAATACAATTCATATCAGCGCAATTGTTACCGGCTTTGGCCCATTTATTGCCATAATTTTTAAGGGATAAATCTATGCAGAAAGGTTTTTTTTGAGGTAATTTATGAATGGTAGTGAGCTTAAAACTATACTACTTGTCGATGATGAAATGCTGATTGCCTTGAATAGCTCCAAAGTTATAAAAAGTTTTGGTTATGATGTAGTCATGGCAAACAGTGGCAATAAAGCAGTTGAAATGGCTTTGAGCAATGAAAAGATCAACCTGATCCTTATGGATATTGATTTGGGCAAAGGGATTGACGGCCCACAGGCTGCGCGGCAAATTCTGGAAAAAAGGACTATTCCCATTGTATTTCTTACCTCTCATTCGGAAAAAGAATATGTCGACCGGGTTAAAGAGATTACCAGGTATGGTTATGTAATAAAAAATTCCGGGGATTTTGTATTGCGTTCCTCTATTGAAATGGCCTTTGAACTGTTTGAAGCCAATAAAAAATTGCATGATAGCGAAGAATCCCTTTCCATCACTTTCCAGTCCATAGGCGATGCTGTAATTGCTACTGATATTCAGGGTCGCATTACTCGTATGAACAGCAAAGCTGAACTGTTAACCGGCTGGAGCTTTAACGAGGCGTATAATAGACCTTTGGAACAGGTATTTAGAATATTTAACGTCAATGACCGCAGCAAGCAAATAAATCCTATTACAACAGTTCTTAAAGATGGGGTCAATGTTGGCCTGGCAAACAATACCATATTGATCAGCCAAAATGACCAGCAGTACCAGATAGCCGACAGCGCCGCGCCGATCCGGGATAATAACGGCATTATTCGCGGTGTAATTATTGTATTTTCCGATTTTACGGAAAGATACCGGGTTTTGGAAGAATTACGCGAGAGCGAAGAACGTTATCGCGCAGCATTCAACACCAGTCCGGATGCCATCATTATTTCTACTTTGAAAGGATTGTGGATTGATGTTAATGACAGTTTTACCCGGATCACCGGATTTACACGGGATGAAGTGGTTGGCAAGCTATCTGAAGTATTGCCAATTTGGGATAACCTGGAAGATAGAAAAGTTTGGGTTAAAGAATTGCAGGAAAAGGGCTCGTGTATCAATTTCAGAGCAGTCATGCGGGCAAAAGACCATTCACCAATCATTGTATTGCTTTCTTCACGAATCATTACGATAAACCAGGTGCCGCATATTTTTTCAATTGCTAAAGATATTACTGAATTAAACAAAGCAGAGCAAGCTCGTTTGGAAAGCGAGGAAAGGTATCGCGCCGCTTTTATTACCAGCCCCGATGCTTTTATCATATCCACTATTGATGGACAATGGGTCGATATTAATGAAAGTTTTACCCGGTTAACCGGTTACCAAAGAGAAGAAATTCTTGGCAAGCAGTCTTCCCGGATAAATATTTGGGCTTTTCCCCAAGACAGAGAGGAATGGATAGCGCAATTAATTGCTAACGGGGTATGCGAAAGTTATGAAACTGTATTATTGAGCAAGGCAGGGTCTCCATTGAATGCTTTATTGTCTTCCCGGATCATTTTAATCAACCAGGTACAGCACATTCTTACTATTGCCAAGGATGTTACAGAGCTTAAACGGACAGAACAGATTCTACATGACAGCGAAGAAAGATATCGCGCTGCCTTTTTTACCAGCCCCGATGCAGTTACTATTTCAACCATTAATGGTATATGGATAGATGTTAACGATAGTTTTACAAAATTATCCGGTTATGACCGTGAAGACCTGATGGGGAAAAAAGCCGGGGATGTTCCAATATGGGTGAGTTCTGAAGAACGGCAACAATGGATAAAAATATTAAAAGAAAATGGCCAATGCGATGATTTTGAAGCAACTATGCGGCGCAAAGATGATACTTTGAATATCGTTCTGCTATCTTCCCGGCTCATTACCCTCAATAATGAACAACATATTTTTACAATTGCCAAAGATGTTACTGAAGTAAAAAGGAAAGAGCAGGCATTGCGGGAGAGTGAGGAAAAGTACCGCGTTGCATTTCAAACCAGTCCTGATGCTATTTGTATTACCAGTCTTCAAGGTGACTGGATAGATATAAATGAGGGTTTCACCAGAATTACGGGATTTACAATTGATGATGTAATTGGCAGGAACTCTTCAGAGATCAATATTTGGACGAATCCTCAAGACCGGCAAACTTTGGTAAAGGGATTACAGGAACATGGAGTCTATGAAAACCTGGAAACTGTTTCGCGCTGCAAAAATGGCTCGCTGATAACAGTTCTCATATCGGCGCGGATCATATTGATCAATCAGCAACCACATATTCTCTCTATAACCAGGGATATTACCCAACGTAAACAAGCAGAACTAGCGTTGAAGGAAAGTGAAGAATGGCACAAAGCGATTTTGCAAACGGCAATGGATGGTTACTGGCTGGTTGATATGCAGGGGCGCTTGCTGGAAGTTAATGATACCTATTGCCGGATGAGTGGTTACAATACCCGGGAACTGTTATCTATGCAAGTTTCCGAACTTGATGCGGTAGAATCTTCTGCGGATGTAATCTCTCGTATCCGTAAAATGATCGCATTAGGAGAGAATCGTTTCGAATCCCGGCACCGCCGTAAAGATGGCAGTGTTTTTGATGTTGAAGTCAGTATTCAGTACCGACCTGTTGATGGCGGACGTATAGTAGCTTTTCTGCGCAATATCACTGAACGGAAATTAATTGCACAAAAGCTGGCAAAAGGGTTACAGGAAAAGGAAACATTGTTACACGAAATTCATCTACGGTTACAAAACTTTTTGTATCAGGTATCCAACCTGCTCAATGCACAGTATGATGGATTCAAAAACCAGCAAGATGTATTAACAACGCTGGAAAATGGTAAAAAACGCATCAATTCTATTGCTTTGGTTCACGGATTGTTATATGAGGAAGATGATTATACACAGATCGGCATGGAAAAGTTTTTCCACAAACTGACACCCCGGATAGTACAATGTATCGATTGCGGGAAAAAAATCAATATTGATATGCACATTAACAATATTTTTTTGAATATTGATAATGCAGTAAGTTGTGGACTCTTGATAAACGAATTAGTAACCAATGCCTGTAAACATGCATTCCCTGACCGCGATACCGGGAATATTACCATTCTTCTAAAACCTGTAAACGAGAATTTACTGGAACTTGTAGTTACGGATAACGGTATCGGGTTTAATAAAAATGAAGCGAACGAAAAGGGTCTGGGAATGATGCTGATACAGTTACACATTGCGCAATTACATGCCGATTTGGAATACAGTTATAACAATGGTACGGTGTGCCGGATTGTATTCCCTGTTAAACACTCGCAGGAAACAGGTATTTAAATTATGATAAAATGGATTGATAATGAAAATTCTTAAAAACATAATTTTATTTCTTATACCTGTAATTATTATTTGGGGTTCATATTTTGTTTACCATACCTGGGTAACTACAATAAATAATAATAAAAAACAAGCGCAGATTATTGCAGAAACTGCTGCCAATGTAATAAATGGTACAAGTATAAACAGAATTATTAAAGAAAATAGCGTTTCAGACTATGAAGCTTACTCTACCATTAAAAACAGGTTAATGCAGATCAGAACCGTTCACGAGCAGATTCGATTTGTCTATGTTTATACGCAAAAAAACCAAAGATTATATATTATAGCCGACTCGGAGCCGGTTTTTTCTTTTGATTATTTTCCACCTTTTCAGGAATATACTCAAGCTTTACAAGAAAACTGGCTGCCATTTACTACCCGCAAAACCATAATGACCCAGCCGGCAACAGAGCGCTGGGGAAAATGTTCAAATGTTCTTGTGCCAATAAAAAGTTCTGTTGGTGGAGAAATTAACATGGTATTGGGAATAAAATATCATGTGAAATACTGGAATCAGCTTGCCCTGATCAATTCGCTGCAAACGGGGGCTATCTTTTTATTTTTGTTGTTGCTGTTAGTAGCAATATACCTGATATTAAATAATTATGAATTGCATCAAAAAGAAAGCCGGCTTTTAGAAATTAATCAAGACCGCTTGAAAAGAGCACAGGCATTGGCGCACGTTGGTAATTGGGAGCTTGATTTGAAAACCCGGCAAACCTGGGCTTCCGACGAAGCGATAAGAATATTTGGAATTAATAAAAATAGTAACATTTTCCCTTATGACGCAATAACCCGAATTGTCCACCCGGATGATAAAGCCGGCCGAGATTTGGCTCTACAACAATTGCTGGAAAAAAATATCCACTATGATATCGAGTTCCGGGTTATTCGTCCTTTTGATGGTCAGGAAAGAGTTCTGCATTCCAATGCGCAGCTTGAATTCGATGAACATGGTCAACCGAAAAGAGTAGCTGGTGTAATTCAGGATATTACCGAGCGAAAAAAAGCCCGGGAAGAATTATTGGCGAAAACTGAAGAACTGGATAGTTATTTTACCAGCGCGCTTGATCTGTTTTGTATTGCCAACACCAATGGATACTTTATCAAGCTGAATAAAGAATGGGAAAACGCTCTGGGATATAATTTGAATGATCTGGAAGGAAAACGATTTTTAGATTTCGTTCATCCCGATGATCTGCAGTCAACCCTGGATACCATTGCAACGCTGGCCGGGCAAGGGCAGGTTCTGAATTTTATTAACCGATACAAGGCTAAAGATGGGGTATATCATTTTATAGAATGGCGTTCCAAGCCGGCCGGAAATTTAATTTACGCCGCAGCGCGTGATATTACCGAACGTAAACGAATTGAAGTAGCATTACAAGAGAGTGAGGAAAAATATCGCTTGTTGATTGAAAACAGTCATGATATTATCTATACACTCTCTCCTGAGGGAGAATTCCTTTTTGTTTCCACGGCATGGACCACACTGCTGGGTCATCCTGTGGAGCAGGTTGTAGGTAAAAATTTTCAGGAATTTGTTCATCCCGACGATATTGCCGCTTGCCTGGTTTTTCTTAACCTGATTGTTGAAACAGGAAAACGCCAGGAAGGGGTAGAATATCGGGTGCGGCATACTGACGGCTCCTGGCGTTGGCACACTTCAAGCGGAGTTCCCTTGCGTGATGGTGAAGGAAATGTAATTGGATTTGAAGGAACTGCCAGGGATATTACTGACCGCAAAAAAATGGAAGATGAACTGATTCAAAGCGAAAAAAGATATATCCTGGCTATAGAGGGCACCTCTGCCGGGCTGTGGGACTGGGATATGATCAGCAACAGGGTTTCCTATTCCCCCCATTGGAAGAGCATGCTCGGCTATGCGGAACATGAAGTTAGTAATGATTTTGCCGGTTGGCAGAATCTATGGCACCCGGAAGATAAGGAAAGAATTGAAAAAACCGTCCAGGAGTATGTTGATGGTAAAACCAGTCAGTTTGAGGTTATTCATCGCTTGCGCCATAAAAACGGCGAATGGCGCTGGGTTTTAACCCGCGGAGCGCTATTACGCGATGCTGCCGGAAAACCATTCCGTTGGATTGGCACCAATCTTGACATTACCGAACAAAAGCAAATAGAAGAAAAAATAAAATCTCTGCTGGCGGAAAAAGAGTTGATCCTTAAAGAGGTGCACCACCGAATTCGCAATAATATGAATACCATACGCAGCCTGTTAAACTTGCAGGCTGGCACCATGAGCGACCCGGCTATTATTGCCGCCCTCAAGGATGCCGGCAGCCGGGTGCAGAGTATGATGGTTTTGTATGACAAATTATATCAGACTACTCAAACCAATGATATGTCGGTCAAATTATATTTTCAAGATCTGGTGCAACAAATCGTCAATAATTTCCCAAACCGTGATTCGGTTCAGGTTAATATGAATATTCAGGATTTCATTCTCGATGTGAAAAGATTATTGCCACTAGGAATTATGGTGAATGAATTATTAACCAATATTATGAAATATGCTTTTAACGGTAGAAAAGATGGTATTATTGATATGAGTGTAACGGTTGAAAATAACCTGATCACTTTGATTATTCAAGATAACGGCGCTAGTATGCCGGAGGATATTGATTTTGAAAACTCGACCGGTTTTGGCCTGATGCTGGTTGGCATGCTTGCCAAACAACTGGATGGAAATATCAATATTGAGCGAAGTCATGGTACAAAAATTATCCTTCAATTTAAAAAATAATCTGTCTATATTTCCTTTTTAGGAGAACAATGAATACTAAAACAAGAGTAGCGCTCGTTTTTATATTTTTCACTTTTATACAATTAACGTTTGCGGAAGAAATTGACATTAAAGCAATGTCTCTTGATTCCCTGCTAAACATATCTGTAAGCACAGCTTCCAAGTACGAGCAAAAAACCAGTGAAGCGCCCTCGTCAGTTACAATTATTACTGCCGAAGATATCAAACGTTTCGGATACCAGACTCTGGAGGAAATACTTTCCAGTGTACGCGGCTTTTATATAAATAACGACAGAAACTATAGCTATTTGGGGGTACGAGGTTTTGGCCGGCCAACCGATTATAACAACCGAATACAGGTGCTATTAAATGGTTGTACACTCAATGATAACATTTATTACAGTTCATTATTGGGCACAGAATTGGGGCTTTCACTGGAAGCTATTGAAAGAATTGAAATTGTGCGCGGTCCGGGGTCGGTGATGTATGGCGCCGGCGCCATGCTGACTGTTATTAATTTAATTACCAAAGAGGCTGAATTTGAAGAAGGGGTCAAAACACTCCTTAAAGCAGGTAATTTTGGCAAAAAGCAGGTGGATTTTACTGTGAGTAAAGAATTTAAAAACCAGTTGGGTGTGTTTTTTGCCGGGAACTGGGGCGATATTAAAGGTGAGGATATTTATTTTAAAGAATTTGATTCCCCCGAAACCAATCATGGGATGGCTGAGGATGTAGATGGAGATAAATTCCACAGTGCATTATTGAAACTGACCTGGAAGGATTTTATTTTACAATCGTTATTTTCACGACGGGAAAAGAGTGTTCCCACGGGCGCCTGGGAAACGGTATTTAATCATCCCGATTCCAGGGTGATGGATCAAAGGGGATTATTGGAGATTGGTTACAAAAAACAAATACGGTATAATAAAACCATTTCTATACGATCTTTTATAAACAGTTATATCAATAAACAAACCTACCCCTTTGATATAAACTATGATGATAATGCCAACGGTCTCTGGTATGGAGGTGAGATCCAGTACTTGTGGGATATTTTTTCCAATTACCGTTTTATGGCGGGTGTGGAATATCAGAAATTCCATAGAGCAAAATATAGTTATAAAAATGATGAAGAGATGGTCTTTTCCGGCGACTTTCCACAACATGTTTCAGCAATTTATTCCCAAAGCCAATATCAGCCATGGTCAAATTTATCTTTTACCCTTGGGCTACGCCGGGAAGAATTTACCGAATCCGGCGCCGTTTTAACGCCACGGGCGGCAATTATTTATAATCCTTTTGTTAAAAGTACCTGGAAATTATTATACGGTGAAGCCTATAGAATGCCGGATGTCTATGAAAAACATTATATTGAAAAAGATTATCAGAAAATAAATCCTTCTCTCAACAAGGAAAAAATCAACACTTGGGAATTGATTTACGAGCAAAGAATTACAAAAAATTTGTATGGCATTTTTGCTCTTTATGATTATACAATAAAAGATTTAATTGAATGGACTTTTGATAGTAATGATTCTTTGTACTGGTACAGAAACCTGGGAGAAACCAAAGCACAGGGTGTGGAAATGGAAATGAATTTACGCTATGACAGCGGCTATTTATGGTACATTAACGCTTCCTGGCAAAAAGCTCGGGTTGTTAATAGTGATTTACATATTAGTAATTCACCCCAGTTACTGTTGAAAACAGGCATTTCCTGCCCGGTTTCTTCATTTATTAATTCTTCTTTGGAAATGTATTGGGAATCAAAGAGATACTCGGTATACAATACCACAACCGAACCTTATTTGTTGATTAATTATTATCTTACTTTAAACACTTTATTCAACCATCTTAGATTCTCATTGTCTGCAAGAAATCTTTTAAATACCGGTTATGCCTTGCCGGGCGGCCTGGAGCATACTCAGCATTTTATACCGCAAAGAGGCCGTACAATAACTTTTGGAGCTGAATTTAATTTCTAAAAAATTATGCAATTGCGACTAGATAAATATTATTTTAAAACGATTCCCGTGCTTCTTTTAACCATGCTGGTATTAGCGCGGGGGCAGGATATTTATTTACCTGTAAAAGCGCAATTACAAATTTTTTTCAAAATATTGTCGTTTGACCGAAAACTGGAAGAACGCGCCGGCCGGGATTTGGTTTTGGGAATTGTCTATCAGGCCCGGTTTATATCTTCATATAATACCAAAAATGAATTTATGGAAGAAATCAATCAGACCCGGTTTAGTGTTAACGATTATAAAATTAAATATATTACGATTGATCTTGAGGTTGAGGACCTGGAAAAAGCAATTGTTGACAATAATATTGATATTTTATACATTACTCCTTTACGCGCCTTTGATTTGCAAAAGATATTTCAAATCAGCCGAAAATATCACATTTTAACTCTTTCCGGTGTACCGGACTATGTCGAGTCCGGGGTTACTGCCGGTGTTACTGTTAAGGATAACAAGCCGCAAATTCTCATCAACTTGTCTTCTGCCAGACAGGAAAATATTGACTTTAGTTCACAGTTGCTCAAACTAGCCAGAATTTATGAATAACAGGTTTCGTACTTTAACCCCATTTCTTTACAAGATCAAGCATACTACTATCAGAACCAGGCTTACTATTCTAATTTCTGTTCTTATAGCTGCTATATCAATTTTTATTTATTTATATGTCCCTGCGGTTATACAAAAGCAGGAATTGAAAAGTTATGCTAAAAGCGCCAACAGTATTGCTGAAATGACTGCTTACAGTATTGCTCCCGCCTTGTTTTTTGCGGATTTCAGTAGTGTAACGGAGGTACTGAACAGTGTGCGGCAAAACCCGGATCTGGATTTTGTTTCTGTTTTGAATGACAGTGGCCGGATAGTAGCCTCAATAAATGAAAATAACACCAGGCAAGCTAATCTGCAAATTGGCAGAAATTCAAAAGGTTATTTTGTCTCCCAGGATGGACAGGTTATGGTCGCCCAAACTCCAGTGATTATCAATACACAGCAGATTGGTACAATTATTTTGGGTTTATCTCTTACCGATATGAGAAAAGCTATTTTTAACAGTAAAAAAACTACTGCTATTATAAGTTTGTTGATTTTGTGTACTGGAATTGCTACCGTAATCGGGATCAGCGCTTTGCTTACCCGGCCCCTGGGGCAGATGGTTAATATTTTTGAGCAAATCGCTGCCGGAGATTATAGCCACAGAGCCAACTTATCCTCCAGCTTTGAAGTGAACCGGCTGGCTAGTTCGTTTAACCAGATGGCAGAGCGGGTACAGGTCGCCCAAAACCAGTTGGAACAAATGAATCGTAATCTGGAAAAAAGAGTCCAGCAGCGCACCCGCGAGCTGCGTCAGGAAATTATTCAGCGAAAACGTGATGAGAAAAAGATTGTTGCTTCTCTGCGTGAAAAGGAAGTATTGCTCAAAGAAATACACCATCGCGTAAAAAATAACCTGCAAATCATTCAGAGTTTGTTGTATTTGCAATCGCAGAGCGTAAAGGATGAACAGGCTTTAAATTTTTTTACTGAAAGCGTTAACCGCATTCGCAGTATCGCGCTGTTGCATGAAAAACTGTACAAGTCCGGGGACCTGGCGCGCATTGATTTTTTTGATTATATCAAAGACCTGGTGCAGGGTATATACCAGGCGTTCGATTTTCATAATAACATCATCAAGTTTGACATCCATGTAAGCAGATTTTATTTAAATATTGATTCAGCAATTCCCTGCGGGTTGATTGTTAATGAACTGGTTTCCAATGCTTTGAAACATGCTTTTAAAGATAATACTGACGCCGGGAACAAAATTGAAATTGTGGCAAAAAAGCTGGATGACAAAAATCTGTTTATCTCTATTCAGGATAATGGCTGTGGTTTACCATCGCAAATTAACATTCACAACAGTTCCAGCCTGGGTTTACGGCTAGTGAGCAGCCTGGTCCTGGACCAGCTTGGCGGGAAAATTGATCTGGACGTCAGTTCCGGCACAAAATTCATTATTACTGTCAAGGTATAATTATCCCACAACTTTATTATCTTTTTTTGTATTCCCTGGTTTTTTCCCCGGTATCCTTTGCAAGGTTGGTAACATTCAGCTTTTATTATCGTACATTCAGTTATATTTCTTTTTGTAACTGCGCAAACTAGTTGAATGAATGGGGTGATCAGGTGTATCATACATATCAAAAAAATAATAACTAACCAGGGAGCCGTTATGTATAAAATGACCAGGGTTTTGTTTTCAGT
>CAYNSO010000087.1:0-15892 GCA_964399735.1 uncultured Cytophagia bacterium
TGTTTATACAAAACCTGAACCAGCGTTCTTATATTTGATATTATATTGTTAAACGTTCAAGGAGTATTATCTTGCCATTATTTAATAAAGTTGCTATTCAGGTATTTTAACATCTAACAGGGACAAAATCAATTGTTGTTATTTTTTTGCACACAATTACAAGTAATAATATATAAATTTGCATTTCTAATCCAATAAATAAATCAAAATAATTAATTTATTTTTCAAGGGAACTGCCGGAAGTAAGTTGCAATCGACAAGTAATTGCATTTTGCTAATAAAATGCTTACTTTATCAAAACAGCTACAGGAAAACGAATGAAAAAAGGCAAAAAGGAATTAATCGTAGTTGGCGACCGGTTGTTGATTGTTCCGGATCTTGGCGAAGATCGCAGCAATACCGGACTTTATTTACCAAAATGGGCGGTCGAGAGAGAATCGGTCCAGGGCGGCCACATTATTGAAGTAGGTCCGGGCGTCCCTTTACCACAGCCCAATGAAGTAGAGGAAGAACCCTGGAAACAATCGGCACAAGAGCAAACAGAGCAGCCACGCCAGGCACAAATAGGAGATTATGCCATTTTTTTACGTAAAGCGGCTGTAGAAATCAAATTTGACGGCGATACCTATTTAATCGTTCCTCATGCCGCTCTGTTGCTGCTTGTACGAACGCACTAGTTAACACATTAAGCAAGAATTAGCAGGTTTAACGGGCTTGACATTTGTTTATAAAAAGAAAATGAAAAAAGGGCTATTTGGTTTCAGGGATATCATTCTCAAACAACAAATCTTGCTGGGGCGATTTTTAGCCTCATGCGGCGCTTCTGAATATACTATTCTTATCATCTATTCAATTATCATGGGAACAATCGCCGGCTTTGCTGCGATTGGTTTTCACAAAACAATTATTTTATTCTCAAAGGCTACTGCATTCAGCGCCGGTCTTTTTAAACCCGGCTACGGTTTTTTTATTATTTTAATCCCCACTCTGGGAATGTTCATTCAATGGGTAATGACGCGGATTGCCCCCCGGCAGGCAAAGCAAAGAGGCGTTCTTGAAGTTATCAAGGCAGTATCCCTGCGTGACGGGGAAATTCCCTTCAAAGCCACCCTGTTCCAGTTTTTAGCGACTACTATCTGCATCGGTTCCGGCGGCACAGTTGGCCCGGAAGCTCCGGCTGCGCAGACCGGGGCCGGAGTGGTATCCGCCGCCGGGAAAATACTGGGGCTTTCCGTATCGCGGCTGCGTATGTTCACTGCAGCTGGCGCCGGCGCCGCTATCGCCGGGGTTTTCAACACTCCCCTGGCCGGTATCTTTTTTTCGCTTGAGGTTGTATTATTGAATGAATTTCGCACGACCACCCTGAGCATATTTCTGCTATCTACTGTATCGGCCAGCGCAGTATCACGAATATTTTTGGGTAACGCTCCCAAATTCCATTTTGATTCCCTGCAAATGGGGCCTTATAGTCACTTTATTTTTTATTTGCTGCTCGGCGTTCTGGCCGGGTTACTCTCAATTCTGTTCATTAGAACCAAAGAATATACCTGGCACAAGTTCGCTGCATATTATAAAAAACATACCCTGCTTCCGGGGATGCTGGCAGCCGGCCTGCTGATGGGGTTGGCCGGATATCTTATGCCGCAAATTTTTGGTATCGGTTATGAAACCATCAACGACATCCTTGTCGATCATGTGGCAGTTCCGGACATGCTGGTACTGTTTCTGCTCAAATTTTCCCTGGTTATTATCATACTCTGCGCCGGAGGATATGGCGGCGTTTTTGCCCCGTCTCTTTTTATGGGGGCTTGCTTTGGCTCTTTGTTTGCTCATCTTGTTTCAATACTTTTTCATATTCCGCTCGATCCGGCCACTTTTGCCCTGGTTGGTATGGGCGCCATGCTGGCCGGAATTAACTCGATTCCAATAACCGCTATTATGATGCTCTTTGAGTTGACCAACAACTATATGTTTGTTCTGCCCCTTATGCTCGGCATTGTTGGCAGCCACACCATTACCCAATTGTTTTTGAACGGCTCTGTATATCGCAAAGAACTGGCCAACGAAGGCTACCGTATTTCGGATGGTCAGGAAACTACAATATTGCAATCCGTCTCGGTTGACAAGATCGCCCGGGCTGATATTTCTACAATTTCTGAAAAAACCCCTATAACAGAACTGGTGCGGCAATTTTTAAGCCGGGATCACGATACCATCTATACGATCAATGACGACGGCAGGCTGACCGGCGTGATTACTTCATCAACCTTGCGGCACCTGATCACCTCTTACCATGATCTGCATGGCGTAGTTATTGCCAGCGATATTGCCGATTATGATTTTGTTTCGATCAATGCCAACGACACTCTGGATAAAGCCATGCAATTATTCGCCCGGCATCATGTTGAAGAAATTCCGGTAATGAGTAAAGTGGAAACCGAACAAATTATCGGCGTTTTGCATTATCAGGATGTTTTGCATGTTTATAATCAAAAAATTGGTAAACTTTCAATTCAGGATGAATTGGCGACCAACATGAAAAACATTGACAAATACAAAGCTATGGAAGCAATCCCCGGCTTTTCTGTTGCTGAAATCGCCGTTCCTGATAAATTTATTAGCAAAACTCTGGCGCAGCTTGATCTGCGCAACTTGTATAAAATTGACGTATTGGTGGTTGAACGGCCTGAACAGATAACCGCCAAAAGCTCGGAAAATTTAAAAATTTTACCGGACAAAAATTTCTGCCTGTCCCGCGGCGACATACTGGTTATTTATGGTTATTCTGCGGATGTGGAAAGATTTAGAATCAACATTCAATCGGTATGATTCATAAAAAACTGTCATTAAAAAACAGCGTCCGGTCTCATTGCCCCCTGGTTACTTAACCGGTATCTTTTTTACTGTACAGACCATCACCGCAGAGAAAACCGGGGCATAAAAAAAAGCAGTAAATAATTGATCTTTATGAATGATTCAGATCAATAAAAGAGTAAACAATTTTAGTTTTGTAACAATCCTGTTTCTGGAATAGTTTACAGATTATTTATGTTAATTTTACAAAACCGCAATTTCATAATAATTTCATCATTTTCTTACCAGTAGAGATTGAATTGATCTCATATATTTCTACAAATAACCCTCTTGAAATAAATTACTATTGATTTTTAAAGAGAAATCCTTTATAATATACCATACCAACTGGTGACGAAAACTTGAGGTAAAAATGAATAACAAGATACTTGTCGTTGATGATGAACAAATGATTCGCGACTTGTTGGAAGATACTCTTAGTGAAGTTGGCTTTTCCGTATTTACCGCCGCAACAGGCGAAGAAGCTTTAAATTTACTGGTCAAAGAAAACATTGAGGTGATTTTTCTTGATTTAATGTTGCCGGGAATGGATGGCATTAACCTGTGCAAACTGTTAAAAAAGAATAAACCAACCTCCTGCATTCATGCGATAACCGGATACAAATCGACTTTTGATCTGGTAACCTGCCTTGAAGCGGGCTTTGACGATTATTTCCCAAAACCGTTTGATCTGGCAGTTATTACCAAAGCTGCCAAAGACTCGTTTGATAAAATTGACAGGTGGAAAAAAATCTGATTATTTTACCCTGGCATCCAGCATTTTTTTCAATTCTGCGCTGTTTGCCGGGCAAGTGGTGAACACTTTATCCCATACTGTTTTACTTTCCATACAAAGATATACCAATACCTGCGGGGAATATTCTTTAATCCAGTTTACCATTTGCCGGAATAGTTGTGTGCGTAGCGGGCGAAAATAGCGCAGCTTTTTATCGCGGCCCGGCAGCAATTCTCCCAAGACTATATCGGAATCCGGATGGTTGTTTCGGATTACCTGGTCAAAAGCAGCAGGATAGCGCAACGCCCCCAGGCTGATCCACACAATATTTTCCGGGTGTATATATTTAAATATTTTATCAACAGTTTCCCGGTAGCCCTCTTGCCAGCCGGGATAACAGATCATGGGGTCAAAATGAAAACCGAGCCGGTAGCCGGCCTTTTGCACTTCGCGCGCGGCTCGTAACCGCTCATCAATGCCGGGGGCGATGGACTCTTCGCTGCGGCTGATTTCATCGGCGTTCAACGACCACGACACTACCGTCCGGCCATTATGCCTAACTCCAAACAAGCCATCAATATTTACACTTTTGGTTTTTAACTCGATAATAGCATTTTTCTTGTCGGCAAAAAACATTGCCAGGTCTGCGCCAAAACCCAAAAAATCGTCAAAAGACAAACTGTCGCTCAATTCCCCGGTGCCGATGCGGAAAAACTGCCTGGAATGCGTATTCAGTCGGTTTTCCAGTTCCGCATACATTTCATCTGTGTTACAATACACCGTTAAAAGCGGGTTATCCAGGTATCCCTGTAATATACAATAACTACACCCCAAATTGCACCCGGCTGCTACATCCAGATTATGATACAAACAGCAAATATGGTTTTGCGTGCCGGGACATAAACGCAAAAAAGGGCCTCGTTGCGCAGCCAGCAGCAGGGTATTGCACCATTCTGCCCGTTCTCCATGCGCCGCCCTTTCCAGTACAGTATTGGCATCTTCCACTGTTTCCGCAACGACATTTGGAAAGCACGATAATATTCTGTGGCATAATGCAGTTTGCTTTATCTTCTCTTCGATATATATTTTTACCGGCTTGAATTTTAATACCATCATTCCACCAGTCCAAATAATTCTTGCATAATTCCGCTGCCGGACAATGATTGCAATAGCGCCAGCTTTTCCTGATAATCAGCTTCGTTTTTGCACACCATTGATATCGTCAAACTGCTATCATCAAAATACGGGGAAGCCATAACCTGTACCTCCGGAGGCAGTTTGGCTTTTTTTATCAATGCCTGGAACCGGGTTTTTGCCTGCATATAATTCGGATAGCGCAGCTCCCATAGCGTTTGTTTAAAGCGCTCTCCTTTTTGTGAAGGTGATAACACAGTATCGCCAACAATTGCGGTTATGGCGGGCCGCTGCAGTAATTTCGTTATGGTGCAGTTCTCAATACCGGCAACATCGCGGCACAAGCTCCAATACTCGCGTTGGTTGTTTTTACCAGGCTTGAGCGTTTGTACAATTTTGGCAAAAGCAACACGGTCGGCTTGTTCTGCGCCGGCAAGTTCGGCCAAAAAATCAAGAGCCGCCTGATCTTGATCCAGGGCGTGCAGCCAGATTGGCTCCAGCCGATATAAAGCGCTGTACAATTCATAAACACGGGAATTTCTACCGTATCCCAGGCGCGGCAGCCAGGCGCTTATGATCTCTTCCCGGCTGCTGCCCATCTCTGCAAGTTTGTGCAATAAGGTAACCACCTCCGAGGGTTTGAACGGCCGAATGGACAAGTTGTCGTACACCTGTATTGCCAACGCCTGTAACGGCGGCATATCCGGCTCCAGAATAAATACCGGGATAGCTGACATTCCCAGCTTGTGCGCTGCCGCCACTCGCCGGAAACCACTGACAATGCGGTACAACGAGTTATTCTTTTTTTGCACATAAACAGGAGCAAGCAAACCGACGCTTTTAATTGAAGCAAGCAAATCTCCGCCGGGTTCCGGCGCCTGAATACAATATAAATCATCCGTAATATCAACTTCTTTAACAGCAATATGATAAATGCTCATAAAATCTCTATCCTTCATCTTTCGATGCTCTTTTTGCACTGTTTTCAACGTATTAAATTACCGATAATTTTTACATGAAAATTTAATAAAATATTATTACATTCACTATTGATAAAAATGCTGACTTTTTTACAAAACTATCTATGGGAAAACAGGTTATGCAAGCAGAAAAAGCCATTTATGATTTTTTGAAATCATTAATCGATTCAACAAAATTAAGTAAATATATTCCAGAAGGTTACGATTTTGGACTGGACCCCTGGGACCCGGTTATAATTAACACTCTGGTTCATTATAAAATGGAAAGAGAAAACCATAAAGATGTAAATGTTGAAATGGTGCTGTTTAATAGCTTGAAACGACATTGTCCTGTTGAGGTTCGCTATGAAATATATGAAAAATTGCTTGCCTTGAAAGAAAAAGTCAAAGGCAAAGACGTTAAATTATTAAAAAATGCGCTAATTGGACTTGAAGAAATAATGATTGAACCCGGTATGATTGGTATTGTTTTTGAGTTATATAGAAACGATGTGCATAAAGCTATACGTTCCCTAACCACGCTGGAAAAAAATGACAATATAAATAACGATGAATTATCACAGGCTATTATCAATTACTCCGGGGAAAGCGATCTTGAATTGATTCGCGCTAACGTCAAAGCTGCCCTGTTGATATTGGAACATGAACTGCTGCACCAGGAATTGCCCAAAGAGCGCTTTCGCAAACTGCTTAAACTTGTCTTTAAACTTCCCTGTCATCAGGCGGCAAGTCTGCTGACGCAGATGTATTATTGTAACAAAATTTCTCTGCAGGAACTGCTCAACGGCTGTAACGGCAAAATGAAAAATCTGGTTACTACCCACATTTATGATAATGTTTGCAACTTTGAAGCAACTTTTTCTGAAAAATGGTATTCCTATGCTTTCCTTAGTCAAATCAAGGATGAACGTGTGATTATGATGCAGATTGAAGAACTCTGGGATATACAAGAGTACAAAGCCGAGCAGGATGTGCTACTTGACTTTTATCAGGAAATAACCCGTGATTTAATAGCATTAAAAGATCGCAGAGCCGTACCGGCATTTATCCGTTTTTTATACAACGCTGCCAGCCAGGGAATACCTACGACCATAATTGACGAGATTGATCTTTTGTTAACAAAAACATCCTGGTATAAGGAAATACAAAAAGGACTACACTTACTGCATCAGGGTGAAAACATATTTATTGATGAGGAAGAAAAATTTCAAGACTGGATTTTAAAAAAGGTAAACAAATATATTGAACTGCAAACCAGACTTGCAGGCGTATCGCCGGACGAGAATAAAATAAAACTCTTTTATGATAACCAGCAAGCGCTCTGGGATGAAGCATACCACAAGGGAATTGAATGGCTGAGGCCTGTCGATATTGGTGTTTCTCAGGCAGGGTTAAAACTGGAACAACTCATGTATGACTCTTTTTTTAATAAAAATCGCGGCCTGGCGCCATCTGATCCGGCGGTTGAGGAAAAAATCAACGACTATCGGGCAGAATGGATGATTACCCCGTTGACGTCCGACCCAAAATCGGCGCCAATGGTACAAATCATTAAAGACCGGGAAAGACAAGCCACTTCCACGGCTTTAAAAGACTATTTTAAAAAATCAAAAAAAGAAACCGTCAACTCCCTGTATCATCAAGCCGTTGCAGAATTCGAAAATAATAACCACGCCTTGGCAAAAAAGATACTGGACACTCTGTTGTCAATTGAACCCGGCTACCCCTTTGCCCTGCGTCTGAAAAAACAGTTCGCCGGTTAACGCTTTCTGTTGTTGAATACAGGGGCAAAACAAGGCGCTACATCCCTTCAACAGGAATTGCCGGGCGCTGATTTGCCCCCTGCTCGAGTTATTGCGATTTGCACATAATAAATTCTTTATTTCTTGCTTGATATTATTATTAAAAAACATTATACTCTACTATTCCCCTGCACACAGATGCGAAATGACCATACTTGCCAAAGACGCCACGATAACGGGAATTGACAATTTTACAGATTATTCTGTTTTTGTGTTCATCAGAACTCCAGATCAAAGGAGGAATCATGCCAGTTTTAAAAGAAAAAAATACCTTGTTCATTTACCGGTTATGGATCTGCTTGTTGCTAATTATACCGGGCGGCGCTCTTTTCTCCGGCTCTTTTGACAGTAAAAATAACGCTTCGCTGGATCCTGCATTACAACCTGCATCAATAAAAATTACTTTTAACGACCCCCGCCTGGAACTTGCCGTTCGCAATGCCCTGGGCAAACCAGACGGCGATATTGAAGAAACTGATATGGCCGGGCTAACTAATTTGTCAGTTCAAAATGATAGCATTGCCGACCTGACTGGCCTTGAATATGCCATAAATCTCAAAAATCTGGTTTTAAGCAATAACCGGATCAGCAATCTTGCCCCACTGCAAAACCTGACCAGTTTGAATAATTTGACGATAGACAACAATAAAATTTCCGATATTTCTCCGCTGGCTAATCTGATAAATTTGAATAATATAAATCTGGCGTCAAATCAGATAGCCACTTTATCTCCATTGCAAAACCTGACCAATCTTGCCATGTTGTATGCGCAAAACAATCCGCTTGGTTCTATAACCAACCTGGAAAATTTAACAAACCTTGTCTTGCTGTCAGTTGACAATTGCCAGATTAATGATATTTCAGTCTTGCAAAATTTTACACAACTGAAATTTCTTTATATGAACGACAACAAAATTCAAGACTTTACTCCCCTGCTTTCTTTAGCCAATATGCAAAACCTCCGTCTTGCCCTGACCGGTATTAAAGATTTATCCGTGTTTCAAAACATGACACAGTTAATTGAATTGAATGTTTCTTATAATGATATTCGTGATATTAGCCCGTTACAATCCTTTTCTAAACTGCAAGTTTTGCAGTTAAGAAGCAATAACCTCGATCACGACGATTTACTCACCTTGTATAACCTGGATCAATTAAAAAGCCTTAATATAAGACGCAATCCCGGCATGATCAGCGGTACGGCCGTACAAACCCTGGTAGACAACCTGGACAGCCTGGAGTGCGAAAATATACTGTGGGATGGCATTTGTGGTATTGACCCGAACGCCGCCGCAATCTGCTGGGTCGATCCGGACACGGCCAATATCAATGAACTTGTTACCGTTCACATAACAGCCACCGATACCAACCAAAGCAGAATACAAACCAGAATCGACTGGGATGACAATGTCATTTCTGAATATAGCAAATTTGAGGAAAATGCCTCTGTCTTTACTTTAACATACTCCTATACTCAGGCCGGTTATTATCATATCAGGGGTATGGCCAAAAACGAGGGGGGCAAGGAAACTCCCTGGTCTTCTTCCGTCAGCATTGTCATACTCGACAACGGTTCGGCAATACATCAAGCAGATCAGTTGGCATGCGAGTTTTCTCTGGCGCAGAATTATCCCAATCCCTTTAATGCTACAACTGCCATACACTATACTCTGCCCCGTAACGGTCATGTAACGCTGCGTATTTTTAACCTCGCGGGACAAGAAATAGACTGCCCGCTCAACAGCATACAAACTGCCGGCGAACATACCATTATCTGGCAAGGCCGTACCGGCGCGGGGCAAAGCGTCCCTTCCGGTATTTATATCTACCAGGTAGCTACGGATTCCTTTACCCAAAACCGTAAAATGATATTGCTGCGCTAAATTATCATTACTGTATGGTTGACGGCTTGTAACACTGGTATTGTTGTTTTATCATTATTTACTATTCATCCGGTTTGAAAACATCTGCTGAATTTTACAATCTACTTGCAAAAGATTAAGATGGGTGGCGGAGCGGGGAAAAGATTACTTGTTGAACAAAAAAACAGGGAGGATGAATGCTAGCTGAAAAACCTGCAATCAGCTCATTACCGGTACTTTTGGTATATATTTGCCTGTTGATAATTACCCCGGCCGGCTCATGGCAATCCAATCCTGTTACAGATATTAAAGGCTGCTTTTCCAAGCCCGCCAAGCGTCCGGCGGTTCAAGTAATGTTTAACGATTCCCGCCTGGAATTTGCCGTCCGCAATGCCCTGGGCAAACCAGGCGGCAATATTGAAGAAACTGATATGGCCGGGTTGACTGAACTTTATATTCAAAACGACAGCATTGCCAACCTGACCGGGTTGGAATACGCAATTAACCTGCAAAAGCTGATTCTCGATCACAACCGCATCATAGACCTCGCTCCCCTGCAAAACCTCACAGCCCTCTCTACCCTTTCCCTGGGTTATAACCGGATAGCCAATCTCGAACCGTTGGCTGGTTTGGTGAATCTTGTTTCGTTATCTCTCAAATTTAATCAGATTATCGACATCTTGGCTCTGCAAAACCTGGTTAACCTGTCCGGGTTGGAATTGCAGGATAACAAAATTACAGATATATCCGCCTTGCAAGCCATGTCCGCTTTAACAACGCTAAATCTCAATAATTGCAAAGTTGTTGATCTGACACCTGTGCAAAACCTGCGGGCATTGATCGGTTTACGATTACTTGATAATAAAATCACAGACATTATACCACTGCAAAACCTGACAGCGCTGAGAGAACTATACCTCAGCCGCAATAGAATAAATGATTTTTTGCCGCTGCTTAAATTGACCAATCTTGAAATCCTTTATCTCACCGAAACCGGGATTGCCGATCTGTCTGTCCTGCAAAACATGACCGCATTACAAAAATTATATATCGCCAACAATCATATTTCAGACCTGACACCTTTACAATCATTAACCACACTCAAAACCCTGGAATGCTACAACAACATAATAACTTTACTTGCCGGTGTGCAAGATTTGACCGACTTGCAAACGCTAAATGCAGCCCATAACCGGCTTGGCAGTTTTGCCCCAATTGCATCTCTGCCGGCTTTGAAACGACTTGATATTTCTTTTAATAAATTTAAAGACCTGGTATCACTACCTGCTCTACCTTTTTTAGAAACTCTGTATTTGGACAATAATTTTCTCGATCATGGCGATCTGCCGGCGTTGTATCCACTGGATAAACTTAAAACTCTGCGAATGCGTAATAATCCCGGTATGATCAGCGGTACGGCCGTACAAACCCTGGTAGACAACCTGGACAAACTCGATTGCGAGGATATCTTGTGGGAAGGTCTCTGCGGTATTGACCCGAACGCCGCCGCAATCTGCTGGGTCGATCCGGACACGGCCAATATCAATGAACTTGTTACCGTTCACATAACAGCCACCGATACCAACCAAAGCAGAATACAAACCAGAATCGACTGGGATGACAATGTCATTTCTGAATATAGCAAATTTGAGGAAAATGCCTCTGTCTTTACTTTAACATACTCCTATACTCAGGCCGGTTATTATCATATCAGGGGTATGGCCAAAAACGAGGGGGGCAAGGAAACTCCCTGGTCTTCTTCCGTCAGCATTGTCATACTCGACAACGGTTCGGCAATACATCAAGCAGATCAGTTGGCATGCGAGTTTTCTCTGGCGCAGAATTATCCCAATCCCTTTAATGCTACAACTGCCATACACTATACTCTGCCCCGTAACGGTCATGTAACGCTGCGTATTTTTAACCTCGCGGGACAAGAAATAGACTGCCCGCTCAACAGCATACAAACTGCCGGCGAACATACCATTATCTGGCAAGGCCGTACCGGCGCGGGGCAAAGCGTCCCTTCCGGTATTTATATCTACCAGGTAGCTACGGATTCCTTTACCCGAAACCGTAAAATGATATTGCTGCGCTAAATGCCTTTATTATTCTAAACAAAAGGCCTGTTGCCGGTTTTTGCTACCTTTGATGCCATTGATAGACGAAACGGGTTTGGCAAGATAATGACGCAAGATGACATACGCTTGCATTTATGTCTGTTCATTTGTAGCAGCTCAAGGTAGAAACAAATCCTTACCGGTTAGCAACAATTAATTTTTATAACCCCTTTTTGAAACCAAACCCGGTGTTGTTGCGTATTATAAACAAATTGAATTGTAAATATTTGTAAATTAACCGTTATAAAAATTACTGCCTTATTTAAACCGGAGAAAAAAAAGATGAAAAAAATTGTTTGTCTGCCCGTTCTGTTACTTGCCTTGTTCCAGATTGCCACCGCGCAGGAAGCGGCAAAAACCGACGCCATTACTTTAAAAACCGTTGAACCATTTTTCTATGCTGCAATAGAAATGAGCGGCAGCTATGACGATCATTCCTCGGCATTTTCTTCCCTGTATGAACAAGCCGGTATCCAGAACCTGGATATGCAGCAAGCGCCCTTCGGCGTTTATTACAACAATCCCACCGACACCCCGACTGAAGAACTGAAATGGGAAATCGGCTTGCCGTTAAGCAGCGAAAAAGAATTAAAAGATCCGCTAAAACTGAAAAAATGGGATTATACTCAAATAGTAACCAGGCTTTTCACCGGTTCTTATTCATCTGAGGCTATGGGTAACAGCTATATAGAAATGTTTACCTGGATACAAGCAAACGGTTATGTGCCCGCCGGCCCGATGGTGCAAAAATTTGTCACCAATCCTGAACAAAACACCGATGGCGAATGGGTTGGTACTGTGGAAATGTGCCAGCCGGTACAAAAAGCGCAATAATTTTTTTTCATTATCCTTTTTCCTGACCCGCCTGAATGTCTTCCGGCGGGTTTTTTATTTTCGGGGTAAACGCAGCAACAATAAATTGTTTACAATATCCTTTTTGATTCATATATTCGCTGGCAATAAATTCGCTTTGTTTTTCACTGCATAACAGATTGAGCATGATAGTATTTAAAATATTATTTCTTTTCGCACTTGCCTGCCTTTCGTTGATACGCTTGCATTATACCACAAAAAACCGGGAACCCATCATTATACAGTACAATTCTGCCCTGGACAAGAGCGTTCAATTCCTCTCCGGACTGGGTTTCACGATTATTCCGCTTATTTTTATCTTTACTCCCTGTCTTAATTTTGCCAATATTCCTTGTCACCAAACATTAATCGTAATAGCCGGCGCTGCCGGATGCATGTTTATAATTGCGGCATTATGGGCGTCATGGCGGGCTTTTGCCGAACTGGGGCGCAACTGGTCGGCGGCGGTGCAGATCAAAAAAGATCAGACACTGGTTACCACCGGCATTTACCAAAAGGTGCGTCACCCGCTTTATGCCGCTAATTTATTGTGGGGTATTGCGCAGTTGCTGTTATTACCCAACTGGATCGCCGGGCCGGCCATGCTGATAACGTTTATTCCTTTCTACCTGGTCAGGGTTAAACAGGAAGAAAAATTGCTATTGGAACATTTCGGCCAGCAATACCGTACGTATTGTATACAAACCGCGCGTTTCCGGCCGCGGCGGCATTAATGATGCTCTGGTCTGGAATGAATAAAAGATTATATCAAAAGGAAAAATTTATGAATGAATGTGTTTGTCCCTGGTGGTTTGCTTATACCTTTGATAACCGCTTCCGCCGCATATTTCACAACCCGGAACATATTACCGGGCCGTTTATAAAACCGGGCATGACCACTATGGACATTGGCTGCGGCATGGGCTATTTTTCCCTCGGAATGGCAGGACAGGTGGGCGAAAACGGCCGCGTGTTGGCGGTTGATTTGCAGCAGCAAATGCTGAATAATATGATAAAACGGGCAACTCACGCAGGACTGGCGGAGCGGATTACCCCGATTAAATGTACCGCAGATCAACTCGGCGTATCCGACCCGGTAGATTTTGTCCTGACGTTCTGGATGGTGCACGAAATACCGGATAAACAGGATTTTTTACAGCAGGTCTATAACACCCTCAAACCGGGCGGCAAATACTTGTTGGTCGAGCCGAAAATACATACCGGCGCAAAATATTTTGAGGAAATGATCGGCTACTGCACGCTAGCAGGATTTAAAGAACAAGCAACGTCTAATATATCGTTGAGCCGGGCGCAGGTGTTTTGTAAATAACAAAATTTCCTGTATTGAGCCTTTCGGCCAGGAATCCATGTTGCCTGACTGAGCTAATTTTATTTTGACAATTCCCGCCCGGTTTTTTGTATCAACTCCCAGGCGGCGCGCACATGCCGCTCTTCCGTATGGGTCTGACCAACGCACATACGCAGGGTAAAACGGCCGTCCAGCACAGTATGCGACAGGTAAACCCGGCCGCTTGTATTCAATCGTTCCAGCAGTGTTTTATTAGCATCATCATCGCCTTTATAGCGAAAGCACACCAGGTTCAGCGGGGCCGGCGCGGCCAGTTCAAAATCTGCCGACTCTTTTACCCATTCCACGAATTGCTGCGCCAGTTGAATGTGACGGCGAATATGGTATTGCAATCCCTGTACGCCGTAATGACGGATGACAAACCATAGCTTTAACGCCCGGAAGCGCCGTCCCAGGGAAATTTGCCAGTCCCGGTAATCGATCACCGCACCGGATTCCGTAGCCTTGTTGCGCAGGTATTCCGGCAGGATGCTGAGAGTATTAATCAATACTGCACGGTCAGCTACAAAAAAACAATCGCAATCAAAATTTGTAAACAGCCATTTGTGGGGATTGAAGCAAAAGCTGTCCGCATACTCGATACCGTTAAGGAAATGGCGATATTCGGGACATATCGCCGCCGTGCCGGACATGGCGCCATCGACGTGCAGCCACACTCCTTCCTGCCGACAGATCCGGCCGATTTCGGGGAGTGGATCCATTGCGTTGGAAGATGTCGTGCCGACCGTGGCGCACACAAAAAACGGCGTCAACCCGGCCTCCCTGTCCCGGCGTATCTGTTCAAGCAAGGCATCGGGTCGCATGGCAAAGCGCTCATCCACGGCGATCTGGCAGAGATTGGCGCTGCCGATACCGGCGATTTTCACCGCCTTTTCAAGCGAAGAGTGAGTTTGCGTGGAAATATAAGCGACCAGCTTGCCATCGCCGCCCTGCAGGTTGGTTTTGAAATCCGTGGCGCGTTCACGGGCGGCCAATATAGCGCACAGCGCCGCTCCGGAAGCGGAATCCTGGATCACCCCGCCGCCGCTTGCGGTAGAGTGGAATTGCTCCGGCAGCGCCAGCATCTCCGCCAGCCAGTCCATTACCCGGGTTTCCAGTTCGGTGCAGGCGGGACTCGTCAACCACATCATGCCTTGTTGTCCCAGCCCGGCGGACAACAGTTCACCCAGGATCGACGGCCCGGAGGTGTTGGACGGGAAAAACGCAAAAAAGTTGGGCGACTGCCAGTGGGTTACTCCTGGCAGGATAATATCGTTCACATCACGCAACACGTCGGCAAAAGGCTCGCCGGTTTGCGGGGCATGGGTCGGCAATTTGGCGCGAATAGCGCCCGGTTCGATGTGCGGCAAAACCGGGTAGCTTTCAACCTGTTCATAATAATCGGCAATCCAGTCGATCACTTGCTTGCCGTATTGGCGAAATTCTTCCGGTTTTATATGATAATTGTGCTGTTCGGACATATTTCCTCTCTGAACCAGATATTAAAGAAAATAGATAAAACGTTACCCTTCAGGATAAAAAGGGGTATTATATGGTTTTATAATGGGTATTTTTTTATTAACCTATAAAGTGGTTACAGAAAAACAATTTGGTTGATAATTCATTGCAATAGTTTGATTGAAAGAAAACAAACTCTCATATTGAACCGTTTTTAGACTTAATTCCGGCTAAAAAACATATAATTTTAACCTGTTTTCTCTCTGCGATCTCTGCGTTAAAAAAATCAAAACACAGAGGCGCAAAGTACGCAGAGAAAAGCTTAACTGTTTGTTATTTATAAAATTATTCATTTATTTCTATATGTTTTATTCCTTATATTTTTCTTCTCATTCCCAAACTCCTGAGACTGTGTGAAAAGGCTTGTTAATGCCAGGTTGTCAGCGCTTAAAAGTAGCTCGGATTTTACCTAATCCGGAGTACAGGCCCTTTATGGACTGTGCGCCGCCGCAGGCGGCCTCGAACTGCTTTATTGTTTTAATAAAAACATATAGTTAAATAACATAAAGTTCAAATGTAATTATCGGTAAGGGCTTCTTGTTCCAGATGATATTTGGGCCTGCGGCCCAACGCATCGCATAAAGGCGATGCACTCCACTTTTTACAGTAATATTTTCGTTTTCACACAGTCTCTCCTGTTTGGGA
Source organism: uncultured Cytophagia bacterium (assembly GCA_964399735.1). Classification (GTDB taxonomy): domain Bacteria; phylum Zhuqueibacterota; class Zhuqueibacteria; order Residuimicrobiales; family Krinioviventaceae; genus Fontivivens. The sequence goes on from CAYNSO010000087.1 coordinate 15,851, forward strand.
ATGGCCTTGTCAACAGAAACTCTGTTTCATTTATATCACGTA
>CAYNSO010000088.1:0-15749 GCA_964399735.1 uncultured Cytophagia bacterium
ATAAAATTAATAATATAAACAAAGCCGGCATAAGAATTTTTGCCCAGCGCTCGATCCCTTTGGCAATGCCACCCATAACAACTGCGGCTGTCAAAATTAAAAAAAAGCATAAAAATCCTATAGCCGCAACGGGATCGCACACAAAGCTGTTAAATGTTTGTGTTGAAATTTCGCTGGTTATTTGTTTTGAAAAATCTCCGGATAGTGTTTTAACAAAATAACCCAGAGTCCAGCCGGCAATGACGGAGTAATAGGATAAAATACCAATCCCCGTAGCTACACCCAGCATTCCCAGAGCCACCCAGGGGCTGCCGGGAGCGAGTTTGCGAAATGCGCCGACCGGATTTAACTGTGTGCGTCTGCCAATACTTAATTCGGCAATCATAACCGGCAAGCCAATAAGAATGACAAAAATTACATAAATAATAACAAAAACAGCGCCGCCGTTTTGACCCGTTACATAAGGAAAACGCCAGATATTACCCAGCCCTATCGCCGAACCGGCTGCAGCCAGGATAAACCCTGCCCTGGTACTCCATGCCCCCCTGCCCTGCAACTTTTCCTGCACTGTACCCTCCTGAAAAATTTTACACTTAATTATTATTTCTAATAGGGATTGCCAAATTCATTGCAAAAATTGAATAAGAAAAATGCTCAAAGGATTCATTCACTTTTTTTACAGACATGCTCAATTCCGGGCTGGCGTCAAAATCATGCAAATGCGCATCCACAAAAGCATCGGTTATACTGTACAAAATAGCCGCTCCCAGCCACCATATAGCGAGACTGCGATTTTCCTGGTAAAACTCTTTTTCCAAACGATCTGTTGCCCGAACCGCCAGTTGGTTTTGTATTATTGCGTCGGTTATCAGGCCAATTTCCGTACCGCCAATAATAATGCCCTTGAACCATTTGCCATTATAAAATTGCCCCCAGCCAGGTATAATTAATGAACGAATCATTGCTGCTTTGGGTGATTTTTTCACCAGTTTGGCGCTAACCGGTTCACCGGAAATTTGCAGACCATTTGCTGTGGTATCGGTTTCTGTTACAATCGTTGAGGTGTCGGCAGGAACAGCCCGTGCAACAAGCCCGGAATCTGCAGCTATTGGCTTTTCAGCTAAACCGGCAGCCGCACTATCGGGCACAGATTGCTGCGCCGGACAGATTTCCGCCAGGAAGAACAAAACAATCGCTACACAAAAAATTCTGGAGTAATGAATGACCATTCTTTACACATCCAGTCCGGCTATTGCTTCTATTTCAACCAGCCCGTCTTTGGGCAGCCGGGCAACTTCAACAGCGGAGCGGGCCGGTGGTTCGCTGGGGAAAAATGCTTCATACACCCGGTTCATGGCAGCAAAATCCTGCATATTTTTCAAAAACACAGTAGTTTTAAGAACCCGTGACAGCGAAGAGCCGGCAGCTTCAACAACCGCCTGCACATTGAGCAACGCCTGCCGGGTCTGTTCTTCAATGCCGCCGCTAACCAGTTCACTGCTACCCGGTTTTATTCCCAATTGCCCCGCAGTAAAAATCAAAGATTGTCCCTGCCAGATCACTGCCTGGTTATAAGGCCCTATCGCACCCGGCGCTTTGGTGGTTTTAACTGTTTTTCTGCTCATAACTTTTCCTTAAAAATTTCAAATTATTTCATTCTCTTTGTTATTGCCCGGCATTCTGATGCCCGGGTTCAGTCCTTATATCTGCGTAAATAATATTTTTCAAACAAAGTAATTAAACCTGAATTGGTTTTCATTTGCATTGCATCAAGAAGATCCTGAATTGTATAGTGCGCCAAATATTCCAGATCGGTTGGCAATGGGCTGCTTGTTTCACCCTGCTCCAGGATAGTTACCAGATTATCCAAACTCAGACGCTGCAGGGCATGAATAAATTCGGGGTCATACTTGGTTCCCGCTTCCTGATGTAAAATGGCAAAAATATCTGCCAACGGCATGCGATCACGATAATGCCGGCGTGAAGAAAGCGCATCAAAAACGTCGGCAACCGCAATAATTCTGCTTAATTTTGGTATTTCATCTCCCTTTAATCCTTTGGGGTAACCGCTGCCGTCCAGCTTTTCGTGATGCGAGGAAGCAATTAAAGGCACTCCGACAAGTTCGCGGGAAAAGTTGATGCGTTCCAGAATACTTTGGGTATATTTGGGATGCTCCTTGATATGTTCATATTCTTGCGGAGTTAACCCCCCCTCTTTGGCAAGAATAGATTCGCGGATGGCAATTTTACCATAGTCGTGCAACAAGGAAGAAATTCTCAAAAGCCGTTGTTCCTGGTCATTCAGGCCAATCAATTTTCCAATTTGCCCGGCATACATGGTAGTTCGTTTGGAATGTCCGGCGGTTAACGGATCGCGGGCGTCAATGGTGCTCGCCAGAGTTTCGACAAAGCTGTCAAAGGTTTTTCTTTGTTCTTCATAAAGCTGGGCGTTTTCAATCTGGCTGGCCGAGAGTACGGCAATGGCGGTCAATAACTCTTCATCATCGCCGGTAAACGACCCGCCCTTTTTATTCAAAGTTTGAAAAACGCCAATGATCTCACCCATTTTATTACAAAGCGGCGCATTGAGCATGTTACGGGTTTTATAACCGGTTTTTCGGTCGATTTCCGGGTTAAAGCGGTAATCGGCATACGCATCCTGGATGTTTAAAATTTCCCCGGTGGAAGCCACATAGCCGGCGATGCCGAGATGACTGGGAAAGCGAATTTCCTTTTCGCCATGCGCCACCTTGGACCACATTTCACCTTTATTCCGGTCAACCAGAAATACGGAACACCGGTCACAATTCAAAGCGTTCTTGACTTGATCCATAATCAACATTAACAAACGATCAATTTCCAGTTCACGGGAAATATTCCTGGTTACACTAAGCAATAATTTCAGCTTGTTGTGCTCTTTCAGGTGTTCCTGCAGATCATTTGTTGTGATTTTGGGGATACTTTCCATAACCATTTTTCAAATAATGAATACCGGCGCAAAACACAGTATAATACAATTAATAACAACGGCAGGAATTTTTAGAGTTCAAATATTCCATAACAGATACCGGTAGATTAATAAAACAGTATTGGCCGAAATTATCATCCTGGCAAGAGTTACAAATTCTCTGATACCGGTTGGCTTTATTACCTGAACTGCATATTATAAAGTTTTTGATATAATCCCGGCTGGGTAATCAACTCCTCGTGCTTGCCTGATTGAACAATTTTACCCTTTTCCAGCACAATGATGCGGTCGGCATTTAAAATTGTCGACAAGCGATGTGCAATAACAAAGGTAGTGCGGTTTTTCATCAGCCGTTCAATCGCCTGCTGCACCAACACTTCAGATTCGGTATCGAGCGCCGAGGTGGCTTCATCAAGAATTAATATTGGCGGATTTTTCAGGATCGCCCTGGCAATAGCCAGCCGTTGGCGCTGGCCGCCGGAAAGAGTGACCCCGCGTTCGCCGATATTGGTATCGTAATAATCGGGCAAGTTTTCTATAAACTCGTGAGCATTGGCAATTTTTGCCGCCTGGATTACATCATCAAGAGATCTGTCAACCAGACCATAAGCAATATTACTCCTTACCGAATCATTAAAAAGAATGGTTTCCTGGGTGACAAAACCCATCAGGCGCCGTAAACTGGCAAAGTCAATTTCCCGGATATCAATACCATCCATAAAAATTGCGCCCTTGACAGGGTCGTAAAAACGGGGTAAAAGATCAACCATGGTGGACTTGCCGGCGCCGCTAGGCCCGACGATAGCTAATATTTCACCTTTCGTGACCTCGATATGAATATCGGTAAGAACCTGGCTATTCTTGTTATAACCAAAACTCACGCCGGAAAACCGGATTGAATGATCAAACTGTTCTTTTTTAACCGGGTTTACCACATTGCAAATTTCGGGTTGCTGATCGAGCACACTAAAAATTCGTGACCCGGCTGCCAGCGCTTCCTGAATGCGGTTATTCACGCTGGTCAGTTCTTTTACCGGCTGCATAATTGAAAAGATCAATAACAGAAAAAAGATAAACTCATCGGGAGTGATCAGTTGTCCCCGTAAAACCATATCGCCGCCAAACCATAAAATTCCAACGCCAACGCAGGTTCCCAAAAATTCAGTAATTGGCGACGAGAGATTGCGGGTAATGTTTATTTTTATCAGAGCCTTGAAATATTGCCGGGTTTCATTCATAAACTTTTTGATCTCAAAGTCTTCCATGGCAAATGCTTTAACTATACGCACCCCGGAAATGGTCTCTTGCAAGACTGTGGTCACATTGGCCAGTTTTTCCTGCGAGTCCACAGATTGCCGGCGAAGTTTCAAACTAATCCAGCCGATAATAGCCAGGCTAAACGGCGCCACAACCAGTGCGATTAACGTTAACTGCCAACTGATTATAAAGGCCAAACCCAAAGAAAAAATGATCAGCAAAGGATTTTTAACCAATGTGACAAAGCTGGCGGAAATGCCATTATTGATCAATGTAACATCATTGGTTATTCTGGAAATAATATGCCCGGTGCGGGTTTTATGATAATAACTGAGAGACAGTTTATTGATATGCTTGTAAAGATCGTCGCGAATATCTTTGATTACCCCCTGCTCAACAAAAGCCATAAAATAAGCCTGCAAATAAGAAAACAGGTTTTTTAAAAAAATTAAAATAATAATTACCAAACACACCCGCTGCAAAGCAAGACGCCGGTTTTCTGCGGAAAAAAAACCGTACAATTTATGTTTCAAAGATTTCCACAGGTTATTAAAAGATTTGGGAACTGCCGTTTCCAGCAGCCCGTCAGTCGTATCGGAAACCGGGGCGTTGATGGTTAGCGTTTCGCTTTGTACTTTGAAAATAGTGTTTAAAAACGGGATAATTGACATCAACGAAGCGCTGCTGGTGATGGTAAATAAAAGAATACAAAGGATAGAACAGGACAGCCGAAACCAGTAGGGTTTCAGATATTTTAAAATGCGAAAAAATATTTTCATAAATTCAGATTATTCTTTAATTTCTTTAAAATCGATGTCTTCTACTTCCTGATCGGTTAAATCAAGCGGCCTCTTTTGAGATGAACCTTTTACATTAACTTTAGGTTTGGGATTTAACAATGACCGGGCAATTATTTTTAATATCCAATATGCAAGGATCCCCATTATGATATAAAATAACAACATGGAGTAAACCTTTAATAACAAACCGGTGAGTTGCTGCTCACGATTCTGTAATGATAATATTTTTGTTTCATACGTTTATTTCTTTTTATCTTTATTTTCCAGATGCGCCGGGGAATAATACTCCAGCCCATAATGCGGGCGCATGATTTGTTCTGCCAGGTCTTCAAACTCGGCTTTATTATTCACAAAATCAATCTGGGTGCTGTTAATGACCAGCAAGGGCGTATCGGAATAATGAAAAAAGAATTTATTATACGCCTCGTTTAATGAAGTAATATATTCCATGGATATATTTCTCTCATACGAGCGCCCGCGCTGGCGGATATTAAACATCAGGCGTTCCGGTGACGATTGCAGGTAAACTACCAGGTCCGGTTTTTGTACAGCCTGCTCCAACAGACTGGCCACTTTATCATAAAGAAACAACTCGCGATCATCCAGGTTCAAATGGGCAAAGATACGGTCTTTGGCAAACAAATAATCGGCAATCATCACCTCGTGAAACAGGTCCGGCTGCATATTTTCCTGTTGCTGGCGAAAACGGCTGAGCAGGAAAAAGATCTGCGCCTGAAAGGCATAGCGCTGCGGGTCCTGATAAAAATCTTTCAGGAAAGGATTTTCTTCCGGCTGTTCATAAACAATCAGGGCGTCCAGGTATTCGCCCAATTTTTTAGCAAGACTGGTTTTGCCGGCGCCAATCACGCCCTCAATGGTTATATATCTTGGTTTGTTCACAAGTAAACCTCTTTCAGCTTTTTTAAAACTTGACAGGAGGTCATAACTAATTCCACTTTACTTCTATCCGGTGTTTCTGTTAACAACTGCTGCACAGTATCTTGATAACCGGCAAGCCGGTAATCGGGGGCCAGTTCACAAAAAGGCGCCAGCACAAAACAACGCTTGCCAATTTCCGGGTGCGGCAATGTTAATGATTTTGTATTCATGATAACATTGCCCATACACAAAATATCCAGATCGATGATGCGCGGGCCCCAATGTATTTTACGCACCCGGCCCATTTTTTGTTCAATTTTCTGCAGCGCTTTCAACAACTCTTCCGGCAAATACGCGGTTTGCAGTTCAACCACTGCATTTAAAAAATCATCTTGCTCAATGTTACCCACCGGTTCCGTATTATAAAGTCCGGATACCTGAACAATTTGCACGCCGTCAAGAACATGTAATTCATAGAGCGCCCGGATTATATTTCCGGCCCGGTCGCCCATATTGGTTCCGACGCCTGTAAAAACCCGCCGGTTTTGAGGTTCAGGCCCGGCTGCGGGTAATTTCGATCTCTGTGCCATTTGCCAGACCGCCCAGCGGCGCTACCGGTTTTTTCACCCGCACGGTCACCTGGTCGGAGGCAAACCGCGCTAAAATCGCATCGGCAATACTTTGACTCAGCGATTCTATCAAATAAAAACGTTGGTTTATAACTATATCATACACAACCCGGTAAATTTCCCGTACATCGATGGTATCTTTTAATTTATCAGATTGTGCCGCTTTGGAACTGTCATACATTAATTCAACATCAATTTCAAACCGTTGCCCGTTTCTTTGCTCGCTATCATCCAGTCCATGATAGGCATGAAAGGTCATGCCCAGCACTCTCAGTTTATCGCCTTTCATTACTTTATTTTCTGCTCCTGATATAAAAAATGAATATATTAAAATAACCCGCTATTGTCAAGTGAAATTCCCGAAATAAAATGTTGATAACAACAGAAAATAAAGACACTTAGTTCAAAATTCCGATAAATTTTTTACAACTTTTTTTTTTCCGGGTTCCGGTTAGCGATGCGGCTTTTCTTTACGCATTGGAATTAATTTTCTGTATTAAATGGACAGGAAATAATATAACTCCCTTAATACCTTTATGTTATGAAATTAAGGAATATTTTACTAAATTTTTAGCAATAACACAACTAGAGAATGATAAACAGGCATATTCTTTTTCCAACAAGATCAGATAAAAAAAACATCAACCGGTATGGAAAAAATGTTAAATACCATTCAACAATGAATTGACAATGTTTTAAATGGAGTGTAAATTGAAAATCCGGCCCCTCTTTACCATAGTGATCCTTGTTTGTTTGGCGGTAATATCCCGTGCAGAAACATCTTTGCCCGTGTTTGATGTTGAGCCTTTTGAAAACCACGCTCTCTCTTACCGAATAGCAGAAACAGGGAACGCACATTATCAAAAACTGACCGGTAAAAAAGCCGCACATTATATCACTGCGGCCGGTCAGCAGCAGACTGATTTGCCCCTGCCTGAAGAAGATAGTGTATATGAAGTTGATTTGGATTTGAAATATGGTCAAAAGTTAACCGGTCGGGTCACCCTGACGCTTGATAAAAATGCACAGATCAAACCGGGGCGTCCGGCTGCGGCCTGGATTCTAACCAGGCAATTCAAAGATAAAAACAATTTTGAATTAGTGGCTGTAAAAGAATTCAATGCCGATGGTTCCCTGCAAGTAACCTTTTCCGGTAGATACACCGACCAGGTCAAAGTGCTGCTGACCAATGTAGAAAGCAGCGGTAACCCCCTCGGGTTGGTACAGGTGGAAGATATCATTCTAAGCGATAAAACCCGCATCATGTTAATTGGCGATTCGATTTTTTGGGGAGGTTATGATGGCGCCGAAGAAGGTGTATTTATAACCCTGTCCCAGGAGCTAACCAATAATGGCTACAATTTCGATTTTGTCGGGCCCTATTCCTTAAATGATAATACACCCTATAAAGGTCACATGAAGGTTAAAAAACAAATACATGACTTTTATCCGGCAAATTTTCTCGGTGGCGACAAGGGCTCAATGGATGTAACCAGCCCTATGAATACATATCGCCCCAATATCGCGGTCATCCATCTGGGCACCAATGATATAAATTCAGAGTATTATAAAAGGGTTGCTCCTTATGAAGTTGACAATGTCATTCAAAACACCCAGTCCGGCGAAATGGCTATCCTTGTTGAGTATTTGTTAAAATGGCATAATGGCGAACTGGGAAACGACCTGGACTATATTATCGTCAGCCTGATCGTCCCCATGGAAGATACCACCGATAACATGACCAGGGCCAAAGTGCTTGAATTGAACACGGAATTCAACCGTATGGCGCTGGACTTTCAAAGCGGCAGAAGAACCGGTCAACCCGAACCGGTGTACGTATGCGATATTTTTTCCCGTTTTCAGGAAAATCCCGATCTCTGGGAAGAGTCCATTAATAACCCCATGTACGATACCATGCATCCCAAAAAAGCCGGTTTGTTTATGATGGGCAGGGAGTATTTTAAATCCATCAACTATCTTTTAACTGGCGAGCAAAAATGGTTTCATGAAATAACCTGGGAAGCGAATGTCGCCGGATTTGCGGATCGCTTTTTTGCTTATAAAGGTATATCTGTGGCCGATGTAACCGGCGACGGCCGCGATGACTTGTATATCAGCCGCACCGCCAGCGGTCTGGCTTCACCGCGGGAAGGCTTTTATGTCAACAATGCACAATTGCCCTACACCGAAAGCGCCATAGATTTCCATATTGAGGATGCTAATAAAAGCTGGGGAACCGTATTGGTCGATATTGATAATGACGGCGATTTTGATCTGTTTAACGGCAACTCGCCTGGTTCCAATAAACTCTATAAAAATCTCAACAACCAGGATTTTGAAGAAATCACCCAGGCTGCCGGCATTCTCGACGTTTACAGAACCACCACAGCAGCCCTGGCATTTGATTGTGAAAACGACGGCGACATGGATCTGTTCGCCCTCAACACCGAACAAATCAACGAGTTTTATCTGAATAACGGCGCCGGCGCGTTCACCTCGGCTACACGCGGTTTGGAAGATGTAAATGAAACAGACAAATACAGCATGAGCGCAACCGCAGCCGATTTTGATAACGATGGCGATGTCGATGTATTTGCAGTAAAACGCGATACGCCTTGTAAATTATGGGTTAACGATGGTTCAGGTCACTTTACTGAAGATCTGGCAGCAACGGAAATTATGATCGACCATACACAATACAAACCCAATGGCGCCAATTGGGCCGACCTGGATAATGATGGCGATCTCGATTTGATTGTCACCTCTCTTCGTACCAGTAAAGTCCGCTATCCCACTATTCTCGTTTTTAAAAACAACGGCAACGGAACATTTGAAGACATTTCCAGCCAGGTAAACATTAAACTGGACGGCTATACCGCCCTGGTAGCCGATTTTGATAATGATGGACGGCAGGATATTTTAACGACCAATTATGAGTCTTATTCGGAAATGTACCTGAACAAGGGCAACTGGCTGTTTGAAAAACAGACCGATACCGGCGCTGAAATTTATGCCGGCGATATTCGCGGCGGCGCTGCTTTTGACTATGATAATGACGGCGATATGGATTTTCTCGTCACCCGTTCAGATGCTTTTAATGTTTTAATGCGCAACAATTTAAACAACAGTAACAACTACTTGCGCGTACAGGCTTATGGGCCCGATAATAATATCGGCGGTTATGGCACAAAAATCTGGTTATATTCAGCAGGATCCCTGGGCGACAGTTCCCGTTTACTTGGTTATCAAGAAATTATTTCCGGTACCGGGCACAACTCGCAATACTCACCGGTTCAACACTTTGGTCTGGGCGCCAATGCCTCTTGTGATGTATTAGCCCGCTTTACAGATGGAACCCTGGTTGTCGTCCGTTCCGTTTCAGCCAACCAGTTGATAACAATAAAACCGGAATTGCCGGAAAATACCGGCGCTGTCCCCGCTTTTCTTGCTGAATATAGCGGCAACAACCAGGCAAAGGCTGTTGGTCAAACTCTGGATGAGCCTGTGGTAGTTAAAGTGACGGATGCCTCCGGGCTTCCGGTACCCGGTGCGAATGTAATGTTTCAGGTTACCGGCGGCGATGCGCAGTTATATCTGCCGGAAGTAACTCACGACGCCATATCGGTAGAAACAGAGACCGGGCAATTATCAGGGGCAATGCAATGGTACTATGATGCCTCTGCGGCCGGCAACGGATTTGCCTCGCTGTTGGCTTCTTTAGGCAGCAACGGCAGCGCAGTGATGCAGCAGGAAATTGCTGAAAGCAGCCAATATGTAGTATGGCTGCGCTATGCGAATGCCGGCGCCACAGATAATGTGGGAGTTAAAATTGACAACGTGGCAGAACGGAAACCAACCCTCGTTTCGGGCGAGGGCTGGCGCTGGGTGCGGATCAACGGAGCCGATGGCAATTCTTTTCTTTACACGCTGAATAGCGGAGTTCATACAATTACAATCAACATTACCGGTGGACGGCCGCACATTGACAAATTATTACTGACCAAAGATATAAACTATACTCCCTTTGGTGCAGAAGAAAACGATAATCAATCCCCAAACCTGACGGATCGGGAAGGCTTGGCCCGGCGCTTTGTCCAGTTGAATCAGACTGCCGGGCCGGTAACAGTTCAGGCCGGTTTGACGCATAACGGCGCTCCGGTATCCGGCAGCCCGGTACAATTTAATTTAACGGCACAGCCCGGTCCAGCGGTGGTTATTAAAGCGGTTTCCGGGAACGGTCAGGCAGGAGATATAAATATAGCCCTGGCCCAACCCTTTATCGTCAGCATTACAGACGCTTTCAACAACCCCATAGCAGGTGCACCGGTTCTCTTTAACGTCGTCAGCGGTGGCGGCACAATCAACCCATCCGGGCCACAAACCACCAATGCCCAGGGCCAGGCAAGCACAACCCTGACGCCCGGTACAGGGAGCAGCATTCAACAGGTTCATGCCATTGCCGAGGGATTATCGGGTTCCCCGGTAGTGTTTACCGCAGTTGTTCGCGGAGTAGCCAGCGACATGCAATATATTTCTGGAAGCAATCAAACCGCCAAAGTGGTACATTTTTTAGCCAACCCGGTTAAAGTGAAAATACTTGAAGAAAATGGCAGCCCTGCTGTCGGCTTTCCGGTTTGGTTCTCGGTAACTTCCGATTCCGGCGGCGTTGTAACTGCGGCTGATTATTCAGCTTACCTGGCGGGTACGCCGGTGTCTCCGGAATCCCTCACACAAATTTTAACCAATAGTGAAGGTATTGCCGAAGGGTACTGGCTGCTTGGCAAAAATACCGGCACACAAACGTTGAAAGTGGATGGCGGAGCAATCAACGGCTCCCCCATGAACATAACGGCCCTTGCAACTGCCGACAATCCGGCGCTGCTGCTGGCAATTTCCGGCAATCATCAAACCGCGCCGGTGAATCAGAAACTGGCTGACTCGCTTACCGTCCGGGTGTTGGACGCCTGGGGCAACCCCATTGCCGGTCAGCAGGTAATGTTTACAGCCACAAATGGCGGGCGCTTTAACGGCAGCACGCAAATTTTGGCACAAACTCAAAAAAATGGCAACGCCAAAGCCGGCTTTACAGTGGGGCAGGTAGCAGGAACGGACTATTATATCATTAATATAACAGCCACTTTTGGAGGGAATCCGCTGCCGGGTTCGCCGCTTGTTTTTAATGCCTCGGCAACCCCCGGTCCGGCAGCCATTGCGGAAATGATCGCCGGCAACAATCAAACGGGCATTGTTAACCGGCAACTGCCTGAAGCCATGCAGGTCAAAGTCATGGATCAGTTCCGTAACGCCATAGCCAACTTTGCTGTGCAATTTTGGGTGGCCAAAGGAAATGGTAAAATTGACAATCAGGATATTGTTACCAAATCGACAAATAATTCCGGGGTAACCGGCGCCATGTATAAACTCGGCTCCAAAAGCGGCGCCAACGAGGTAACCGCGGTTTTTGCCGGTCTCACTCCGGAAACAATTACCTTTTCTGCTACCGGCCTGCCCGATTCGCCGGCTGCATTGACCTACGTTTCCGGGAACAACCAGAGCGGCGTGCGGGGGATGACGCTCAACCGGCCGTTCCAGGTCAGAATTACCGATGCTTTTGAGAATAATATTAAAAATCACCCGGTACAATTTGATGTGGAGAGCATAGAGGGAACCTTTAACGGCCTTAAAACAACAACCAGCAACACCGATACCAACGGTATTGCCGAAGCTTATTTGACTCTGGGGCAGGAATTGGGTGATAACAACCACGTTGTTGTAGCCAACAGTTTTTATATCGGTTCCCCGGTTATGGGCAGCCCTATTACCTTTTATGCGTCGGCCAAACGAGGCGTTCCCTCCAAAATCATTCCAGTTACCAGCGCCAGCGGCTTGCTGGGTGCACCGGGACAAATATTGCGGGACTCTTTGTATGTCAAAGTGTGCGATACCGATAATTTACCAATACCCGACTTTAAAGTTACTTTTCAAATCAGCAGCGGCGGCGGTGTGTTTACCGCCAACAGCAAAGACACATTATCCGTCATTACCAATACCCGCGGCATCGCCGGGACGCAATGGCGTTTGGGCAGCCAGGTCAATGAACAACAGGTTAAGGTTTCGGCTTTATATAATCAACAACACCTGGTAAATTCACCGTTATATTTTAACGCCTGGGCGGTGGCCTCCACTGCCAAATCCATTACCATGTTGTCCGGTTCGCAACAATCCGGGCCGGTTGGTGAACCCTTGCCGGAACCCTTTGCGGTGATAGTTCATGATGAACTCGGTTTTCCGGTGGCGAATCAGCCGGTTCAGTTTACAGTCATTTCCGGCGACGGCTTTTTTCACAATTCCGCCGATACCCTGGTGCGCACCAATCAAAACGGTATAGCCGATATTGTTTACACACCGGGAAACGCAATTGGTAACAATGCCCATGTCATCCATGCCCGTTCTTTAAACAAAGGCGTGGAACTACAAGGCTCCCCTGTGCTGTTCCATGCTCATGGCGAACCGGGTATAACCGACCCGGCTCATTCCAGTATTGTTGTGGAATCACCGGTTCCGGCTTCCGGCGCTCATTATTCGCAAATCACTGTAAACTTTAAAGATAAATACAACAATCCCCTGCCGGGTCGAAAAATACAACTATATTCCTATGGGCTGGCAGCTACTGTAACACCCTTGTCCGGAACGACAAATTCTTCCGGGCAATTCCTGGCCCAGGCGAGCTCTCCTCAACCGGGAGACTTTTATATTAAAGCGAAAGATACCGATAAAAACATCTGGCTGGCAGATTCAGTGAAAATAACCTTTTTCTCCACGGCGGCAACGAAAATACAACGCATCAGTGACGAGAGCGTAATTGCCTATCCCGGCTCCAATTTAGCGGAACCCATGCTGGTTCGCGTTACCGATGCACAAAATAACCCGGTATACAGTTACCCGGTGACTTTTACCTGTAATCATTCAGACGCAAAATTCCAGGCCAGTCAACCGGTATATACTAATAATGACGGGCGGGCGGCAACCAATCTTCAGGCGCCAAAAGAAACCGGGGAAATTATTATTAATGCCAATGCCCCGGGTTTGCAAGGTAGCCCGGTGCAATTTTCAATCTTTATAATGCAGCCGGAAAACCTGCTCATCCAAAAGGTTAGCGGCGATAGCCAAAAAACAGTGATTAACGGCAAGTTACCACTGCCGTTGACAGTATTGGTACGCGATAATGACGGTCGACCGGCATGGAACATTGGTGTTATTTTCTCTGCTGAAAATAGCCAATTGGCGCTTGTGGATAGCGGTACAGTGAAAACTGACGCCAATGGTTTGGCCCGAACAACTGTAACGATGGGAGCAACTGCCGGAAAAACAATTATCACCGCAAAAATTATCGGCGCCGACAGGATGACTATTTTTCGGGTGTTCTCTTTTGCCAACCAAGCCCAAAAAATGACAATCCATTCCGGTAACCGGCAAAACGCAAAAATAGGGCAGCCGGTTCCCGAAGCATTGGTGGTTAAGGTAAGCGACAACAACAATAACGGTGTAGCGGATGTTCCTGTACAGTTTAGCGTTCACAAAGGCTCAGGAACTCTTGATGGCAATTCTCTGCAAAAGACGGATATCGCGGGTCTGGCTTTTATGAATTACCAGTTTGGCATGACCAGCGGTGAAAACCTGGTACGGGTTACCACCCCTGCCCTGCAGGGTGACACATTATTGTTCACTCTCACTGCCACGCCGGACACCGCATTCAACATGGCCATTACCGGGGGTAACAACCAAACCGGTGTTACCGATCATCTGCTCAACAGCCCCTTGCTGGTTCAAGTCACTGATCGCTATGGTAACGGTGTGCCCGATGTTGCGGTAACCTTTACCCCGCAGCCCGGGCATGGCCAAATCGTCCCGTCTGCTACGGTCAGCAGTGACACTCTTGGATTGGCCAGAGCATATTGGCGGCTTGGTTCAAACAAACAAATCCATTTTGTTACAGCAACAAACAGTGTATTGCAAAACTCGCCGCTGCAATTTCAGGCTTCGGCGGTTAAAAACAATGCCCCGGTCATTACTCTTGCTGCCGATGTTTTTACTGTTAACGAAAATGATTCACTTTCATTTGCTGTTCATGTTGTGGATGCAGAAAACGATACCGTCACTGTGACAGCAATGAATTTGCCGGCCGGCGCAGTTTTTGACGAAACAATCTTTTCCTGGAGACCATCCTTTAACCAGGCGGGAACTCATGCCGTCAAGTTTACTGCAACAGATCATGCCGGAGCCAAAAGTGAAAAGTATGCCCAATTGACGGCGCTTAACGTCAATCGCCCACCGCGTATCATTACCGAAGAATGCTTGCCGGCGAACCGCAACCTGGGCGCTTTGAAAAAAGGCCAGACTATTCATTTCTTTGTTAAAGCCGTGGATGATGATACAGACGATGCCATCAATTACCTGTGGTATGTGAACCAGGCGCCCAAAGCAGCGTCGGCCAATTACCGCTTTGAATCGCAAAACTTTAATCTCGGTCAGGTTATCGTTACGGCATTGGTGTATGACCTGGAAGATACTGTAACCACCACATGGACGGCCGATATTATTACCGCAATCGAATTACAGAGCTTTAGCGGCGCTTTCAAGGCTTTCGCGGGCATTGAACTGAACTGGAAAACTCGCTCTGAATCCGACAACCTGGGCTTTTATGTGCAGCGCTCCATGCTGGAAAAAGGCCCATACACCCAAATCAGCAGTCTGATCCCGGCCAATCAAAAGGGCGAATATAATTATACCGATGCGGAAGCAGAAGCGGGCCATGCCTGTTATTACCGGCTGGTTGACGTACAAAGCAGCGGATTTATGACCGAGCACGAAGCCATTTGCGTACAGCCGGAACTACCAAAACGGTACACCCTGCACCAAAATTTTCCGAATCCGTTCAATCCATCGACAACCATTCGCTACGAATTGCCGGAACCTTCGCATATTTCTCTGGCAGTGTTTGATATTTTGGGACGCGAGGTAAAGACACTGGTTAACGCACAGATCGATCCCGGTTATCATAGTTGTGTGTGGGACGGTATTAACAGTCAGGATTTGCCGGTAGCAGCCGGTGTTTATTATGTGGTATTAAAAAGCCGCGAAGGCCGGTTTGTAAAAAAAATTGCCCTGGTGAAATAGTAAAGTGCTACGTATCCAACGGCGTTCACCTGCGGTTAA
>CAYNSO010000089.1:0-2486 GCA_964399735.1 uncultured Cytophagia bacterium
TGGCGCAAAACGTCCCCAATCCGTTCAATCCGGCTACCAGCATCAGTTATTCTTTGCCAAAGGATGAGCATATCACCTTATCGGTATACAATGTGCTGGGCCGGCAGATACAGGTATTGTTCAGCGGCGTGCAACCCGCCGGCACGCATACGGCGGAGTGGAATGCAATCAACTCACCGAGCGGTGTGTATTTTTATCGGCTGCAAACCGGGTCGGGTGACCTGGTGAAAAAGATGCTGCTGGTGAGGTAAAGTCTTTATTAAAAGGGGGAAGCAAATGACAATATACAGGCGCGGGAAGGGGCGCCTGTATTTGTTTTTATAGGGATGTGGTGTTAATTATTTTATAGAATGCGATAGATTACCAAAATTTAGCTTGCTTTTTTCTGCCAACTTTATTAATTACTTTACGTAAAAGTCTGTATTTTGTCTCAATCAAAGCTGCTTATACTTTTCAGAATAAAACGTAATCACCGGGACTAGATAGATATGACAAAACAAGTACAACCGCTAGCCGAGGTTTTTGGTCATCTGATAACCGATCAATCAAATAGCGCAGTCCGGTATCGTACCAATCGCCTTTGCCCTTTCAATAATAAAGTCCCGAATTGCACCAAGGACAAGGCTAATAATCCTCTTGGCGTTTGCAGTATTTACCATAATAATTCACCAGTTATAACCTGCCCAATAAGATTTAGAGAAGACTGGCTTGCTACCGATGATGCAGCAGAATTTTTCTTTCCAAAAGGCACAAAATGGACGTCACTTACCGAAGTACGCTTGAATGACGCAAATGGAAAAACCGCCGGCAATATTGATGTTGTTCTTGTGGCTTATAACTCTAACGACAAGATTATTGATTTTGGCGCCCTCGAAATTCAAGCAGTTTATATATCCGGGAACGTTCGCGACCCATTCGAATACTATATGAAAGATCCTGTAAATTGTGGAAACATGGATTGGTCTACTCAACCAAATTCTCCACGACCTGATTATCTTTCCTCTTCCCGAAAACGACTTGCGCCGCAATTACTGTTTAAAGGCGGCATTCTCCATTCCTGGCAAAAAAAGATAGCCGTAGCAATGAACAAGAGTTTTTTTGAAACTCTGCCCACATTGACTCCTGTGGAAAAATCCAAAGCCGATATTGTATGGCTGCTTTATGATCTCGAAAAAACTAAAGGCGGCGAACAAAGTAAATATAAGCTCAAAAAAGTTGAGCAAATCTATACAGAATTCGTCCCGGCATTAATGTCAATTACAAATCCCGCGCCGGGGAATATTAAGGATTTTATGAAACTGCTTCAGGAAAAACTTGACGAATAACTGGAAACCCCGCCTGTTAACAAAGTAATTGAAAGACCTTTTGAATGAAATCACTTAAACAAAATACTTTGTTTCCGGAATTGTTCAGAGACCAGGAGTTAGCAAGGAAACCTGTGAATGTTGCAGCAGTGCCGCAAAGGAGTCCATTCCGCTATCCCGGCGGCAAAACCTGGTTTGTTCCGGTTTTCCGAAAATGGCTTGCAAGCAAGTCTCAAAAACCTGAATTTTTGGTTGAACCCTTTGCCGGGGGTGGCATTATTAGTCTCACTGCATTATTTGAAAATTTTGTTACTAAAGTTGTTATGGTTGAAATTGATGATGTTGTTGCCGCAGTGTGGCAATCTATAATTGAAGGCCACTCTGGTTGGATAGCAAAACAAATTTTAAATTTTGACTTGTCTCAGGAAAGTGTTTTACAGGAAATTTCCCGGACAGAGGTAAGTATAAAAGAAAAAGCCTTTCAGACGATACTTAAAAATCGGACCCTGCATGGAGGAATAATGGCGGAAGGTTCGGGATTCATCAAATATGGAGAAAACGGCAAAGGAATTCGTTCCCGATGGTATCCAGAAACTCTGGCCAGGCGGTTTAATAATATACAACTTTTTGCAGATAGAATGATTTTTCGCCAAGAAGATGGATTAAAAGTTATTCAAGAGTTTTCACAACGAACAGATTGTATATTTTTTATTGATCCACCTTATACTGCCGGTGGGAAAAAGGCCGGGAAACGCCTCTATCGCCATTGTGATATAGATCATAACCTTTTATTTTCCATTTGTGAAACAATAAAAAGTGATTTTTTAATGACCTATGATAATGCCGATGAAGTTAAAATGTTAGCCAAACAACATGGCTTTCAAATGCGTCTTGTTCCTATGACTAATACTCATCATACCACAATGGAAGAATTGGTCATAGGAAAGGATTTAACCTGGTTGGATAATTATCCGTCCGTACATGAGCCGGAAAGCCAATATCAGGTTAATCAGAAAAAAAGTTAATAAAAGAGGGGGTATTGTTAATTTTATTATATGGAAAAAAATATGGTTATTACTGAAAGGACCTGAAAATGCGGCTTACATTAATTTTTTCTGCTTTAATATTAATTCTTGGTTGTGCTTTGAGCGCTTTTGCCGAACCCCCGGCCGAACAAAAACT
>CAYNSO010000089.1:2586-15644 GCA_964399735.1 uncultured Cytophagia bacterium
TAATTCTTGGTTGTGCTTTGAGCGCTTTTGCCGAACCCCCGGCCGAACAAAAACTGTGGCCGAACGGGGCGCCAATGAAAACCGACCGGCAAGTGGTCGATCCTTATTATCTTTTTTACCCGGCCGATCCGGCTAGTAATACCGGCACAGCAGTGGTTATTTTTCCCGGCGGCGGGTACTGGAATGTGGTTATGGATCGTGAAGGCAGCCGACTAGCCGAATGGTTAAATACCATTGGCATAAACGGAATTGTGGTTAATTACCGGCGCGGGGTAGACTGCCAGTATCCCGTTCCACTCATGGATGCGCAGCGAGCCATTCGTACGGTGCGTTATCACGCTGCGGATTGGGGCATCGATTCCGAACGCATCGGCGTGATGGGTTTTTCCGCCGGGGGTCACCTGGCCGCCAGCAGCGGCGTCCACTATGACGTCGGCAAGAGCGCGGCAGCCGACTCTATCGATCGGCTGAATTCCCGGCCCGATTTTATGATCCTGGTTTACCCGGTCATCACCATGAATGATGAATTTACCCATGCCGGCTCAAAGAAAAATTTACTGGGAGAAACCCCGACGCCCGATCTGGTCAAATACATGTCCCTGGAAACGCAGATCACTGCAGAGACGCCGCCGACGTTTTTAATTCTTTCCAATGCAGATACGGGCGTACCGGCCGAAAACAGTGTGGGGTTTTATTTGGGGTTACGTAAAGCGGGAGTACCTGCGGAAATGCACATTTTTGGCCCGGGCAATCACGGTTTTGATATGGGCCTGGGCGACCCGGTGCTTTCCATTTGGCCGGAATTGTGTAAAAACTGGCTGGCCTGGCGGGGACTGTTGAAATAATAAAGCCGGTGTTGTTAAACACCGGCTTTCAACTAGATAGTTATTACATTACCGGCACGTCTGCTTTAATAATTCCGATCACATTTATGTAAACTTTGACCAGAACCTTGAAATCTAACGGGCTGGAATTCGCCGTACCATTGACTGAAAAATACAGGGTATTGTTGGTTCCGGAGAGGATGGGAGATAAAGCCGCATTAATTACAATAACTCCACCGGTTTCGAGGGGTGGTACTTGTTCCACGCCTTCCACAGCATCCAGGTTTATATCCACCATTTCGATAATTGGCGTCATAGAACTGTACCCGCTAGCGCTAACATCAACGCTGCCATTGATAATGGTACCGGCAGGGCTTTGATTGTCCTGAATTGTGTAGGTAATGTTTTGCAGCAAGATAACAGCTATGGAATCAAAGCTATTATCGGCTTTGATTCGATTGATTTCGTCCGTAAAGTCATACATAAATTGATCGTTATAGGAACTGATGACTTCTTGTACATGAACAAGATGAGTATCAGATCCCAGAACCGGCACTTCAATTAAACGGGTTTCACAGTTCATCCCGATGGTCATAAACCACAGGGAAACCAGAATAATGCTATATATAATTATTTTTTTCATAGATCCTCCACTCATTATAAACCAAAGGACGCGCTAAGAGCAAACGCAGTCCGGGAGCCGAAAGCGGCTTCTGTTGTCAGGTGAAAAAATGCAAAATTGAAACCAACGCCGGCAGTAATTTCCAGGGCGCTGTCGTTTTTAATGTCAAGTTCAACGGGGATTGTGGTATAGTCGTCTTCATAAGTATAATCCACTTTGGCGCTGCCGTTGTCGAACCCGATACCGCCAAACAATACCAGCGGCGCAAAATTTTTGCTAACCTGAACGCCATAATGCAGGGTTTTCATATCCAGCAGATCATCGCCGACATTAATGCTCTGCCAAAAGGCGCCGACGGAAATATCAACCGGGAACAGAATCAGGTATTGACTGATACTGTGCCGCACGCCGATACCAAACAAGGTCAGGTCGCCAATGTCGGAATCACCCAGTTCTGCCGCAAAATAACGGGCGCTGATCTCCGAGCCCATAAGTCCAACTGTCAACTGGGGCGCTGCAAATGCCGTGGTGTTCATATTCAAACCGCCTGGAAATGGAAACACATTACCGCCGGAACCGGTGGCATAGACGCTTTTTTCATCGCCGACAACAGTCGGGGCATTAACGGTTTGCCGCGGGGAAAAGGGACTGGTAGTGGTTGCTTCAAATGTTTTGTCGTCATCGGGGATGGGCGCCATCATGGCCACAAAACCCAAACGCAGCCTTAATCCCATAACCGGCAGACTGGCTGTTTGATACCAGCCCCGGTTCATGTTGGCGGTCAGGCCGCTAACTAGCGGTTTTATATATCCTTCACCGTTTGCTCCCTGGTATCTTTTCAAATTGTCTTCAACCTGCGAAAATGACAGGTTGAACAAAAAGAATAAAGATAAAAGGAAAAGAATGATAATTTTACTTGATTGCTGCATAGGGGCCTCCTTGCTATTTATATTTTTGTGATTTATTTTCAGGGTAAACCGCCTGTTATTAAAAAAACTGGATTATTAATAACATCAATATAACAATTTTATAACTTAAAAATACAATCCACTATTCCAATTTACAATCAATCCGCCAGGATAGTGTGATATAGCTTACAATTCAGCTGAATATATCTTTGGATTACCATAACAATAAACGCAGCCGTGCGGACAGGCGTAATACCAGCCAATATCCCGGCTGGCGGTGCAGCCACAGCCCTTACGTTGCCCGGCAGCGCGTTTGGTTGACGCTATATATCCTTTGGGGTGCAATGAATTAAGCAGTTCACCATCAATACAGTGTGAAACCGGCCAACCGGGCACGCAGCAGCCGTGCAAAACCAGGTCGTTTTGCCGGGCAATGCTTTGCAGCCAGTCCGCTTCTTCCTGCCACTGTTGCACAGAAACCGGCAGCGGTTCAATATGCAGCGTTTGCAGCCGCCGGATCACCTTGCCATAGAGTTGCACCCAACTGGTTGACACATCGCGAATTTGATAGCTCGCTATCCGGGGGGCCAGTTCTTTAAAGTAAGTCAGGTTGCATATCGTGTTTTCATCAGTCAGGCGAAAATGTACGATCGGGTCGAAGCGAATGCGGATTTGCAGCGGATTATGTAGCCATTTCAGCAATTCCGGCAGGAATGATAACGCTGCTTGTGGTGTGGGTACACGTGGTTCCAGAAATGTTCCGCCCAACCCGGTGATGCTGAAATGCAAATAAACCAAATCGTATTTTATTACCTGTTGGCGCAGTCTGTCATGATGCAGCAAGTTGTGGGGATTTTTTGTCCAGATCACCAGCGAATGCACCCGCTCCGGTGGATATTTAACGGCCAGTATTTCTGCCATAGAATCCGGGTTTCCGGCGACCATATCGGTACGCCGGCTGGCGGAAATGACCGGTAATAATTCAGAAAAAAGAGTGTGCTGTTGTGTGTTCATACCCAGCGGCTTAATAACAGTGAGTTGGGACGGCTTTTATCGGGAGAGTCGAGCAGAACCATGCGCTGATCGGTATGGATGACTTTGAAATTAATTGCCAGCATTTGGCGAACCACCACACTGTTTGTCAATTGCACCCGAAATAACAATTGTTCCAGGCCGCGGTTAGCGGCTATACTATCCAGGATGGTAATAAAATGCGTTAAATATTCTTTCGGCACCTCAGGATGGGCAAGAAAGACGATATTTCTAAGGATATAGTTATCTTCTTCCACCGAGGTCGATAGAGTTTGAAAAGAACAATACGCAACCGGGCTAGAGTTATGGAACAAGAGAATGGATTCGCCAAAGTTGTAATTTGCCAGGCTATGGATCAAAGGCGTATAATCGATGTTTGGAGTTATTTTTTGAGAGAGCTTTAACGCTATCTTGCAAAAGTCTTTTTGGTCTTCCATGGAACATTCGGAAAAAAAGATAATTTTGAACGGCGAAGCCAGTTTGTCGTTCGGGTCATAACGTACCTGCCGGATCAGATCTGCCGTGAGGGTATCGGGTACAAACCCGGTTTTGTAATAAAACCCGACATTGCGGTTGCTGCGCGGATTGGTTTCCAGTCCAATTGTGGTACAACCGGAATTTTTAAGAAATTTAACGCATTCCATCAAAATTAATTTGCCAAGCCCTTTCAGGTGATTTTCCGGTTCTACCGCCAAAGGGCCAATCCAGCCGGTTTGCCCCCAACGATGACAAAAAGCAGCCGCGAGTATTTGCGATAAATTTTGCAGAATAAAACAGCCGTCCGGGCATTCTTCAAGATACATTTCCAGAAATTGCTGTCTGCATAGCGGAATGTGAGTATATTCAAAACCGTCATCCTTGCGGCCCTGGCTAAAGGCGCGCGACAACATGAGATTAACCTGGTGAATATCCTCAAGCCGCATTTTTTTACTGAATAATTCCATTACATCTTTCCGACAATCCAGGTTATGAATGATTGACTAGTGGCGGACAAATATAGTAAATTTTTTTAGAATATACAGGGCTTTTTTAAAACGTAACGATTTAAAAAGTGCATTCTATTGGTCGGCAATATATAAAAAAAGCCGTTTGGCACGGCTTGATCATGGCAGACCAGAAAATCACTTTAACTGGTCTCGTAATTTTAGTTTTAGCATTTCACGCGCTCTAAAAATTCGCACCTTGACAGTACCGAGCGGAATGTTCAAGTCTACGGCAATCTCTTCGTAGGATTTATCCCTGGTATGCCGCAATAAAATCGCTTCACGGTATTTTTTGGGCAGTGAATTGATCGCATCACGAATTTGTATGCTCTTTTCCTGTGAGATCATCCCATATTCCGGGGTATGATGGTCAATGTCCGGATAGTCTCGTTGCATGTCACCGTCTTTGGCGCTGATCGGGTTATCCAGTGAAAAAGTTTTCAATCTTTTCTTGCGAAAGTGATCAATGCAATTGTTGGCGGCAATTTTATACAACCAGGTAGAAAAAGCATATTCCGAATTAAAAGAGGCCAGCGCTTTGAATGCCTTGATAAAGGTTTCCTGCGTTATATCTTCGGCCAGTTCTTTTTCCTTAACCGTGCGGAAAACAAAATGAAATATCTTTTCCCGGTAAAGATTAACAATTTCGGCAAACGCCCTTTGGTCGCCGGTGAGCGCCTGATTGATGAGAGTTGATGTTTGATTTTCCATAATATTTTTTCAAGTAAATAGAAAATTACATCAAAAATGTAAAACAAGCAAGGAAAAGTTGTTGCAAAACATGTTTACA
The DNA here is from genome assembly GCA_964399735.1 of uncultured Cytophagia bacterium. Classification (GTDB taxonomy): domain Bacteria; phylum Zhuqueibacterota; class Zhuqueibacteria; order Residuimicrobiales; family Krinioviventaceae; genus Fontivivens. Next base: position 7,746 of record CAYNSO010000089.1, read on the forward strand.
AATAGTAACTTTATAAAATACACCTTTTTTTCCCTGTTATTCACAAGGCTAACGAGTCATGTTTGCAAGTTAACCTCCGGCAGCAATTTTACTGAAATTGAAATTCAAGAATGTTCTGTTATGATTCAATCCATAGGTGTAGATGTAGTTGATATTTTACGATTTGAAAGAATCGTCAATCGCTGGCAGCACAAGTTTTTAGAGCGGATTCTAACTCGAGATGAAATTGCCTATTGTCAAAAAAAGGCAAATTTTATTCATTCCCTGGCCGTCCGTTTTGCCGCCAAAGAGGCTATGATAAAATGTTTGTCTGATAACGAGCAAATCGGCTTTCGCTGGCATGAAATGGAAATTCGCAATGATCCGAGCGGGCGCCCTCAGGTTGTATTGAATGGTCGCCTGGCGAAACAGCTGCAGCAATCTCGTATTTTTTTGTCAATGACTCACAGTGTACAATCCGCAATAGCCATGATTGTATTGGAAACGAAAGAAGGGTTTTGATATGCAACCTGTTGTTACCGCCAAGCAAATGGCCGACCTGGATCGGTATTGTATCGAGCAATTGCAAATACCCGGTATTGTGTTGATGGAAAACGCCGGGATAGCTATTGTACAAAGTATTCGGGAATTATTAGGCAATGTAACAGACAAGTATGTGCAGATTTTTTGCGGCCCCGGAAATAACGGCGGCGACGGGTATGTTGTGGCCCGTCATTTGTTTAACCATGGCGCGCGAGTGGATGTTTTCCTGGTCGCGGCGCGGGAAAAAATACGGGGCGACGCCTTGATAAATTTGCAAATTCTGGAAAAAACGGGATTACCAATTCATTATAGCGCTATTCCCCACAGCAATACCCAGCCGGATTTGATCATTGACGCGCTGCTGGGAACAGGAGTCAAGGGCGCGCTAAAAGGGGAAATTGCCAGTTGTGTTGAACACATTCGTTCAAATAATTGTCCGGTTATTGCTGTTGACGTTCCTACAGGGGTTAATGCTGATAGCGGCGAGGTGGAAGGCTTGGCAGTGCGGGCAGATGTTACCATAACAATGGCCTTACCCAAAAACGGCTTGTTGTTTTCACCAGGCAAAGAGTATGCAGGCAAGCTGGTTGTTGCCGATATTAGTATGCCAGGCCGGGTCTTTGAGAGCGCTAACCCTCTGGCATGGTTAATTGAAAAAAAAGATATACAAGCCATGTTACCCAAACGTCCTGTGGACGCCTATAAAAATAAATGCGGCGCGGTAGCGGTTGTGGCCGGTTCCACAGGATTTACCGGCGCCGCGTGTCTTGCCGGTTTGGCTGTGCTGCGAGCTGGCGCCGGGTTGTGTTATCTGACAATTCCAAAAAGTTTAAATGCAATTATCGAAACCAGGTTGACAGAAGTAATTTCCTGGCCGGTTGAGGATGACAATTCAGGCTGTTTGTGCCCGGAAAAAAGCGGGGAACTGGAGCGAAAAATCGGGCAACAGGATGTAGTTGTCATCGGTCCGGGTCTGGGTCAGCAACCGCAAACCGGCGAACTGGTTTTTTCATTGCTGCAAAAGCTGGATAAACCGTGTGTTCTAGATGCCGACGGGTTGAATTTATGCACCGGTAAAACCCGGCTGTTAAAAGAGTTCAAGGGAGAATTGATTATTACGCCTCATCCCGGTGAATTTGCCCGGTTAACCGGGTTATCGGTATCGGAAATATTGAAAAATCGTATCGAGCTTGTTCGTCAGTATGCGCAGGAGTGGAAGACAACCATTATATTTAAAGGCGGCCCCACAATAATCGGTTGCAGCAACGGCGAGGTATATATTAATGCAACCGGCAATGCCGGAATGGCGACTGCCGGTTCCGGCGATGTGTTATCCGGGTTGATTGCCGGTTTGCTGGCGCAAGGAATGGCGGCTCAAGACGCCGCTATTGCCGGGGTGTACCTGCATGGCCTGGCAGGCGACATTGCTAAAAGTGACTTTGGCGAAATGGGAATGATTGCCGGCGACCTGTTAGCTGCAATACCGCAGGCGTTATTATCGGTAACGGGAGCGTAAATGTCTGCCAAAAATTTCTTTAACTGGAAATTACCCGTCCTTTTATGGTGTTTAATTATTATGATACTGACATCTTGTCCAAAATTGAATGTACCAACAGGTACATTCGATTATATGGATAAACTGGCGCATCTGTTTATATATTTTATCCTGACATTGCTGGTAATCAGGGCGCTGGTTCGGGATGGAAACAAGCTGCTTCCCGGTGATGCCCGTAAAGTATTATATATTACAGGGGGTTTTGCTGTTTTTGATGAACTCCACCAGATTCCAATACCGGGAAGGAGTGGAGATTTTTATGATGTGTTGGCTGATATTTTGGGCATTTTACTGGCAATATGTATTTTCCCGCTGCTCTCAAGAATATCGGTTAAACTGAGGCTGGCCGCAAATAGTAGAGGTGATAATTGAAAAGGATAAGGTTTGTTTTTGTACTGCTAGTCGGCTTTATTTTTATAACCCTGAATACAGCAGCAGCTTTAGATTATTTTTATAGCCAGCCCCGGATTATGGCTGGCGGTGATGTTGGCATGTTCCGTATTTCTTTAGACCAGTTTAAAGAGGTGTATGCCGACCGATGGGGAGAATCATTTAGCGGGTTTGCCGGGGTAAGAATTACCCGCGCTTATTACTTGACCTGCAAATATGGACAGTTTTCAAAAGACGGCAAAGAGGGCGTTCATCCGGAGACCGGCGTTAACTTGAACCAGGCCCGGTGGGATGAAAAGTGGTATCAGTTTGGCGTGCGGGTTCACCCGCCAATAACTAAAAAATTGAACTCGTATTACGGGTTTGGCATCTGTTATTTTAAAACCAGCGAAGTCCGCCAACTATCAGTTTTTACGACCAGCGAGAATGTTGACAATACCGGCAGTGGTTTTTATATGGAACTGGGCTTTGATTATTTCCCGGTACAGTATCTGGCAGCTTTTTTGCAAATAGAAGTTTCCTCAGGAGGAGTAAAAGGGAACACGGGATTTGAATCTATGAGTATTGGCGGCTTTCGTTTTTCCGCCGGTGTCGCTGTATGGTGTTTTTAATGATGAATAATTAGCCCGGCAACCGCTGGTCTGTTTTTTACAAAAATGCAAAAACCTAATAAAACTTTAGACTTATTGAAAGGTTAATTCAATGCAAGAGAGGTTACATCAAAACGACAACAAAAAAAAGATTGAATCATTTCGCGATTTAATCGTATGGCAAAAGAGCCATGAACTTGTTCTTGATGTGTTCCAGCTAACTACCCGCTACCCTAAAAAAGATCAGGCGTATCTGTTTACAAAAACCCGTGATGCTGCCCTGGTCATTCCGGCAAATATTGCCAATGGTTTTGAAAAAAGAGGCAAAAAAGCCAAAGTTCATTTTTACCGTCAGGCATTAACTGAAATGGAGATGCTCCGCTATATGATCATCCTGGCTCAGGATCTGGGTTATTGTAAAGACGCAGCTGCTTTTTTTGAAAAGTGTGAAAACATTGAAAAAATGTTGAAACGGCTGATCCGGTCTATCGCTTCTTCATCCAACCAGTAACGATTTTTAATAGAAAACCCTGTCAATGACAGGGTTTTTTTATACTAATTTGCACTTAGAACAATAACAACAGTGACAATCTGTGCGGCAATAACCACCACATCGCGAACCAGGGCCATATAATTACGGTCTTTCTTTTCCGGAATATAGATTGTGTCTCCAGCTTCTATTACCGTATCGTCGGGTTTCACCCATTCGCCGGTTCTACCTTTGATAATGCGTGTTTTGCTTTTGTGAGCGTTAAAATTATAACCACCTGCCAGGGCTATATAATTATTTTTCTTTTGACCTTCAACAAAAGGCTGCCACCCCGGAAAAACAACCTGACCGGCAACATTAACATTTGGTTGATAGGTAGGGACATAGACAAAGTCAAGGTTATGTAATAATATATCCTCAGTAGAATCATTGTTCAGGAACAAAGCTTCAAAGTCGACATTGAGCTTGCCTTTTCTTTCGCGGTATTTCGTTTTAAAGTAATCTCTTTCTTTTTGGGTCATTTCCGAAATTGTGGTTTCTTGCAGCCGCAGGAAATCCATATCTTCAATTGCTTCCAGGGGGCGGCGAATGACATAGGCATTGTTAATTGACGCCTGGCGTGTAAAACCACCGGCGCGCTTTACCAGTTGAGATAATGTTTTAAGGCTGTCATCCAGCGTGTATTTGTTGGGAAATTTTACCTCGCCTGATATTTCAACAAGCGGTTTTTGCGTGTAGGCAGGATTTCGCTGTATTAAAATTCGATCATTGGGCTGTAAACTAAAGTTTAATGATTCTTTTCGCTTTTGCGGGGTATCCAGAAATAATGTAATATGTTGGGTTCTGGTATTGTTCTCGCTGAACCGCACAATTTCAATTTTACTGGAATCTGCATCTTGAGTAAATCCTTGTGCCATGGCAAGAATAGTTTTTAAGCGATCTCCGGGAACATATTCAAATTCGGCGGGGGCTTGCACATAACCGGAAATGATAATTTTCCCGTCAATTTGGGTTACTTTGGGAATGGTTATAACATCGCCGTCCTGTAAAACCGGGTTAGCGCTCAAATCGCCGGTTAATTCATAGTTTAAAAGGTCGGCATTTTCTACGGTACCGTCGCGGTGTTTTATTTGTACATTTCTTTTGGCAATTATTTCTATTGGTATGGTGTTCTTGATAACCGGCCCTATATCCGTAGGTTGCAGTTTTTCAGCAGCCAGCGCCTGTTCATTCACTTTGAAAAAGCCGCCGCTGAGCAGAATCGCGTCGGTTACCCGATCCATTGCTTTTACAATGACCAGACCCGGATTAAATACCGCGCCGCTCACCGTTACTTTGAAGGAACGGACATCGGACAATAAAACGCTTACCTGGTCATCGAGAAAGGTGGTTTTTATTTTATCAATAATGATTTTTTTTGCATCGCGCAATAACAGCCCTTTTACATCTACCGAGCCAATATCGGGCAAGATCACAATCCCTTCCGGGTTAATTTTGGTTTGAAAAGTAGTTTCCATGCGGTTACCGATGATAATATCAAAAATATCACCGGGGCCGACATAGTATTCATTTTCATCAACCGGGTGTTCCAAAGGCGTTGTAATTGCCGGGAATTGGCTTTCTCTTTTTGTTTTTAATTTTTCCAGCTTGCCGGCTGTTTCATCTGCTTCAATTTCTTCATACTCTCTAATTACCGCCCGGGGTTTGGTTTTGTTTTGCAAGCCCTGAGCCTGAAGATCAGTAAATGCGAAAAAAGATAATAAAAGCAACAAGAAATACTTGCGCATTATACCTCCAAAAATTAATAATTCATTATCTGACTAAATTTTCAAAAACCTGAACAATTCTTTGCGCCGCTTGACCATCCCACAACGGGGGAACCTGGTGGGTATTTGTTTTATTTTGCATGACGTCATTGAAACCTTGTAAAACCGCCTGTTTATTAATGCCAACCAGCCGGTTGGTGCCAAGAGTTGTTGTTATGGGCCTTTCCGTGTTTTCACGCATGGTTAAACAGGGAATGCCAAGATAGGTCGTCTCTTCCTGAATGCCGCCTGAATCGGTTATGACGATTTTTGCCTGGCTCATCAAGCGTAAAAAGGGCAAGTAACCAAGCGGTTCGGCCAGAAACAGGTTGGGCATATTATTGATTTTATCTTCCAGATTAAAACTGGTGATCATTTTCCTGGTGCGGGGGTGAATCGGGAAGAAAATGGGTAATTCTTTTTGAATTTGTGCAAAAATATCCAGAATCAGGTTGAGATTATCAAAATTATCAACATTAGAAGGCCGGTGCAATGTAACCAAAACATAATTTTGTGGCTGTAAATGATATTGCTCAAGTACTGTTGATTGCTGCGATTTTTTTAGATGCTCAACCAGAGAATCGATCATTACATTACCCACAAAATGGATTTTTTCTTTCGTCACGCCTTCGTGTGCGAGGTTATCCAGACCGCTTTGTTCGGTTACAAACAACAGGTCCGAAATTGAATCGGTAAGCACCCGGTTGATCTCTTCCGGCATGGAGCGGTCAAAACTGCGCAGACCGGCTTCAACATGAGCTACCGGAATGTGTAATTTGGCAGCTGCCATGGAAGCTGCTATGGTAGAATTGACATCACCAACCACTATCACCCAGTCCGGTTTTTGTTCAATAAAAATTTTTTCCAAACCGATCATAACTGCGGCAGTCTGTTCGGCATGTGAGCCCGAACCGACACCCAGGTAGAGATCGGGTTTGGGCATGCCCAATTCGACAAAAAAGGTTGTGGACATTTTTTCGTCGTAATGCTGGCCGGTATGAATGAGGAGGGGCGCAAAAAAAGATGAATTTTGCATACGTTTATGGATGGGCGCAATTTTCATAAAATTGGGTCTTGCGCCCACAATATTGGCTACTTTTAGCATTTAATTCCTTTAAAAACGGATACCGGAACCAAGTTTGGTAATCTTTTGTTCTGTATCTTTTACTTTTTTGGTTAAATTCCGGGTATCAACAACCGCTTTGGCATTTTTGACAATAAATTCTGCATCATATTTTGAATGATCGGTTGTGATAACAACTACATCATGATTTTTGAGATTTTCGGCAGTCAGTTCTATTGATTTTAAAGTCTGGTTGTTGAACTTTAGTTCCGGAATAAAAGGATCATTATACGAAATATTGGAAGCGCCGCGCTGTTGCAGAAAGGTCATAACTTTTAATGCCGGTGATTCGCGCATGTCGTCAACATCCCGTTTAAAAGCAACGCCAAGCATAAGGATTTTGGCGTCATTAAAGGATACGCCTACCTGCCCCAATGCCCTGCGAATTAAGCCCAGCACATAAAAGGGCATATCTTCATTGGTTTCGGCAGCCAGTTCAATAAAATTGGAGTGGAAATCATAAGCGCGGGCTTTCCAGGACAAATAATAGGGATCGATAAGAATGCAATGACCACCAATACCGGGGCCCGGATAAAACGGCATATAGCCAAACGGTTTGGTAGACGCGGCTTCAACCACTTCCCAAATATCAATGCCGCCCATGCGGTCGCAAAGTCTTGCCAACTCATTCACAAGGGCAATGTTGACGCTGCGAAAAATGTTTTCCAGCAGTTTTTCCATTTCGGCAACTTTGGGAGAAGAAACCGGCACTATAGTGTTGATGATTTGTTGATTTGTCAAGCAAGCCAGTTCCGTACATTTGGCGGTAACGCCGCCAACCACAACCGGGGTGTTGGCAGTAGTAAATTTTTTATTGCCGGGGTCGATGCGTTCCGGTGAAAAGGCCAGGTAAAAATCCCGACCAACTTTTAGTCCGGTTGCTTCCAGGATGGGCTGACAAATTTCTTCGGTAGTGCCCGGCCAGGTTGTGCTTTTGAGAATGATCAATTGTTCCTGGCGTAAATGAGGCGCTATGCCGTTTGTGGCGTCCCTGATAAAGGAAACATCCGGCTCCTTGTTTTCTGTAAAAGGAGTTGGTACACAAATATAAATAGCATCCAGTTCGCCTGAGCGTTCGTACGTTACAGAAGCCTGGAATTTGCCGGCTTTAACCGCTTTTTCCAGCTTGGCATCTTCAACGTCGTCTATATAATTTTCACCTTTATTAATTTTATCAACCTTTATTTGGCTTTTGTCAATACCAAGAACAAAGAAACCCTTGTCGGCAAATTCCACTGCCAGGGGCAAACCGACATAGCCCAGGCCAATGACGCCAATTTTGGCGGTTTTGTTTAAAAGTTTTGTTTCCAATTCCATACTTGCTCCTTTATTGAAAAAATTGAATTGTAAAGAATGTCCATGTATGCTGTCAGATTAATGATTTTTGTATTAAAGATTATAGTGTTTTTTATAGAATTCCAGGA
>CAYNSO010000090.1:0-15600 GCA_964399735.1 uncultured Cytophagia bacterium
TAAAATTATATTGTCCATTAATTGGATTTGTATTTTTTGTATCACTAAAAGTATTTCCAGTAAGAGATACAGTTAAATTTGTAGTAGGTACAGTTAGATCTGGTATTGGAGGTGCAGAGCCACTAGTTATTTTGGACCATGCTTTATTTTGTATAGTACCATTTACTTCGCTATTAATATGACTATAAAAAGATAAAATTGTTTTACCAGTTTTTACATCAATAAAAAAATCTTTTGCTTTATCAAGTTCTGTAGGAGAAAGAGTGAAATGCCAGCATAATACTATTTCTTTATTTCTCTCGATATTATAATCAGGTAAAAATACAAGTTCTTGATTTGTAACTTTAAAATCATTAGTAATATTTATTTCTTTTTTTGCATTTGCAATTGCTTGATCAATACTTATTTGTGGTGTAACTATTTGATCAGGAATATTAAAAAAGTTACTACCAATAAAAGATATAGTATAATCCTTTTGTATAACAAAACGTAAGGTAGCATTCCATACCGGAATACCCTTATAATATTGTTGATAACATAAACTATATTTTGAATTGCTTTGATTACTTTTCAGTAAAACAGCATCTGTGTTTGTAGTAAAAAAAAGTCCTTTATGTTTATTAATAAAATTATTTGTTAAAATAGAAATGTTTTCAGTAGTTACTTTTGATTTTAACTTTATATTTGATCCAATAATTCTTTTGATACCACCAGTTTTTTTATTCCAAAAAATTACACTTGTTGTATCTTCCGTTTTTTGAAAATTTTCCCATTTATCCTTCACAGTTTCTGTTTGACTTTTAATTGAATCTGTAATAAAAAAAAACACAAAAATGAGAAAAAACAGATTTTTAACATTCATACCTTCCTCCTAATTTTTTTATTCACAAAATTCTATCTAATGCATCACCACAAAACAGTTGCGAGGTATCGAGACAACTAATTTTTATAATCGAAGCAAGCTCAAGGGAATAAATCCGAAGAGATTAAAACGAATTATTAACAATAATCTCATTACATTTTTACCGTAAAAGCAACATTTTTCTTCTCTCGGAAAAACCATTCATTGTAAGAGAAATAAAGTATACACCACTTGATAAATCCTGTGAATCAAGTATAAATGTATAATCCCCAAGATTATCATGATTTTTGTATAATGATGTTATTTTTTGTCCCCTGACGTTATTTACTTCCAGAGTTACAATTCCAGGTAATTCTATTGAATATGCAATAGTTGTGCAATTATTAAAAGGATTGGGATAATTTTGATTTAACTGAAAGGATTTTAGTTTTGATACATCTTTATTAATTCTATTCTGGTTTTTCATTCCATATTCTTTACCATCAATCTGTGCAAAAGTCATTATCTCTCTGATTGAGCGAATTTCTCCGCCATATATAATATCATATAAACCTAAATTTTTAGCAAGTTTATAAGAATATCCCGGTATTATACTAACATGGTAATAATATTTAACACTTTTCAAATGGTTAAATACAGGTTCGAATCTTTCACTCATAAGAATAGTAATTGGGTTTTTTGAAGGATAAAATACTCGCTGCGAAGAGCAAGAATCACCGATCTGTGATTTCAAACTATCTATCAGGTATTCATTATTATTATCAGGATTGTTTTCATAATATCTGTAAACATTTCCGGTTAATGAATCTAACCTTTCAAAGTAATAATTTACTATAGAGTTGTTAATATTTTGTTTTTTAAAAATCTTATAATTGTGGCCATTTGTCAGTAGAGTATCACCAATAATGGAAACAGAAACATAATTTTCATCAAAAATTAATGTATCTTCATATACAATTTTTTTGTATTCCCAATAATTACCAGTCTTTAATGGGTAGAATGATAAAGCGGTCGTATCAACCTGGGAAAAAGAATTTGATAAGAATAGAAAAAAAACAATTATTGTTTTTTTCATAACAATTACCTCTTTTTATATGAAATAATTATTTAAATTATTAATCAAGTTTAATAACCTATTACTTTAAGCTTCTATGAAAAAAAATTAAATAGTACTATCAACATCCCAACCCATTCCCGCGCAGCTTCAATATAATATATTCTCGGTCCCATGTCATCATTTAAATATTTCCGCTATATTACTGCAAATCCCTGTTTAGCAGCGTGGGCGCTTGAAAATATTTACAAATACAAGATAAATAATTATCATATAATTGTCAAGAAAAAAGTGAAAACTTCGCAGATTTTTTCTTATGGGGGGGGGTAGAATTAATGCCAATTGTTTGTAATCTGTAAATATAACGGGTTTTCCGGTTCCTGCCTTACAATTTATATTTGTTTGTCTGCTATCAGCAATGAGAAAGGAATTTTTGCAGGGCGAGCAGCCCGGGTTAGTCTGCAGCACGGCCAGGTTAGCGCTTTTGTGCGGCGTATTACAGGTATAATAATTGCCGGAAGGATGCCCGGCCTTTACTCTATCCGCGTTTATCTGCGTCTATCGAGCGCAGCGGGCGGTAAAAACACTTAACCGCAGATGAACGCCGTAGCGCTCGATAAAGACAAGGGGCAAAAGCCCCTTGTTCCAGGGTAAGAAACCCTGATTCATTTTTTGCACCGGGATATGAATCCCGGCGCGATCAAGAGATTGCCGGGTGAAATTCTATCTCCCCCTATATATGAACGTAAGGCGTTCAGGGGCTGTATCAAAAGCCCCAATTTACAAAAGGTAATTTAAAACATAAAACAAACAAAAAAAACTTTTCATTTCGAGCGAAGCGAGAAATCTCGTTTTTACAATAGGTTAAATACGAAAGATTCCTCGTCGCTTCCCTCCTCGGAATGACATGAATGGTTTTTTTACAAAAATTTGTAACCTATTATACTTTTTTTGTGCTTTTGATACAGCCCCCTTATTGTACGCCCTGAGGAGCATCCTCAGGGCGAGCAGAATTTTGGCAGGGGCGAAGTATCTGTTCCTGATCAAGCGCTACGCACCTAAATATCAACTTGTTATTAAAAAGCGCCGTGGATTAAAACATCTAAACAGATTTATAAAAGTTTTGACTCGCAGGTGCATAGCGCTTTTACTCCGGCAGGATGCTTTGCCCTGATACCAGAGTTTATTTAATAAAAGCCATCTTTCTTACATCTTTGTAATGACCGGCTTTTATTTGCAAATAATAAATTCCGGAACTTACTTTGCTGTCAAAATCATTCAGGCCGTTCCAGGTAATTTCATGATAGCCGGGTTTGAATTTACAATTCACCAGGGTTTTTACCACCTGGCCGTTAATGTTAAAAATGGTAATTTGCGTCTGCGCTTCATGCGGCAGTTCAAAGCGTATTTTGGTGGTCGGGTTGAACGGATTCGGGAAATTCTGGTACAACTGGAAATCCCTGGGCAGCGAGGTTTCTGCCATAATCGGCCCGTTTTCCGACATGACGCCGGAGCTGTTAACATCGACCAGTTTATAATAATAGCGGCGGCCGTCGGCAGCGGTGGTGTCGGTGTAGGTATAGTCGCAATCCTTTTCCGGGGCGAGCAGTTTTTCATGCAGTTTTATATAGTCGCCTTTTTCCGTCATACTTCTGTACACAAAGAAACCGAGATTATGCTCTTCCTTGCGGGTTTGCCAATGTACAGAAATTCCCTGGTATGGCGTATGGGTGGCGCTAAAGTTGGTCAGCTCGATTTTAGTAACGCGATCCCATTTTACCTGGACGGAATCCTGGCCGTCGGAAACCATGCAGGTTAGAGAGTGGACGCCGGGATGCTCGACGGCGATAAAGGTAAATTCCGAACCGGAAGCGCAGGCATCGTCATCCACATACCAGGTATAGCGCAGCGGGTCGTCGTCGGGATCTGTGGCCAGCACGGTGAATTTTTCATTCCGTTCTTCCGTAACATTGATGTTCAGATTGGCCGGGAAATAAGAGACAATGCGCGGCGGCAGGTTGCCGATTACAGTTACCACCAGAGAATCAATATCAACGCCTTTTTCCACGCCGGTTTTGTTGTCTTCCACTTTAAAGACAATACTCCAGGTTTTTTTCTGGTTGCTTTTGGGCTGCCAGGTAAACAAGCGGGTAGTTGGATTAAAAGTAGAGTTGGCCGGTTTTTGCAGAATGGAATAGGTAAGCGGATCATTATCGTCATCGGTTGCATTAATCATGAAATTATAGCCATCGAGCGTATAATCAACGGTATCCCGACGGGTCAGACCGATGAATTCCGGAAAAGCGTTCATCACACCGGTAGCAGTAAATTCGACATGATTGGGATCCATGCCCGGCTTGGACGCCCATAGAGCGTTCTCCGCCTGGTCGCCAAGCTGCCAGAATGTGCCGGCCCGTCCCAGGCTGTCGGTAGTATCTTTTTGACTGGAAACGCTGCCAATGAAATTTTTAGGCTGAAAATAAACCACTTCATTTTCCACATAGTTGCCAAATTCATCGGTAACCTGGGCGACCACCGGGTAAATAAGATAACGGTTTTTCGTCATGTACTGGCCGTCGCCGGAATATTTTTGCAGCCGGGCTGCCGGGCCATGTACTGCCGTGAGTTGAAAAATGACCTGCGCTTCCGGAATTTGCGGCGAAATTGCAGTAACCACATAGTCGCCAACCAGTCGGCCAATTTTAAAACGGGTTTTAGCCAGACCTGCCTGATTTGTTCTGATTGTATCCGCAGCAAGCAACTGCGCATAATGACCATTTGGCGGAGCATCGGCAATTTGAAATAGTACCGGAATATTAGCGACCGGATTGTTATGCCGGTCAAGAGCGCGGACAATGAGTGAATCTGACAAAATTTGTCCGACTGTATCTTGAACAGATGTTGCCGATACCGCAACAAGATCGGTTGCCTGGTCGGAAACTGCATGAACGGTAAAGTCAAGGGTATTGCCGGCATTTACAGAACCAGCCTGGACGACCTGCTGCCCGGCCTGACTTCCGGCAATATAACGTATTTGCGAATATCCCCTGCTGTCGGTTATTGCAGGATTTATTCCGGAAAAAGCGCCGTTTCCGGTCAACGCTTTCCAGGTTATCGGGGCATTATAAACAGCGCAGGTGTCGGCATCAATTAACCCGGCAACCAGAAAAGACGCCGTTGTGTCGGTAACGGAAACATACAAATTATTGCCGGATACCTGGAATAATGTATAAGGCGGCTGCGGTGTTCTTGCCTGGGCGGTAAATACTGCCGAGGGACTGCTTTGCCCCATACTTTTTATGGTTGCGGCAATTCTATGTTCGCCATTATCCGGCCCAAGCGCCCATAAAGCGCTAACCAGGCCATTGGCATCCGATTTTGCAGTATAGCTCGATAACCCGGAGGTAAGGTGATGTCCATTACCCTGCTCTGTTTCAAATTTTATATCAACATCAGCCACCGGGTTGTTGTTGTTATCGGTAACCCGCACAACAAACGGGCGCTTGAGAGCTGCACCCTTGTTGCCGGTTTGTTCGCTGCCGGAGTAAACAAAAACTTTGCCGGCCCGATCCGGTGTAAATACAATTTTTGCAAAACAGATTACCACCGGCGGAGTACCGGCAATGTTTGCCGATACACTGACGGTATCTGTGCTGACAGTTGAACGAATTTTGCCCGTTGTTTGTCCCTTTGTATCTGTGGGCGTTAACGGATTCTCTATTGTTACTCCCTGGTTTTCTGAAGTGAGGGTAACCAAAAGATTGGGAACTGGATTGTTGTATTTATCTTTAACAGTCACAGTGACAAGAGAATAATCCGTACCATTGGCGATTATGTTGCTGGTTGCCGTTATACTGGAAGAATCCGGGTCGGGACTAGCCGGAAGTAACGACAGCTTGACGGTATCCGGGGAACCGGCAAGGTGCTCCTGGTCGTAGGTTGAGGAAATTTCCAGCCAGTTTTCGGCGCCCGCGACAATGCCGGGCAGCCAATTTTCTTTAGCTATGCCGTTGTGAGTGCTTTGATAGCTTGAGGTCGATTTGGTAGATTCAAGATACCCGGAACCCTTGATAATTTTATAATGAATACCATGTTTATCTACCGGGCTGCCGACTGCATCATAAGCGCCTGCCTGAATAGCTATTTTTTGATTGCTGTCAACCACTGCTGACAGATTGTTAGCAGTTAATAATTGTATATAACTGGCTTGCGGAGCTGTACCGGTTATATAAAATGTCTGATCGGATTGTAATTTAACGCCGTTAAACATCGACGAAGCCTTGACCGAGTTGATGCCGGTAATCGGCTTGAAATAGATTTGCGCATAACCTTCGCTGTTGGTATAAACGGTTGCCGATTCCACCTGCAAGTCATTCTCCAGAATAAACTTGCCTTTTGTGCCGCTTTCCGGAAAAGTAACTGTAAACTGCACCGGGTGGTTGGCAATAACGTGCTGGAACTGATCGGTTACGCGAACTTGAAGCGGAGCCGACAAACGTTGATTGGCAATGCCCGTGTCTCTTTCTGCTGATTTTCTTTGCAGATAAAACGGAATTCCGGCAGATGTTATTGCTGTAAAGGTAACCGGTGAATTGGATAACTGAGCGCCATTATACCTGGATATTGCCCGAACGGCATTGGTATCGGGCGTAGAACTCAGCGTCCAGTTGACGCTGGCTATTCCATTAGCGTTGGTATAAACATTTACCGAATCTTTGTTGTTTACTTTGCCCAGGCCGTGTTGTATTTTAAAAGTAACCTGTGCGTTGCTCACCGTATTGTTACGAATATCGCGAACCATAACCCTGGGTGTTAAAACAATAGGATTATTACTCAAAACCAACCCCGGCCAGGTGCTGTCCTGCCAGGCTGATATTTTTTCCGGGGCGCCGGCAAGAGCTGTTGCCTTAAAAATTACCGGCGCAATATCGGTGCGGTTTTTAATCAACACCCGTAAAGAATCACCGGCAACTCCGGCAGTGAATCCAAGAGTGTAAAAAACATAAGCATTGCCGTCTTCATCTGTATAGCGGTCAACTTCTGTTTTATTGCCGATCAAACCGGTTTGCGAAAGAACCTGAAATGTAACCCGTTGATTGGGTATGGGATTGTTGTACTGATCACGAATCTGAATGACCAGCGAATCGGGAAGTAATGTTCCAATTTGTCCTTGCTGTAAGGGACTATCGCCGCTTATTTTGACGATCTGGTTGGCGGTATCCGGGGTGACAAAAGCCCTGTAGGTAATGGGGCTATTGGTAAGATGTTGTTGTGAATTCGGCTGATAAGAAGTTGCTGTTACCAGGTTGGTTACCGCTACATTTGTACCGATCTGAAAGTCAACACTGGCAATTCCCTGGTTATTTGACTTGACCGTAAGAGTGGTAACATTACCTTCCAGTTTACCGTTTCCCTGGGTAATTTTAAATTGCACCGGATGTCCAGAGTTGGGGTTTTCGTATTGATCAACAACTTTAACCTGCAGCGGAATTGGAGAGAACCCGGCTTTACTGGTAAACGGATTTGCGGTTGCAGAAAACATTCTAACCGGGGCATCGGGAACCGCAATTGCAGTGAATAATACCGGCGCAACCTGTTTATAGTTTAATAAATATACTTTGACAGTTTGCGAGCCGGCAACAATGCCAAGGCGGAGATAAGCTGCCGCTTCACCGTTGGCATTGGTTTCAACCAGTGTAGAATCCAGACCGGTAAAGTTCCCGCCGCCGGCTGTAATTTTAAAAACAACTTTAATTCCGGCGGCCATATTATTGCCAAAGGGATCGAGCAGCCGGACTCGAAACGGATCGGAAAGCAATGTGTTCACCGTAGCAATCTGTTGAGGGTTGTCGCCGGAGCGTTTTTGAATCAAATTGGGCTGGCGGGGCAAAACGGTTAATACAAAATTCGCAGGAGAACCGGTTTGTAAAGCAGGCAACCCCTCAACTCGAACCGTGTTGTCGCCTTCAATTGTGCCGGCTGTATAGGTAATTCTGGCAGTTCCGGTGGAATCGGTAATAATTGTCGCTTCGTCACCGGTTACCATAGTTCCTTCATTGCCGGAAAAATTACCATTTCCAGTTGTTACAGAAAATTTTACATGATAATCTTTAATGCCGTTCATGTAACGGTCGGTAACTCTGACCACAAGAGGCTCGTTAAATATTTTACCGGCGTCTTTTTGCTGTCCGTCGCCGCTTGTTTTTAAGAGATGGTGTGGAGAATCAGGTATAGCCGTTGGTTTAAAATATACAGGCGCGCCGGGCAAGGGCACATCCACAGTTACAATGTTTTGTTCAACACCGGCGGTATCGCCCAGCGTAAAAGTGACCGAGGCCAGTCCGGCGGCATTGGTTTTGACAATTTTATTTACTACTTCATTGTCAAGCAAACCATTGCCTTTTGAAACAACAAAGGGAACCGGATAGTTTTCTACCGGGTCGTTTTTTTCATCGAGAATACGTACCTGAAGCGGCTGCGGCAACTGATTTTTCACAATAGCCGCCTGATTTTGACCGTTGGTCGCCTGAATTTCAACCGGAACCCCTTCACCGGCAATCCCGTGAAATTCGAGAGGCGCAATTTCCGGAAAATCGGGCAGTGACGCACGCACCAGGGTTTCTTCCTGATAGCCGAGCGTCAAAGTTATGCTTGCGCTGCCGTCGCTTTCTGTGGACAAGCGGGTAGAATCAGTGCCGCTGCCGTTAAATGTGCCGTCGCCCGATATTACAACAAAATCAACCGGAATACCCGTACAGGCATTGTTGTAAGGATCTTTGAGCATTACGGAAAAAGGAACGGCCAGAGGATTTCCGGCAACACCGGGATAGCTTTGCGGAGAATTGTATTGAATTGCCAGGGGGTCCAGCGCCTGGGCAAAAACTGTAAATACCTGGGGCGAGCCATGGGGCACATTGGCCGTAGCGGTTACCTCAACGGAACCGGTGGCAGTGCCAAAGGTGATTTCTGTGCGTGCCAGTCCGGAAGCATTGGTTATAAAGGAAAAAGGCTGGGTTTCGTCGCCTTCGCCCGTGGGTGTAAAAGTGTTGACACGGGTTAGTAAAATTTTATCAATTCTGGTTCCAGACTCACGGTTGCGGATGACCATATCATTAAAGCCACTGACCAGGGTAAAGCTGTTATTCGCCGGAGATTTCCAACGCCATTCAGTGGCGTTGGCATCAAAATCCCACCGATATTCCTGCGAGCCCGCCACCGAGATATAACAAGAGTTGCTGACGCCGGATGGCGCAAGAACTCGTAGCCACAAACGATAAATTCCGGCAACCGGCACATAAATTCGATATATGGCAGCGCCAATCTCGTTATTGCCATTACCCTGCTCATCGGTAGCCGGGACGACAACGATATATTTATTGTTTGAAGCGCCCAGATCATCGCTGTGAGCCATAGGAAGCTGCAAGTCTCCGCTTTCCGCTTCAATCCATAAATTGTTATTAAAATCCTGTTCAATGGAATCAGGATGCGTACTAAGATAGCCGACTCCGCTGGTAATGTTAAAATCGACCGGAACTTGAGACACTGCCAAGCCATTAACATCTGTTACCTGCACAGTTAAAGAGTTGGCCAGTTTTTTAGTAACCCGTCCGGATTCGTTATTGCCGGCATAAATAGCCATATTATGCGCCGGCAAGGGCGGTATTTTTACTGAAAAATCATCTATCGCGTAATTTTGTCCTCCGTACAACATTACGCCAGAGTATAAACTTGGTGCATTCCCCTGGGTTTTGCCTGCATCCCAAACATTCCCTACATAGCGGGTGCCGTTGGCGTCATTATATACCGAAACCTCAAAAGAAACTCCTTTAAACGTATTGGGATAACACTGAACAATCATAACATCACCGGGCTGCGGGGTGGTTGCAATTGAAGAGGAATGGAGTTCTGCCGACTGAATACTGCCATTGGTAATTGCAAACAGGCGAAGCCGGTTGGCGCGGACAAAAACAAAATAGCCGTTTGCTGTTGAGGTCGTATCATCCAGCATCATGGCGGCGCCGCCATCGCCAAATTGTATAAATTTAAAAGAAGTTTCAATATAATCGGCGCTGTTGTTGTAGGAAACCCGTTTAAACGTTGCCATATTATCCCACCCGCTGGAGGGATTGGTATTAACCAGTTGTTCATTAATTATTCTAAATTCCGGGTCAAAATCCCACCAGGTCTCACTGAGCAGGGGATCGGAAAAATCATCAATATATTCAGGCACCACATTTGGTTCTACATAAATGCGAAATTCTTCGGATACCGATCCTTTATTGTTCATTTCGTCCCATGCGCGGATATAAAAATGATACGTAACCCCGGGTATCAAACCGCTGATAATTTTACTTTCTGTACTATTGGCGGTTTTGGGTGCATTTAACCCCGGAACCAGAATGCCGTCCGAAAAATTTGCCAGTTCATATTCGGCGTAACGCATTTCATACAAGTTGGCTTTACCGCTATAGCCATCATCGCCGGTCGCTTTCCATTGCAGTTGAATTGTGCCGGTTTGCTTGTCCAATACTTCACCCCGAATCCAGGCTATTTTTCCAGGTTTTTCCACATCATCATTATTTATTCCCTGAATTACCCTGAAAAATTCCTGCGCCATTTTATTGTACCCGTTTTGATTGGGATGGCGATTATCATAATAATCAGGTATTTCCAGTTGTGAATACATATCTACTATGGTCATTTTATCAACAGAAATACCGGAAGGGCGGTCAAAGAACATTCTTTCTATTTCTGAATTAAAAGCCATAACCTGTGGATTCGATAAAATTCCATTGTTGGTTTGAGATAAAATTTTACAAACGAGAATATGTTCCAGGCTGGAATAACTTGAAATCTGTTTAAGCAATTTGGCCATTTTCCCGGAAGAAGTAGTTGCAGACAGGGTTATACCATTATCATTAGAATAAGGCGAGGCAACATCAACATAATTATTTGTACCCAGGTGAACAAGCAGCATGTTGGGTTGATAAGTGGCAATCGCGGCGTTAATATCCTTGCTGCCTCCTGCAAAAAAATCTTCTATCTTGGCGCCACTTATAAATAAACCATTATAGGGGGCGTAACCATCCGGGCCGGTAAATTCAAAATCCACTCCCGCTTCTGTCAAATAATTGTATAACGTTTGACGATAGCCTGTATCGGTAGGATAACCATGGGTCAGCGAATTGCCAACCAGCATGATTTTCCAATGGGCAGCGCTTGAATTGCTGGTGATTGTGAGTATGCCCAGGCAAAGAATTAATATGATACGATGGCTTTTTGTACCAATTAATTTTGGGAATGACAAGATGTTACCTCCAGGAATATACTTGAACATTAAACTAGTTTGCGGGCAAAAATGCAAAGATTGTACCCGAAACAAGATATAATGTTGATATAATATTTGTTATCAGGGAAGATTATGATTCATTTCTGCAAAGCACAAATCAAATAAAGTTAATATTATCAATGCTTTGCCATGTAATGCTTTGATCGCTTTTCCCGGTTTTTTTAGAGTTTTTTTCCAGAGTGTTGATTGAAATTTGCTTTATCCGATAAAGCATAAATTTGTTCCATGTGAATACGATTGTTGCTTCAAGTTTATACAAACTCCGGCAGAATAAAAAGGGGGGTTAAAAAAGGTAGAGTAATTTGCAAGATAATTTGGGGCCGCTATAATTATCAGTCAGGCCGACTTTGCTATCGAGGCGTGCATAAACATACGAATATTCCGCCGCTATAGCCCAATGCGATATCAAATACACATTGACGCCGGCGCCCACATTAAAACCATAACCGGCCTGATCCAGCTTTACTTTTTCCGGGTTTGGGCCAACAGGGTCTTCGTGCGACCAGATAACGGCAAAACCATAATTAACATAGGGACATATACGCGATTGCGTTAAAATATAATTCTTTACTCCCACAGCAAGCTGCTGTAGTGATACATAGTCCAACGCAGTTCTGGATTCCAGGCCATCTTGCTTCCAGACCATGTAGGAAAGCAACAAAGAAAAGCTTCCCAGTGAGGGAGTCACCAGGGACGCGCCCTTGTATGGCTTGGCGCCGGGAACGTTTTCAAACGGGCTGGATGGATTTTCATCGAGCGTACCCGGTTTCCAGACACCATATTCCAAACTGATATTACCACGGGTAAAATTGTTTTGTGACTGCGCCGGTAAATATACCGGAGCGATGATCAACAAAAACAACCATATCATGTATTTGTTGTTAAACAAGGATTCCTCAAAAAAATAAAATTTACAACAGGCTAGCTGTTTTCACCTGATTCAACGTGTGTATAATTTCCTTGTTGAAAACCAATAGCCCCTTTACCGCCGCTGCCCTGGGGCATGATCTTTATTTCACCAAATTCTTCTTCAAACTTTTTCAAATTTTCCTGCAAGGCATTCAACAAAGATTTGGCGTGCTGGGGAGTCATGATGATACGGGCATAGACTTTGGTTTTAGGAACTCCGGGAACAATTCGGGTAAAATCAAAAACAAACTCTGCGGGGGAGTGAGAAATCAAAGCCATATTGGAATATATTCCTTCGGCTTCTTTTTCACCCAATTGAACATTAATTTGTTGTGGCGCAATATTTTGATTCATTTTATTCTCCCGATAATTATAAATTTGAACATAAAAGGTAATAATTATTCTTTACATCTACAATAAAAATGTTATCCAAATTCGGGTGTATTGTAAAGTTTAAGAATTTTATTATTCAATTGAATTTCCCGGTAATTTTTATTAAACTGTATCACAATGAATAATTCCCTGTTGATCTATGTTATTATCAAATGTCAGGTGCGGCCTGGTAAAAGGGCCTTTTTAAATTGAATGCAATCCCAAATCATAGAGCGTAATGGTCATGTTTAACAAAAGTAAAAATAAACTGGTTATCCTGATTATACTATCAACCTTGACATCCCTAGCTATTTCATGCCGGTTACCTTTTAACAATTCCCGTGCCTCGTTGTATACCATTCCTTTTTATGACCCCGGCGCTGTTTATTTTACCCCGGATCGTTTTCCCATACACGCCGACGGCATAACCGATGATTCGGCGGCATTACAGAGCGCAATTGACCAGTTGGAAAAAAACTATGGCGTTGGCATCGTTTTTATTCCCGAAGGACGTTACTGCCTGGACAATACCGTAAATATATGGCGGGGGATCCGTTTGATTGGCTATGGAAAAAACAAACCGGTTTTGGTTGTGCGCGAAAGCAATCCGGCCTTTCTGTACGAAAAAAAGATCGTGCTGCATTTTCGTGACCGATATCCGCAGCCGGAGCAACTGCCCGAAGACGCCGGCAGCTCCTCTTTTGGCGCCGGAATGAGTAATCTGGTTATACAAATTTACCAGGGAAATCCCGCCGCAATTGCGGTACGTTTTAATGTTTCGTTTTTGTCTGCCTTGCAGCATATTGATTTTAAACTGGAATCGGGCTATGCCGCAATACAACAGATAGGCAACCTGGTTGAAGATTGTACGTTTACCGGCGGCGACTATGGAATAATTACAGACGCCAGTTCTACCGGCAAGCAGGTTATGTTGATGGATTGCCGGTTCAGCGATCAAAAAGAAGCGGCAGTTCTTTGCGGCGAGTCCGGGTTAACTATCATTCGCACACAATTCAAAAAAACCCAACATGCCATCCTGGTTCGAAATCATTCTGTTGAGAAATTGTTTCTTCAGGACTGCCTTTGCGAGGATATTTCCAAAAGCGCTTTTTTAATAAGCCGTTATAATAGTCAAAGAACTCAGGTAAATATGCTGAATATCCAATGCCGCCGGGTTCCAAACTTTTTGCATTTCCAGGATCGCAATGCACCGGTGAACATTGATCATCTTTACTATGTTGTGGAATATTTAACGCATGGTTTGCTAGTACAACGAATGCTGAGTGAAAGTTATGAAAAACTGATAAAAACAGTTTACAGGTTTCAGCCTATAAAAGAACCGCACAAACCGGTTAAAACCGACATTCCGCATTTGCCGGCCCAAAAAAAATGGGTCAACATTTTAGAATACGGCGCCAAAGGCGATGGCCATAGCGATAATACAACAGCTTTTCTCAGAGCAATAAATGCAAACAAAACAATTTATGTGCCGTCGGGCAGATATATCATCAGCAAACCTTTACAATTACGCAAAGGGTCAAACCTGATCGGCTTGCACCCCTTCGCCACACAACTGGTGTTAAATGACAGTACCGCCGGGTTTACGAATCCCGACTCATTATCTGCCATGATTACCACCCCGCCCGAAGGGAAAAACAAAATCAGCGGCATTGGTTTTGATGCCGGCAATAACCGCGGCGCCATACAAATTCAATGGCGGGCCGGGGCCAGATCCTGCCTTGATGATGCCTGGTTTGGTTGGGGAACCAGAAGAGAACTGGAGGAAACTCCGGGGAAAGGTACAAGTTTGTGGATAACCGACGAAGGGGGCGGCGTTTTTAAAAACATTTGGACGGCAAATATTATGATGCAAGCCGGGTTGCAGATCAACAACACACATACCCCGGGCAAGGTATATTTATTATCCTCTCTACATCATCTGAACAAGCAAGTGATCCTGGAGAATGTACGTAACTGGTCCTTTTATGCGTTGTATACCGAGGGAAATCATACTTTTGCTGCCCCCCGCACTATTTCTATACAAAATAGCCTTGATATGGAATTTAACAATCTGTTCCTGTGCCATCCTTCTGTACAGCCCCCTGGCGATGCCGCAGCCCTGTATTTATTTGATTGTAATAATATCACTATCCGGGGTGTATATAATTTTTCTCTCGGTCGTTTTCCCATTGCCAGCACAATATATATTGCCGATAGAAATTTATATATTCCTGAAAAAGAGCTGGCCTTCCTGCAATTAAAAAATTAATGATATTTTACTTTAATCCCCAAAATCTTGCAAACCTTTTTACCATTGAACTGTCTATATAAAAAAAGCGAGACAGAATGGAAAATTATGATATTCAGCTTGTGCAGCAAGCTCAACAAGGCAATATAAAAGCGTTTGAAAAGTTGGTGTGCCGGTATGATCGCAATATATTGCATATTGCAAACTTGATGATGAATAACCGGGCCGATGCCCAGGATGTATACCAGGAAACCTTTATGCGTGCCTTTCAAAACATCTCCGGATTTCGGTTTCAAAGTCACTTTAAAACCTGGTTGACCCGAATAGCCATTAATATTTCGCTAAACATGCAGCGCAAGCGCCGGGTTGTGCGGTTTATTTCGCTCTTTGATCTGGAAGGCGAAAAAACGGAAAGGCAATTAATGCCTGGTAGTGATGCAAATTGTAATGCAGATTCTGGAATTGACCGGGCTGAATTATATCATCAAATTGAAGAGGGCTTGCAAAAATTATCCGGCAAGGAAAGAGCTGTTTTTACCCTGAAACAGTTTCAGGATTATAAAATTAAAGATATTTCCCTGATTATGAATTGCGCCGAGGGCACTGTAAAGAATTACCTGTTCCGCGCAACACAAAAATTAAAAAAGCATTTGGCTCCCTATTATAATATATGAAATGGTAGAGGATATTATGAATCCCTGTAAAAAGCATAAAAAGAACATTATCCTGGCGCATTACAACGAACTGGAGGAGATCGAATTGGCGCGGTTACAGGCACACCTGGAAATCTGCCCGGCCTGCCGGCA
>CAYNSO010000091.1:0-15120 GCA_964399735.1 uncultured Cytophagia bacterium
ACTCTGAATCATGGAACCGGGGTTCAAATCCCTGCACCACAGCTTTGTTAATACGCTCTTGCCGTCAGACTAAAGAGCGTTTTAAATTTACACCCCCCGGGGCTAATATTTTTTATTGCATTAATAAATTTTTGTTTCTATTTTACAAAACAGGGAATTAATCCTTTACATGAAAAAAATTTTGCTTTTGGTATTCGGAGGAAAAATGCGTTTCTTTACTAAAATATTTTTATCCCTAAGTATACTCGCTTTAATTACCGGCAGTGTTTACGCAGATGTACAGACAGTTACCGTGCAGGATGATACCATCAAGGCGCCGGATGTTACCGCGCCGGTTGTAGACGCCATTGATAATGATGCTTGCTGGCAGGATGTGCCCTGGCAGAGCATCGACCAGGTATGGATTCAATATGGCATACCCGTTGAAGCCGATGATTACAGCGGTCGATTTAAAGTCGTATGGTCGTCGCAAACCAACCTGTTGTATTTTCTGGTAGAAGTAACTGATGATGTTTCGGTAGGCGGTTTTCGCCGCGGTCAAACGGCAGATAATTATCATTACGATCTGATCGAAGTGTTTATTGATGAAGACTGTTCCGGCGGCCTGCACATCTTTGACGGCACTCCGCAGGGCGGACAAGGCACCAATGCTGAAAATGCTTTTTCCTATCATATCTATGCCGATTTCCCGGAAGAAGGCGAGGTAAACAATAGTTGTGATGTTGGCGATACAGATGGCACACGTTGGGGTGATAACTGGTCTCCCCAATATGCCGACCATTTCCCCGAGTTTGCCATTCGCAAGGCCGGAACCCTGGTTACCCGTGAATTTTCTCTTATCGTCTATAATGATACTTTTGAAGTTGATAATAAAGAAAATGCCCGCGTAACTTTGACTGAAGGTAAAGTTATGGGCCTCTCTTTGGCGGTGTGTGATAATGACGGCATCGACGAAGAACCCAAAACCCGCGATAATTTTTTTGGTTCTGTGTGGGTAGAGGCTGCCCATTATAACGATCACTGGATGAACGCCGACGATTATGGCCGCATCAAGCTGATTGCCAACGCTTCCGGTGTGGGCGACGAATCTCTCGCCAACCCGTCTTCTTTTCGGGTGCAGGCCATACCGAATTCGCAGGAAATTATGTTAAATATGACGAATGAGTACTATGGCAAGGTTCCGGTTAATATTTATAATATTTTGGGTCAGCAGGTGTTTCAAAGCAGCCTGTATAAATCGCAACAAACCCTGCATGAGGGGCTCTCTATGCCCAACCTGTCGCGCGGAGTTTATTTCATTACCGCTGTAATTGCCGATCAACGCTACTCGCAAAAGCTGATGTGGATGTTTTAGGTTATTTTCTATTGCCCGGAAGTGAAAATTCCGGGCAATAAACTTACTCTATGATCGAAACAATCCATTCAATAAAAGACCAAAGAATTACTTTGGCCCGGGAATTAAAATCATTACGAGGCCGACAAGAGCAGCATAGAATTCTCCTGGAGGGCGAAGAAATTCTTGATTGGGCTATTGAGAATGCTGTTCATGTCGAGTATATCCTGGTAAGCGAAAAGTCTATTTTAACAATTGCGCTCAAGTATCAATCTCTTTCCCTGCCTGTTTATGCCGTCTCTTAGGGCATTCTCAAAAAAGTGACGGACACCAATTATGTGATTCCGGTAATTGGTGTTGCAAAAACACCTTCTCCCGCAAGCAGTGTTCAACCTTATTTTACAGTTGTTCTCAACGAATTACAGGATTTTGGCAACATTGACACGATTATAAGAACCTGCCAGGCCTTTGGCATTAAAGATGTCCTTTACACATCATCTGATTTTGATATTTATCAGCGCAAAACGATAGAGGCTTCACGGGGAAGTGTGTTTTCAACCCGATTGAAAAATTTTGCAAACGACAACCAGGCTAAAAATTATCTTCGTAAGCAGGGGTACCAAATCGTTGCTACCAGTCTTCGGGGCACAGAATTACAATCTTTGATTCATTTAAAGCAGCAACCGGTTGCCCTGGTGGTGGGCAATGAATCAACAGGTATAAGTAAAGCGTTTGAGAAAAACGCTGATTTTCTTGTAAAAATCCCCATGTTTCATACAGTTGAAAGTTTAAATGTCGGGGTCGCGACCGGCATCAGTATTTATGAGTTAAAATTAAAGCAGGTTTTAGCTATGATAGAAGAAAGAATAAAATCAACACTCGGCAGGGAAGTAAACGTTGCCGGTATGCTGGTGCAACGCGCTCTGGATGCGGAACTGAATAAAGTAACAGAGCTGACCAGTCAGCAGGTTGTTTTCATGATGGTTTTAAAATGTGATCTCTGCATGCAGATTGCCGATATGTGTAAACAATTCGGTATACTGGAAAAAGAAGCCGGGACTTTTTTAAAACCGATGTTAATGGAAGGCCTGGTAACTCATACCGGGGATTTACAATTAACCTCAAAGGGGGAAGAAGTATTATCCCGGCTATGGTTTACCATAGAAAACACAGAAAGTAAAATTCTTTCCGGTTTAACAAATAAACAAGTATCCGAATTGATGCTTTATTTGAGAAAAATTCAGGAACAGTGCGTGAGTATTATAAAGGGGGAATAGAAAAGACATCGGAATATTACCTCCTCATTAAGGATATTTTGATTGGCAACATTCATGTCGCTGCTTCCGGGGGGTAAAAAAGTTTCCGCTTTACAAAAATTATCAAACCCGGGCCAGTATCAAACAACGGCATTTTATTCAATATAAACCTGTATTTTAAAACAAGGCTTTAATATGAAAATCTTTTTTTTTGCTGAAATATATTGTATATTAATGTTTTAAATATATTTTGTTCATCAGCCAACGGGAAAGGTGGGCAAAATCCTTTTATCAAATAGTCATTTTACATAGAGGCAAATATGTTGGAACCGGAGAAAACAGATAAAAACAGTGTTGCAGAAGACAGCGGCAAAGAAACCACAGCGCCACCGCATTTTATCCGCTATATCATTCAGCAAGATATAAAGACCAACAAATGGGGAGGACGGGTCATCACCCGTTTCCCGCCCGAACCCAATGGCTACCTGCATATCGGTCACGCCAAAGCCATCTGTCTCAGCTTTGGTATGGCAGAAGAATTTGGCGGCGCCTGTCATTTGCGTTTTGATGATACCAATCCCGTTAAAGAAGAACAGGAATATATCGATTCTATAAAAGCAGATGTCAAATGGTTGGGATTCGACTGGGGCGAGCACGAATATTACGCATCGGATTATTTTGATCAGTTGTACGACTATGCCGTGCAATTGATCAAGCTGGGTAAAGCGTATGTTTGCGACCTAACCGCCGAGCAAATGCGTGAATATCGCGGCACCCTCACCGAACCCGGCAAGGAAAGCCCAAATCGTAACCGCTCCATCGAAGAAAACCTGGATTTGTTTACCCGTATGCGCAGCGGAGAATTTCCTGACGGCAGCCTGGTATTACGGGCAAAAATTGATATGAATTCACCCAATGTCAACATGCGCGATCCGATCATTTACCGCATTTTGCATGCCTCGCATCACCGTACCGGCAACAAGTGGTGTATCTATCCCATGTACGATTTTACCCACTGCCTGTCCGATTCTATTGAGCGCATTACCCATTCTTTGTGCACCCTGGAATTTGAAGATCACCGGCCCTTATATGACTGGGTTCTCGATATGCTAGGCGTTTATCATCCGCAGCAAATAGAATTTGCGCGGTTGAATATGACTTTTGCCATTATGAGTAAACGCAAATTATTATTATTGGTAAAAGAAAAACATGTCAGCGGCTGGGATGATCCCCGCATGCCTACAATTTCCGGTTACAGACGGCGGGGTTATACCCCCACAGCGATTCGAGCTTTTGCCGAACGCATAGGCGTGGCCAGGCGCGACAGCCTGGTCGATTCCGGTTTGCTTGAATTTTGCATCCGGGAAGAGTTGAATCTTTCAGCTCCGCGGGTGATGGGTGTGTTGCGCCCACTCAAGGTCATTATTGACAATTACCCTGAAGGCCAGGTTGAAGAAATGGAAGCAATCAACAATCCCGAAGATGAGTCGATGGGAACCCGCCAGCTGCCCTTTACCCGGGAATTGTATATTGAGCAAACCGATTTTATGCAAGACCCGCCAAAGAAATATTACCGCCTGGCGCCGGGACAAGAAGTGCGTTTACGTTATGCCTATTATATTACCTGCAAGGAAGTGGTGAAGGATAAAGACGGCAAGGTTGTGGAATTGCACTGTACCTACGATCCCGAATCGCGCGGTGGCGGCACCCCGGATGGCCGTAAAGTTAAAGGCACCATTCACTGGGTATCAGCGCCGCATGCTGTTAAAGCAACAGTGCGTTTGTACGAAAACTTGCTCTCCGTTCCCGATTATGAAGCAGAAGAAGGAAACCGGGATTTTCTCGAATTCTTGAACCCGAATTCGCTAGAAGTGATTGAGAATGCCCTTGTGGAACCTGCTTTGGAAGGAGTGAAAACCGGCGCTCGTTACCAGTTTGAACGGCATGGGTATTTTTATGTAGACCCGGATACAACCGACAATAAACCGGTATTCAACCGCATTGTTACCCTGCGCGATACCTGGGGAAAAATGGTGCAGCAGAATAAACACGATTAAAATTATAATATAAAATTTTTAATCAAGCCGGATGCTTGATTATCATCCGGCTTTTTTTATTGAAAGAGAGACTGTTTTTGTCTGGTCTTAAAGCGGTAGTTATTTAACCGGCAGTTTTATCTTTTGCTTTTGCACATCGGAATTTTGCCGGTAAAAAAGCGCAGTATGGCCAACAGCGCCGGCCAAATGACAGACGCATTTTTCTACAATTTGCGCATTCAATGCTTTTCGTTCTTCTTTAAATTCCAGGTATTTAATTTTTATCAATTCATGATTCGCCAGCGCTTCATCAATTGAACGAAGCACAGCCTCGCTTAATCCGCTTTTGCCAATATAGATAACCGGATTGAGGGTGTTTCCCAACGCCCGTAAAAAACGTTTTTGTGAACCTGTTAATGCCTGCATATTCTTCTTTCCTGTTAATTTCAGTTAATGAGCCGCTTTTAAAAGTCCTTCGCATAACCAATTTGCAACCGCCTGACGGTTATTTTCTATGACCAGCCGATCCTGATCGAGGGGGTTTTTTATGTTTCCCAATTCAATATAAACAGCGGTTGGCAGCGTATTGCGCAACATATACAAATCACGGGCAATTACCTTGCCGCCATAACCCCGCCCTGGCTGATGTTTGGAATATTTTTCTTTTACTGTTTTGTATAATGTTGTTGCCAGTTTTTTACCGGCAGCATCACCGGTTTTATAATAATAGAAAATATCCACTCTTTTGGAAAAAGAACGCGAATCTATATGGATAACTACCAGGTAATTTTTATTAATGCCGTTATTATTTTTTTCATATAAAGAATTAACAATTGCCGCGCGTTTTTCCAGACGCGGTAACAGCTCATACGGAATTGCTACATTACCATAATATCTTTCATCAGTATCTTTTTTTAAATAGGCATCGCTGCGGATGCCGTCATTGGCATCCTGTACAATCATATACACTTTGGCGCCATGTTCCAATAAACGTCTGGCCAACCGCAGTGTAATATCATACGCATATTCATCTTCGCACATTTTTATTCCCGCGCGGGTGCCAATAGCGCCGGGGTCGGGCCCGCCATGTCCGGCGTCAAGATAATATACACAACCCTGCAGGCGGGTATCTTTTTTTTCAATGTGCTGAAATGCGCGGCCAAATATTGGAAAGATATTTGTCGTTTCAGGTTTGTTTTTTGTTGGTTCAGAAGAGAAAACCGGCTGCTTTTTATCCGGCAGTTGTTCTGCCATTTCAAAGGGCACCCACAGAATCAGATCCTGACTATACAATTCAGGTTTGATACCCGCTTGCTGGATCTTTTTATTATAGTTTTCAATTTCCCTGGCATGACGATAATTATTGTACCCAAAAGTAGAGCGGATTGTATTACCATCAAAAGTATATTGCAAAATTGGCAGCTTGTAAAGCCTGCCGATAATCAGCTCGGAATTTTTGTTGAGAGGCTGGTTGTTTATTTCTTTAAATTTTTGTATATATTCAGAAGAAACAGGTAAATAGTAGCGACGTAACAGCGAATAAATACCATCGCCTTTTACAGGTTTAACCTGAACAAACGAATCTCCTGCTAACAACGGAGAAATGAATAAAACAAATAAACAGGCATAAACGGATTGAAAGAAAAAATGAGATTTTAACAAAAAAGCGCTTTCAATTAATCAGGTGACCAGGGTTACTAGTGAATTATAATTCTAAAAAAGTGATTTGATTACGGGTTTAAAATTTTTTTTACCGCCAGTTCCAGTTCTTCACGGGAAGCAGGTTTAAGTAGATAATCGTATAAAGAATCTTTTTGACTTTCTTCCAACAGGTCTTTTTCCGAATGAGCGCTAAGATATAATATTGATGTGGGACATTTTTTACTAATTTCCGCAGCCGCTTCCACACCGTTCATTTCGCCATCAAGAATAATGTCCATTATCACCAAATCCGGTTTGTTCTTTAAAACGCTGTCTATCGCGGCTTCACCGCTATTTACTATACCAATTACCTCATACCCCCCCAATTCCAGTTTCAATTTTAAATCAACTGCAATAATCGCTTCATCTTCAACGATTAGTATTTTTTGCTTTGCCATTTTATCCTCCGGCGCCATTTTTATTCAAAGTGTTACAAAAACAGTTTTAACGTTGATTATTATTTCCAAAGGATATGATTTTTTCAATATAATCATATTTATTTATCTCATACAATTAATTATTTTTTTTTCGCAGCAAAACAACCCAGTCTTTTTCCGGCTCTGCGGGTGGAACGCCAGGTTGAATGATAGCGTTTTGTTGAACCGGAAAAGGCGTTTTGTTTTGCAGATCGCCGCCGTTACGGGGATCAAACCAGGACAAGTCATAATTTCCCCTGGTTACAAACAAGCCGCTGGTAACCCCGCCAGGTAAATAGATAATATAAATCTCTCCCGGCCTGGCCAAACACCGGGCTTTTTTATTGGCAAGCAAATCATCACAGCATTCCATTTCTCCAAAAGGCAGGTTGTTTGTAAAAAAATCGAGCGCTATACGAGTTAAATCCCAAAGATGGTCACGAGAGCGCCAGTCTTCGCAATTCAAATCGTTATGCGGCAGGGAATAGCCAAAATACCATTCGCAGCCGCTGCCGCCGGCCATCAGGTTACCCCACAAGGCATATTGACGCACATCATCATGCCAATAGTCAATACTGTCCGGTTCAACGCCAATATTCCAGGGGCCAATTTCATCCAGGCAAACAAACCAGGGCTTTCCAGCTTTTGTAGATTTTTCCAGCCATTTTACAGTTTCGGAATGAGTGAGGCGCATATCACCCATTTGCAGAGATGCGCCGTCAAAAGAATCCAGCCCCAGCAGCGCCGGATAAACCAGGTCGTATTGACCGGGGTGTGTATGAATAACCACCGGATGGCGGTAGGGATCGTTGCGTTCAAAGAAATCGGCATAGGCTATACGCTGACTGTCGGTGTTGGTGTTTTCTTCGCCAAGATTCCAGATTAACGCGGAATGATAACCAAAGCGGGCAATTAATTCACGGTAATATAGACTGCGCTGTGGACCCATATCGCCGTTATCCAGCAGGGAATCGTTTTCCGTTTCCTGGGTAACAATATGTAACAGCAGCCCCAGTTTATCCATGTGCGAAAAGACAATATCCCATTGCGCCAGTTTGCTGCAATCGTAACGATAGCGTTCATTTTCATCAAGCCATGGCCACACATCCTTGCCGTCTCCGGCGATGTTCATGGTTAAAAAGTAGACGGAATTCATGTCTTTTCCAGCCAGGTAATTGAGGGCGCCAATAATATTTTGTCCCTTGTTTTTTTGCCAAACCGGGTCGCCCGGGTTCCAGTCCCCGGCATGTGGAGTATATTTATGAGTGGCTTTGGGGGCGCCGTCAAATTCGTAATAGGCAAGGAAATTTTCCGGGCTATCGGCGCCACCTTTTAGAAAATATTCACCGCTTTCCGCAAAGCGTAAATAGCGGTTTTCCGAACAGAGCAGCATTCCTCTGGCGCGATAATCAGACCCGGCTTTATCCGATTCTTGTATGGTTATCGTACCGGTCTTTCCATCCAAAGCCAACGGTTCGCCGGCCGCCGGATCGGCATTAACAGCAATTTGAGGCCCTTTACGAAAAGAGACGCTGTATTCCCAAACTCCGCTGGTATCTGCAACAAAATGAATGCGCCATTTTTTGCCGGACTGGGCGCCGGTCTCGGCGGCATTTCCATCTGCGGCAAAATAGCCGGGTACGGTTATTGCCCGGTTGCCGTTTGTAAAGGTTACATCGAGGCGATAATTTAAAAAAGGATTATCATTGGCGGTTTCGCTTTGCAAAGGGCCCTGAAAAGTAAAAGTGATGGGATGCCATTTTTTTAGTTCGCCGTCTATTGTTACGCTGTTAAACCGGGAACAACCGACGCCAATAAATATCAGCAAAAGCAAAAGTTTTTTCATAAAACACCTTTTTAAAAAATCCTGTAATTTATACCGCCAGCTTGTAGATCCGGACAGGTTTTTTTCAAATCCATAACAGCTGTTTCTTTTTTATTGAACGGTTTAATCCGTATCCGGTATTGATATTCCTGAGGATATGTCCGGTACTGTGGCCTTGTAGAGACCGGGGTGCCGCCCACGCCGGTAACCTGGTGGTCGATATTTACAATTATACCGTCCGCTTGTTGCAACTGAAAGGCATAAACAGCACGGTCAATGTTTTTATAATGAGTGGAGCTCACGTTCATTTCCGGTTCGGCAATAAACGCCAGGCCATACCCTTCGGCATTGGTAAAAGAAGCCCAGCGAACATCGGCTTTGTTGCCATGATCTTGCGGCACCAGATAAGGGGTATACTGCTCCTGAACTGAACCGCTATAGACGCCAATTTTAGCGCCGGTTTTACGGTCGGGATAGGTTTCAAAAGGACCGCGACCGTACCAGGTGAACTGATCATATTGTTTGCCGAGTTGTAATTGCAAACCAACTTTGGGCAGCCATGAAACTTCAAGTGAGCCAAAGGGAATAACATGATGGTCAAGAACAATTTCACCGCTGTTTAATACCTGGTATAGATAAACATTTTCAAAGCCCTCGGAGCAGCCCGGCGCCTGGGAAAGAGTATTGACCTGTACATTGATTTGTGAATCGCTGATCCGGGTAACAGAAAAATCAACCAGGGTGTGTTCTATTTTATCCAGCCCGATTCGGTACCAGTCTTTGTTTTCCGCCTTGCCCCACTCGGACCATTCGTTTAATATGTATGGCCGATAAACATTTAACGCCGGCCCTTGTTTTAGCAGCTCGGCATTCCTGAAGAGCAAGGACTTGAGCAAGCCGGTTTTTTTATCAAAAGTATACCTGAATTCATTGGCAGACAGGGACAGGGAATTTTCCTGATCCTGCATTTCCAGAACATTCTCTGGCAGCAAGAACAACTCTGGGCTAGTTTTAACCGGCAGTTTAAATTGTTCAAAAGTGATTTCATACCCGCTTTCTGCCCACAGAGTTTTTTCTTTGGTGGTAAACTGTAATAATAACCAGTATTCTGTGCCCGGCAGCGCCTGCGGCAGTGTAAAAGGAACGGTTACCAGATCAGAGGAACGGGGAGGAATCGTCAGGTCAAGCGAGCCGTTTTGCAGCGGCTGGTCATCGGCAGAGAGAGACCAGGTTACATTCACTTCCTGCAGGTTGGTAAAATCATAGTAATTAGTTATTTTAACCCGGCCTTTTAATAAATCAACCGCCTGAACCTGGATTGGCGCATGGCTTTTTTTCATTTGCCATGCTTCCGGTTGTATCGTTCTGTCGGCAAAAATAACCCCGTTTATGCAAAATGGACTGATACCGTAGCTAAGGTATTTTTCCCCGGAGGTATAGTCGTCAAAATTCAACCACAGAACTGCATCGCCTGAGGAATTGTTTAACGATTCTTTGGATAATTCTTCAATAGCCAGCGCACGATTGAAAATACGCACCTGGTCAATAATCGAATTTGAAAGCCAGCCGGGATATTGTTCGTTTTGGATTTCCGCATTGCGGCCAATGCATACCGGGAAATAATTATTACTAATATTTCCGCGGCATTTTGTTACCGCCAGGGTTTTACCATCCAGGAATAGCTTTATTTCCTGGCCGTTATAAATTCCGGCAATATGATGCCAGTTATATTTCCAGTCATGCGGCAGGTAAGCGCGAGCAGATATTTTTTTGCCTGTATGGATGTAAAACTCAAGGGTGTCCTGCGCGGACTGTTGTATGCCAAAAGCAGTTTCACCTTTGGTAATGATGGGATTGGAACTTGCCCACTGGCGAGGGTATATCCAGGCTTCGAGGGTTAGCTGGTTGCCGGTAATATCCAGAGAAGGGTCACGGTAAATTTCCACCCAGTCGTCAATGCCGCTCAACTCTACTGCCTGGCCGAGTTTGCCGTTAACGATCTGTGGCCGCCCCATGAGGATACCATTATTTCCATATTGTGAGTGATCTCTGGTGGTTTCAAGGTCAACATATAATCCCTGATCCACCCAGTCCCAGATAAAACCACCCTGCAGGCCAGGATATTGCCGGAACAGTCTCCAGTATTCATCAAAATGGCCGAGGCTGTTACCCATTGCGTGGGCATATTCGCCGGAGACTATGGATTGTTTGCTTTCAAGCGCAGCCTTGCGTAAATCAGAGGGAGTGTAGTATCGCGGGCCCCAAATATCAACAAATGGCGCCCAGCCGCTGGGCCAGTTGTTCTGGTGCATGAGAAAGCGGGAAGGGTCGAACTGCTTCACCCAGTCTGCCATGGCAAAATGAACATACCCCAGGCCGCATTCATTACCCGTACTCCACATAACAATTGAGGGGTGGTTTTTATCCCGCTGGATCATGCGCGTCCAGCGATCCATAAAGGCGGTAAGCAGACCGGGCGCTTCAGGGTACCAGTTTTCACCATAGTGACATTCCGCATTCACTTCATCCTGAACATAAATGCCATATTCATCGCACAGGTCATACCAGGCTTTGTTGTTGGGATAGTGACAGGTACGAACCGCGTTGACATTCAACTGCTTCATCAGTTCCACATCCCGGCGCATCATTTCCAGCGGAACCGTGCGCCCGAAATCCGGATGATGTTCGTGACGGTTTACCCCCATAAAATCAACGGCAACCCCGTTGATCAATACTGTATTGCCTTTTACTTCGCACTTGCGAAAGCCAACTTTATCGGTTACAACCTGGAGGGTGCGATCATCCTGGTCTTTTAATGTTATAATCAGTTTGTACAAATGTGGTTTTTCTGCCGACCATTTTAAAGGATTTTTGACAGCGCTTTCCAAAACAACCGGCAGAGTATAGCCGCGGTTAAACGCCGCTGATTTTTTCAAGTCCATAACCAAAAGGTTATTTTGATCATATAAAGCGGCTTCGATGTTATATTTTCCGATATGATTGCCGGATTTGTTTTGCAGTTCAACCTCAATACGCAGCTGGGCGTCCTGGTAATTTTGATCCAGATCGGTTTTGATAAAGAAATCGCGTATGTGCACAACCGGTGTGGTAAACAGGTAAACATTACGGTAAATACCGGAAAAGCGCCACATGTCCTGGTCTTCAAGGTAACTGCCGTCCGACCAGCGGATTACCTCAACAGCAAGGATGTTTTCTCCGGGCATGATGTATTTGCTAATATCGTATTCAGACGGGGTCATGCCGTCCTGGTCATAACCCACGTATTGACCATTTACCCAGACAAAAGAGGCCGATTGCACGCCTTCAAAATGCAGGTACACTGGCTGGCCGTGCCATTGTTCCGGCAGGGTAAATGTGGTGCGGTAACAACCGGTGGGATTTATATCATCGGGAACATTGGGTGGATCATAAGGATAAAGCTCCATGGGAATGTTGCGGTAAATAATATGGTCATAGCCCTGGGTTTGCCAGACAGAGGGAACGTCGATAAACGGCCATTTTGAAGCATCATAATAGCGGGAAAAAAAATTATCCGGAATTTCCTGCGGGTTGGCGGCCAGATGAAATTTCCACAAGCCATTCAAAGATTTAAAGTATGGCGATTGCTCCCAATTATTTTCCAGGGCCATTTGTACTGACGGGAAAGGAATAAAGGGAACGTGAGTGGGTTCCTGATTTTCGGCGACCATTGCCGGGTTTTCGATATATTTATTTATATCATAAATTTTTTGAGCCGGACACAGCATCGGGAAACAAGCGAGGAGTGTAATGATAACTGCTAAAACATGGCGCATGAACAACCTCCGATAAGAATAAAAAATCTGTTATCCGGGGTATTTGCGCGGGAAGCGAGGGGTTTAATCTAACCGAGATGCCTAGTAAATACCCGGATTATCTTGTTATAAATATAACATGTAATCCGGCAATAATCAAGTTGAAAGAAAAGAGGTATGAATGTGTAACGGCGCACCTTGTCCTTGTGTCGTTTTCTGAACAGGCAACAATAATCAGGATTTATTGATAATGAGTTCAAATTGCTCCCCCCCAAAAAGCCGCTTTAATCATGATTAAAACGGCTTTTTACAGGCGGGTTGTTAATATTTAATCCATTTCAATAATTCCGGGAAAGTAGGCCGCTTGCCATACATTAATGCCCCAACCCGGAATATTTTACCGCTTACCCATATAGCGCCGCCAATTGTCAGCAGCGAGATGACTATACTAAGCACAACCTGGTAAAGCGGCACAGCGTTCAGCATAATCCGCATAAACATGAGCAGCGGTGTAAAAAAAGGAATAAGCGACAGGATCACCGCCAGGGAACTGTCCGGCGCTTTGATAATTGCAAACATTAATAAAAAAGCCAACACAATAAGCATCATCACCGGCCATTGCACATTTTGTGCTTCACTGCTGGAATTGACCATGCTGCCCAACCCTGCATATAAAGCAGCGTATAAGAAATAACCAAGCAAAAAATAAACAATAAAGGCCAGGTAAATCCATATTGAAAGAGAGGGGATGGCTAGTTCAGAAATTTCCGGTGCAAATTGCCGGGCCAATACCAAACCATAAGAAGTAACCAGTATAGTGGTTGCAATCCAGATAAAAAACTGGGTAAGCCCGGTTGCGCCAATGCCGATGATTTTGCCCGCCATAAGCTGATACGGCTTTACCGATGACAAATTCACCTCCATCACGCGGCTGCTTTTATCCTCAATTACTCCCTGCATCACCATTGTGCCATATAAAATCAGCGCAAAATAAAGAATAAAAACCATAATATAACTCATACCATAAGCAGCCAAACCGCTTTGTTCATTAGCGCCTTTTTCCCCGACTTGAAAGGTTTGGGCATTGACCCAATGGTTCAGTTTGTTTACCAGTTCCGGGTCAAGACCGCTTTCATTGAGACGGATAGAATTGACGACCGAAGACGTCACTCTTTCCACCCGGTCATAAAAATCAAAATTGGTGATGTTTTTTGAATAAACAGCAAATGAATTTTTGGTAAAAACACTATCAGTTATTTGAATATATGCAAACAGGTCGCCCTTTTGTACCCGGGCATTCAACTCGTCTTGCTTTTGTTCCAGGCTTTCTTCGCTCCAGGTTACCTGTTCAATGTTGTACAAGGAATTGCCTTGTTTATCTTTTTTAGATTCTTGTAAAGCCAGGGACAGGGGGGCGTATATTTTTCCAGTTCTGTCAATAATGGCAATATTGGCTTTACTTTCAACTTCCATATTGGCTAGAAACGCCGGAACAAAGGATATGAACAGGATAAACAGCGGAAATAACAGGGTGCCAATGATAAAGCCTTTGTTTTTAACCCGCTGCAGGTATTCCCGTTTTATTAAAGCAAAAGTCTTGTTCAAAATAATTCTCCTTAATTTTTAACAGCTTTAATAAATATTTCGTTTAATGAAGGTTCTGAAACTTTGAATTCCAGCACATTCACCTGGTTGATAGCGGTTTGTAAAAGACGTTGGTGTGAAACCTGTTCAGCGGGGGTTATTTCCACATATTGACCATAATCGTCATAATGCGCAACCAGGGAAGCATCTTTAAGGAAATCTGCTTTGCCATCATATTGCATCAGAATCCGGTTGGCGCCATATCCCCGTTTAATTTCCTTTAGCGAACCCTGTAAAACACTAACGCCTTTGTTGATTAAACAAATATTCTCGCACAGTTTTTCTACCTGCTCCATTAGATGGGTGGAAAAAATTATAGTCGTTCCGGTATTTTTCAAATTTAGCATAACCTCTTTGAGCAGATTGGTATTGACCGGATCGAGGCCCGAAAACGGTTCATCGAGGATAATGAGTTCCGGTTTATGAATTATCGTACAGATAAACTGTAACTTTTGCTGCATACCCTTGGAGAGTTCTTCAACCTTTTTGTCCCGCCATTCCAGCAGTTCAAGTTTTTGCAGCCATTGTTCAGCAACGGCAAGCGATTGTTTGACGGGCACGCTCTTGATCTCGCCAAAAAAGGTAATGGTGTCGATGACCTTCATCTTTTTGTACAAGCCGCGTTCTTCCGGCATATACCCAATTTTATCACGCAGCTGTTGCGTATTTTTTTGTCCGCTTATTTCAATTGCCCCGCTGTCCGGTTTGATAATGTCCATAATCATGCGGATGGTTGTGGTTTTACCGGCGCCATTGGGGCCTAGTAACCCAAAAATTTGCCCTTTTTCCACAGTAAAGGACAGCTCCTGCACAGCATGAACATTTTCATACATTTTCGAGACCTTGTTCAGCTTTAAAATAGCCACATATCCTCCTTTTTGGTTTTCGGTAGAAAACTCTTTTTTTTTGAATAACGATTACTTTATAACTTTTAGAATGATAAAACCAGGTTTTTTATTATATACCCTGAATGGATTGGTTTATTCAAATTCGGGGTTTCATTTTATTATCCGGCAAACAAATACTCACTTTGCCACCGCGAGACAATTTTTGTGGCTCTATATTGTTTGTAATGGATGATTCTTTTATTATTTCAAGAACAAGAATACAGTCAT
>CAYNSO010000092.1:0-14976 GCA_964399735.1 uncultured Cytophagia bacterium
TCGTGAAGGCGGTCGTACCGTTGGCGCCGGAGTAGTAACAAAAATTATTCAATAGCGTATTTGCAATATTAAAATAATCTTTATAATGGATTAAACATGAGAGATCTGGTCACTTTAGAATGTACTGAATGCAAACAGCGTAATTACAATACCGATAAAAATAAACGTCTGCATTCAGGAAGAATCGAACATAAAAAATATTGCCCATGGTGTAATAAACGCACCGTGCATAAAGAAACCCGCTAGTTATTGGTACAGGCCTGTAGCACAATTGGCTAGTGCGCCGGTCTCCAAAACCGGAGGTTGGGGGTTCAAGTCCCTCCAGGCCTGCTACAAACTTAAATTTATGCACAGCAAAGAACACGAATGAACGGGAAATTATGATTCAGAAAATAAGTAGATTTCTTAAAGACGTAAACTCGGAAATGTCCAAAGTCAGTTGGCCGACCCGCACACAGTTGAAAGGCCATACATTGATTGTGATATTTGTTTCCCTGTTTTTTTCGCTTTACATATTTGTTGTTGATCACCTTCTTTCACGGTTGATCAAATTGATTTATTAGTACTGTTAACAAATTAAAACTGGTAATTGATTAGGGCATGCGTATTGGAAGACCATGATGATTTAAAATGGTATGCTATTCACGTGTTATCGGGACACGAGAATAAGGTAAAAGCGTATCTGGAAAACGAAATAAAGCATAACAATCTGGAAAGCAAGATTGACAAGATACTTGTGCCATCAGAAGAAATTACCGAAATGAAGGACGGTAAAAAACGCGTTCGCACAAAAATTATGTTTCCGGGATATATGCTTATTCGGATAGCGTTAGATAAGACGACGCGACATCTGGTTCTGAATACTCCTGGTGTAACAAATTTTGTCGGCAAGAAAAATGAACCCGTTGCACTGCGCCCCGATGAAGCCGAACGCATTTTAGGTAAAGCAGAAGGCGGCGGAAAAGATCGTTCTAAAATTCCGTTTCAGGTTGGCGATCCGATCAAAGTTACAGACGGGCCGTTTACCGATTTTACCGGTTTTGTTGAAGAAGTTAATGAAGAAAAAAGCAAGGTCAAAGTTCTGGTCAGCATCTTTGGACGCTCAACCCCGGTTGAACTAGACTTTTTACAAATCGAACTGGAAGCTTAGGGTTAAACACATGGCAAAGAAAATTGTAGGTTTAATAAAATTACAAATACCCGCTGGAAGTGCAAATCCATCTCCGCCGGTAGGTCCTGCATTGGGCCAACATGGCGTAAATATCATGGAGTTTTGCAAAACATTTAATGCAAGAACGCAAGACCGGCAGGGTTTAATTATTCCGGTTGTTATTACGGTATATGCGGATCACTCGTTCACATTTATCACCAAAACCCCTCCGGCCGCTGTTTTATTGAAAAAAGCTGCCGGTATTCCCAAAGGATCTGGTGAGCCGAATCGTACCAAAGTCGGCCAGGTTAAAAAAGAGCAAGTACGTGAAATTGCCCAAACCAAATTGGAAGATTTAAACGCCAATGATGTTGAAATGGCAATGCGTATGATTGAAGGTACAGCAAGAAGCATGGGAATAGTAATAGAAGAATAAAACCTGGAAAAGGTTCAATGTTTTTCATGCTGCATTAAAGTAGTTTCGGAGAAAAGATGAAACACAGTAAAAGATTTAATGAACAAAGCGCTAAAATTGACAAAACTGTAGCCTATTCTTTAGTACAAGCGGTTGAAAAAGTAAAGGAAACTGCTACAGCAAAATTTGATGAAGCAGTTGAAATTAGTGTTCGCCTGGGAGTCGACCCGCGTAAAGCGGATCAATTGGTGCGTGGAACAGTTATGCTGCCCAGTGGCACCGGCAAAACCATACGGATTTTAGTGCTTACACCAGGAGAAAAGCAAAAAGAAGCATTGGAAGCTGGCGCTGACTTTGTGGGCGCTGATGATTTGATTGAGAAAATTCAAGGCGGTTGGATGGATTTCGATGCGGTTATTGCCACTCCTGATATAATGGGACAAGTTGGTAAGCTGGGTCGAGTATTAGGTCCGCGTGGTTTAATGCCCAACCCCAAAATCGGAACGGTTACCTTTGAAGTTGCCAAGGCAGTAAATGAAGCCAAAGCCGGAAAAATAGATTTTCGTGTTGATAAATACGGCAATGTGCAGACCCTGATCGGTAAAGGTTCATTTACTCACCAGCAATTATTGGATAATATCCGGGCTTTTATGGATGTAATAAATAGATTGAAACCTTCCACCGCAAAGGGAGTTTACATTCGTAATATAACCCTGTCCAGTACAATGGGTCCGGGAGTAAAAGTAGATAAAAGTACAATAAGCGAAGCAGCCTGACCAGTCAAGCTGTAGCGATTCAATTAAGGAACTGAATCAATGCCACAATCAGAAAAACAACTAAAAGTCGAAGAAATTACTGCGAGTCTGAGCAAGGCGAAAAGTGTTTTTATGACCGATTTTTCCGGAATGACCGTTGAAGAGCTAACCTCTCTTCGCCGTGAGTTGCGAAAAGTTGACGTAAATTACATCGTTGTAAAAAACACCCTAGCAAGAATTTCGGCAGCCCAAATAGGTTTGGAAAAGATGAATTCATACCTTACTGGTCCTACCGGTCTGGCTATAGCAAATAATGATCCGGTGGCTCCGAGTCGGGTAATTTATGATTTCCAGAAAGCTAAAAAGAAACTGGTAATTAAAGCTGCCATTCTTGAAGGACAATTTCTGGACAAAGAGGCTGCCGAGGAAATACGTAATATACCTGGCAAGGAACAATTGATCAGTATGGTCGTTGGTGGAATTGCAGCGCCTCTGACAGGTTTAGTCGGCGGTTTGCAAGCTATGTTACGGCAATTAGTAACAGTTGTATCAGCAATTAAAGATAAAAAAGAATAAATTAATATATAAAATAGTAACTCTAACGGGAGGGTAAGATGCCCGCAAAAGATAGTGCAACAGTAGAACAGGCTGAAAAAGCCGCAGTACAAGATGTTAAAGTTGAAGAAATCATTAAAGCAATTGAGGAAATGAGTGTCCTGCAATTGTCAAAATTGGTAAAAGCACTTGAGGATAGATTTGGCGTATCAGCCGCAGCTCCAATGGCAGTTATGGCTGGACCAGTCAATGCAAGCGCCCAGGAAGCCCCTGTGGAAGAACAGACTGAATTTAATGTTATCCTTAAATCAGCTGGCGCTAATAAAATTCAGGTAATCAAAGTCGTTCGTACTTTGACCAGCCTTGGATTAAAAGAAGCAAAAGATTTGGTTGATGGCGCTCCCAGCACTGTAAAAGAATTGGTTAGCAAAGACGAAGCGAACGATATCAAAGCCAAATTGGAAGAAGCCGGCGCTGAGATTGAAATCAAGTAGTTTTTAATAACAGCCTTTATTAAAAAAACCGGACTGATGGATATTAGTTCGGTTTTTTTAAGTATTATAGCAATTAATATTTGAAAGGATGTGATTCTTTGGCAGTTCGTCCAAAAATAATCAGAAAATCTTTTTCTCAAATAAAACCGGTTGCAGAATTACCGGATTTATTGGACATCCAATTAAAATCATTTCACGACTTTCTTCAACACGAAATTCCCCCGGAAAAGCGAAAAGACCAGGGTTTACATGCTGTCTTCAAAAGTGTTTTCCCAATTGTTGACAGCCGTGAAAATTTTGAATTGGATTTTATTAACTATTCTATTGAGCCTCCTAAATATTCTGTTCAGGAATG
This sequence comes from uncultured Cytophagia bacterium, assembly GCA_964399735.1. GTDB lineage: Bacteria > Zhuqueibacterota > Zhuqueibacteria > Residuimicrobiales > Krinioviventaceae > Fontivivens. The sequence continues at coordinate 3,725 of CAYNSO010000092.1, forward strand.
TCAGGAACGAGGCACCACTTATTCAGTGGCTTTGAAAGCAAAATTACGCCTGGCAATAAAAGATGAATATGACCAGAGTAATCCCCTTGCCAATTCTATTGAGCAGGAGGTCTACCTTGGCAATTTGCCGTTTATGACGCATCGTGGTACTTTTATTATCAATGGCGCCGAGCGTATTATTGTCAGCCAGTTGCATCGTTCTCCCGGTGTATTTTTTGATGAGACCGTTCATCCCAACGGAACCAAACTGTATTCCGCTCGTATTATCCCGTTACGAGGATCCTGGGTGGAATTCACTACCGATATTTATGATTTAATGAATGTTTTCATCGACCGGCGCAAAAAGTTTTTAGCAACAACTTTGTTACGGGCTATTGGCTTTTCAACTGACCGGCAAATTCTTGAAGCGTTCGATTTAATTGAAAAAATTGAAATTACTGATGATAATCTTGAAGATATAACCGGTTATAAAATTGTTGACGATTTGATCGACACCGAGACCGGTGAAGTTATTGTTGATAAATATAACGAGATTGATGAGAGTAAAATTGAAATTATCAGGAATCTTGGTTTAAAGGTTCTTGAAGTTTTAAAGTCCGATAGAATTTATGGTCAGGAAATTATCAGCAATACTTTGCAAAAAGATCCTACTCATTCCCAGGATGAGGCGCTGGAATTAATTTACCGGCAGCTTCGTTCCGGCGAGCCACCGGATTCCGATACGGCGCGAATGTTGATTGAACGTCTGTTCTTTAACCCCAAACGTTATGAACTGGGTGATGTCGGACGCCACCGCTTGAATCGCAAATTGAACCTGGATATCGATCCCGCCAATATCGCTTTGACCAAAGAAGATATGTTGGGTATTATTTCATACTTGCTTGATTTACGCACCGGCCATAAAACAGCAGACGATATTGACCATTTAGGTAACCGACGGGTCAGAACCGTTGGAGAACAGCTTTCTGCGCAAATGAGTGTTGGACTGGCGCGTATGGCTCGTACAATTAAAGAACGTATGAACCTGCGTGAGAGCGAAAATCCCACTCCGCAGGATTTGGTGAATGCCAGAACAATTTTATCGGTTATCAACACCTTCTTTGGAACCAGCCAGCTTTCTCAGTTTATGGATCAAACCAATCCGTTGGCTGAAATGACGCATAAACGAAGGCTTTCCGCCCTTGGTCCGGGTGGATTAACCCGTGAACGCGCCGGTTTTGAGGTGCGTGACGTGCACTATACTCATTACGGTCGTTTGTGTCCTATCGAAACACCGGAAGGCCCCAATATCGGCTTGATTTCTTCATTAACCACCTTTGCCAGAATAAATGAATTCGGTTTTTTAGAGGCGCCCTATCGTATTGTTAAAGATGGAGTAGCAACTACTGAAATTAGATACCTGGCGGCTGATGAAGAAGAAAAACATATTATTGCCCAGGCCAATGCAGTGCTGGATGATAATAATAAATTTGTTAATGACAGAGTAAAATGCCGCTATCGTGGAGAATTTCCTTTATCTACACCCGAACAAATCAATTTTATGGATGTTTCGCCAAGCCAAATTGTATCTGCTGCTGCTGCACTAGTACCCTTTTTGGAACATGATGACGCTAACCGTGCGCTTATGGGTTCCAACATGCAGCGTCAGGCAGTACCACTCCTGGCCCCTGAAGCTCCTATGGTTGGTACCGGTATGGAAGAAAAGGTAGCTATTGACTCTCGCGCTGTTATCGTCAGTGATGTTGATGGTGTTGTGGAAAAGGTAGATGCCGAGCATATTATTATCCGCAAAACAGTTAGCGAAGATCCGGAAAGTAAGCTGGAACAACTATTTGATTTTAATAAATCTCATTTATTTCCTTATTATTTAACCAAATTTAAACGCACGAATCAGGATACCTGTATAAATCAGCGACCGATTGTTCAGGTTGGTCAACAGGTGAAAAAAGGACAGGTAATTGCTGATGGTGCAGCGACAGATCATGGTGAACTGGCCCTGGGAAGAAACGTCCTGGTTGCTTTTATGCCCTGGCGTGGATATAACTTTGAAGACGCTATCGTAATGTCCGAGCGGGTTGTGCAGGATGATATTTACACTTCAATTCATATTGAAGAATTTGAGCTTCAAGTGCGTGATACCAAACGCGGTGAAGAAGAATTGACCCGTGAAATTCCCAATGTCAGTGAAGAAGCCACCAAAGATCTCGATGAAAACGGTATTATTCGCATTGGCGCCAGTGTTTCTGCAGGCGATGTGCTGGTTGGTAAAGTAACGCCCAAAGGTGAAACAGACCCAACCCCTGAAGAAAAACTCCTCAAAGCGATATTTGGTGAAAAAGCCGGCGATGTAAAGGATGCCTCTTTGAAAGGCTCACCCGGATTAAAGGGCGTAGTTATCGATACGAACCTGTTTTCACGCAAAAAGAAGGATAACACGACCAAGCGTAAAGACAAGGCTATTATTGACGAACTGGATGCCTGGCTGGAAAAAGCACGCAATGATGCAAATGAAGACCGAACCCAAAAATTATTCCAGGTATTGGAAAATCAAATTGCCGTCGATATTCGTGACATTGAAACCGGTAAAATCGTTATTAAAAGCAAGTCTGTTTTAAATGAACGTAACCTGGAAAAACTGGATTTTGATAAAATTGACTTTTCTTTGAATCTTGTAGAAGATGAGGAAAGCAATCAAAAAATTCGTACTATTGTTTTGCGGTATCGCACAAGATTAAAAGATATCGATAATGAATATGAACTGCAAAAGTTTAAAGTTGTGGTTGGCGACGAATTACCTCCGGGTATAACTCAACTGGCCAAAGTCTATGTTGCCAAAAAGCGCAAGCTGATGGTGGGTGACAAAATGGCCGGTCGGCATGGCAATAAAGGTGTGGTGTCCAAGATTGTTCCAATTGAAGATATGCCTTATTTGCCGGATGGTACCCCGGTCGATATCGTCCTCAATCCGTTAGGCGTGCCTTCCCGTATGAATCTGGGTCAGATTCTGGAAACCAATCTCGGTTGGGCAGCCAAAGATATGGGAATCAATTATGCAACGCCTGTATTTGATGGCGCTTCTTTGCAGCAAATCCAGGATGAAATGGAAAAAGCAGGTCTTCCTGTATCCGGGAAAAGCCAACTGTTTGACGGCAGAACCGGTGAACAATTTGATGAGGAAGTGACTGTTGGTTACATCTATATGATGAAACTTTCACATCTGGTAGAAGATAAAATCCATGCGCGTTCCATTGGGCCATATTCGTTGATTACGCAGCAGCCGTTAGGCGGTAAAGCACAATTCGGTGGACAGCGTTTTGGTGAAATGGAAGTATGGGCCCTGGAAGCATACGGCGCTGCCTATACTTTGCAGGAAATATTGACAGTAAAAAGCGATGATGTGCGCGGACGTTCAAAAACTTATGAAGCAATTGTCAAAGGTGAGAATATCCCGGAACCAGGTATTCCGGAATCTTTTAATGTTCTTATCAGGGAACTGCAAGGTCTCGGCCTGGATATTCAATTGCTGAATGAAAAGAACCGCAAATCCGTAGAACTGGTATCGTAAGTATAAATAATTTGCCTGATAACGGGTTAATATAAATACCAGGCTCAACTAACGAGTTTGGAGGTGTAATTTGAGTTATATGATCGGACAGGAACTTCCGACAAAAAATATAAAATTTAATGCCATTTATGTTGGGTTGTCTTCACCGGACAAGATTCTGGAAAGATCTCATGGTGAGGTAACCAAACCGGAAACGATTAATTACCGTTCTTTTAAACCGGAAAAAGATGGCCTCTTTTGTGAAAAAATATTTGGCCCGGTGCGCGATTATGAATGCCATTGCGGCAAATATAAACGCATCCGCTATAAAGGTATTGTTTGCGACCGCTGTGGTGTTGAAGTAACTACCAAAAGTGTGCGTCGTGAACGTATGGGTCATATTAAATTAGCTGTTCCTATTGTGCATATCTGGTACTGGAAATCCCTGCCATCCAAGGTCGGGTATGTATTGGGTATGAGCATGAAAAACCTGGAACGTATCATCTATTACGAATCCTATGTCGTTATTAATCCCGGTACCAGCGGGTTGGCGATGAAAGAATTGATCAGTGAAGATGACTATTTAAAGGTTTTGGAAAGTATTCAGGAAACTGAAGCCGGTTTGCCGGAAGAAGAGCGCTTTCGCGCAGAGATGGGCGGCCAGGCAATTTTGGAGTTGTTAAAGCGTGTCAATATTGACCATTTGTCGCATTCTCTGCGGCTTGCTGTAAATAATGAGACATCAATTCAGCGTAAAACAGACGCATTAAAACGTCTCAAAGTAGTTGAAGCCTTTCGCCGCGCCAACAGAGACCGTGAAAATCGGCCGGACTGGATGGTGATGACAATAATTCCCGTCATTCCGCCAGAATTGCGCCCCCTGGTTCCTTTGGAAGGCGGGCGGTTTGCAACTTCCGATTTGAATGATCTTTATCGCCGGGTTATTATTCGTAATAACCGCTTACGGAAATTATTGGAAATAAAAGCTCCCGAAGTTATTTTGCGCAATGAAAAACGTATGCTTCAGGAAGCGGTAGATTCATTGTTTGATAATGGTCGAAAATCTGCAGCAGTTCGCAGTGACGGGAACCGGGCTTTAAAGAGCCTTTCCGATATGTTGCGTGGCAAGCAGGGCCGTTTCCGCCAGAATCTTTTGGGTAAACGTATTGATTATTCCGGTCGTTCTGTAATTGTGGTCGGCCCGGAATTGAAATTGCATCAATGCGGTCTGCCGAAAGAAATGGCGCTGGAATTGTTCAAACCGTTTGTCATTCGTAAACTGGTAGAACGCGGCCTGGTTAAAACTGTTAAAAGCGCCAAAAAACAGGTGGAAAGACGTGGCTCGGAAGTATGGGATATTCTGGAAGAGATCATTGATGACCATCCCATCATGTTGAACCGCGCCCCTACGTTGCACAGGCTTGGTATACAAGCGTTTCAACCGGTGCTTATAGAAGGTAAAGCCATTCAGTTACATCCACTGGTTTGCGCTGCGTTTAATGCGGACTTTGACGGTGACCAGATGGCTGTTCATGTGCCATTATCGTTTTTTGCACAAATAGAAACCAAAATATTAATGCTTTCCAGCCATAATATCTTGTCGCCTGCCAACGGTCGACCGCTCGCTATTCCGAGCCAGGATATAGTGCTGGGTATTTATTATTTAACCAAAAGACGTACCGGAGTGAAAGGAGAAGGAAGATTATTCTCCTCTCAGGAAGAAGTTATTATAGCTTATAATGACAATCGTCTGGACTTGCATGCCCCCATTACCGTGCGAATTAACGGCGAAATGATAGCCACCACCGTAGGCAGGGTGTTGTTAAATGATATATTGCCCAGGGAAATGCCCTTTGTCAACGAGTTGTTGACCAAAAAAGGCACAGAAGCCCTGATTTCACGGGTTTATAACAGACTTGGAAATTACTATACTGCCAAGTTGCTGGATGATTTAAAGGAAATCGGTTTTCGGTTTGCTATGAAATCTGGTGCAACAGTTGGTATTTTTGATGTTATCGTTCCGGAAGAAAAAAATCAGTTGATAGAGACTGCTTTTAAAAATGTGGAAGCGATTCAGAAACGATATGAACGCGGCATCATTACAGATGGTGAACGCTACAACCAGATCATTGATATCTGGACACATACAACCAGCAATGTTGCTGAAAAAATGTTTATCCGCCTGAGCAATGACCGCCAGGGATTCAACCCGATCTTTATGATGGCAGATTCCGGCGCAAGAGGTTCAAAAGAACAGATACGTCAGCTAGCCGGTATGCGCGGATTGATGGCTAAACCGCAAAAGAAAATGACCGGTTCCATGGGTGAAATTATTGAAAGCCCGATCACCGCGAATTTCCGGGAAGGGTTGACCGTACTTGAATACTTTATTTCCACGCACGGCGCCCGTAAGGGACTTGCCGATACCGCATTAAAAACAGCCGACGCCGGATATTTAACTCGCCGTCTCGTTGACGTAGCCCAGGATGTCATTATTACGATGGATGACTGTGGCACTATTTTAGGTTTGCGTGTTGGCGATCTTAAAGAGGGCGAAGAAATAATCGAGTCCATGCAAGATCGTATAATCGGTCGTGTTTCAGCTGAAGATGTATTCGATCCTGAAACCGGCGATGTAATTATTGAAGTTGGTAAATTAATATCAGAAAAAGATGCTGATATAATAGCAGAATCCGGCATTGAAAATGTCATGATCCGTTCAGTACTAACCTGTGAAGCGGAACGCGGAGTATGCGCCAAGTGTTATGGCCGCAACCTAGCTACCGGAAAACTGGTAACTATGGGTGAAACTGTAGGCGTAATGGCTGCCCAATCTATCGGTGAGCCGGGTACTCAGTTAACTCTGCGTACATTCCATATCGGTGGTACTGCTTCGCGTATTGCAGCACAATCCCAGGTACTTTCCCGGTTTGAAGGAAAAATTGAATGGGAAGGGCTCAAAGTTGTAGAGCGCAAAGACGGAGATATAATTTCTCTGGGTAGAAATGGCAGAATAAAGGTTTTGGATACCGATAACCGCGTATTGGAACGGTTGACAGTGCCCTATGGAGCAACGATCCTGGTTCGGAATGGTGATAAAATTGAAAAGAGTGGAGTGGTTTTCCGCTGGGATCCTTATTCAGCAGTAATTCTCACCAGTTCTTCCGGAACTGTGAAATTTGTTGATGTTATTGAAAATATAACCTATCGTGAAGAACTCGATGAAACAACCGGCATGAAGCAGCGGGTAATTATTGAAACCCGCAGCCGCAATCTTAATCCTTCTATCTCTATTGTAGATGACACTGGTGTCGATGTAGCTTCTTTTGTAATTCCTACCGGTGCATTTTTGCAAGTTGAAAATGGAGATATAGTAGAAGGAGGCGACGCCCTGGTAAAAATACCCCGCGAAATTTCCAAAACTCGCGATATTACCGGTGGCTTGCCGCGCGTAGCCGAGTTGTTTGAAGCCCGTCGCCCTAAAGAACCAGCGATTGTTAGTGAAATTGATGGTTTGGTACGGTTTGGCGAAATTAAACGCGGTATCCGCAAAGTATACGTCACCTCGGAAGATGGCCATGAAGAAAAAATCTATTTAATTCCTTATGGAAAGCATGTTCTGGTTCATGATGGTGACTTTGTCCATGCCGGTGAAAAATTATCGGAAGGATCAGTAGCGCCGCAGGATATTTTGGCGATTATGGGCTCAAACAAGGTTCAGGAATATCTGGTTAATGAAATTCAGGAAGTTTATCGTTTACAGGGTGTGCGCATTAACGACAAGCATATTGAAGTTATCGTCCGCCAGATGCTGCAAAAAGTAAGAATTGAAGAACCTGGCGATACACCGTATCTTGAAGGCGACCAGGTAGACCGTTTGTCGTTCCTGCGCGAGAATGAAAAATGCCGCAATTTGGTGGTTATAACAGAATCAGGCGATTCCAAGCTAAAGGAAAGCGAACTGGTAAAAGCAGACAAGTTCCGCGAAGTGGTTAATAAAATGCAAGCCAACGGCAAAGCCGTACCGCAGGCGCGTCCCGCCCAACCGGCTACATTCCAGCCGTTGTTGCTTGGTATAACCAAAGCTTCGTTGACTACGGAAAGTTTTATTTCTGCTGCATCTTTCCAGGAAACAACCCGTGTTTTAACCGATGCTTCAGTAGAGGGTAAAATCGACGGTCTTAATGGTTTGAAAGAAAATGTTGTCATGGGTCACCTGATCCCGGCCGGAACCGGAATTGAAGCTTTAAGGGAATTACGCGTTAAAGGCCCTGAATTGGAAATGCCGGAAGAAATTCGGGAAAAAATGACCATAGAAATGGAATCAGAAGAAGAAAAAGTCTTTAAAGATTAAAAAAATACTTGATTTTTATTAATGAAATATATAAATTATCTGGCTTTAAAGTAATGAAGGAGGATTTGTGCCGACTCTGAATCAGTTAGTGAGAAACGGTAGAGAAAGAATATTAAAAAAGGGAACGGCTCCGGCGCTGCAAGGTTCGCCGCAATGTCGTGGAGTATGTACCCGCGTATATACAACTACACCCAAGAAACCGAATTCAGCATTGCGTAAAGTAGCGCGTGTTCGTTTATCCAATAGTTTTGAAGTAACGGCGTATATTCCTGGTGAGGGACATAACTTGCAGGAGCACTCGATTGTATTGATAAGTGGCGGCAGAGTTAAAGATTTGCCCGGCGTTCGCTATCATATCATCAGAGGGGTTCTGGATACCAGCGGAGTTCAGGACCGGAAACAGAGCCGTTCAAAATATGGCGCCAAGGTTAAAAAGTAGATAACGAAAGAGTTGAGATAAATAATGCCAAGAAGAAAACGTCCAACCAAGAGATCGGTATTGCCCGATCCAAAATTTCATAGCATTTTGGTAACCAAGTTTATTAACGGGTTATTGCAAGACGGCAAACGTAGTGTTGCCGAAAAAACATTTTACAAAGCCATAGATATTATTGGTGAAAAGAACAATTCCGATGGTCTGGCAGTTTTTGAAAAAGCAGTAGAAAATGTAAAACCTGTCCTTGAAGTACGCTCAAGACGAGTCGGTGGCGCCACATATCAGGTGCCTGTAGAAATTCGTTCGGAACGTCGTCAGGCTTTGGCCATTCGCTGGTTGATTAACTATGCAACTTCCCGTGCTGAAAAAACAATGGCGGAAAAATTGGCAGGTGAACTCTTGATGGCCTATAAAGGCGAGGGTTCAACAATAAAAAAACGTGAAGATACTCATAAAATGGCTGATGCCAACCGGGCATTCTCCCATTTTAAATGGTAAAATATTATAAATTGCCGGTCTTGCAGTCCAACTCCACTCCATTGAAAAATCGAGAATATGTTTGGTAGGGCTGGAAAGTAGTTGCACAGATTTGGCGCGAAAAAGACCATTTAATCTTTTCCACATACTTGAAGAAAAGGTGGTCGTAAGTAGCGTCATAGTTGTTTGTGAGCTAGTGCGGCGCCTGAATATCCCGGAAACGGGCAAGTTTTCTTAAGGTATGTGGTTTTTTATGTCTAAAAGCAATACAATCGAAAATATGCGTAATATCGGTATCATGGCTCATATTGATGCCGGTAAAACCACTACCACGGAAAGAATTCTTTTCTACACCGGGAAGGTTCATCGGATTGGTGAAGTAGACGATGGCGCAGCAACGATGGACTGGATGCAGCAGGAAAAAGAACGCGGAATTACAATCACTTCAGCGGCAATTACCTGTTACTGGAACAAACATCGTATTAATATTATCGATACACCAGGACATGTCGATTTTACCGCCGAAGTTGAACGCTCTCTGCGTGTGCTTGATGGCGCTGTAGCAATCTTTTGTGCAGTAGGTGGTGTTGAACCCCAGTCTGAAACAGTCTGGATTCAAGCCAATAAATATAAAGTTCCGCGCATTGCTTACGTCAATAAAATGGATCGTACTGGAGCAGATTTCTTTAATGTCATCCAAATGATGAAGCAGCGTTTATCGGCCAATCCTGTTGTCATTGAATTGCCGATTGGCGCGGAAAGCAGTTTTCAAGGCATCATAGATCTTGTTCGTATGAAAGCTATAATGCATTCTGAACAGGAATTTGGTTCTCACTGGGATACCGTTGAGATTTCGGCGGAATACCAGGAAATTGCCGAACAATATCGGAACCAGTTACTGGAAAAAATTTCCGATTTTGATGATGTTGTAATGGAAAAGTACTTGTCCGGCATACCGGTCAGCGAAGAAGATATTCATCGTGCTTTGCGTAAAGCTACTTTAAGCGGTAAAGCTGTTCCAGTATTATGCGGTTCCTCGGTAAAGAATAAAGGAGTGCAACAGTTATTAGATGCTATAACTTTATATTTACCCAGCCCGCTTGATGTTGCAAGCGTTAAAGGAATTAATCCATATACGGATAAAGAAGAAATACGGCACTCCTCTATTGAAGAGCCCTTTTCTGCTCTTGCTTTTAAAATTACCTCCGATCCGTATGTCGGTAAATTAACATATATCCGTGTTTATTCCGGTAAAATCACTTCCGGTGATGTAGCAATGAATACGGAATCAGGTAAAAAAGAGCGATTTAGCCGGATCTTGCTCATGTCGTCAAACAAGCGTGAAGATCTGACTGAAGTGACAGCAGGTGAAATTGCAGCAATAGTTGGTTTACGATCTACAAAAACCGGTGATACCTTGTGTGATTTAAAACATCCGCTATCTCTTGAAAGGATGAAATTCCCGGTACCGGTTATCACAGTAGCGATTGAACCAAAATCCAAAGCCGATGAAGAACGCCTGGTAAATTCATTAACTACCCTGGCTGAAGAAGATCCGACCTTTGAGTTTAAAACTGATCCCGAAACCGGGCAAATGGTCATCTCTGGAATGGGTGAGTTACACATTGAGGTTTTAATTGATCGGTTGGTCCGTGAATTCAAAGTAAACGCCAATGTTGGCAAACCGCAGGTTGCTTATCGTGAAACAATTACCGAGCGGGTAGTCAGTGAAATTAAATTTATCAAACAAAGCGGCGGCAAAGGGCAATATGCTCATGTTGTTGTAGAATTTGAACCCTGTGAGCCAGGCACCCAATACCAGTTTGAAAGTAAACTGGCAGGCGGGGTGATTCCTAAAGAATATATTAAACCGGTAGCCGATGGTATTAAAGATGCCATGGTGAGCGGTGTTATAGCCGGATACCCGGTAATTGATGTAAAGGCAACACTGTTGGACGGTTCTTTTCATGATGTTGATTCTTCTGAATTGTCATTCAAAATTGCCGGTTCAATGGCGCTACACGATGCTGTAAAAAGAGCCAAACCGATTTTGATGGAACCAATGATGAACCTGGAAGTTGTAACACCGGAAGAATATTTTGGTTCAATATTAGGTGATTTGGGAGTTCGTCGCGCAAAAATTGAAGGCCACGAAAAACGTCATAACGCCCAAATTGTCAAAGCGACCGTACCACTGGCAGAAATGTTTGGTTATGCAACGGCGCTACGCAATATGTCACAAGGCCGGGCCTTTTTTACTATGCAATTTTCCAATTATATTAAAGTTAATCAGGAAGTTGCTAAAAAATTACTGGAAAAGATGGGTTTGGCGGCCTAGTTTTTAGAGTATTGGTAACAAGAAAAAAATTTAAAAGGAGATTTTAAAATGGCTAAGGCAAAGTTTGAGCGAACAAAGCCACATGTGAATATTGGTACGATTG
>CAYNSO010000093.1:0-14458 GCA_964399735.1 uncultured Cytophagia bacterium
ACAATGGTTCTATCGAAATAATTACCCACAGAAAAGCATATAGAACCAAAATTTTAGTAAATATTTAAAACCAGTTTTTCTTGCCCCGGCTGTATTAGTTGCGGACTGGTAAGGCCATCCGGCGCTGTCAGCATGTTCATGACGGTATTTGGGTATCAGGGTATACAAATTCATCTCAATTTATTGCAAGTCTTTTTCAAGTGGACAAAATTAGAAAAACAAACTTTTTTTTTACAGTAAAATGGGACATCAGGTCAACAATATTTCATATATGTCCCTTACGATAACCATTTAGTAAAAGAAAAAAAATACTTTTAGGTATCCCGGCAATGAAGAACCAGGGCTTTGAAAAAAATGTCATAATGCAACTGCTTAATAATAAAAGACTTGCAACATACATCAAATTATCAGTGTATTTACTAATAATATTCAGATTTTTGGCACAAACTGTGCTTAAAGGTGGGTAGAAGAATTTAACCGCATGTTAACGGTAATTTGCAAGAGTAAGAAACTGAAAAAGGAGAATCATAATGAATTTTAATTTGCGCACATATAAAAGAGGATTCACTCTGAATAATTCATCAGGGCGCGAATCACATTTCATTAGAATCGCCTGTATATCAATCGCATTCATTTTATTTTCATTAATAAATATTGCAGCTGCTGATACAGGTTCATTGGTGGCAACATGGGACCCCAATCAGGAAACTGATCTGGCCGGTTATAAATTATATTATGGTACCACTTCCAGTGATCATAGCAACTGGACCATGATTGATGTTGGCGATACAACACAACATGTAATAACCAACCTGGAACTTGGTCAAACATATTATGTAATCGTTACAGCTTATGACTGGGCAGGCAATGAAAGCGCACCTTCCACAGAACAAAACGCCACTGCCACGAGCCGTCAGGCCAGAGCATTATATACCAGCAGCGTCACCGGTGTTACCATTCAATGGGATGCAGTCAACGGCGCTTCTTCGTATGATGTATATTCCAGTACAACACCAAACTTTACACCCGGAACTCCGGTAGCAAATGTAACAACTCCCCAATATGTAGACAGCTCTTTTCCCCGAAATGCGGATTATGGACGTTACTATATTGTAAAAGCAAAATCGGGTGCAAATGAAATTTTTACCTTTCAAACAGTTGGCGCTTTTAATATTAAATTAAGAACTGGAAAAAACCTGGTCTCCCTGCCTCTGGTTCCTGCGGACTCTTCGCTGTCCGGCGTATTGGGCACCCAGTTACGAGGTAGTAATATTATGAGCAAAGCAGATAAAGTTCATGTATGGAATGGCACAGATTATACATTGGCATGGCTGGTAGAAGGCACTGCGAGTATTTACGAAGGCAAATGGCTGCGTAAAACCGGTGACCAGGAATCAACAATAAAACTGGATCCAAATCAGTCCTTCTGGATTGAAGTTGTCAATACTCTTTCAGCTACAGATTCAATAATTACAATAACGGGCAAAGTGAGCAAAGATGCTTACAGAACCCTGACTCTTAACCCTGGTACTAACTTTGTCGGTTCCTGCTATCCGGCTACTGTTTCCCTGAAGGACAGCGATCTTGGATTAAGCGGCGCGATAACGGGCAGCAGCTTTAGCTCGGGTGCAGATAAAGTGATGCGCTGGGTAAACACTAATAATTATGACGTGGCCTGGCTTGTAAGTGGTTCCGGCACGAGTTGGGATGGTGAGTGGGTGAATGAGCGTGGTGACGCTCTGTCGGACATGGCCTTCAAGGCGGGCCACGGATATATTATTATTGTCAAGAATGATAATCCGAATAAAACCTGGCAATTTCCCAAACCATATTAATTAAACAGGGAAATTGAGATTTTAGAGGAGAGATTACAATGAAAATGCAAGTGATAATAAAAACTATCGTCGTCACAATCGTAATAAATTTAGTATCCCTGACCGGAGCGATGGCGGCAACACTGGAAGCCTTTTCAAACCAGGGATGCCTTGATATAGATGGATCGTATTTAAATGGCAACACTTCCGCCGGCGATCTGGTTCAGTTGATCTGGACAGGCGCCGACAACGCCATTAACCCGGCCGACGAACTGGGAAATGTTACCGGTGATGATATTCTGCTTGGCACAATGTATGTCGGATACGGCACAATTACCGGTGTAACAGCCAATGGCAGATTCAGCCGGGTCTACTCCAACGACGCTTTGGTTATTGGACGCAAAGTATACATCCGGGTCTGGAATTCACCAATTATCAATGGATTACAGGATGCGTATGGCGATTCTCCCCTGCATACCTTGACCACTGATATTGACCATCACGATTTCGGCCAGGTACAATGTATTGAGCGGCAAAGCACACCGGTAGAACTGACCAATTTTAACGCTTCAGCACAGCCGGGCAAAGTCGTTATAAAATGGACTACCCAGTCGGAAACAGAAAATCTTGGCTTTCATATTTATCGTTGTGAATCGATTGATGGCGATAAAGTCCGTATTACGGATGAAATGATCAACGGCGCTATCAACTCCCAGTCCCGTAACGATTACGAATGGGTAGATAACCAGATTCAGGGCAACCAGATCTATTATTACTGGCTGGCTGATGTTTCTACTGATGGTGTGGTTCAGTTCTCTGAAGCTTCCAAAGCAATCGGCATAGCCAAACCGGAAGCCTATTCTTTATCGCAGAACTTTCCAAACCCGTTCAATCCGTCTACCAACATTAAATATACGCTCAAGGATGACGGCAATGTAAAACTGGCTATCTTTAATATTCGCGGACAATTGGTCAGAACCCTGGTCGATGCCCGGCAGTCTGCCGGTGAGTACACCCAGGTTTGGAACGGTCAGGACAATAACGGCACAGTACTTCCTTCGGGAATCTATTTTTACACAATTCAGGTTAATGAATTCAAAATAACCAAAAAGATGTCATTTACTAAATAATGGAAAGCTGCTCAGCTACAAGAGCTGCATGCTTTACTAAAAATTTTTACTAAATAATTTATTTTTTAAAGAACGAACAATGAAAACCGGAATCCATAAAATAACTGCACTAACACTGACAAGCCTGATCATTATGGCAGCATCCTGCGCGGTAAATCCCCCGGCGCAGCAAACAGCCAAATCTAGCAAAAACAGAACTGTGTTCAGATTAAAAAATACGCAGAATAATATTATGGAAGCCAGAGTCTACCGCTTTGGTTTTGGTGACAGTATCGAAATAAAATTCTTTAATAATGTAGAATATAATGAAACTGTAACGGTTCGTCCGGATGGCAGAATATCACTGCAGCGGATTGGCGACATTTATGTCATCAATATGACACCGGCTGAACTGGATGAGATAATAACTAAAAAATATAGTGAAATATTAATTGAACCCGATGTAACGGTAATTGTGAGGGATTTTGGCGGCCAGGATGTTTATGTAATGGGCGAAGTTGAAAATCCCGGTGTTTATAAAGTAACTAAAGGAATGACTCTGATCCGCGCTATTGCTGCGGCCGGCGGCCCCAAAAACGCTGCCCAGTTAAAAAGCGTCATTCTGTTGCGCAATGATGGACACCAGCGTGGTGAAGCGCTGCGTATCAACCTGGATATGGGCATGCTGCAGAGAAATATTAATAATGACCTGCCCGTACAGGCTTTTGATATGGTTTATGTACCAAGAACATTTATTGCTGATTTGAGTTCGTTTATTACCCAGGTATATGATCTCGCATTACCACCCTTTGATGTTTGGTCACGTTACACCTATTGGTATAACCGGGATTAGCTGAGGATAGCTCCATGATAGAATATGGTAAATATGACAGCCCGATATCGACTTTTAGTTTTATGAATATATTACTAAAACGGCGTAAAATTATTGCGCTATTGTTTGTGCTGATCGTCGCCACTTTTACGGGCGCTGCATTTATATTGCCGTCGGTTTATCGCTCATCGGCCAAGGTATTGGTCAATTACCAGGGTGAAAATGAAAAAACCTATTTGTTGGGCGTTAACCAGACAGATGGTCAGCAACGGTACGACAAAATTGGCGCCGAACTGGTGATTATGAAAATGCGCAGTGTGCTGGAACCGGTTGTGCTGGAATTTGGTCTGGACAAAAAGTTACTTCAGGAAAATAAACATTTTACCAATTTACAAAAAAAGGGCGAATTAACCGAACAAGACAGCCGGCTGATACAAAACGAAGCCATTGCCGGTCTGGCAAAAAAGCTGACTATTGAACGCGAAAAAGATACCAATATACTCAGCGTCAGTTTTGAAGACCGCGACCCGGTGTTTGCCGCCCAGGTTGTTGATAAAGTGGTGGAAGAATACATAAAACAACGCCCGGCTATCGACAGAGATACACGAGCTTTTGAATTTTTTGAAACACAAATTCAGGAAATTGAAAAACAAATTGCCGACCTGGAAAAAAAGGGCATGAGCTATAAAAGCCAGGAAAAAGTATTGCAGCCCGATCAACAGACCCAGATTCTGTTTTCTTCCGTTGCTGATTTTGACAAAGAACTGACCAAAGTCCGCGCCGAAAGAATTGCCAAAGAAGCCCGGCTACAGGTAATTAGCGATCAACTGGCCAGAGGTGAAGATGTTGCATTTCCGAATACCCAATCCAGTGAACAAGCTGGCCGGCTCGATTATTTGAACGATTTAAAAATGGCCTTGCTGGAACTGGAAATGAAAAAGAGTTCTTTGCAACAGAAATATACGGCAAAACACCCGGAAGTATTACTGGTTAACCAGGATATTGATGCTACGAAGCAAAAAATTCGCACTGAAGTCAATGAAATTATCCGTGCCGAAGAAACCAGCGTCAAAGCATTAAAAGCTGCCGAACAAGCGCTGGGCGGACGTATGAACCAGGTAGTCAATTCTGTGGCGGAATTATCCCGGCAGGAATATGAACTTGGCAAGCTGACCATTGGTATTGATGACTTGCGTGAAGTTTATTCTATGCTGATTAAACAACGCGAAGAAGCCAGAATAACCGCCAGTAAAAAAGAATACCTGGTGCAGGTTCGTTTGCTGGAACCGCCAAGCGTTGCCTTTAAACCGGTAAAACCCAATAAAATATTGTTTATGAGTATTGCTCTGGTACTTGGTGTAATTATCTCCATAGGCAGCGCATTATTTATTGAAATGTTTGATCCTTCTGTAAATACTGTCGAAGATGTGCAGCACTGTCTCGGCTTGCCGATTTTAGCTGCTATCCCCGATTTTGAACAAATTAACAACAAAAACAGGCTGATGCCGCATCTTGAAGAAAAATATATAATCAATAAAGCGGTTGCAGTAGAATAAGCAATAAAAGCAATAATATTTATCAAAAAAGAAGAACTTGGGAGATGTGTGATGAGAAATCAATTGAAAATCAAAAGATGGGAAGCCGGGCTGAAACAATATGAACTGGCGTTTCTGCTGGGCTGTAGTTCTACTTATTTGTCTATGGTAGAGAATAATCGTCTGGAAGCTACCTCGGATTTTAAACGTAAAGTTGCAGATATTTTCAATGTTCATATTGAAGAAATCTTTCACGAGAATATAAATACAGCTGCAATGGCGTAACCAGGAACTGATGCGGATAATTTGACTGCAGGATATGACAATGTATGTAAAATATTTTAAATTAAAAGAAGAACCGTTTTCCACAACGCCGGACCCCCGGTTCCTGTACCGGAGCGAAATTCACCAGGAAGCCCTGGAACGTCTGATGACCGGCATTGCCAGCAAACGCGGAATCAATGCCATTGTAGCGGAACCCGGTTTGGGCAAAAGTACATTGATCCGTACTTTGTTAAACGGCTTGAGTAAAAAAGTCAATTTTGCATGGGTATTCAATACCAGTCTGGAATCCAAAGACCTGATTAAATTCATTTGCCGCGATTTCGGTTTCAAACCCAAAGGCAATGAAATGGGCGACATTCTGATGGAATTGTACTCTTTTTTAGTAAAAGAGTATGAACGCGGCAATACGCCTCTGCTCATTATTGATGAGGCGCAAAATCTGAAACCGCATGTGCTGGAAGAAATTCGCCAGTTATCAAATTTGGAAACCATGCAAAACAAGTTGTTACAAATTATCCTTTCCGGTCAACCGCAGCTCGATGTCAACCTCGACCAGCCATCCATGCAGCAATTAAAACAACGTATTTGCCTGAAAGCTATAATAACACGGCTGGATTTGAATGATACTATGAAATATGTCCGTCACCGGTTACAGGTGGCAGGTTGTAAAAACGAAAATCTGTTTACAGATTCTTCTCTAAAACTGGTAAAAAGAATATCGGACGGCGTTCCGAGACTGATTAACCAGATTTGTGATAATGCCCTGATGACAGCGGCAAGAAGAAACATTCAACAAATAGATTCAGGATTGATCGCAGAACTATTTGAACGTGGATTGGTTATGGCCGCAGGGCCGGCGCCGGCTGCTTCCAGAGCAAATTATTCAGCATTGAAAGAAAGAACCAGAATTGAAAATTACAACAGTATACAGGGAAATGCCAATCATGCTAGTCAGCATCATGCCCCTGTTGCTGCAAGACCAAAATTTACTAAAATTGTGGAAACAATATCCGATCAATTTGGCGGTTTAGATTTACATAGATTATCAATAAATTAGTATCGGGTTTTTATAGCGGGTGTGAGGTGTTGTGATGAGTGTGGTGCATCAATTATTAAGCCGGGTGGAAGAAAAAGAAAATTTATATTTTCATACACCGGTAACAACCGGTGGTACAGCCACCCAAAACCAGGGATTGTTCGTATTTGATCTTCCCGGAGAAATTATCAATGATTTTTACGGTATGAAAGAATATATCCGAATTGCCAACAAGAGCGGCAACATCCGCGTTCTGTCAATTACCAGTTCCATAAACGGTGAAGGTTCATCTACCATTGCAACCTATTTATCGTTTTTAATGGCCGGCGGTCTGGGTAAAAAAACTGATCCCCGCACACTGATCACCGAACCTGACTCTTTGTTTACCGAAGACTTGCGCGCTATTGTTAAAAATAATAAAACGCCCAATGTGGTTCCCATTAACTCTTTTGACGGACAAACCGATACCCCGATTAAAACCCCGGTTATACTCGACCGGAACGACATTTTATTGGTCGATGCCAATTTTAATCAACCTACCCTGCACCGTTATTTTGGCATTGCCGACAATAAAGGACTCGGAGAGATTATTGAACAAAATGCCGACTGGCGGGATCATCTTGTTCCCGTCCAGGGCAGCAACCTCAAAATCATCACCGCCGGTAAAGGAGAATCGAAACCGGTGGAATTGTTAAGCTCGGAACGGTTTCGCACCCTGGTTAGACAATGGCGCAATCAATTTAAATATGTCATAATCGATACTCCACCGGTTCTCACTTCAGTAGAATCTCTAAGTGTCGCTTCAGTTACCGATGGTGTTATATTAATCGTCTGCGCCGGGCATACCCGCTGGGATAGCGCCCAGAATGCCAAGCGCAAATTACAGGCTTCCAAAATAAACGTACTGGGAGTTGCTCTCAATCGCCGTAAAATGGATATTCCCGACGGCCTCTACCGACGCCTGGTTTCCTGATAAGGGGTTTTAAAATGTTGACTTGCTCACCTGTCACTAATCGTAATCGTTTAACTCCGCTTTTAATTATCGCGATGGTCTCGGTGAGCTGTATCCTGCTGTCGATTTGGGCCGTGTGGACAATGGATTTAAAATGGGCATTCTTTATTATTCTGGGGTTAATGTTCCCTTTTACTTTGGCTATTGTCAAAGACGTGCGCCGTTTTGTTATGGGAATGCTGATCTTTTCCATTCCACTAAATGCCGATTATAATTTTCTTTACCACCCCAGCCCTGGTGGCGCTAATGCTTATACCATCGGGTTGACAGAAATTTTATTGTTATTTCTGCTGACTATAACTCTGTTCCGGGCAGCATCCGAACGTAAACAAAAGACTTTACGCTTTTTCCCGGCTATTACCTGGCCTTCTTTATTATTATTCATGTTCTTTTGCATCTCCATGTTCAATGCCACAGATTTGTTGTGGAGTTCTTTTGATCTATTCAACCTGGTAAAAGCAATTATCTTTTTCCTGGTAATTGCCAATAATATTATAAGTAAAGATGATATTACCCTGTTATTAAAGGCGTTATTTCTGGGTTTGTTATTTCAGGCAGCTATTGTAGGGTTGCAAGCAGTATTCGGCAGCACCAGTCTTGGATTATTGGGCCTGGGTGAATCGAACAAACTTTTGGCGTTTGAGATGGAAACCGCAAATGTTGCGCGCCCCGGAGGCACTGTTGGGCATTGTAACCATCTGGCGCGTTATATCGGTTTTATACTACCGGTTTCGATTATCATAGCCATGACTGAAAAATCCCGCGTAATGCGCTGGTTTGCCGCAGTTGTCACAGCTGCCGGGCTGGTAGCGTTAATATATACACTCACCCGCAGTTCGTGGCTGGGTTTGGTTATCTCGGTTCTGTTCATGATTCCATTCATGTTCCGCTGGCGGCTGATCAGTTTTCGCGTTATGGTAAAATTCATGCTGGCTGCAATCGTATTCATCCTTATCCTGTTTGCGTTTAGCGATGTTATCCGCGGCCGTTTAACAACATACGATCTGGGCTCAGCACGTACCAGGATCACCACCGCCAAAGTTGCGTGGAATATTATTAAGGATCACCCGCTTATTGGCGCCGGTATTAACAACTATGGCACCCTGTTGGAAAAATACTGGGATGTTGAAGACTCGTTCACCCGTAGAGCGGCAGTACACAATACATATCTTCTTTATATGGCGGAAATTGGCATACCAGGTTTTGGTGTTTATATTATGTTGCTGATTATGTTTTTTATTCGCACCAAAAAAGCCATGCGCAGCCGTTTCGGGTACTATTCTGCAGTAGCAATTGGTATTATGGGCAGTTTAGCGGGTTACTTTTTTTCCGCTTTTGCAGATAAAAGCTATAAAGAGAACTTTACTTTAATTTTAATATTTTTTACTCTTGCGGCTGTCATTGAAGGTATTAACCATTTGAATAAACAGATAGAGCAGCAATCGTTTGACTATACTATGAACAGGAACCAGGCTTATGACTTTTAAACAAATAGCCGAACTCATCGGCAACCGAACCTGGCTTCGCACCCTGGCCTACCGGGTTATCCACCTGACAACCCTGCGGGAATGGTATATTCGCAGATCATTAAAAACGCTGCTGGGTAAAAATAAAGTATTTACGTTTCTGGATGCCGGCACCGGGCTGGGGCAGCACGCTGTTTATATTGCCAAACGTTTCCCCCACGCCGATGTGCTCGGCCTGGAAGCTGACGCCGCTTTGGCAAAAAGCAACATGCACTATGCCCTTAAATCCAATATCGATAATCTGGTATTCAAGCAAGCCGATTTATTGAATTATTCGTTTTCTGCCCGGTTTGATGTAATCTTGTGCGCCAGTGTTCTGGAACATATTACAGATGACGAAAAAGTTCTGAATGAATTTTATAAAGCCTTGCATAAAAAAGGATACGTGGTGATTTATGTTCCGGTATCAGAGCAGCGCACATTGCGCAGCTTGAATCGCAAAATCAATAAAATAGCTAAAGCCTCATCTACCGGCTTGCCGCACGGGCATGTCCGTTATTATTCCGAAAACGAATTAACCGCCAAACTAACGAATGCGGGCTTTACCCTGGTAGGCGTCACCATCGCCAGCGGCTTTTTTGGCAGGCTATCTTATGATATTGTAACATCTGTACAATACAGCCGGTTGTTTAAAATTATTTTTCCGTTTTATTTGCTCCTGATCCATCCTTTTGTATTACTGCTTATGTGGGCAGATTACCGCTCAAATAACGAAAGCGGAAACGGATTATTAATCATAGCGCAAAAATAAAGACAAACAAGATGAACGCATTCAAATCAATCATAACCAATACATTGGCCCGCACGCTAACAGAAATCATGAACCGTTGCGGTTCTGCAATTTTCTGGGTGCTCATTGCCCGTAAACTGGGTGTTGAAGGCCTGGGTGCGATTGCTTTTGCCATTGCGCTTTTTTCTCTGTTTTCCAATATTTCCACTCTTGGTCTGGGTTCTGTGGTTGTTCGCGATGTAGCCCGGGAACGCAGTAAAGCCGGTTTATATTTCGGCCAGGTTTTGAAAGGCGGATTACTAATATCGCTGCTTGTTACCACCCTGATGATTGTTACTACCCTGCTGCTTGCCCCCAAACCGGATAGTTCGTATGCAGCAATAGTAATGGCGTTTGCGATCATTCCGGCAACAGGTTTTTACTGGAGCAAATCCATCCTCAGCGCGGCTGAAAAAATGAGCTATATCGCTATAGCCCGGTTGTGGGAAAATGTATTCAAAGTTGGAATCGGTATTGGGCTGTTATTTGCCGGAGCCGGAATTCGCGAAATGATTCTGGTTTTTGTCATCAGCAAAGTACTTTCCTTTGCGATCTGTTTTAAATATGCTGCCGATAAAGTAGCTGCTCCTGAATGGCGGCATGATGCAGAGATTAACGGTAAATTGTTAAAACAAGCGCCCTCATTCTCACTAATTACCATATTCAACAGCCTGTTCTGGTCCATAACAGTTATCATTCTCACCAAAATAAAAGGCGAAGCCGAAGCAGGGATTTTCAGCGCCGCATTCAAACTTGTGGAACTAGGCATTGCCCTGGCTATGGCTTATGGCCAGGCCTTTTTCCCGGTCGTCTCTCGGCTTGCGCATAAAGACCAGGCTGCTTTTATCAATATTAGTAAAAAATCAATAAAATATATCAGCCTGGTAACTATTGCCATTGTTGCCCTTACCGATGTAATGGCGCCGCAAGTAATTGCTCTTATTTATGGTCACGGTATGCTACAGGCGGTTCCGGCGCTGCGGATTTCAATATGGCTGGTTATTCCCTTTGGTATTATCCCGGTATTGGCCTATTCTCTCATCAGCCAAAATTTGCAAAGGCTCGATTTATCAGCCAATATCGCGGGCGCAACTGTACTGGCAGCTTTAAATTTCATTCTCATTCCCGGTTTGGGAGCTATTGGCGCAGCCCTGGCGTTAACAATTGCCGGGCTGGTTTTCTTTGCGGTTGAATATTATTGGGTTAGCAAAAATCTATACCGGTTGACTCTTTCCCTGCACACTTTAAAGCCGGTGTTCGGAGCAGTGTTTATGTCTGTTATTGCATTTCTATTAAAAGATACACTAATCATTGTACCGGTAATTTCCGGTCTTGTTCTTTATGTTTTTTATCTCTGGATCAGCAAAACTTTGACTAGTATGGAAATTAATTCCTCAAGGCAGCCCGGTTCTGTCCGATAATCATTTAAAGAAACGGATAAAGGTATGGAACAAGCATTTCCTGAAATTTCAGTGATCATCCCCTGTAAAAACCGGGGTGACGTACTAGAAAAAACCCTGACAGCCCTGGAAAACCAGGATTGCCCGGCAGATTTGTATGAAGTGATTGTAGTAGACGATCAATCGACAGACTCGACACCCGCAATTGTGAAACAGTTTATTGCGAATGGAAAAATAAAACTGGAATACGTACGCGGTAACGGCAAATCAGCCGGAGATGCCCGTAATCGTGGTATCGCCAAATCTATCGGCGATATTTTATTGTTTATGGACGCCGATACAATTCCGGAACCGGATGTTGTAGAGAAACATCTGCTAATGCAATATCACTTTGACGCCCCGGTGTGCATTATGGGAATAGTAAAAATGGCCCGGGAACTGGAGAACCCCGACCAGGCCCGGCAGTGGGAAACGAATTTACATCTGGACAATGAAAAATGCCGGCAAGTGGACTGGTGGAAATACCGCACCGCCAATACTTCTATTCAGAAAATAGCTGTCCGCGCTGTCGGCGGTTTTAACGACACCCTGGTAGCGGCGGAAGATAAGGAACTCGCATGCCGGCTGGCAAAGAGCGGGGTTAATTTCTTTTATTCCAATGAAATTAGCGCTACTCATTACCATCCCATGAATCTGGATGGTTACCTGGAAAAAGGAACTCTTTATGGCAAAGCTGTAGCTTGCTGGTATAAAATAAACCCTGATTTACGCAAACAACTGGTTTTGCGTTACGGTGTTTTTGCCCCGGAATTGCCACTGTTCAAACGTTGCAAATATCTGGTTCGCAATCTGTTTATTAATCGCCTGACCATACCAATACTCATTCAGGCAGCGCAGGGTCTGCGCCATGTGTGGTTTTTAGGATCTGAAATATTATATAAAAGCGCTTTTCGGTTTCGTACCCGGCAAGCGTTCAGTTCTTTTTTAAAGGGAGATGAATTTAACAAAATGTCATTCGAGGTATAAATGCGGGTATTGATGACAAACTGGTACTATGTACCGGAATTTTCCGGAGCGGCAATGCAATGCCACCGCTTGTCTTTGGAACTGGTGAAACTGGGTTTGAACGTTCAAGTGCTAACCGGCACCGGAAACCCGGCTATGGTGGGAGAAGATATTGTTGACGGCATTAAAGTAACCCGTGTATTGCGCGATACATCGACCCCGCTGAGACATCTGCGGTATGGCTGGAATATTTTCCGTTTTATCATAAAAAACCATAAAAATTTTGATCTTATTCATTCGCATGGCTTTATTGCTCCTGTAAATCTTGCCGCACTGTTGACCAGGGTGCCATTGGTTCAAAAAATAACCAATCTGCATGTAGACGACCCGGTGACCGTGAAACACCGTAAATGGGGATGTTTTCTTTTAATGCTATATCGCCGCGCCCGCGTTATCATTCCAACCTCGGAAAAGCTGGAAAGTACTTGCGAAGGAAAACACATCAAAAATCAACCTTTTACCCGCTTGCCGAACGGTATCAACCCAAGGCAGTTCAAACCCGTCGCCGTTCAATCAAGACTGGAATTTCGTCGAAAACTGGGAATCCCCGATGACCACCTGGTGCTGCTGTCTGTCGGATCGGTCAATTATAATAAAGGAATGGATCTGCTAATCAAAGCAATTGCCGAACTGAAAAAAACTGTAAAACGCAAGTTTGTCGTGCTGATTGTCGGGCCGAACAAACTATCCCGCAATTATGCACTGGGCAACAACCAGGTTGATCCTTTTAGCCAGTCCTTGCTCAAAATCATTGCGGATAAATCCCTTTTCAAGACCATCCGTTTTGAAGGTGTTCGGGCAAATGTTGTTGAATATATGCAGGCAGCGGATATCTACATTCATCCCAGCCGCCAGGAGGGGCAGCCGAATGCCATAATTGAAGCTATGGCGTGTGGTTTACCGGTTGTAGCCAACTTGCTGCACGGAATTACCGACGAGTTGTTGCAAAACGGCAAATGTGGTTATGTTGTAAACGGCGAAGATGAAAAAGAGTTTGCATCTGCCATCCGCGTTCTGGTCAATAACGATAGTTTACGCCTCCGCCTGGCAACTTTTGCCCGTGTGGAAACCCTGCAAAATTATAATCTCTGGAAAATTGCAGAAAAATATCGTTCTCTTTATTCTCATGTTATCAATAACGAACCGGTAAAAAGTATGGAACATGAGTTGCCGGGTGAATCATTATTCTCAATTCTGAATAATATTAAAATAAAATAATATGTATTTATCTCAACTTGCCAGAGACCGTTTCACTCCGCAAATCAAGGCATTTATCCATATTATCCGAAAACTTGTTCCCGATTCGGATATTCAAAAAATATTGCTGGTTGGCTGCGGGCCAGGTTATGAAGCCATAGTTATGCAGGAATTGATGAACTGCCAGGTATTTGGCGTGGATGTGGAACAAAAATATGAAACCTGGATGCGTTCGCATGCACAGTTACAAAATTACGATGGCATTGCCCTTCCCTTTAAAAATAACGTTTTCGATGCGGTATATTCTTTTCATGTTCTGGAACATGCATGCGATCCTGCGTTGTTGCTGGGAGAAATCAGCAGAGTTTTAAAACCGGGCGCGCCTGCATATATCGGCACGCCCAACCGAACCCGCTTGTTCGCTTATTTTGGCGTTAAAGATAAATCCCTATTATCTAAAATCAGGCAAAACCTTCGGGACTGGCAAGCGCGCATCAAGGGTCGCTTTGCCAACGAACTCGGCGCTCATGCCGGTTTTACAGAGCCGGAACTGGCAGGGTTGATGCAAAAATATTATACAAAAAAAATTCCTGTTACTCACCTCTATTACAGCAATAAACATCCAGGTCTGAAACCACTGCTCTTCCTCATGGATAAATCTTTTCTTGCCAAAATTCTTTTCCCCTCGGTTTACCTGGTGGGAATAAAATAATTACCCGGCTCTGGAAATCTATTAATAAAAAATCGCCACTTTCACAAAAACATTAATCCTTTGAATTATACGCCGGAATTTATTTGTTAATAGTATAACAAATCCAGGTTATTATAATCAAAGAGGAGAAAAAGATGAAGCAGTATAAATTGACCGTTTTTATAAC
>CAYNSO010000094.1:0-14451 GCA_964399735.1 uncultured Cytophagia bacterium
ATTGTATCAAGTTCTTTTTTAATATAAAAGATCTGGAAAGGTTTTATTCTTTTTCTCCTTTGCGTCTTCCGTGACCTCTGCGGTTTCATTATTATATTGTACCGCAGAGGTCGCCGAGAGCGCGGAGAAAAGCATTCAACCAATTGTTATTATGACGTTTATTAATAGCAGTATATTCTTAATAAAACCAAGTTCAAAAATTAATTTTATGGGTGGCGGGTAATATTTTTCTTCAAACACAAATTTATTTTCAATGTTATTCACCGAAAAGTTGCATTAACCCGGTCTTGATAACTGATATGACTGTATTCTTGTTCTTAAAATAGCGGGAGAATTACCCACTACAAACAATATAGAACCTGTTTTTTTTGTATTGTTTCAAGTAAAAAAATGAATCTTTTTTATTCTGTTCTGCATCAAATATGTGAGGTGAAAATGGATGCCGAGTTAAAAATAATCAGTAAATACTGCGGTCATATTGAAGCAAGAATTAGAGCTTGCAAAAATCGGGATATTGCCGTATTATTAATGAAACGGTTATGTACCGAACTTGAACAAAACTGTAAAAAAGCCGGTGTAATGAATTATTTGCAGCAAGAGGGCAAAAGACTATTGGCCAGTATTTTTGATGAAAACGGGAATAACAAACTGATGGAGAAAAAGGGATGAAAATTTATAAATATATAGTTTTAGCGTTTGTTTTTTTAGTTGCGGGAACATTTTTTTCTTGTAAAGGCTCGGGAAAGACAAAAGCGGAACAGAGCCAATTGGAACAGGCGTTTCGGTTTACAGTTTCAGGAATAAATGGCGATGCTGTTACTCTGGATCAGTATCAAGGCAAGGTGTTGCTGATTGATTTTTGGGATACCTGGTGCCCGCCTTGTAAAGCAGAAATACCGCATTTTGTTGAATTGTATTCCACATATCAAAATCAGGGGCTGGAAATACTTGGCGTAGCTTTTGGCAGAGAAGGAATGCAGGTATTGAATGATTTTATTGCCGAGTATAGCATAAATTATCCCACTGCCCTGGCCAATGAAGAGATCCTTGCCGGTTTTGGCGGCATAAACAGCATTCCGACCACTTTTTTAATAGACAGGGAAGGTAAAATTTATAAAAAGTATGTTGGTTATCAGGGAAAAAGTGTTTTTGAAAATGATATTAAAGCGTTATTATAATACATTAATAAACCGGTAACCTTTATATACAGAGAGCACAATGAAAGCAGAGATCAAGCAGTTAAAGGGACTGGCCCTGGCAGGAAAGGCAGATTCCGGGCACTGGGTGTCAATGGACACAACAGAAGATAATGGCGGGCATAACGCCGGCAGCACTCCTATGGAATTGTTTCTTATGGGGCTTGGTGGCTGCACTTCGATGGATGTTTTGTCAATATTGAAAAAGAAGCGGGTTGTGCTGGATGATTTTGAATGTCATGTTGAGGCGGAGCGGAGAGATGAACATCCCAGAATTTTTACCAAAGTAAAAATTCATTTTATTTTTTGGGGCCAGGATATTCCCGAAGAAGCGGTAAAGCGGGCTATCGAATTATCAGAGACTACTTATTGTTCAGCTTCAGCAATGCTTAAAAAAGCAACAGAGGTTGAAACAAGTTTTGAGATCAGGAGCAAATAGTTAAAGTTAAATTTTAGGCGCCCTGGTATTAACTTTTGAAAATACTTGATATAGTGTTTTTTTTTTGGTAATTTGATATTTCTGAAAAAATGAAGAAATAAAGGCAGGAATGTCAAATACTTATAAAACAGAAGCAGAACTGGTTGAAAAGGCCAAACAAGGCGATAAAGCCGCTTTAACAGAAATTGTATTGCAGAATGAAAAGCTTGTTTACAATACCGCACTGCGGCTGTTGGCCAATACAGATGAAGCGGAATGTGTTTTACAAGAGACTTTTTTAAAAGTTTTTGAGGCTTTGCCAAATTTTAAAGGGGAATCGGCGCTTTCTACATGGATATACCGGATTGCTGCAAATTTTGCCCTGATGCGGCTGCGCAAAAAAAAGAAGCTGGTAAGCGGCCTGGATGACATTGATTCACGGGTTAAAAAAGACACCCTGGAAACCTTTAACAAATCCATTGCTGCCAATCCCCTGAGTTTGATAATGAATGATGAATTACGGCGGGAAATGGAAAAGGCGATTGCCAACCTTGCCCCCAAGTTTCGTACGGTTTTTGTGCTAAAAGATATTGAGGGCAATTCGTTACAGGAGATAGCGGACATGACCGGCTTGACGTTGGCCGCCGTTAAATCGAATTTGCACCGGGCGCGGTTATTCTTGCGCAAACAGCTTGCAGAATTTGTTGAACACGAAAAGAGCTCATTCTGACCTGCAGGAATAAAATAGCATACCTTTCTGTTGCTTCCAGTATTATTTCAAGTTTTTTTGAATATTGTTAGCTGTATTAACTCTGTGAAAACAAAAATTTGCTCCAGGTCACAAGTTCCTAAAAACTGCTTGACATATATTCAAGATGTAATTATATTTTCCGGTATCAATCACTGTTTATTGCAGATAACCAGCAAAGAGATGTGAAATGAGAGTATTTCGTTTTTTAATGTTTTTTCTGCTCATGTTTGCAAGCCATGGCTTTTTGTATGCTCAGAACAAGACCAAAATAGCGGTGTTGAATTTTGAAGCCAAGAACCTGAACCAGGAATCTGCCGACGCTGTAGCCGACATTTTATGCACCGAATTGTTTAACACCAATCGGTTTGATGTTATAGAGCGGCAGGCAATAATGAGAATTCTTGAAGAGCAGCAATTGCAAATGACGGGCGTAACCGACATGTCACAGGCCGCCGAGATTGGCAAGATATTGAATGCTGAAAAGATCATGATCGGCAGCGTTAGCCGGTTGGGGCAGACTTTTGTTATCAATACCCGGCTGGTTGATGTTCAAACCGGCGCCCTGGAATTGGCTGAAAACATCAAAAGCGCTGACGGTGAAGACGGTTTGCCCGCGGCTATTGGTGAACTGGTGACAAAAATATCGCAAAAAGTTATTGTTGAAGGAACTGTGATCAAGGTATCTGAAAATGTTGTGCTCATTGATTTGGGCTCTACTCATGGCATTAAAAAAGACCAAACCTTTGACGTTTTTCGGATGGGTGATGTAATTACCGATCTGGCGGGCAGCACGGTAGGGCGTAGTGAAGACCGGATTGGTATGATTAAAGTTATTACTGTTAAAAAAGAGTATGCAGAAGCGCAGATATTAAACACCCGCGAATATATTCGTTTGGGCGACAAAGTCCGATTTACCGGGACGGCGCCAAGTGTAAAAAATCAAGTTACCAGGACCAAACCTGTTGAAGAGAAACCCAAAAAAGAAAAAGACGAAAAGTCTCCGGTTACATTACCGCCGGTATTCTAAATTAATATTGGAGGACAAAATGTTTGCAAAAAAGAATTTGTATATATTGAGCGTTGCAATGATGTTACTGGCAACAATGGTTTTTGCCCAGGAACGCACTATTGTTACAATTGGTGGTACCTGGTGGAACGCCGCATATAGTATTGAAACCGAAGATGGTGATAAAGTAGCCGACATTGGTTCCGGCAACTCGATTGGCCCCAACATCAGCATTAATCATGGCAAGGTAAACCTGGGCGCTTCGCTGTTGTTCGGAACTTTTCCGGTGGAATCATATATTGGTGGTTATGATAATTTTGAGAATAAAGTTGATATGAGTCGCAGTGATTTGAATTTTACACTTGGCTATCGAATCAGCCGGATTTTTAATATTTTTGTTGGCGCCAAATATATGAAATGGGCTATGGACATTGATGATTACACTGGTTTGGCCGGTAATGATGAATGGGGGAATAATTATTATCAACATTATGATAATGTAGAGTTGAGTGAAAGCGGTATGATGTATGGATTGGGAGTTTCAGCGGTGTTCCCGATCGGCGCTGAAGGATTGTACGCTTTTGGTTCTCTGGCCGGCATGGGTGGAACCTTGACATATAAAACAGAAATTGAAAACCAGGGAGAGTCACGTTCAGCCGAATTGGGTGATGTCAGTTCAAGTTTGGCAGCAATAAACCTGGGAATTGGTTATCGTTTCCCCAGTGGTTTGGGAATTAATGCCGGTTACCGGGCTGATTTGTTTTCAGAAGAAGTTGATGAAGATGATTCATGGTCAAATAGTGAAGATAATAATAGTATTCGAGTGCAGGGCCTGATCATTACCGCATCGTATTCCTTTTAAGAAAGAATTATCCAGGGTTATTCTGCCTGCTATTTTGGTGAGGCAGAATAACCTTTTGGATTATTTTATTAATTGTCCGGTTAGATGAGCGCAGGGTAGCATGCAAGCGGGCAATGAGCATGGTTGGGGTATATTCTTTTTTGGCATTACTGTTTAAATTTTCAATAATGTTTCCCATATAATTCATATTGATTGTATCTTCGGCGGCAATAGTCAGGCGGTTGAGAATTCTGATTCTTCTTAAAAATTCATAAACCCGGAAAAGTTTTTGAAATTCTCCGGCCAGCTCCGGCAGTACAGTTTGTAACATGACCATTAATTTAAAGTTTGAAGATTCTCTGAGTTTATATTGGGTGCGTAAAATACTGAGCAATATCTCAATATCCCGTAATCCGCCCATGGTTTCTTTGAGATCAATTTCGTCGTTATTCGATTCGTAGGAATGTTGATGGCGGGATTCGAGTTCGTTCAGCATATCGTGAATGAACGCTTGTTCATTATGGAATATAAAGGGTTGCAAAATTTGCCTGGCAAACGCATCTTGCAAAATACTGCTGCCCACCATCATGCGGGCGCCCAGTAACTGGGCTTTATCTATAAATCGTTCGGAAGACCCATCATCGAGTAGTTGTTTTAGCTGCGAGAAAGAACAGATATAGGAAGCGGTAAAATCGGCAAGCCGGTAATGAGGCAGAATGCCGCATTTTATAATTTCCTGGTGCATTTTTTTAATAATTGTCGAACAATAGTTATAAATATTGTCATCATCGGAATTCAGCAGAATGATGAGATCATAGTC
The DNA here is from genome assembly GCA_964399735.1 of uncultured Cytophagia bacterium. Classification (GTDB taxonomy): domain Bacteria; phylum Zhuqueibacterota; class Zhuqueibacteria; order Residuimicrobiales; family Krinioviventaceae; genus Fontivivens. The sequence continues at coordinate 5,033 of CAYNSO010000094.1, forward strand.
GTCGTCAAAAGCCTGCATTTGACCCTGGCCGCCGGTAACAAAAACGCCCAGTAGATCCTGGGTGACAATTTTTTCACCGCGGTTTTCATCGACCTCTTTTTTGCAAGCGTCAAAAACGAGCCGCAAATAGTTATCTGAAAATTCTGTAAATTGAAAGGAAACGCCAATGGATGAAGAGCCATCGAGGGCGTCGATGCCGATACGAAAGAATTCAAAATCAAAATAAAATTTAAGATTGGCGAGTTTTTGTTTCAGGTTTTTAGCGCGTTCCACCTCGGCCAGGCTGCCTTTGGCAATCAGGTTAAGGCGTTGGAAATTGTCAAGATGATTAATATATTTGGGTTGCAACAGCAATACATTTTGCATTCTGTGTTTATAGTATTTACTGGTGGAAAAGTGCAATTTTAAAAGAAAGCGCAGCCGGTCACGGGCAGTTTTTACTGTTGATTCCCAGACAGGATAATCCAGTAAATGATACAAGTTTCGTTGTTGTTCAACGGTAAGCAGGGAAAAGTATTTATTTAACAAATCGGGGTAATGGGTGAAAACAACGCTAAAGCGGCGGACAATGTCTTCGTTGCCTTTGATGCGGAACAGAAATTTTTCATTCAACCTGGAAAAAATATCCGGGTCCGGCAGTTTGTTTTTATATTGATGTGTGAGATTCAACAAGGAAAGCATGGAGATCAACGAGTTCCAACCCCAATCGACATATTTTTCATAAAGTTCATCTTGTTGTTCCGGTTCCAGCGCGGCAATGTCATTAGCCAGCCTGATTAATATATAGCCATCTTTTTGTTGTAATACAGAGATAATATCATCCCAGTAGCGGGTGCCGCGGAAGAATTGCGCGTCCCGGATGAAACGAATGGCCAGGTTGCTGCCTCTTTTTTCATCGGAGGTCGTAATTTTTTTGTGATGCAAAACCTTGCCCAGTAGAGTAATGGACTCGAGATGTTTTACGGAATATGGCAGCAGGCTTTTTAGAGTATCTTTGGCTTGCAGAATGTTTTGATAATAATCGGTGATGAGAAAGTTGGCAGCCGTAGCAACACCCGCCGAGCGGTAGCCCATAACTTCGGCAACGCGGGCAAGATTATCCCGTCCGGCTTTTTCACCGAGGTGGATTTCTTCTTCCTGGGCAATGAGTAACTGGTAGAGGTAGCGAAAGATTTCCAGAAAAGTGAGGGGCCATTCCAGATCATTATACAGGTTACGCCGGGCTTTATCATGGTAGCGGAGGGAATCGAGAGTGGCCCAGGCGTTGACCTGCCGCAGCCGAAAAATGGTTTTGGCGGCAAAGAGAAGGCCTTTGATCATGCGTAACCCATCCCCTTTGGGGTTGATGGTGTCGTGGGGCAGTTCCTGTAACATGAAAGAGCGGGCTTCGCCAATAATGCCACGCAAGTAGCCCTCATGAAATTTTAAATTGTCGTGATCGGAGCCATAAAAATAGTAACGAGAGGTGATCTTGCGGGTGAACTCGAAGAATAATTTCCGGTTGCCAAGGATGCGCGCCGCGCCCAGCATTTCATTGATAATTACAAAGTCATGTATTTCTTTATCCAGTAACTCGCTGTATTCCGGTATGGAGGCGGAATAGGAGGAGAGATTGCCCACATGTTCCGAGATGTGAAAATGCAGACTGATAGCTTTTTTCAACATTTCGGTATTCATTTTACCGATACAGCGATTCAAAATATCGCGATATTCTTCGCCGTTATCAACAACGCCGATATCGATATCATCCTGATCCGAGCGGGTGCCGACCCCCAGAAAGACAAATTTCAGTTTCTCGTTCGGCGGCAGGTATAATCTCAGCAGTTGTTTCATATATGCGGCGGTCAGCATCCGGAAATCGTGCCCGGTACGCAGCATGAATTTTTTATAAATGTATAGTTTGTCTTCATTTCGTGTCAGTTCCAACATCAGGGCGTCGAGGGCATTGATGTTCATTTGCAGGAACTGGATGGCAAAGTAGCAGCCGAGGTCTTGCAGTTTTTCCTGCAGGGTATAACCAATATTGGCAATGATGGACATTTCTTCCTTGTAATCGTGAGCGGCAGCCCATAAATGTACTCTTTCAATGGCGCCGGCGTTTTCCAGGCGGTTCATGAGGCTATTGAGATTGGCATCAATATTGGCTGTATATTTGCGATAGTGATTGCCCAATTCACGGGAACGATTTTTCAGTCGTTCAAAATAAACGTCCATAGGGTGTTTCCATGTCAATGAGTGTTATTGGCAGCTGCTTTTATTTGGCGTTTTCTGCCATAAAATATAATATTAAAGAAATGATGAATAAGCAAGCAAAAATTTAAGAAAGCGGGAATTTTTAATATCCAGCTAGTCGTTTTTAATAACAAATTTCCTTGACAGTAATGTAAATCTGCTATATCTTATACTATGCCTTGTACAGGCCGGGTTGTTAAAGAACCATCGACAAAAAAGGATTATTGTATTGATAGCCTGTGATGGAAATATGCAACATTCCCGGATACATTTTACATTCCCCTGGTATCTTGCCTTTACAGAAAATACCACATATAACAATAATAGGAGGTGCTCATGCATGATATGGTATGTCATGACCTGGTTATTTTTGGCGCCGGGCTTGCCGGCATTCGCGCAGCAATCGAAGCATCACGGGAAGCGAATGGCGACATTGATATCGCAATAGTGACCAAAAATCAAATGATGCGGGCGCATTCTGTAGCTGCCGAGGGCGGAACGGCTGCGGTGATGCGGATGGATAAAGGCGACAGTTACGAGCTTCATGCGTGGGATACCGTAAAGGGCAGCGATTTTCTTGCCGATCAGGATGTTGTGGACCGGTTTGTCCATATCATTCCCGATGAAATATTACAGTTGGATCATTGGGGCATACCCTGGACGCGTCTTGATGATGGCAAAATTGCCCAGCGCCCCTTTGGCGGGCACAGTTATCCGCGGGCAGTGCTGGCTGCGGACAAGACCGGTTTTTTTGAATTACAAACCCTCTACGATACCCTGACGAAATATGAGAATGTTACCCATTACAACGAGTTTTTTATTACTTCTATTATTATAGAAGGCGAAGAGTTTCGCGGCCTGACCGCCCTGAGTATGACGACCGGCAAATTTGTTTTTATTCGGGCTAAAGGTTTGGTTATAGCCAGTGGCGGCAGCGGCACATTGTTCGGTTTTACAACCTATTCACAAACGGTTACCGGCGACGGGCTGGCGCTGGCATACCGGGCCGGGCTGCCGCTTGAAGATATGGAGTTTTTGCAGTTTCATCCTACAGGTTTGGTGCCTTCCGGCATTTTGATGACCGAAGCCTGCCGCGGCGAGGGAGGATACCTGGTGAATAACAAGGGTGAACGGTTTATGGAAAACTATGCCCCGGAAAAGAAAGAACTGGCGCCGCGCGATATGGTGTCGCGTTCGGAAATAATGGAAATAGAAAAGGGCAATGGTTTTAAGGGCCCGAACGGGTTGGATTATATACATCTTGATTTGCGGCATTTGGGCGCGGACAAGATCAATGACCGGCTGCCGCTTATCCGTGAAGTGTGCCTGGAGTATAACGATATTGATCCGATCCATGAACCCATTCCTTGCCGCCCGGTGGCGCATTATTCCATGGGCGGGATAGAGACCGACATTGACGGAGCCACCCGCATTCCGGGAATTTGGGTAGCGGGTGAAGCTGCCTGTGAAAGTTTGCATGGCGCCAATCGTCTGGGTTCCAATTCTACCGCCGAATGCCTGGTGTGGGGCAAAATAGTTGGCGCGCTTGCCGCACAGTATTGTAAACGAATAGCGAATTTACCGGCTTTTGCTGAGGATGCTTTTGTTAAGGAGAAAACGCGTATCTTTGATGAATTGCGCAACAGTAACGGCACGGAGAATTTGTATGGACTGCGCCGGGAGTTACGCACTTGTATGGATATGAATATGGGCGTTTTCCGTAATCGGGAAGGTATGGAAGAAGCTTTGCGGATCATCAGGGAATTGCAGCGTCGTTATAAAAATATTGGTGTGCAGGATAAAGCAATGGCTTATAACACCAATCTGATCCATGCGCTGGAACTATGCAATTTGCTTGATCTGGCGGAAGTGATGGTTGTCGGCGGACTGGTGCGCACCGAATCGCGCGGCGCTCATGCCCGCCGGGATTTTACGATACGTGATGACGCCAACTGGCTAAAGCATACCCTGGCGGTTTACACTGATAGCGGCCCTGAACTCTCTTATAAACCGGTTAATATTACGACCTGGAAACCGGTCGAACGGAAATATTAATGTGAGGAGTGAAAAATGCCTGACGAGAAGAATTTATTAGAGATGCAGCATAAAAAGAACCGGCTGGGAATAGCCGGCTGGGTTTATGGTGGAAGATACGGCGCAGAGCGCTATGCTTATACTTTGCACCGCATTACCGGGCTGGGAATTTTGTTTTATTTCATTTTGCATATCTTTGCTACCGGCTCCCGGATATGGGGTGAAGAAGCGTGGACCCGAACCATGGAATTGTTTGATAAACCACTTTACAAAGCTGGCGAATTTTTGGTTTTTGTTGCTTTTGCTTACCACGCATTGAACGGCCTGCGATTGTTGTTTACAGAATTGGGGTTTTGGATGGGAAAACCGCAGCGGCCTGTCATTCCCTATAAAAATGCGGTACGGCGGCAGCGTCCGGCCCTGGTTATTTTAATGATTATCGCCCTGGTAATAATTGTGCTGGGCGGATTTGATTTTTATTTTTATGGCGAATAGGAGAAAACTATGCGAGAATCAAAATTATGGTTATTGCACCTGTTGGCCGGCGCCATTATTTTTTTGCTGTTGGGGCTGCACATGGTTATTATGCATCTTGATGATCTGTTGCGGCTGTTTGGTACAGGTTATGAGGATCCCATCGACGCATCCTCTGTGTTTGCCCGCAGCCGGCAGTTGTTTTTTATGGTAACGTATATTATTCTGTTAGGAGTAGCGCTTTATCATGGTTTGTATGGCTTGAAAAATATCATTAATGAACTGAATTTATCCTGTGTTGTTGAAAAAATAGTTGCCGGCGTATTGACACTAGGTGGATTTTTATTATTTGTTTATGGTGCGTATGCGGCGATTTTTATTTTTGTGAAATAGGAGAAGCGGATATGAGCGAAGACATTCAAGCCGGGAAAATAGTACCGGTAATATTTGAAATATTGCGTTATAATCCTGAAACTGATAAACAACCCCGGATGCAGGAATTTGAGGCGCCGGTGAGTAAGGGCATGACAGTGCTGGATGGATTACACTGGATCAAGGAAAATCTTGATGCCAGCTTGTCCTGGCGGTCATCGTGCCGTATGGGTGTATGTGGCTCGTGCGGGATGTTTATTAACGGTTATCCGCGTTTGGCGTGTAGTAACCAGATTTTGCATCTCAGCGAAAAGCGAATTGTTATCAAGCCATTACCCAATTATGAAATAATCCGAGACCTGGTTCCGGATCTGGAAAAATTTTTCAAAAAGCACAAATCGGTCAAACCCTATTTAATTCGCAAGGAGACTGCTGAACAAAATATGCCGACAGGTCAATATTTTCAGTCCCCCGATGAATTGACGAGATATATTCAGTTTGCTTATTGTATTAAATGCGGCTTGTGCCTGTCGGCCTGCCCGACTATAGCTACTGATGAAAAGTTTACCGGGCCGCAGGCGCTTTCCCAGGCATGGCGCTATAATTCCGATTCGCGGGATGAAGGCTGTGAGGAACGGAAAAAGTTCATATTTGACAAGGAAGGTGTAATAAAATGCCATTTTGCCGGCACCTGCTCGGATGTTTGTCCCAAAGGTGTTGACCCGTCTTTTGCAATTCAGCTATTAAAACAGGATATGTTTTTTAAAACCATCAAGGTAAAAAAACAGCATAAAGGCGCCCATGTTATCTCGGTGGCCAGGGAATATGTTGCCCGTGAAGATATACCCAAACCACCCAAACCAACTGTATAAGTCAGATTGTGCTTTTCATTATGAGATTGTCTGAGCGTGTTATATTTGTTGTTTCAAATTAAATAATTGTTTATATTGAAAAAGAGTGAAAAAGCAGTTGTATCAGGTTGTATAATAACAGGTTGAAATTTTTCAAGATTCTGTAAATTATTTCTTTTTAATTATTTGTGAGGTTTTGATAAATTATGGCGAACGAGGAACAAGCTCAGATCATTAAAAAAGGAGTAAAGCACTGGAACGAGTGGCGCAGTAAAAATTCTGGTGTAAAAATTGATTTACGAGGAATATCTTTATATAAGGAAGATTTGCGAGGCATAGATTTGCGGGAAGCCGATTTACGTCGTTCGGATTTTCATGAATCTAATATGGGCAAGGCAGATTTGCGCGGCGCCGATTGCTGGAACGCAGATTTTCGGGGGACAAGTTTTATCGGCGCCTTGCTTTCGAATACGAATTTCAAGAGTGCAAACCTGTGGAATGCGGATTTGCGTGAGACGGATATGACCGGAGCAGATATTCGTGAGGCGAATTTAATCGGCGCAAATCTTGATGGCGCAAAGCAATAATCATTAGCCGGTAACCCGATATTTTTTTAAACCATCCACAAAGCTGTTGCCGCCGTAGCAATCCTGCGAGACGATGGCGGGAAAGTTTTCCACCATTAGCAGCACAATTGCTTCAGCGCCCAGTTCTTCATAAGCAACCACTTGGCTCGATTTAATAGATTTTGCAATCAGCGCAGCCGCGCCGCCAACTGCGGTGAGGTAGACGCCGGTATATTTTTGTAATGCTTCTGCTACGCCTTTACCCATTTCTCCTTTACCAATCATTCCTTTTGAACCGGCTTGCAGAATTTTTGGAGCATAAGGATCCATACGATAGCTGGTGGTTGGGCCTGCCGAACCGATGGCTTGTCCGGGCCGGGCTGGTGATGGGCCGACATAATAGATAAGCTGCCCTGTCAAATCAACGGGCAGGGGTTTGCCGGTATCTAACAAATCGACCAGTTTTTTATGGGCGGCATCGCGAGCTGTATAGATTGGGCCGGTAATTAAAACATTATCGCCGGCGCGGCATTTTTTAACCTGGCTGTCATCCAGGGGAGTTGTTAATTTGATAATTTCAGCCATTGTTTCGTTCCTTGTTTATCTTGTTAAAGTTCAAAGGATTTATGCCTTGCGGAATGGCATTGAATATTTACCGACGCCGGTAAAGAGGCGATATGGCAGGGGAACATTTCGATATGAACGTCAAGGGCAGTCGTGCGTCCGCCTAGTCCCTGTGGGCCGATGCCCAGTTTGTTGATTTTTTCCAGGAGTTCCAGTTCCATATCAGCATAAAACGGATCGGGGTTGCGGCTGCCGACCGGGCGCAGTAACGACTTTTTAGCCAGCCAGGCAACTTTTTCAAATGTGCCGCCAATGCCAACACCGACAATAATCGGCGGGCAGGGATTTCCGCCGGCGCGGCTTACTTTATCAACAACAAACTTTTTAACGCCTTCCGCGCCGTCGGCGGGTGTTAACATGGCAACTTCACTCATGTTTTCGCTGCCGCCGCCTTTGGGCGTAATGGTAACACTCAGTTTATCGCCGGGGACAATCTCTGTCCAGATGACGGGCGGAGTATTGTCTTTGGTGTTCACCCGGCGCAAGGGGTCGGCGACAATGGATTTACGCAAATATCCTTCGCCATAGCCCTGGCGAACCCCTTCGGCTATTGCATCGTTTAGTAAACCGCCCTTGATTTGTACATCCTGACCGAGATTGACAAAAAATACTGCAAATCCTGTATCCTGGCACAAGGGGAACACTCCTTCCCGGGCAATAGCGGCATTTTCTATGATCTGTTCCAGAATAGCTTTACCGGTTGGCGATTCTTCCGCAGCCAGGTGTTTTTGTAACGCATCAATTACATCCTGACCCAGATTATAATTGGCGTCAATACAAATTTTTGCCACATTGGCAACAATATCATTGTAGTTGATTTCCCGCATGCAAGAACCTCCCGTTTTTTAATGAGCAGGAATAAAGAAAAGGCAGTGGTTCTGCCTGTCTAGTATACAAAACATTTTTTAATATGTCAAGATGTACTGAAAAAATCTTTTTCGGTACACAGGATGTACCAAAATGAGATATTTGCTGCATATTTCAGCAGAGCGCGCCGTCCCTGGGGGTTTTTTTAGTGAAAGGCAGGAGGATTTTGAAATTTTTTATTGTTATATGTGTTGTATATTGTTGATTTTTATGCAGCTACGGCAATGAAGCCGATTGTGGTTTTTATGATTTTTATCACTTGCAGATAAAGGCAATGGCATAAATATTGTATAAAGTATTACAGAATATGAATATTGGTGATTTATATAGAAAGATGGGAGAAACAATGAAAGCAAACCGTATAAATAAACGGAACAGAAAGTTGATAGCAGTACTTTTTATTTTTACAACATTTCTAACCGTGTTTTTATACCATATCAGCGATATCCTGAAACGAGAAACAAATATACTGGGTGAAATGAATCAGGTTCTGCAAATACAGTCTCTGGTCGCTACGATTGACAACGAGCGTATTACGAGTATAAACAAGGTAGCCGATATTATATCGCGTTATAACCGGAACATAACGGATGAGCAAAAAACTTCCATAGCCACAGAAGTGTATTTGATGAGCCGGAAATATCCCAATTTGAATATTGATTTTATAGCAGCAACAATAACCCATGAAAGCGCATCTTCCTGGGATCCTGCGGTTATTTCCCGGGTTGGCGCTATTGGCCTGATGCAGATCATGCCGACGACCGGGGCATTTCTGGCTGCTGAAGAAGGGATTGAATGGACGACTGAAGATATATTGTACGATCCCATCGTCAATATTCGTTTAGGGTGCCGCTATTTGAGTGATATGGTAAATATGTATGAACGCGATGGCGGCCTGGCGGCATATAATGGCGGCCCCCGAATTGCCGAATTATGGCTGGCATCCGACAGAAATAACAGCATTTTATGGGCAGAAACCCGTGATTATGTTCCAGCGGTTTTAAAATTGTATAATGAATTCCGCACCCAGGGAACTTTATAAGTAATAATCAAAAAAGGGGGAAATCTTTTATCTGTAAACATTGGTTCTATATACTTTTCAGTGGGTAATTTTACTGAAGGAACCATTGTTTTAGAGTATAAAAGGCAAAAAAGAATTCTTTGCATTTACAGTTATTATTCACAAAAATGAATTAGAGCAACGATACGCTTTTCCCCTCTGCGAACTCTGTTTTTATTTTTTACCGCAGGGGGCGCGAAATGCAGAGAAAAACTATCAAGTAATTGTTATTCTAGTCATTACTTAATTTTCCTGCAACAAGTTTGGGATTTAAAAATTGATTTGGCTCTATATTGTTTGTAGTGGGTAATTCTCCCGCTATTTTAAGAACAATAATAC
>CAYNSO010000095.1:0-14395 GCA_964399735.1 uncultured Cytophagia bacterium
GGGTCCCAAACCGGGTCAATGGGAATATGGCTATACCCTTCCGGGTCGGAATAGCCGTTGCAATAAAACGCATAGTTGGCTTGTGTAATATCGCCGACAATGCTGGCGCCATATTCATAGGTTCCTTCCGCCCAAAATCCGTCATGACAAAACATTTCATGGATGAGACGGTTATAATACCAGAACCCCAGGTGTACCAGTTCCGGGTCATCCAAAACTCTGCCAAAGATCATCAACCCCAGGGGGCGTGTGCCGGCGGCGTTGAAAAAAAACAGATTAAAACCCAAATCGACCTGAACGATTTGCTGAAGCAGGGTTTGAACTTTTTGTCTGGCGCCCTGACCGATGCTCTCCAAAGCGCCGCTGTTGGCAACCAGGTCATAAGCCTGGGGTAAAAACCGGGCTACCTGGCCAAGATCGCGGTGAAACCAGTTATCCCACCACATATAATGACCGCGCTTGTCGCTGTAATCGAGCGGCCATTTGGGGAACACTTCGGCATAACGCGCTAAAAGTATTGCGGCTCTATCGGCATAGTGAATTTCTCCGGTTAAATGATAAAGCAGGGCAAAATTGTAGGTCACATACACCATAGCGGCGTTTTGGGGATTGGCTTTGCCGGATTGATCCAGTTTGTTTTTGAGCTGCATATTGGAAAGGGCGACATAGTTTTTAATCTCATTTTTTAACGAGTCGACATTTCCGGTGGGATTCCAGATGGGGTGGGTAAGGGCAAAGGAATTAACAGTAACTAGCAAGATACAAGCCATTATTAAAGTTATTCCAGGTTTTTTACCAGTTATAGCAATCATTTTTATTACAGTCCTTTCGGCAAAAATTTCTATTGCACCAGATTGTTTCTTGAGACCAGTTTTTTTACTTTTAGCCAGGATGCTTTTACAGTAATTGCAAAACCAAAGCCTGTAATAGCAGCATTTTTATATTAAAACCCGGTCAGTTGTTGAGAAAGATTCAGGTCATACGGGTTGGCGCCGGGATGATTCGCTCTGGTTGCCAGGTTTATTATCAGTTTCAGAGGCACGTGTTGTTTGCATCAGGGGGCCTTTATGAATATAAAAATTTTTTCAATTATAAATACTATAAAAGGTAAATTTTGCGGTCGAATAAAAAACCCCCGGTCAATTGATCGGGGGTAGCTTTGGAAGGGAGGAGAGATTTGTTGTTTGTACTGTTTAGTGATTACCTGGATAAGGTCATCTTTTTTACCTGATTAAAATTATCGGCCTTTATTTCATAGAAATACATTCCGGAGGCAACCGGATTGCCATAATCGGAATGACCATCCCAAATCACGGTATAGGAACCGGCATCCTGGCGTGTATTTACCAGTTCTTTGACTACCTGCCCCATGGTATTATAGATAATAATGTTAACCTGGGTATTCCGGGGCAAACTATAGTTGATCGAAGTGGCAGGATTGAAAGGATTGGGATAGTTTTGCGATATGGCAAAGGTGGACGGTGTTTTTTGCGATTCGATAGTGATTGATACATTACCAGAAATTTTACTGGTGCCGTCGGCATTGATATTTTCCAGCTTGTATTCGTATTGTTTTGTAAAAGTAACGGTTTCATCTGTAAAAGAGTAGGTATGTTTTTCAGCTGAAGTACCATTGCCGGCAATGATTTTATTGTTTATTTTTTGAAAATCATTTAATCCTTTTTCGGAACGGTAGATATTAAAGCCAAGATTGATCGTTTCAGTTGCAGTCGCCCAGTTTAAAACGACTGTGCCATTCTCTTCGGTAGCGGAAAAGTGTGACAACTCGACCGGCAGAGCAAAGTTATTGTTGCCAATTTGTTGATACATGTTTTCATCCAATGTGCCGGTGAGAACGCTGCTTTCACCCTGATGAGCGCTGCTGCCGGTATTTTCAAATTCTATAACAACAATATCATCAACGGTGGCGCTGTTGGGTGAGCTTTCAGACGGGTTTGGATAAAATGACCAAACGGTGTTAATGTCATAATCCCAACCATTGGCGGTATTGGTTGTGGTAATAACATTGGCGGGATTTTTTTGCAGATAGACTCTGATCGTAATGTCGCCATTAGCCGGGGTTGAACCATCAGAATTATGAACAAAAGACCAAATGTGTTTTGGAGTCTGCGCTAAAGCATTGGGGGCTATTGCCAGCAACATAAACATGAATAATGCTGCACCGAGGATTATTTTATATTTTATATTAAATGCTAACATTGTCTTTTCCATTGTTTGGTTTTTTATTACTGTTTCACTATACCCTTATTCAAGTACCGTGCCAGGGGAAATGTAAAAAATATGCACCTAAGTTATTTATAATCAATATAATATATGCCGTTAAATATTTATATGGCTAACATATTGAAATTTATGAAATAAGATCGACGTGGCCGATAATGTGTCCCTTCAAGGGGACATTTTTGAAATCAGGAAAAGGCAAGATGTGGCATGGATCGGGTGGTTGAAGTGAATTTACAGTGTCGGAGCGGTGTGTCCATAAAAATGGACAGCGTAACCTGAAATGGCAAACAGGGGGCAACAAGGAATGGCTAAAAAAATAAATTATAAAAAAGCCGAGTAAGCTGTGATGAAATAAGGGTAAATATGGTTATTAAAAAAGACAGGGTCAGCCTTAAAGCGACAATGCTTGTTCATGGCTGACCCTGGCGGGGAGGTTCAAGAAATATGTATTTTATTATTTAAAAAGTACCTGCTTTATTCAAGTTTACCATATAATATTGTCCCGGGTAGGTCGGGAAATCCACACCTTGTATAAATACAGGTAAATGTGGGGCAAAACTGACCCATTTTTGAGTTGCAGTATTCCAATACGAAAGGCCGTTAACCGCGTTGGCGCCAATTTCCGCTTCAATGGCGGCGGCCAGTTCGCTGGCTTTGGTAATGTCGGGTTTATCCAGTTCCAGGGCAATGGTGTTATAACCGGCGCCTAAACTGTAATCAATACTATCAATAAAACCAGTCAAAGACCAACTGCCGCTTTTGTTTGTATTGGTCATAATCGGCAATCCTGTAGGGATTATAAAATCAGGCCCTTGAATAAAAACTGGTAAATGCGGGGCAAAGCTGACAAACTTTTGTGTTGCCGGATTCCAGTATGATAAACCGTTTACACTATTGAGCCCTAGTTGCGCTTCTATCGCTGCTGCCAGTTCGCTGGCTTTGGTAATATGATCAATTTTTACCGGAATGGCAACGGTTCCATATCCTGCCGGTAAACTGTATTGCACCATTCCGGTAATGAGCTCCGGATTAAAGCTGAAATCGTTGGTAACCAGAATTCTGTCGAGCATCACGCCGTCTTCACGGTTTTTCAGTCTCAAAGTATGAGTCCCGGCGTTCAGCGAAAAGATAGCTGGATCGTACTGTGGGTTATCAAATGTGCCGGCGCCTCGTTCTGCAATTTGATCCCATTTCCATTCTGTGGAAATAGCTTCATAGAGGCAATCCCAAATTCTTTCCCGGTCGTTATCCATAAAGACGAAATAGGAATCATCGCTGTTGGTTGGCGCAATAACCCGTGCCCAGATTACATAATTATCAGTATGGGGTACTGTAAATGAAATGTCTACCGCACCATTACCGTTATTACCGGTACCTTCCGGTACTTGAACAAATGCCGTATTAAAAGCAGCAGGATTGGAGCCAACTACCATAGGCGCTGTAAGTGTTCCGGTTTCTCCTTCAGCATAGATATAAACCGGCGCAGGCGGTGTTTCAGTAGTAAAATTAAGTACATAGTCGCCGCCGGCTATGCCATCATTATTGCCGTCGATTAGATTGCCGGCGATATCGCTGGCCGTTCCATTGATCTTGAGCATATATTGTTGTGATGCAGCCAGAGATGTTAAAGGAGTTAGAGTAAGTACATTCGCATTCCAGTTAAAACCGATATTTGCAGCAGGTGTAATAGAAAATGCAGATTGAACACTGCTGCTATTCATGGTTTCAGAAAAGGTGATCACTAACGGGGAATTACAGTCAACGTTCAGAGCATGGTTGGCAGGTACTGAACCAAGCACGATGGGTGGAATGAGATCGCCTGATACCTGGTCACCTTCAACGCTGTTGACCAAACCATTTTCATCCATAATGGCCGAGCCAGGGATGATAAACGTAACGGGGCCTGCATATTGCCCGGAGGGGAAATAATTCATATTGATAGCGCCGCCATTATAATCAAAGCCCGGTTCGTCATCGGTAACAATTCTGTTGCCAATAATATTTTTAATTTTATACCCCCATTTCCAGCCGTTACCCCAGGTAACGATGAGGGTTTTGCCATTCAACTCACCATTGGTGGGCAATGTTGTATTGACTAGAAAACTGTTGTCGCTGTCGCCCGCTTGTATACGATTCACTTTGGTGATGCTGCCTCGATAAGAATAATCACCTTTGCTGGATTGCATTTGCCGGGAGCCAAAAGAAAGCGATTCGCCCTGTATCAACTTCATCCATGAAACCTGGTTGTTAACAACCCGAATATGGGCAAATCGCCCTTTAATGGTAAAGTTATCAATGCCACTCACTGTGTGAGCAGGATAAACCGGGCCATCATCGAGGGTGTGAATAACATAATCAACCATGCCATTGTCAAGGGTAACTTTAACGCCAATTGCGGTTCCGGCATCGCCTGCAAAAACCAGTTGTTCAATAGACTGGATGTGCGGAGAACCCGTATAGGTTTCGTGCACAACCAGAAAATTCTCGTCCTGGCTGGTTGTGGCGGTTCGACGGGCAACGATGTAATCTTGAGTGCTGGTAGCGTTTTTAATGGATTGAGGGGCCGTACCTTTATAAATTGTGGTATTGGTTTTACCACACATGGTAAAGCGGTTGATAACGCCATTATAATTAAATTCTGCATACCAGTTATTGCTGGTGGTTGCTCTTTGAGAAAAATTTATACTTCCAAACGTTCCGGAAGCGCTGCTCATGGATAAATTGGTATTGGAAGAGTATCCTGGATGTATTGGCGTATAGAATGTTTGATGCCCGCCATGAATCGTCCAGTCATATTGTGTGCCGCCTTTAACTCTGAAAAAGTCTACCAGGTACATATCATTATCAACAATGTTAACAAGAGCCAGCATGCGCTGGTAACGGGTAGCGCCGATGTGATCATAAGCATCCAGTGCATCAACCTCGGTAACCTGTACTTTGTTAAAAGACTGGAACCCCGGTTCAAAGAGAATGATGTTATTATGAATGTTGGTTGTAACCATTGGCCTGTCGACCGGTTGGCCGCTAATTCTGCCTTGACCCGGAATATAGGGAGAATAGGTATAGTTCACCCAGTAAGCGCTTTTTTGTTGTTGTCCGTTTACAACAACCAGGTTTTGGTTAATAGTGGAGGTATTCCAGCCGCGATCCATATAACTGTAACCGGTTCCGCCGATCACTTCTTCACCTTTGCAGTAATAGAGCAGGTGTAAAGCGTCTTCATGCTGATGACTGACTGCGGGGCTAAAATCGAACCGAACCTGAGTTTGGCTGCTGCCACTACCAAAGGTCAAGCCGGCATGACCAATGCCACCCATTAACAGTGAATTGGCTAATGGTGATTTGTAGGGATGATATTTGGTGCTGGCATAGCCATCGGGAAAGGAAAAAGTTTCATTCATTACCGGCCAGATCAGATCCGGGAAGGTTGTGTTCCACAACAAATCATTCATCCTGTCCAGCATGGGTTGGAATGTTGCATCAAAATTCATATTATCGATACGAACAGGATCAAATTTGCTGTCAAAGGGGGTATGTTGGTATCCGGGCGGGTCTGAATAACCATTAAAGAAGAATTTATATTCAGGTGAACTCAGGGTGCTGACATGGCTGGCCATGTATTCATAGTTTCCTTCGTGAGAATAGCCGTCGTAACAGTACATTTCATGGATCATTTTATTATAGTACCAATAGCCTAAATGTACAAGTTCGGGGTCTTCGAGAACACGACCGAAAATATAAATGCCCAGCGGGCGGGTGCCGGCGGCATTAAAAAAGTAGAATTTATAGCCAAAATCGACCTGGACTACTTTTATAAGAAAGTTTTTCACCTTGTCTTTGGCGCCGGCGGCAATTTCTTCATAGGCGCCACTATTATAGATCAGGTCATAAGCTAATGCCAGGTAAGAGGCAACCAGGCCGAGATCGCGATGATACCAGTCGTCCCACCACATGTAATGGCCGCGGCTATCGCTGTAATCCAGGGGCCAGCTCGGGAATACTTCGGCATACCTGTCCAAAAGCACGGCTGCTTTATGAGCATAACTGCCGGTTCCGGTTAGATGGTATAATAAAGCAAAACTATAGGTGATATCTACCATTTCAATGTTATGGGGTTCTGCTTTACCTGCAGTGGTTAATTGACTGCGAAGTTGGGTATCGGTCATATTATTATAACTGGCAACCGTGTTCTGTAATGTTGCTATGTCACCGGTGATATTCCATATCGGGTGTGTTTCTGCAAATAAAGGTTGAATATTAAACAGAAAACATGCAATGACAATTGCTAAAAACAAACGTTGTTTGAGCAATGCCTTTTTTGTGTTTATTTTAATATAGTCTACTAGTGGTCTTTTCATATTAATTCTCCCGCCTTGAAAAATCTGGAAATTATTTCAAGACTCTATTATAACTTTATTGTGACATTTTGGAAACATGATTCCATTTTTGTTACTGTTACGCCTCAAATTTTATTTTCCAGCAGAAATTATATTGCATAAATTATTGTTAAGTGTAATAATATTAACGGTTATTTTTTATGTTCATTTTTCATTCTTTTTTCCAAAGCATTTAGTTCAATATGTATGCCAACTTTTGTAAAAAAGATTTTTTTTTACTTGATTTTACAGTGGAATTATTTGCATATTCTTTTAATGTTTGGTTGTTTTTCAATTTTTGATATTTGTAATACTTGAACAAGGCGTTCTTTAGCAAACGTTAATCAGACATGATGAACTGACGTGTATTTTAATATGCCCCAGGCATATTTTACTGTTTCTTGATGTTAAACCAGGATAAAGGCTCTCAATTTACCTGCCCTGCAGCATAAATAAAAATTGTGGAATGAACAGGCGCCGGGTGAACAATGTTGTCGGAATCAAAATCAGGTAGGCAGTTAATGGTAAAAAGGTAAAAAATAATAACACAACAAAACTGAAAACTGCTTGATATAACAGTAAAAATTGCTATATTGTTCGAAAAACTTGAGAACGATGGAATTATAAAATGTTGAATGAACAGAAAAAAATCACACTCGAAGATCTGTTAAAAAAAGTAAATGGCTCTGAAATTTCTACAATCAAGAGCGTTGTTACCAGTATAATTCGTATTATCAACGATCCTGATTCAACGGCTCGTGATATTGAAGAGATTATCCAGGTAGACCCGCCATTGACTGCCAGGATATTAAAAGTTGCCAATTCTGTTTATTATTCGCCAATGAACAAGATTTGTGAAATTGATCAGGCGGTAATATGGCTTGGTTTCAACGCTTTGAAAGAACTGGTTCTTAGCCAAAAGGTGTGTGAAATCTTTAAAACAAATGAAGAAATTGACGGATACTCTCGGCCCATGTTATGGAGGCATTGTTTTGCTGTGGCGCTTATGGGTAAGATGATTTATCGCCGCGAGTTTGGAGAACGGGGAGAAAATGCGTATGTGGCCGGCTTGCTTCATGATATCGGGATTATTGCTATAGATCAGTTTTTGCAACAGGATTTTAAAAAAGTAATTAAACTGGCAAACGATAATTCGTTAAATTTAATGGATGCTGAAAAAGAGGTGTGGGGTTTTAATCATCAGGATGTAGGCTTGCGAATTGCAGATGATTGGGGGCTGCCCGAAGAATATGTTATGGCGATTGGCTACCATCACAAGCCAGACCGGGTGAATGAGAAATTTACCAAAATAGCCTGCACTTTATATGTTGCAAATTATTATTGCCAGTCTCAAGGAATTGGTTATGGTGATGAACCTTATCCTGATGACGGGTTGTATAAAAGCTGTATGAAAAAGCTGAATCTTAATACAATTGCGCTTGGTTTGTTAGCCAGAAATTTACAAAGCGAAATACAAAAAATGGAAGATATAGGAATTTTTTAATGCCTGTGGAAGAAATAAATCCTGAACTGTTGCTGGAATATGAAACAGAGATCAAACATCTTGTTAACGATTTACGTTTGACATCGGAAGAGTATGAGACAGCGCGAAGAGATTATTTTGAAATTTATTCAAAGCTGTTGCAGACCAATGAGCAATTACAAGCCGAGATTAAAGAAAGGAAACAAGCTCGTGAAGAATTGGCTGTGCGTCTGCGCTATGAAACCGGTATTGCGAATTTTTCCCGGTCTTTACTGATAACCAAAGATAATGCCCTGGATAGCGCGTTGCCTTTTTTATTAGAAGCTTCCCAGGCTAGCCGTGTTTATATTTTTGAAAATTTTACTGATTCTGATGATAGTTCCTGTACCCGTATAATTCATCAGGTATGCGCCAAAGGAGTTAACGGTCTGAGGGGAGGCGCTTATGATTTAGAGCATATACATTATCATAAAGATTTACAATGCTATGCCAATGCTCTGAGCCAAAGAAAACCTGTCGTTGGAGTAATTGATGATTTTACCAAAGCTTCAAGAGAGATTTTAAGCCGACAATCCATTGTTTCCATTTTAGTCATTCCAATATTTATCAATGAAAAGTGGTATGGTATAATCGGGTTTGATGATATTCAAGAAAAGCGGCAGTGGAACAACGCAGATATTCGTATGCTGGAAACTGCGAGCGAGATTGTTGCGGCATATCTGGAACGCATACTGGCAGAGGAGAAATTACGTTATGCCAAAAAATTGGCTGAAGAAGCCAGCCGTTTAAAATCGCAATTGGTGTTTAATGTTTCGCATGAAATTCGTACGCCCTTGAACTGTATTATTGGCTTTGCCGAAGCGATAAAACATTCTGAATCTTTGCCGGAAATACAGCAAAATGCCGGGTCGGTATTGCAGCAAGCGGAATTGTTATTAATGCTAATTGGCGATTTGCTGGATCATGCAAAAATTGAAGCCGGCAAGATGTTGATAGAAAACAGACCTTTTGATGTGTACAAGCTGTTTGAAAGAATGCAGAATAGTCTTGGTTCACTTGCCAAGGCAAAAAATATAAAATTTGATGTGGAAATAGCGGACAATGCCCCGCGATATCTGCTTGGCGATGAATTAAGGGTATTACAGGTATTGATGAATTTGGGCGGCAATTCTGTAAAATTCACTGAAAAGGGATTTGTACGGATCAAGGTTGAACAAGTTAAAGACAGCGACGTAAATAATGACGTAACCTTGTTGTTTACAATTGTTGATACGGGGATCGGCATTCCCAAAGAAAAGCAGCAAGATATCTTTAACAGTTTTACCCAGGCTGACGGCAGTATCACCCGTAAATATGGCGGCACCGGTTTGGGAATGACCATTGCCAGGCAACTGATCGAGTTAATGGGTGGAACCTTTGGCCTGGAAAGTGAACCAGGTAAAGGCAGCAGTTTCTGGTTTACAACGCCCTTAAAAATTGCCTCCGATGACAGTATTGCGCAACTACAGTCTGAGAAAAATTTGCCTGAATCAGCTAAAGACACTTTGAAAAGCGGCAAAATACTGATTGCTGAAGATTATTATCCAAATCTTCAGGTTATTCTACAGCATTTGGCCAATACCGGTTATCATGTCGATACCGCAACCAATGGACTTGAAGCGGTGGAAGCATGTAAAAAAAACGAGTATGATTTGATCTTGCTGGATGTGCAAATGCCTGAAATGGATGGCTACCAGGCGGCGCGCGAGATCCGCTCCGGTGACGGTCGCTGCAAAAAAAAACCAATTATTGCAGTAACCGCTCATGCCGATAGTACGTCGCGTGAAAATTGTGTTCGCGCCGGGATGAATGATGTTTTGATCAAGCCTATTCGTCGCGATTCATTTTTACCATTTATTGACAGTTGGCTTGCCGGCAAAAATAGCGGAGCAAATAATAAACCCATATTAGATCATAACGACAGTGTTTTATGGAAAAGTATGGCGCCATTAGATTATAAAAAAGCGATATATGAGTTTGGCGGCGACAAGTCTGTGCTTGATAGTGTATTAAAAGAGTTTCTATCCGATCTTGATGAACAGATCAGGGTTTTAAATACCGCCAGAGAAAGCAACGATTATGAAAAGTTGCGCACTGAGGCACATCGAATACGCGGCGGCGCTGTGAATTTAACTGCCGTCCGGCTGGCTTTTTGTGCCGAAGGCCTGGAAAATTGCGCGATTCAGGGTCAACTGGAGCAAGCCGGTAATTTCTTGGCAGATTTTGAAAGTGAAGTAATTAATTTGAAAAATTATATTTCAAAAGAAAAAATAATTTTATAATATTATAGAACGGAAGGAGAATAATATGAGAATCCTTGTTGTAGATGATGATTATGTAAGCCGTACCAAATTAAAATCTTTATTATCGGCTTATGGGGATTGTGACGCCGTTCCAAATGGTGAATTGGCTCTGGAAATGTTTTTCAAGTCTCATACAGACGCTATGCCTTACAACCTGATTACCATGGATATTGAAATGCCCGATCTTACCGGTCAGGAAGTTGTGCACAGAATACGTAAATGGGAAACGGAAAACAAGATCAAGTTTTCGCAACAGGTTAAAATACTAATGATTACCATTAAAAACGATGTTAAAGATATAATGACATCGTTTAGCGAAGGGTGCGAGTGGTATTTAACCAAACCGGTGACGCCGGAGAATTTACGCGACGCTCTGGCAAAGGTTACTTTTCCTTAATAATTGTATTTCACTTAACCAAGGAGCATACTATGCATGCCCGATTTAAAAGTTGTCTTGCCCGAAATGCAAAAATTGATATTTTGCTGATTGCAGGTGTTTTTATTTTTCTTTTATTAATTAAAAGTAACCCTGTTGCCGCTATGCAGAATGAGCAGGGCATTCTGGTACAATTAAATCAAAAACTTGTTGACATTGAACATGTTATCAGTGATGCACAGGCGCTTCAAGTCAACATATTGTCGCCTAATGTATTTCGGGAAGCCTTGAAAAGTTATCAAAATGCCAAAACAGACATTGATAAACGCCGGGATGTGAAAACCATCAGTAAAAATTTAACCAGAGCCGAAGAATTGCTTGCTTTGGCGATTAAAAATTCCAAAGAAGCCAAAAAGCAATTGCCGCAAATTATTACTGCCCGCGAAGACGCCCTGGCAGCAAATGCCCCCGACTATGCCCTGGAAGAGTTTTCGCAGGCCGATCAGTATTTTAATGATGCCATGAAAAAGATCGAGGACAATGACATTAACGGCGCTCTGAAAAAAGGCAAGGACGGCGAGGATAAATACCGCGCAGCAGAATTGCTCGCAATCAAGGGCAGTATAATTGGCAGTGTGCATAAATTATTGTTAAAGGCTAAAGAGGAAAAAGCGGACAAGTATGCCCCGCAAACATTTGGTAAAGCGCAGTTGTTGATCCAGGAATCGGAAAAGATCCTGAACACCAATCGTAATGCTCAGGCAACTGCGCGGGAAAAGGCCGAGCAAGCCGAATATGAAGCACAGCACGCCATCTATTTATCGCAACTGATACAGGAAAAGCGCAAGGATGACTCGAACTGGGAAGCCCTCTTTTTAAATTCAGAAAAAGAACTTGCCGGCGTTGCTTCGTTGTTAAATGTTGAATTGAAATTTGACAAGGGTATTGATAATGCTATCAAGTCCCTCAAATATGCCGTTGCGGCTACCCTGGATGATAAAAATAGCCTGGCCCGCAGTCTGGAACAAACCAATGACGATTTAAAAAAGCAACGCTCTGAAAACCGTATCCTTGCCGGCGAACTGGATGCTACCAAACAACAGGAAGCCGGGTTAAAGGAAAAACTGGAAGAAAAACGGATACAGGAAGAAAAAATCAAGCGTATTGAGAGCCTTTTTTCTACCGATGAGGCAATTGTCATTCGCGAAGGAGATAATATTATTATTCGGCTGACCGGTTTGAATTTTGCTTCCGGTAAAAGTATTATTGAAGCCCAGTATTTCAGCATTCTAACCAAAGTACAGCGAGCGATACGCGAATTTCCCAATTCACCGGTTATCATCGAGGGGCATACCGATTCCAGGGGTAACTATTCTGCAAATATGAGTTTGTCTATTGCACGGGCTAATGCAGTAAAAGCGTATTTGCAGGCAAATATGAGTTTGCCGGAATCGCAAATTCAGAGTATTGGGTATGGCCATGAAAAGCCTGTCGCCAGCAATGATACTGAAGATGGACGCACCAAAAACCGGCGTATCGATGTGGTGTTGCAAGCTAGTGCAAATACTTTTTAATCGGGTTTTACCGGTTTCCGGTTACATTGTGATCGGGAACCGGTAAATAAGAAATCGAGGGGCGTATTGATGAATTAAATTTTATATAAATGCCAGGGGTATGTTTTAATGAAAACTGCTTTGGTTGCATGTTTAAAGTAAACTAAAAATTTGGTATGAAATATTCGCTGGATGGTTTTTGTTGTTTACTGTGACATTTTGTTCCTTAAATATTAATTTGAAATAAAGCTTTAGATTTGGAAATCGGGTTATATAACAGAAAAGAAATTCAATGTTTTGGTGAAAAGACATAATTTGTAATCGGGTAATTGTTGACAGAATTTTTTCTGATTTATAACTATATATAAATAAAGAGTTTGATCTATGAGTTGTGCAATTCCTGGCAATGGCATAATAATTGATAAATTTTATAATATCCAGGAATAATACGTCTCGAAAAGAACTTGAATTGTTTACCGAAGTTAATCAGGTTTTTGTTTTGTAATTTGTTGTTTTATTTTTATGACCAAATTTGTTAGAGTGGTCAGACAGTTTATAAAAAAAGGTTGTTCCTCCTGGTTTTGCCGGGAAAGAACAACATTAAACACCATTACTAAAAAAAGGAAAAAAAATGAGACTCAATGCACCTAAAAAAAATGTCTGGTGGATCGCCTTGTTGCTGACTATCCTTGGTATTATTGGACACCTTGTAACGCTGCCGGTCCTCACAATGCTTTCGTTTTGGCTTTTACTTGCCGGGTATGTTTTGCTTTGCTTGGGAACAATAATTAAAGGGTTGTAGATCCTTTAATTTATTTTACTATTGACAGATTGGCTGTAAATGATTAGTTATAGAGTAATGAACAATTAAAAGGAGTACAAAATGAAAAAGTATCTTTTATTAATGTTGTTGTTCGTGCCGTTTCTTTTTTTGATGATTAGCGGATGCGATGATGCAGAAAATATTTTTAAAACTGTTGAAAAAGAAAAATTTGCGCCGCCGTTAGGGTTGACTTCGGTAACCCAGGACGGCCAGGTGACCCTGTTCTGGTATACTTCGAACTATGAAAAAGATTTCGGCGGTTATTATGTGTTTATGGCACAAGGTGACTATACCAGTTTATCCAACGACAGCACTATAAACGAAACAGTGTTTGCCAAAGTCGATTCCATTTCCTTCACCACCTCTTCTGATGCGGTTGTAAGCCGGACTATTACCGGGTTGACTAACGGCACCACCTATAGTTTTACTATCGTCAGTTTCAATAAAAAGGATACCGAAAAGGTCAGCTATCCCAGCAATATCATCAAGGATACGCCGCGGCCGGATGTTACTTCAATTGTAGTCCAGTCCGCAGGAACCTCTGATGTGACCGGCAACGACAGCCAGGCGGGTTTCGATATTCATAATTTCCAGGTTGTTGAAGTACCCGCCACCCTTGGCGATTATACAACCACCGACGGCATAGCCGATTTGATCAACGAAGCATTTGATCCCAATACCAATAATTTGAATATCCGGCCCTGGATTTCCGGGATGAACGGCGCCGGCTTGCAGGATTTGGGGTATATGGAAAACCTGGATAAAGCGGATGTTGCTCCGGCGCAGGGTTATTCCGATACCGGTGAATCTATTGCCGCGCTGTTGGGTCATGTGTATGCCATTAAAACCGGCGACAATCATTACGGCAAGCTGATCATTACCAACATTGGCGATGTGGCAAATAATTTTGCAATCACTTTTAATGTTGCCCTGCAGTTACAGGCGAATGACCGGAACTACAAAGCGGCGGATTTGAATTATAAACTGGGTATTAAATAGTTATATTTGAAAAGTTAGTATAACAAGTATATTGCGGGACGGTGATTTTGTAGAGCCGTCCTTTTTTTTATTTAAGTGGAACGTATTTGGATGGGGCAAGAAGGAATTATCCGCAGATTTTGCCAATGGGCGCAGATTGAATTGTTACAACTCTAAATAATGGCTATTGATTGAGGCTTTATAAAAAGTTATAGAAGGT
>CAYNSO010000096.1:0-13938 GCA_964399735.1 uncultured Cytophagia bacterium
TTATTTACAGGAGAAAAGCATGAAAACAATTATTCGACTGGCATGTGTTTTGTTAATAATTATTATGACCAGTAGCTGTGGCCCCAATAAACAGGAGAAAGTAGTGTCTGCTTTTATCGAAACTCGTCTGGAGCAAATTAAACAGTTATCCAAAGACAGCG
Organism: uncultured Cytophagia bacterium; assembly: GCA_964399735.1. Classification (GTDB taxonomy): domain Bacteria; phylum Zhuqueibacterota; class Zhuqueibacteria; order Residuimicrobiales; family Krinioviventaceae; genus Fontivivens. The sequence goes on from CAYNSO010000096.1 coordinate 162, forward strand.
CAATTGCTTACTGGAATGCAACGACGACCGGTGATGAAAAACAATATGAAATATACAGCGACCGGACTTATAAATTACGGCAATTGTTCTCCAATCGTGAGGATTTTAAGCAAATAAAAGAATGGCAAGAGTCCGGCAAGATAAAAGAAAAGTTGTTAGCCCGGCAGTTAGAGTTGCTATATATGGGGTATCTGGAAAACCAGTTGGATTCCCTGTTATTGCAACAAATAGTTGAACTGGAAACTGCTTGCGAAAAAAAGTTTAATGATTTTCGGGGCACAATCAATGGTAAAGTTGTGACCAGCAATGAAATTGAAGATATTCTCAAGACCGAGCGCGATGAAAAGAAAAGAAAGAACGCCTGGCTGGCCAGCAAACAGGTAGGCACGGAAGTTGCAGGCGATTTAATCAACCTGATAAAGATCAGGAATGAAGCGGCAAAACAACTGGGCTTTGATAATTATCACACCATGTCGTTAACAACGGCAGAGCAAAGCGCCGCCGAACTGGATGCGATTTTTAATGAATTGTATGAACTGACCAATGAACCCTTTGCCGCACTCAAAGCGGAACTGGATAGTATTCTTGCTGCCGGTTATGGATTCGATGCAAAAAATTTAATGCCCTGGCATTATCACGATCCGTTTTTTCAGGAAACGCCGCTGGTATACAATCTTGATCTGGATGCTTTTTATGCAGATAAAGATGTAGTTGAATTGGCGCAACAGTTTTACAAGGGCCTTGGTCTGCCGGTAGATGCCATTTTAGAAAAAAGCGATTTATACGAGCGCGACAAAAAGAACCCCCATGCTTATTGTATTGACATTGATCGTGAAGGGGATGTACGCGCTTTGTGTAATGTAAAAAACAATGAACGCTGGATGGAGACCATGCTGCATGAATTGGGACATGGTATATATGACAAATATCAGAACCCGGAGACGCCCTGGCTGCTGCGTACTCCAGCGCATACCTTTACCACCGAGGCAATTGCCATGTTCTTTGGCCGCCTGAGCCGCAGCGGCGCCTGGATGCAGGAAATGCTGGGGCTGAATGATGAACAACGGCACGAGATTGACCAGGTTAGCGGCAAGTATATACAGTTAAAACAATTGATCTTTGCTCGCTGGGCTATGGTTATGTATTTCTTTGAAAAAGAGTTGTACGCCAACCCTGACCAGGATTTGAATGCCCTGTGGTGGAATATGGTTGAAAAGTATCAATTTATCAAGCGCCCTGCCGATCGCAACCAGCCGGACTGGGCTGCCAAAATACACTTTACAATTGCCCCCTGTTATTATCATAATTATTTGCTCGGTGAACTGTTTGCCTCACAGCTTCATCATACCCTGGTTAGCAAGGTTCTTGAACTGGATTCGGATCAGAATGTAAGTTACGTTAATCAAAGCGCGGCAGGAGACTATATTCGAAAAATGGTGTTTGAACCGGGCAGTAAATACCGTTGGGACAAAATGATCACCCTGGCCACCGGCGAACCGCTTACTGCCAAATATTTTGTTGAGGATTTTATAAAGTGAGAACTGACGGGCAGGGTTATTTTTCCTGCCCTGTTTTGTGAACAACTTGAACAAAAAAATTGTTTAATAAGCATGGTGAAATATTCCAGTAGACCGGAAACAATCGGTGGCAGTTAAAACGGCTGTTGAAGCAAATAAACTATTCATCGGCTTTACCAGGAACGCAGATTATGAACAGATTAGACAGAGATATGCTTAAAATTATGCCTGACGGAACGGAAAAACATATCAATCCGTTTACCGGAACGGAAGTATGGTATATACCCGGACGAAGAAATCGTCCATTAGCTTCCCAACAGGTGGAAAAACAGGAAAAGATCGTTAAATCTCATCCGGAAGTGTACTGTGATTTTTGCTCAGGGCGGTATTTCAATACCACCCCGGAAAAATCACGGGTTGTTCTTGTTAATGGGAAATATGAATATCATGATCAATTAACACCGGAAGCAATATTCAGCAAACCGGCAGAGTTCCGGCGTATTTCCAACCTGTTTGAAATTGTTACGGTAAATTACTGGAAAAAGAATTTCAATTACAAGTTGTCCGAGAAAAATAAACGCCGCAAGGAACAATATCTTTCCAGCGAAATGGGAAGGAATCATGTAATATCCATCATCAACATGAAATTAAAGTTTAGTGGTTATACAGACGAGCAGATCAAATCTGTTTCTATAGATGAAAAGCTGGCGATGAGCGATGCTTTTTTTGGCGGTGCGCATGAATTGATCATCCCCCGGCGGCATTACACAGATTCGGCAGAATATAGTATGGACTTGAGTTCATCCGGCTGTCTTTCACCTGCGGAACATGTTGAATACTTTCGTTTTACGATCCGGTCTGTGCGGGACATTTATGAAAATAACCGTTATGTCAGATATGTCAGCGTTTTTCAAAACTGGCTGCGCGAAGCAGGCGCTTCCTTCGACCACCTGCATACGCAGCTGGTCGGTTTGGATGAATGGGGCGTTTCAGTAGAGCGTGAACTGGAGCAGGCTTCGCGTAATCCCAACATGTACAATGAGTTTGGGGCTAATTTTGCCGCTTATAATAATTTTGTTATTTGTGAAAATGATTATGCCATTGCTTTTGCCGATATAGGCCATCGCAATCCCACGGTAGCAATTTATTCCAAAAGCGAGCATTGCCGACCTTCCGAGCATACAGATGAAGAACTACGGGGATTTAGTGATATAGTGCATGGAATTCATGCGGCAATGGGGGCAAATATATCATGCAACGAGGAATGGTATTATATGCCTGTGGATAGCGTTATTCCCATGCCCTGGCATGTATTAATAAAATGGCGCATCAGCATACCGGCGGGATTTGAGGGCGGTACAAAAATTTACGTCAATCCTATGGCAGTATCGGAAGTACGAGATTACCTGGTGCCGCGGTTGTTCGACCTGCGCTACCAGAACAGGATCGCTGCGTTTGCCATTGCCGAAGAGTGCCCGGTAAAGCCGAACTCTCTCAAGTACTATTTATATAAAAGAAGTTCCTGATACAAGAGAGTTAATAGATAGGGGTGCGATAAAATTCAACCCGGCTGGACAATCCATAACGGAATTCCGGCCGGGAAATGATCCAGGCGTTGGCCGCAGGAATTGCCGCTTGCCAGTGATCATCCTGGTAATGGGGTAAATGCCAGTTTTCTTTTACCCTGTTTTCGCATAACCAGCAATCATTCCCGTCAATCTGCAAATGCCGGTCTTGAGATTCAAGAATGACATTGACAGCAGCAATTCCCCCCGGTTTATAGTTGATTACCTTTATTGCCAGCAGGTTTTCACCCGCTGTTATATGGCCGGCAATATCCCATAATTTCACCCGTTGTGCTTCCACAATTGCAGATAATGTACGAGTGGCAATTGCCTGGCCAACCAGGCGGCCATTCACCCAAACGGTAGCCAGGGAATCGGCAATGATTTGCAGCCAAACCGGCTGTAATGTGTTTGATATTGTAAATTTTTTACGGATATATAATTCAGGCAGTCCAGCGCCGGATTCTGCCGGACAGGTAATAAATGGCGCCGTCAGGCAGCCATTCAATTGATAATTTCCTGAAATCACTTCATCCCTTTTTACATCCAGCCAGGCGCGGGTTCGGTTGAACAGGGTGAGTATATTTTCCAGGTTGGCGCTTTTATTATATTTTAACCACAGAGTGCGAAAAGTATTGGCAATTGTATCCAAATCCTGTTTCAAGGCGGCCAGTTCTGCCGCAAAGCCTGCGCACTCTTGGGCGCTGCCATTATGCAGGGCAGCCTGTACTCTGTTTAACCGGGCGGTCCATTCGTATTGCCGCGCGCTCAATTCAAGCAGATCGAGATGTTCCCGATTGCGATTGGTGATGCTGCGCAGCCGCTGTAGTTCCTGCCGGGTTTCGTTACACAGCTCTGTCAATTTACAGCTGCGATTGATAATTTCTTCAACCGGACGGGAGAGAGGATAAAACGGCTGGGAATAAAAATAATTCAGATCATAATATTCGCACACTTGAGATAAATTGCTATATAATGCGGCATAACCAGGGTCGTCATTGCCATAAAAGTCTTTGAAAAAGACAGCGTCAAAAGCATCTTGCGCTACCGGGCTGTTATGCCAGGCGCATTGAGCGGCATAAGCAATTTGGTAATAATTCAGTTCCCGCGGGTTGGCGCTGCCAAAATCACCCCAGCTGGAAGTAATTGCGCCGATAGCGCCGTTATTATGCCCGTCACGGGTGAGGTTATAAATGTTTTGCCGGGCGCGTTCCAGATCCGGGAAAATACGGCTCCAGTTTTGATTGCCGGGTGAGACAATGAAATTGTGGCCTGATTCTTTGAATTGCCGGGTTGATATGTACTGTTGCTGAATATCATAATGCCAGTCCATTATTATTATATCATCCGGAAGGTGTTGGAGGATATCCGGAAATTCCAGAATAATATCTCCATACATGATAATTTTTTTATGATATTTTTTTAAAATATTAAAAACACGGGCATAATGAGCAGCATGAACAGCGGCAATTCCTTTACTTTCCGCCATTGCACGGCTGGCGCCGCTGCCCACATCGTATGATTCGTCTGCGCCAATATGAAAATAAACAGAACGGAAGACAGGGACAATTTCCGCCAACAGTGTATCTAAAAAATGGCAGGTGTTTTCAGAAACGGTATTTAATGAAGAGGCGCCGGGGAAATCAGCCAGCGGCATAAATTCCGGTTGAATGAGCAGGTTTTCATAATGGCCCAGGGTCTGAAAGACAGGGATGATCTCGATATGATAGAGCGAAGCATATTCCTGCAATTCCAGGCATTCATCAGCAGACAAGGCGCCGCGATTCTGGCCGATTGATGAAAAGTTTTTAAACAGGAACATGTCTTCCAGATAAGGCATATAGACATTCATTTTATAGTGTGCCAGAAAGCGGATGATCCGTTTGAAATGCTCCAGTGTGGATACCTGACCTCTGCTGATATCATCGGAAAAACCGCGCCAGCGCATATCCGGCCAATCGCGAATCATAATTTCCGGGGCTATAAAGACCTGGTCTTGCCGGGTAAGCAAAAACAACAGGCTGGTTATACCATAAAACATGCCGGCGGAAGTGTTGGCAACCACAATGATTTTATTCTGCCCTGAAACCAGAATATACCCTTCTTCGGCCATGTATTCTGTAAAATCGGGTATTTGCATTCCCGGATTGGCAAATCTTATAGCATCTATTGCAGACGGTGGCGCCAGGTATACACCCGGACGATCAAACGCCAATGTGGAAATTTGTTGAACCACAGCCTGGCAATTATAGCTTTCTTGCAGATCGTTTAATAATTGAAAAGCCGTTTGTATAAATGTTTGCTGAGTGTAAATAACCAGGGGAGAGACAAAATTAACAATTTCGGCGCCCGGCAGGTACTGCTTTGGGCCGGGGAGAAGAAAATATTTAGAAATTTTTTTATTATTTTTCATTTTTTTGTTGCTATTTTGATTTTTATTTTATAAATATATAGTAGACGTATAAAAATAAAAAAAAATACCTGAAATTACAAGAAAAAATCAAGGGAAAGGAGGGAACATTCGTTAGACAGGAAGCATAGTTTTAAGAGTAGAATACTTGTTAGTTACGTAATATTATATTAATAATTTCTTAGAAAGGGGAAATGCCATGGCAAAAGCTCAAGAACCGCTATCGCAGGAAATGCGGGAGAAATTTGAAAAAGTTTCTCTGCAGTACATGGATATCCTTTATAGTTCCGCACTTCGACTTACCAAAAATTCTGCCGAGGCCGAAGACCTTGTGCAAGACACTTATTTACGGGCTTATCGTTTCTTTGATAAATTTTTAGAGGGAACAAATTTTAAAGCCTGGATTTTCCGCATCATGACCAATACTTTTATAAACAAGTATCGTAAAAAAGCACGTTCACCGCAACAGGTGGAGCTTGACAAAGTATCATTTTTCATCGAAGATGAACATGTAGAGCATGACAACAGAACAATCAATGTCTATGAAAAAGATACTTATCATGAATTGTTTGATGATGAGATCAATGTAGCTCTTGACCGTTTGTCTAAAAATTTTAAACAGATTATTGTACTTGCCGATGTAGAGGGATTAACCTACCGTGAAATTGCTGAAAAAGCCGATATTCCTTTGGGAACTGTCATGTCACGGTTGTTCAGAGCACGGCGTATGTTACAAAAATCATTATATGGCGTTGGAAAGGAGCGAGGTTTTATACAACAACCCATGTATTTATGAGTAATTTGGTATTTTTTTGGTTTCGGCGGGATTTACGTCTGCATGATAATACCGGTTTATATCATGCTTTACATAGTAAAAATCAGGTAATCCCGGTATTTATTTATGATTCCCGCATTTTAAACAACCTGGCAGAAAAAAAAGACCCGCGTGTTGAATTTATTTCTGTAAGGTTAGCACAACTGGATAAAGCATTAAAGGCTGCAGGAAGCAGCCTTTTTGTTTTTACTGGTGAGCCGCTTCAGGTTTGGCAAAAAATTATCTCCAAGTTTCCCGGTAAAGCTGTTTATACGAATGAGGATTACGAGCCGCAAGCACTAGAGCGGGATCAAAAAGTTGCCGCTTTTTTACACTCGCAGGCCGTTGCCTTTTATTCTTTTAAAGATCAGGTGATTTTTTCACCTAAAGAAGTTGTCAAGGACGATGGCACACCCTACACAGTATTTGGCGCTTTTAAACGCAAATGGATGCGGCTGGTTTCACCTGCTCACTACCATTCATATCCAACAGAAGAGCTATTTTCACAATTTTATAAAAGCCAGCCTCAGGAACACCCCGCAATTGCCGATTTGGGTTTTCAAAAAACCGGCTATCAGTTTCCGCCCGGCAAAATCGACCCGGAAATTATTGTGAATTACCACAAAACCCGCGATTACCCGGCTAAATCGGGAACGACCCGGCTGGGGTTGCATCTGCGTTTTGGAACGGTAAGCGTTCGCGAACTGGTTGCGCTGGCAATGGATTTAAATGATACCTGGCTTGGTGAACTGATCTGGCGAGAGTTCTTTATGATGATTTTGTATCATTTCCCGCAGGTTGCCTGTCAATCCTTTCGCCCTGCTTATGATCGCATTGCCTGGCACAATAATAACGATGATTTTCAGCGCTGGTGTGCCGGGCAAACCGGTTACCCGCTGGTCGACGCCGGTATGCGGGAATTGAATGCAACCGGCTTTATGCACAACCGGACGCGTATGGTAACCGCCTCGTTTTTATGCAAACATTTATTAATAGACTGGCGTTGGGGCGAGCAATACTTTGCCGCCAAATTACTGGATTACGACCTGGCAGCCAACAATGGCAACTGGCAATGGGCAGCCGGAACCGGCTGCGACGCTGCCCCTTATTTTCGGGTATTCAATCCGGCCTTGCAGCAAAAGCGATTTGACCCGGATTTTGCTTATATAAAAAAATGGTTGCCGGAATTTGGCAGCCAGAATTATCCGCAACCAATGGTTGAGCATAACCTGGCACGAAACCGGGCAATTGCTGTTTATAAACAAGCATTACAAGAATAGCCATATATAGAACTAGAATGAAAACATCAACTGAACTTTTAGCTTGTGATATACTATGTGTTGGTCATGCCTCTATTGATTTAATTTATCGGGTTAGTCGACATCCAGCGGCGGACGAGAAAATGTTTGCCGAGGCTTTTATCTGTTGTGGCGGCGGGCCGGCTGCGAATGCCGCAGTAACAGCTGCCCGGCTGAAAAGTTCGGCCGCATTTATCGGTTACGCCGGTTATGATTCCTTTGGTGAACAAATATTAAACGAGTTTACGAATGAAGGGGTCAATACCAAATTTGTTCATCGCGGCAGCGGCGCAACGCCCTTGTCCATTATTCTTGTTAAACCAAATGGTGACCGTTCGGTAGTGAATTATAACAAAGAGGTGATTCCATTACAGGAACATAACCTTGAGCCCAGGTGGCTGCACGAACTAACGCCCCGTGTTGTTTTGTTTGATGGCCACGAACCGGATATTTCTCCTGCGATTGCAGGTCAAGCTAAACAACAAAAAATTATAACCATACTGGATGCCGGGTCCGTTCGACCGGCAACGGTACGTTTGGCAGCGCTGGTAGATTATCTGGTATGCTCCGAGCGTTTTGCACTGGATTATACACAAACCAGCGATGCAAAGCAAGCGTTGCCGCAATTGCTCCAGGTGAATAACCAGGTAGTAATAACACTTGGCAAAAAGGGGCTGTTATGGGCGCGGGGCAGCGCCTCCGGCTCATTAGCCGCTTTTCCGGTTAATGCAATAGATACCACCGGCGCCGGTGATATATTTCATGGCGCTTTTGCATTTTGTCTGGCGCAGAATTACAATTGGTTAGATACCCTGCGTTTTTCCAGCGCTGCCGCAGCTTTATGCTGTACCAAAACCGGGGCGCGTTCAGGTATACCCACTTTTAAGCAAGTGTCTGCTTTTCTAGCTGCGAATCCCCTGTCCTCAAAATGATACTGGAACAATAAAATATACAATATTTTGTGCAAAGTGCTTTGATTCTTGTTTTTTTTTTTATAATTTAATTATTGTTTTGAATCATTTATTGTTTATCGGAATTATCGAGTACTGTAATAAAAGGAGAAATGAGGAAATGAATAATCTGGACACCATGCCGATTGAGAATTTATGTATAAATACCATTCGAACCCTTGCCATGGATGGCGTACAACAGGCAAATTCAGGGCATCCGGGAACGCCTATGGCCCTGGCGCCATTAGTTTATACCCTGTATAGCCGTTATCTGGACTATAACCCCTCAAATCCTGACTGGTTAAACCGCGACCGGTTTGTGTTGTCTGCCGGGCACGCATCCATGCTGTTGTATGCCATTTTGCATGTTGCCGGTTACGATTTGCCTCTTGATGAATTAAAGAAATTTCGTCAGCTTGGCAGTAAAACTCCGGGCCATCCAGAGTATGGCGTAACCCCGGGAGTAGAAACCACAACCGGGCCATTGGGACAGGGCTTGACCAATTCAGTTGGCCTGGCGATTGCCGAAGCGCACCTGGCCGCGGTATATAATAAGGAAAAATATAATATTATCGATCACTATACTTTTGCAATATGCGGTGACGGCGATCTGATGGAAGGCGTATCGCATGAAGCGGCTTCTCTGGCCGGGCATTTGGGGCTGGGTAAACTGATCTGGTTTTATGATGATAATCATATCACCATTGAAGGCAAAACCGATCTTGCCTACTCCGACAATGTACAAAAGCGTTTTGAAGGCTATAACTGGCATGTTATTAATATTGGCGATAATGCCAATAATGTTGAAATGATTGGTAATGCTATTGCTGAAGCTAAAAAAGTAAGCGATAAACCCTCGCTCATCATTATCCGTTCACATATTGGTTTTGGTTCACCCAATATGGTCAATACCTCTGAAGCGCACGGCGCGCCTCTGGGTGAAGAAGAAGTTCGGTTAACCAAAAAAGCCTACGGCTGGCCGGAAGATGAAAAGTTTTTGGTGCCGGCAAAGGTAATTGAACATTTTAACAAGGTTGCTGAAAAAGGCAAAGCGAAAGAATCTGAATGGAACAGCAAATTTTCCGCATACAGTCGCGAATTTCCTGAACTGGCGGCGCAGTTAAAATCCGCAATTGCCGGCGAACTGTCGGATGGTTGGGATGCACAACTGCCTGTATTCAAAGGCGAAGACCCGGCAGCCGCGACCCGCAATGTTTCGGGAAAGGTATTGAATATGATAGCCGATAAAACGCCATACCTGATTGGCGGCAGCGCTGATCTGAATCCTTCTACCAAGACATTTTTAAGCAAAAGCGGTTATTTTAGCAAAGAAAATCCTGCCAATCGTAATATCGCCTGGGGAGTACGCGAGTTTGTTATGTGCGGTGCGGCGAATGGTTTAGCTTTACATGGTGGATTACGGCCTTTTGCCAGCACTTTTTTTGTCTTTACCGACTATGCCCGCCCGGCAATTCGGCTGGCGGCGATTATGAAGTTGCCGGTTATTTATGTAATGACGCATGATTCCATTGGCGTTGGCGAGGATGGCCCAACCCATCAACCTGTTGAACAAATGGCTTCATTCCGGCTGATGCCCAACCTGCATGTGATTCGTCCCGGCGATCCCAATGAAACCACCTATGCGTGGAAAGCCGCCATGTTGTATAAAGATGGACCTACCATGTTGCTGCTAACCCGGCAAAATATTCCGGTGTTTGACCAGGCTAAGCTGGGCAACGCTGCCGGTGTATTACAGGGCGCTTATATTCTGGCCAAAGAAAAAGGCGCCAAACCGGATGTAATTCTGATAGCCAGCGGTTCTGAAGTGACCCTGGCGCTGCAAGCTCGTGATTTGCTGGCAAAAGAGAATATCGATGCGCGGGTTGTCAGTATGCCCTGCTGGGAATTGTTCCGGGAGCAAACTGCTGAATACCGCGAATCTGTTCTGCCGGGCGCGGTTAAAGCGCGTTTGGCTATTGAAGCCGGTTCTTCATTCGGCTGGCGGGAGTGGGTGGGTGATAATGGCGGCGCTATTACCCTCGATCGCTTTGGTGAAAGCGGCTCGTACAAAAAAGTATTTGAACACTTTGGCTTTACAGTTGAAAATGTTGTTACTCAAGCCAAACAGATCTGTAAATAAAAAAAACAACTGTAATTATAGCTAGTTTTAAAAAAGCCGGATCAAAAAATTAAAAATCCGGCTTTTTTTTTCAGCCATTAACCTTGTAAATTTTTATATTTCTCCATTATTGTATATAACAGCCGGTCTGATGGAGGTTTGTTAATTATTTCCAGGGGGAGATAGTTTGTTAACCGCTTGTCATTAAGCATGTGTTCATTTCCGGTAATATAAATAATAGGGATCGGTTGTTCGGCAAGAATTTTACAAGCGGCATCAATACCGGTTTGCTGCCCCTGCAACAATATATCCATCAAAATAACATTCGGTTTTAATTCCTGGCATAGTTTAACAGCGTCATCAGCTGACCGGGCTATCGGCAGCACCTGATATCCCCAATCCATAACTTTGTTTTGCAAAGCCATGGCAATAATTGCTTCATCTTCAACGATTAATACACGCGCCATAATTTTCAGTTTTTGGGAAAGCAGACATTAAAAGTTGTTCCATTCTCTCTGGTTATGGTCAAAGATCCGTTCAACTGTAAAGAAAGGATGTGAATTAATTGCAAGCCAAGTGATTTTGTGGTAGAAATATCAATATGTTCCGGCAGACCAATTCCGTCATCCCGCACAAACAGGGAATAATGATCTTTATCGACAGAAGTGAATATAATTTCCAGGGCGCCGTTAACCCGATCCGGGAAAGCATGTTTAAAGGCATTGGTGACCAACTCGTTTAAAATAAGGCCCATTGGAATTGCCGAGTTGATATCGAGGGAAATGTCTTTAATATCAAAAACAACTTTAATATTACCAAAAGTATCGTACAAGTGTTGCAAGTCAAAAACCAGTTTCTGGATATAATCGCGCATAAAAATGCTGGAAAAGTCCTGGCTGCGGTACAACCTTTCGTGTATCATGGCCATGGATTGAATACGGTTAATGCTTTCGCGGAATATGTCCGCGGCTATAACATTTTCGGGTATTTGCATTGCCTGCAGATTGAGCAGGCTGGTGATAATATTCATATTGTTTTTAACGCGGTGATGAATCTCGCGCAGCATGACCTCTTTTTCTTTAAGATTTTTGGTAATCTGTGATTCGGCATTTTTTCGTTCTGTTATATCCAGAACAAAAGCCAATATATCTTGACGTTTTTCACCAATGATAACAAATCCAACCAGAACCCAGACAAGCTGACCATTTTTATGGATATATTGTTTTTCATACGGGATGCAAGAACCTCTTTGCTCTGCTTCTTTAATTTTTTCCTGATCCAGGGAAGAGTATTCTTTTGGCGTCAAGTTATTCCAGTTTATAAAGCCTGCTTGTAAATCATCCCGGTTATAACCGATAATATTCAAAAACAAGTCATTGGCTTCCCGGATTGTGCCATCAATATCGCAAAACAGAGTGCCAACGACGTCAGAGTTGAAAAAGCCGCGCAGTTTTTCTTCATCTTCTTTAATAGACTGCAAGGCTTTTAGTTTTTTATCAAGATCGGATAATAACGTACCGAGTAATAAAGTAGCTATCGGGAAGAAAATAATTACCCAAATACTTATTTTATTAAAAAATTGCGTTACTGCATTTGCAGGAAGAGTGAGCATAATAAGCAACATAACTACATGGACGATAACACCGAAAATGTAAAGAAAGACAGGTTTTTCCAGGCGGGGGTTGCTTTTTCGTAAATACCGATATGCCAGGCCAATTAATGCGGAAGCAGTAATTACCCCGACCCCTGGCCATGCGCCGCCACCGCCCATGTACAGCCGAAAAAGGCTGGCGGTAATCACTGTAAAAACTGCCGTCAACCAACCGCCAAACAAGCTGCCGATGCTGATTACCACGGAACGGCCATCAAAAACAACACCCGGTTCCAGAACAAATGTTGTGAGCATGGCAACAACGCTGACCAGACTGAACAACAAAGCAATTGAGATCTTGCGCACTAGAGGTCTATTCGTCCAGCGTTCGCTTATAAACAAAAAGATAAAGCTTAATGCAAGTAAAATTGCCAGATTATTGATCAATGCTTTTATTGCCATAACAACCCCTTTCGGTAATAGTTACTTGCCTCGACCATCTGGTATCTCCATTTTTTTTGTGTTGGATCAGGAACTTGCTGCCAGAACTGGCTCAAAAAACAGCAAATTATATACCAAAGTTATTGTTTTTGCCATAGAATCGCTAACTTTTATTGAATTTATCAAGTTTTATTTTATAGCCACCCCATTTTTTTTGTAGCTCCATAAATTATATAAAACCCGATTGTAACAACAAATATCCCGAATCCCAGGCGTAAAACAGCATCAGATAGTTTGTTAGCCAGAATTGCGCCCAGCCATGCGCCAAGTAAAGCCGACAGCGCAATGATTAAAGCAGCTTTGAGGTCCACATGACCATGCCGGTAATATTCCAGTACTGCTGCCAAACCAATTGGCGGCAGCAAGACCGCCAGACTGGTACCGGTTGCCTGATGTTGGGAAAACCCCAAAATATAGATTAAAGCGGGAACGATAATAACCCCGCCGCCAATACCAAAAATGCCTGATAATATTCCGGCAATTACCCCGATTAATACCAAAGTTAAAAGAACGCTTGATGTAATCATGTTTTTTCTTCCAGTTAAAAAAGTGACAGGGAATTAAAAGTATCAAGATAGCTAAAAAATTTAATAAAAATAAACATAATATCAATATTTTATATTTATGTTAACAAAAGAACCAACTTGATAAATTTCCAAATATCAAATAAACGATCTTTGCCGGTAAAACAAAATTGGCTCTATATGGTTTTCCATGAGTAATTTTTTACAATTGTTTTTAGCGCTTTAAAAATATGAAAGGAAAAAAGGACTTGAACAACGCTACTCTTTTTTTCTTTGCGACCCCGGCGGCCTTTGCGGTAAAAAAATAAAACCAGAGTTCGCTGAGCTTGCAGAGGGGAAAAGCGTATCGTTGTTCTAATTCATTTTTGTGAATAATAACTGTAAATGCAAAGAATTTTTTTTAGCCTTTTATATTTATGAAACAATAAGTCAATCGGTAATATTACCCACTGAAAATCATATAGAGCCATAAAGATGAAATGTTTTAA
>CAYNSO010000097.1:0-13839 GCA_964399735.1 uncultured Cytophagia bacterium
CTCGAAATGACAAGTTTGTTTTGTTTGTTTTATGTTTTAAATTACCTTTATAAATAGGGGCTTTTGATACAGCCCCCGAATATAACGGAGGCATAGCCCCCTTGCTCTCAAAGGCAAGTTTATATCTATTTGCTATCCAGTTCGTGCAAGGCAAAGGCATAAGCGCCCACGCTGACCGCCTTGCTCGTCCCCAGCCGTGAAATGCCAACCCCCACCCTTTTCAGCGGATCGTACAATATCTTTTTTCCACTGCCGGGCACGGAAATTTCATGCACCTCGCCGCGTATAAAAACAGCTTTTTCTTTTGCATCCTCCAGATTAAATGCGCGCGATTCCATACGATTAACCGCTGCGCCTTTGTAAGTTTCCACAACGCCGTTCATTTCCGCAATAATTGCCGGCAGAAACAAGCTATACGCGCCGGCCAGTCCACCGCCAACAACAACCAGTCCGTCAATCAGCGTCGTGGCATTAGCCAGGGCGTCGCCAACGACCTGGCCCAGTTCCCGAAAAGCCTCCAGGGCCGCCTGTTTGTTACCCGGTTTCAGACCGCTACCGATCTCGAAAATTTCTTTCGGTTCCGGACTCTTATCAAAAGCTATTCCGGCCACCCGTGCATAAGCGCCCTTGACAGCTCGTATACTGGCGCCTTCTTCGGCAAAAGATTTGGGGTATACCTTGTTACGCATTACCCATATTTCTCCGGCAGCTGCGTTATCGCCAATAAACAAGTTACCGTCTCGCACAATACCGCCGCCAAAACCGGTGCCGAGGGTAACGCCAAACAGATTCTTGTACTGCTTGGGACTGCCGGCTTGCTGCAATTCACTATTAATGGCGGGCAGCAACCCGGCAATGGCTTCGCCGTATACAAACAAATCACCATCATTGTTGATATAAACCGGAATTTTAAAAATATTTTGCAGCATGGGCCCAAGCGCTACCCCGCCGCGAAAGGCCGGCAGGTTGGCCAGGTCGCCAATAATACCATTGGGGTAATCGGCAGGGCCGGGAAAGGCAAAGCTGATGGCAACAGGTTCACCTTTTATTTCAGTTTTAATGCGTTGAAAGCCGGTCACTATTGTATCCAGGCAGGCTTGCAGATTGGCGGCATTGGACGGCAGCGTTATCGGCTGGATGACTTCCTCGTTACCCTGTATCGCCGAAAAGACGAAATTCGTGCCCCCGGCATCCAGGGTCATAACAATACGTTTATCCTGATCATATTTCATAATTGCGTTAGCTCCTGTTATTATGCTTTTTTAGCGTTCTTCAGGGCAATAAAAGTTATGTACAAAATAGCGGCCAGGGGGACAAGAAAGCCCGTCAGCACGGAACTCTTGTCTGCTACCAAACCCATAATCGGCGGAATCAGCGCGCCGCCGGCTATGGCGGTTATCATCAGGCCGGAAAGTTCATTGCTCCGTTCCGGCATGGCGTCCACTGCAATGGAAAACACCAGCGGAAAGATATTGGCAAATCCAAGGCCGATAATAAACATGCTGATTATAGCAATCATTTTAACGCCCAAAAATAAACCCGCAATACCAAGCAATGATAAAATTGAAGTAAATATAAAAAACTTTTTCGGTGAAATCCAGGTCAACACCACGCCGCCCATAAAACGGCCGATGGTCAGCGCCAGGAAGAACAATCCCGTGCCCAGCACACCAACGGTGCTGATATCAATGTTATAAGCCGACTTTAAAAACAGCGGAATACCGGAACTCATACACACTTCTGCGCCGACATATACAAAAATAGCCAGAACCATCGTAAATACATACCCGTTCTTCAACAGTGCAAAACAGGAAGCAAAACTAGCGGTTTGTTTTTTTTCCTGATGTTTTTCAACTTTAAGAAAAGAAATCAGAACCAGGGTGATCAATAAACACACACTGTAAACGGGAAATACAATACTCCAGTCGCCTTTCCAAAAATAAGCGGCAGCCGCGGGCAGCAACGGCCCGGACAGTGAACCAATGGCTTTAACAAACTGGGCCATCGAAAGATTGCGCGAATACTTGCCCTCTTCTGACACATCCCGCATAATCGGGTTGCCGGCTACCTGCAATATGGTTGCTCCTGCGCCTAACAGCATAACTGTAATCAAAAAGACCGGATAAGTGGAAAAGCCCAGCAGGGAAGGAATGAGCATTCCCATTAATGCAATGACCAATCCAAGCAGCAGGATAAATTTTTTACCGGTCTTGTCCTGCAAAATGCCCATAGGAATGGATAAAAGGCCAAACATAATAAAACCGACAAAAGGAATTAACTGGGCTATGGTATAGGACAGATTAAAAGATTCTTTGGCCAGGCTGACAAACGGACCAACCGCATCGCCGAAACCCATACATAAAAATGCTAAAAAAATCGGGATGGTTTTTAATTTCATTGTGCGCTCCTTATGGTTAAATGAATTGGCGAATGTAGTGGATTTATCAGAAAGATTCAAGACTTTTTAAACCAACTCTCCGTATAATAAACACAAACAACTTTTTTAGATGCTGTTATTGCGTTCTGTAAAATGCAGTCTATTCGTAAAAAACCAATACAAAATCAAAACCAAACCAATAACGGCAATCCAAAGCAATGTTTTGAAAAAGCCATACAAGGGTATAAAAAACCCGCTCATCAGGCATGAACCCGCCGCAGCGCCGGCCAGATCGCTTGCATAAATAACACCGGCGGATAAACGACCGGTCAGTCTGTTACAGATGCCTGATAATAACGGGAACCCGCCGCCGGTTATTGCCCCGGAGAATATCACCAATATTATAAATCCAAAAATCGTTCGGGTGTTTTGAATTCCAGTTGAAATCAGGGGCATGAAAAAAAGCAAAAGAACAGTAACGATCAAAAGGAGTGATAATAACAGCACGGAATCTGCTTTTTTACTCCATCCATACATCAAGCGTGAAGCCAGCGCCATCCCGGCCATAAAAAGCCCCATAATGATTCCCAACCATTCATAGATGTAACCAAAAATCACCTGAAAAGTGAGTAACAAAATTATATTCACCGTAATACTTGCCAGGCCAAAGAAAACCGTCAATATTATAATTCCGCCCTGTGAGGCGCCCCTGCTTTTGCGTAACAACATAATAATGAAAAGAAGACAAAAGACAATCACAGAAAAAAATAGCACGTGTAAATAATCAATGGCGGCCAGTTTGGTAAAAAACACAGAATGGCCGCGTACCAGCTTGTTCCACAACACAAAATCGTAATACCAGGATACCGGCGTAAAATCCCGGTTCAACCGATTAACAGTAGTATTGGTCAGTAACAACTCGAGCTGATCAAGGCGATAAGGCAGGGCATACTGCCAGTACATTTGTGGATAAAAATAATCAAAAGACAGCCCTTGCTGTTCAAACCGGGCGCTCATCGCCTCCGGGTCACGGGTGAGAGTAACGGTATCGGTCGCTGCAAAATACCAGGCATTATCGCCTGGTAATGCAAGCACATCGCTAAAATTTTCCCGCAGCAGCGCATACAATCCGGCATTCAATTGCAACAATTCGGGACCGAAATAGTTCTCTGCCGCCGGAAAGCCGCAAATAGCCAAAACGCCGCCGGCTGCAAGTCTTGACCGCGTCAACTGAAAAAATTCAGCAGTATAATAGCGGTTGGCGGCAGCGGTAGCCGGTTTGCCAATATTGATGATTATGATATCAAATTCCCCGTCGCCAGCGTTCAAATATGCCCGTCCGTCAGTAAAAGCGATGTGCAGATTGCCCTGTTTAAACGCGGATTGCTGTACGCTGTCGTATTGCGCCAGCGCCAGGGTGAATGCCTGCCGATCCAGTTCCACGTAAACGACTTGCGCATGACTGCTGCGTGCCAATTCTGCAGCCGCGCCGCCCAGGCCGCCACCGATCAACAGAATTTGACCGGGTTGCGGATGCTGCACCAGCGCCAGCGCCGCCAGTTCCTGAGCGCCTAGCGGGTCCGGCAGCAGGGTCTGTTTTGCACTGTTGCTATACAGGGTCTTTTCGCCGCTCCATTTAATTACCGATAATTCACTAAAGCGGGATTGCCGCCATTCCACAAGCTGCATATCCTTATGAAAAGACTGCCAATATTTTTGCACAACCAGAAACTCCAGGCGCCGCGCCTGCGGTAATATGAACAACAACAGAAATAAAAACGCCGGCGCCAGGCTCCATTTGACCCTGCACCACAGAAAAAACAGGGCGCTGAGCGCACCAAATAAAAACAGTACCTGTAAATTGGTAAAAAAAAGTAGCGCCACCAGGCTGACCGCTATGCCCCCGATTGCGCTGCCGGCTGCTTCAAATATATAGATCACCGCACCCTGGTCATTCGTTATTATTCCCCTGGACTGCGCCGACCCGGCCAGATGTGCAAATTGCAAACCCACCAGCAGACAAGGCACAGCAAATATCGGCAAGGCAAAACCCACCAGTTCAACAAATGAAATATACTCGGCCGGGGGAACAGCAAGGAAAACACGTACAAATCTGATCAGGATCGCAGCGCCAATCCCGGCTAAAATGCTGCCGGTTTGTAAAACAGGAAAGAGTTGCGGATTTTTAAAAAATTCATAGCGAGTCAAAAACACACCCAGACGGCTGCCAACGGCAACCCACACCAACCATACAGCCAGCAAAATACCAATGCACAATTCGTTGCCATAAAAAACGGCAAAAAATTCCCGCGTCAATACGATCTGCAAGGTAATGGCCGTAATGCCGAGACAGACGGCACAAGAATGTCCGAATTTTATACAATTCATAAATGAAATAATAATGATTGATATATCTGGAAATTAAGCAGGAAAATGTTTAATATCAATTAAAATTTAAAAAGCAGATCAACCCCGATGAACAGAACAAGGGGATGTACCCCTTGTTCCAGTCTGAAATCTGTTGCAGAGGGAATCAGGACTTTTTTCCACAATCCTTATTCTTTAAATATTCCTCAAAAGAGACTTGCTTTTCCCAGCATTTGCTATCAATGTAATTTAAAACATTGATAAAATCTTCCGGCGGCACATAGCCCGGCAAAACCGTGATGATCTTGCCTTTGTCGTCCAGAAAGGCCAGGGAGGGAAACCCGGTGACGCCAAATGCGTGGGTGAATTCAACATTATTATAGCTCTTGTTTAAATACTGCACTTTTCCGCCGTCGTCTTCGGCATCAAGTTTAATTGTGATAAACCGGTCGGCAAGTTTTTTGGCTACTGTTTTATCCTGAAAAGTGTTCTTGTCCATAACCTTGCACCAGTGACACCAGTCAGCATAAAAATCGATCATCACACTTTTATTTTGTTTCCCGGCCAGCGCCAGACCTTCGTTAAAGGAATACCATTTGGTTTCCGCGGCAATGGTTCCGGTGGTAAAAACAAGAACTGTGACGAGCATCAACCCTTTTATAATCAAATGTTTATATCTTGAATATAACATATCCTGCTCCTGATCTTTAGATTATTCTTTTACTTTTCTTTATTAGATGCACGAAACGGTAAAAAAGTTCAAAAATATGCTAAAAATGCAAGCTCTTAAAATTTTTAAATTTACAACAGAAATGTCTTGCTATAATATTCCAGTCATCTTATATTTTAATGTATTTTTATGCAGATAAATTTTATGTTTGTATAATTCAGAAATACAGGAAACTAAAATAAACGGATCAAATTATGCACAAGAGAGTGAATCATTTCCTCGTAACCGGTTGTATTGCAGTGATGATAGCCGGCCTGGCGATACCGCTTAAAGGCGCAACGCCGGATTACAGGAAAGAGATGGTAAAACTGTCCCAGGCAATAAAGCAAAATCCGAAAAACGACAAAGCGTTGCGCGACCTGGGTGTTATCTGTATCAAGATAGAAAAATACCGCAACGCCGAAACCTTTCTGGAAAAAGCCTACCATTATGACCCAACCGACGCCAAAACTCAGTACTATTATGGGTTAAGCCTGGAATATAATGGCAAGGTTGACGAGGCGTTAACTATCTATCGCCATTATACAGAGGTATCCCGTTTATCGCCTTACCGAAAACTCATGCGCAGCCACTATGATATAATCAGCAGGGATTTAGCCAAAGAAGAAGCTCGCCAGGTTCTGGAAAACGAACAGTTAATGGCCCCGGAAAACCTGACGCCGGACATGCTGGCAGTGTTCCCGCTGCAATACCGCGGCGACAATGAAGAATATAAAAACCTCGGCGTCGGCCTGGGTGAAATGATGATCACCGATCTGAGCCAGGTGCCGGGCATTAGCATTGTCGAACGGATTCGCCTGAATTCCCTTATGGAAGAGATTGCCCTGGGCCAGTCCGGAATGGTCAAAGAGGGTACAGCCCCGGAATATGGCAAGCTGTTTGGCGCCGGCAAGGTTGTTACCGGATATTATGATATTTTTAACAATGATTTTTTACAGATCAACCTGGAATACCGGGATTATATTACTCAAAAACCGCCACTCAAAGCCAGAAGCGCCAACACCCTCAAAGACCTGTTTCTGTTAGAAAAAAAAGTCGTACTGGGTATTGTTTCTACAATGGGCATAGAATTAACGCCGGAAGAAAAGAAAAAGATACTCTATATCCCCACCAAAAACTTGCAGGCGTTTCTGGCCTATTGCAATGGTTTGGAAAGGCAGGATGCCGGACAGCCAGCCCAGGCGGAAACGTTTTTCCGACAAGCGGTGCAGTTGGACCCCAAATTTGAAATCGGCCGGGAAAAACTAGAGGAAACCGAAACCATCGGTATGATCCAATCTTCAAGCCGCGATGAACTGCTGGCTTCTATCGATAAAATGGACAGATCGGGAACATCAACCCAGGTTAACAAAGTTGGCCTGCCCGGCGCCCAAAACCTGCTTAATGAGCGGCTGCAAACAATGGCCAATAACAGCGGCGCGCAATTTCTGCCGGGACAGGAAACCCGCAAGAGTACCGAAGAAGCCATTACCTCCGGAGCCGGCGGCGATATAGGCATTAATATTCCCCCCACTTTGCCCATACCGGTAAAAACATTTGACGTATTACCCGATCCTCCGGCGCCGCCGTCTTTACCATAACCGAGTTTATAATCCAGCGACCAGTTTGTGAGAAAAAGGATATGTTTATGTTTAAAAATAGAATCATCAGGGGTTTTACAAATTTCAAATTCTGGTTAATCAGTGTGTCGGTTATCATATTGACTGGAATGATTGCGGCCAATGCCCAGGTTACCTGGCAGCCGACAAACGGGCCCTACGGCGGCAACGTTTTTGACCTTGGTATAAACAGTTCCGGAGTTATTTATACTGCCGCGCAAACCGGCGTGTTCGCCAGCGGTGATGACGGCAACAACTGGAATGATATTACATCCAACCTGCCCGGTCAGGAATTACAGTGTATTGCCGTCAGCCCGACCAATGGGCATTTATTTGTCGGCAGTTATAATAACTTTTTATATCGATCCGATGATTACGGCGCAAACTGGGTATTGATAAATAATGGCCTGCCGACCAGCTTTTCAGTGAACAACCTGCTCATTAATTCTGACGGTTATATTCTTGCCGCTTGCAACGACAACCTCTACCGCTCAATTAATGATGGTGATACCTGGGAGGCAATAACCGGTTTTTCTTCGGGAGGGGTCGTTGATTTATATATCAATGACGGCGGATGGATATTTGCCGCCACCTATAATGATGTATTTGTTTCGATAGATGCCGGGCTTTCCTGGAATCCACTTTATGCCCTTGCCGCGGCTGAATTTTCCAAAAACGCTATTGCGGTTAATGCCGCAAATGAAATTTTCATTGGTTCTTTTGAAGGAGTGCGGCGTTCCACCGATAATGGCCAAACCTGGAATTTTATCAATACCGGCCTGCCAACGACTGGCGATGTAACCGATTTGGTAATAGATACGGACGGTAATATTTTTGCCGGAACGACCAACGGGTTTTATATTTCAACAGATAACGGCGAAAACTGGTCGGAAGCCAGTACCAATTTACTGGGCCGGGGTATTCATAAAATTTTGCTCAATTCTGCCGGTAACCTGTTTCTGGGGACTTTTGATGGTGTGTTCTTTTCCTCAAATCAAGGCGACTTGTGGTTCAAAGTTAATAACGGGCTGAACAATACCATAATCACGGCTTTGCATGAACATACGAATGGTAATTTTTATGCCGGTTCCATGACCGGATTATTCCGTTCCACCGACAATGGAACGAACTGGTCCGAAATTCCTGAACTGGCCGGTAAACATATTCACAAAATCATTAGCAAAGACAACGGTTATATCTTTATCGGCACGGAACTGGATGGAATATACCGTTCACCGGATAACGGCGCCAACTGGGATCAAGCTAATAACGGCCTGACCGGTTTGGAAATAAGAGCCATGACTGTTAATTCTGCCGGTGAACCATTTATTGTTACTTATGATGGAGTATATCAAACCACTGATAACGGCAATAACTGGATAAAAAAAACGACAACATATCTTGAAGCGACCGATATGATTGCCGATGTAGACACATTATATGTAACGACATATAGCGGCTTGCAAAAATCAGAAGATAATGGCGTAAACTGGTTCCAGGTAAATCCTGCCGGGCCATTTACAAGCGGTCAACGTCTGGCCTGGCGTGATGACGGTTATATGTTTGCTTCTTCAAACGATGGCGTTTATCGCTCCGACGACAAGGGCTTTACCTGGACGCAAAAAAGTAACGGTTTGACTACCCTGGATGTGGCGACAGTATATATTAACCGTAAAGGCCATATCTTTGCTGGAACTCTGGGCGGCGGCGTTTTCCAGTCCACCAACCTGGGTGAAAACTGGACGGCTATAAATTCCGGTCTTGACCCAAATCGCATTGCCGCTCTGCTGATAAACAACGAAGGCGTTTTCCTGGCCGGCACCCAGGCGCGCGGCGTGTACAGCAGCAGTTACGACAACTCGATTTATACAGCAGTTCCCATAGCGTTGGAATTTGGAAGCGTGCGGACGGCTACCGGGAAAACCGATTCCGTGGTTGTTACCAATACCGGTTACCGAGAAATGACGGTCGGCCCCTTTGCCCTGTCCGGAACCAATGCCGCTCATTTTTCAATTATCACAACTGAATTTGTCCTGAACCCCGGCGAGTCCCAAGGGATTGTGCTAACTTTTACCCCGCCGGCGGCTACGCCCTCGTCAGCCAGCCTCGACGCAACGATAGCCGGCGAGCCGGTCTCTATTCCCCTGTCCGGTAATGGTATAGCGCCGGTACTGCAGGTCAACAAAACGGCTTTACCATTCAACAACCAAAGAGTCGGTGTTGCCAAAACCGATTCGGTACAGGTGACCAACATTGGCTCTGCCGGTATGCAGGTTACCTCTCTGCAGATTGCCGGCACGGATGCTGTATCATTTACAGTTACCAATGAACCCTTTACGCTGGAACAGGAAGCCGCCAGGCAGATCTATATTGAATTTCTTGCCGAACGAAGCGGCGAACACAACGCAACGTTGACAATCAACAGCGATGGCGGCAATGAAACAATCTCATTAACCGGAACCGGCATCGCCCCGTTGCTATCCCCGCTTTCCTCAACGGTATCTGTTGGCAATATGCGGACAAATTCCACCAAAACTCTTTCCAATACTCCGTTAATAACCAATAGCGGGGCTGATTCACTAAATGTAACCTCGGCTATCTTTTCCGGAACAGACGCCGCTTCTTTTACAGTAACGGCGCTGCCGCCCAAAATAGCGCCGGGGGAGAATGGCGCTTTTACAGTTACTTTTACTCCCACCCGCACCGGCAGCCACACCGCCACCTTGAATATTGAAAGCGACGGCGGTGCAGGTCAAATTATATTTACCGGTACAGGCGTAACGCCGGTTTTGCAGGTATTGCCCGGAACGCTGAATTTTACAACCGGCATCACCACAACGTCCTATGATACAATCTATGTTACCAATACCGGTACAGACAGTCTCATCGTCTCGGAGATTATCATTTCCGGCGTCAATGCTGCAAATTTTAACCTGTCGACACCGACGCCCTTTGAGGTTGAGGTTGGCGAAAACGTAAAACTGCCGGTCGCCTTTTCGCCCACCGTTATCGGCGCTTATACCGCCCAGATAACCATTCAAAGCGATGGCGGAATCGGCCAGGTGTCCCTGGTTGGCACAGGCTCGCAGGCGGTTATTCAAGTTGTGCCAACCACTCTACCCTTTGGTTCAGTGACAATTGGCAGCAGTTCAACAGACTCGGTTACTGTTATCAATGGCGGTTCGGTAATTTTGAACATCACATCAATAGTTCTGGGCGGCGCCAACCCGGGACAATTTTCTACCAATCCGGCCGCCTTTTCGCTTGCCCCGGCAACAAGCCGCAAGGCGCCGGTGACTTTTTCTCCCACTGCGGCAGGAACATTCTCCGCCTCGCTTGTTATAAACAGCAATGGCGGCAACCCGACAGTGTCGCTAAGCGGCAGCGGCGTGACGCCGGTGTTTTCGGCAAACACTACAACTTTGAATTTCGGCCCGGTCGCCGTATCCGCGTCCCGCAGCGATACAATAACCGTTACCAATACCGGCAGCGGCGAGCTGTTAATTTACGAAACTTTTCTCAGCGGCCCCAATGTTGACGATTTTTCAATAGCAAATGATCAAAACGAAATTCCCATCTATGAATCCGAATCTCTCGATTTTCCGGTCACCTTTACTCCGCAAAGCGCCGGCAGTAAATCGGCCATGATTGTTTTTTACCACAACGCCGCATCAAGTCCTGATACCATCCAGCTTGCCGGCACAGGCGGCGAACCGATTTTTGCTACGGACAAGGAGGCGCTGGCGTTTGGGCAGGTCAATGTGGGTGCAACCAAATACGACACGATAACTGTCATCAACAATGGTTCCGGTAACCTGGTCATCAATGCCGTCGGCATTACCGGCGCCAACCGCAGCGAGTTTGCTTTAGCTACTCCTGTGCAAACCTGGTGGTCATTGCCTTCGCTGGGCGCCCAAAAATTTGCCATCAGTTTTACTCCGGCTACCAGCGGCAGCAAAACCGCCACCCTGGTCATCAGCGCCAATGATTCCGGAATTCCCCATTCCATACCATTAAGCGGAACCGCTACCGATATTTCACTGAGTGTTACCACACCAGTGGCAAATTATGAAAGCGCATACACGCTTACCGCTTCTTTGTCCTCCACTACCTGGACCCCTGAAATTATGAAATTGTACTATCGTCAGGGCGGAAAATCAGTGTATGATTCCACCGATATGACGCTGAATAATACAACCATCAGCGCCATTATTCCGGCACAAGCGGTAACTTTGCGGGGACTGGAATATTATATTCGTTTATCGAACGGTTCTACAACGCTAACCTACCCGGCGATGGATGCTGCAACTCAGCCGGCAATTATCCAGGTTTACGCATCTCATTATATACCGCCTCTTGACCTGTTGCCGATGAAATACCACATGGTGTCGGCGCCGGGGATATTATTACACCCGTCTGTATTGTTGACTTTTATGGATGACTATGGTGATTATGATAATACCCGGTGGCGGCTCACGTATTATGACGCAGCGGCAGAGAACGGTTTTGCAGAATATCCTTTTGATCCTTTGCAACCCCACATTGTGTATCCCGGTAAAGTATTCTGGCTGATCACCCGCGATGGCAAAATGTTCGATGTAGAGAATATAACCTCTCTAGCGACCGATGAATCCTATTCCACGGTTTTACAACCCGGCTGGAACCAGGTCGCCAATCCCTTTGCTTTCCCCGTTTATGTTGAGCATCAGCAGGCGGATGAATACCTGGAACCGCCAATTTATTGGAATCCCGTAATAAACGATTACCAGTATAATGTTTTTTCTCTCAACCCCTGGGAAGGATACTTTGTCTATAACCGGTCTCTATCCCCTGTTACTGTTACTATTTCGCCGGTCGAATACCCGTCAACGCTACCCCGCTCTGCATTACCAATCACCGCTGCCGGGTCGGATTATGTATTACAGCTGGCGGCGAAAATTCCCGGTACGGATGCTGTCGATACACAAAATTATCTCGGCCTGCTCAAGGGCGCCCTGGATGGCAGCGACAAAGCCGATTTCTGCGAAGCCCCGCCGATTGGCGATTATGTGCGGCTATCTATTATTGCCGATGGAAAACGCTATGCCGGTAATTTCAAACCAATTGCTGCAAGTGGCAACAAATGGGATCTAACGCTCAATACATCTCTTGCCAATATGAAAAAGGTCTCCATCTCGCTCAGCGAAACCGGGAGCTTGCCGGACAGCATGAATGTGTATGTATTCGACAAGGATTATGGAGCGATCATTCCGGTCACGAATAACAATTTTACTGTAAATATTTCCGGCAACAAGCAGACCCGCAATTTTATGGTTATCATAGGCACCACTGCTTTTGCGCAAAACAATAACGACGGTATTCCGCTGGTTCCTTACAGCTTTGCCCTGGAACAGAATTATCCCAATCCCTTTAACCCGGAAACGACTATCCGGTATCGTCTGGCCCGGCAGGAACACGTAAAACTGGAAATATTCAACACCCTCGGCAGCAAAGTCGCCACACTGGTCGACGGTGTACAAACCACCGGCGAACATGCGGCGGTTTGGAATGGCCGCGCCAATTCCGGCGCCCCGGTTGCCGGCGGCGTTTATTTTTACCGCCTTGGCGCTGGTCAACAGACATTCACCAGGAAAATGATCCTGATTCGATAAATACTAAACTGGACTGTGATATGAACAATCTGAAAAAAATCTGGATAATTTTACTCTTGCTCGGTACAGCGCGAGCTGATGATATTTTTATAATTTCCCAGGATCGGTATGTTACCTTTATGCCGGTCATGCAAAACTGGTTTAGCGATGGCTCCGGCTTTTCCGAAATCTCTATGCCGATTGCCGGTTATATTCCGATCAATTCCGAAGTGAGCGTTAACTTGCGCGCTGCCGGCGCATCAGTGTCCGGCGACGGCCTCACTACCTTGTCCGGCCTTACCGATACCCAACTTGGCCTTACCTGGTATAAACGCCCGCTCAATGCTGTGTTCAGTCTTGGCGTCAACCTGCCCAGCGGCAAAAAAGAACTGACCCTGGAAGAATATTATACCTCCTACCTCATCAGTTTCAACCATTATAACCTGGCCACGCCCAATTTCGGTCAGGGCCTGAACATTTCACCGGGCGTCAACTGGGCTTACAAGTTGAGCGACCAGGTCGTAGTTGGCCTGTCTGTTTCCGGCCAGATCAAAGGCGGATTCTCACCCATTGATATGGGTGGCGAAGAGACTGATTACAAACCGGGCAATGAACTGACGATCAATACCGGTATGGATTACAGTCTGGACGAAACCAGTACCATTTCCGCAGATGTCATTTACACTCATTATGCCAGCGATCAAGTCGATGGCGAGGAATTTTACGGTTCCGGCGCCAAGCTGGTTTTTTATAGCCGCTACCAGAAATATATGGGGTATAACTATTTTTCCATAACCGGCAGGTATCGCAGCAAGGGCAAAAACAGCTATCTCTCCGGTTCATCCATGGTTACCGAGGCGGAGAAATCAGCTCCCGATCAATACGAATTATATTCATTGTATCGTATGCGTTACAATCAAAAGACCTGGCTCGGCATCACCGGCGAACTCCGTTATTATGCGGAAAGCAGCGTATTCACCTCAATTTTCATGTTCGGCGCCGGGGCGCAGCCGGAATATGTACTTTCGCCAAACACTACGCTGCGCGGGAATATTAAATTATTATACGGCTCAATTAAAGACGGCGACGGCATAACCGGCCTGGAAATAGGCGCGGGGATAAAGTATAATTTTTAAG
>CAYNSO010000098.1:0-13621 GCA_964399735.1 uncultured Cytophagia bacterium
CTCCTGTTTGGGAATGGCCTTGTCAACAGAAACTCTGTTTCATTTATATCACGTACTTGATAATAGCAAATTGCTGTAAATTTGCAATTTTCAATAATATCCGCCAGTAATTCTAACTGTTATCAGAACAAGGGGCTGTAACCCCTTGTTCAAATATTAAGCTTTTAATACTACCCTCTGCAAAAAAAATCACTAAATTAAAAACTTGAGGTGAAAGTAAAAGGGCTGCGGGAGTTAAACCCGCAGCAATCTGGATATATCAATCACTCTATTCCAGCACATGAATTTTAATATTCCGGAACGAGATCGGCGCATCGGCATGCTTGCCCTGGAAGCCGATATAGCCATGCGTGGGTAGTTCCGCAAACGGCGTGCTGAGCCAGGACGGTATTTCGGTGCTGTCCGGATTCATGGTTGCCGAGGTCCACAAGCTCATATCCATAGTCGTTACCATTTCGCCGTTCAACATCACATAGATCATTTTATCCCGGCAGGTAATAGTAAAGCGGTTCCATTCGCCGGGTTTTTTAACCAGGCTTTTGGCAGCGCCCAGGTGGCCGAATATAGCGGCGCACTGCCAGGTTTTTCCGGCGTTGGCCCACAGTTCAGAGTAATCATCTGCGATCTGGATTTCCACAGAATTGGGGATCCAGTTCTCCGTATCCGTACAATAGACGATAACGCCGCTGTTGGTGCCGGGGTAGGTCATAAATTCCAGGTCGAGAATAAAGTTGTCATATTCCTGTTTCGTCCAGATGCAGGCGTCATGGGCGGCGGTGAGCACGCCATCAGTAACTGTCCAAACCGAATCGGCATAAACCGCGTTGGACAGATCGGGCGCGAACAGATCCTGCCACTTGCTGACGTCGGGGTGGGTTTGCGGCGGCACGGTCATTTTTTCGCCACACCCGGCAACCAGAATAACCAGGCCGATGATGAAGCAAAGAATAGCGTTGTTTTTCATTGTAACTCCTTGAGATTGATCTAGTATTGCATAATATAGTTTAGAAAACAGGGTTTACTCCATAACAACCGGTTCTTTCAGTTCCTTTATCACCAGCAACCCGAACCAGGTTGGCGTATAGTTCCAGTCCAGTATCAACGTCGGCCCGGCGGAAACGTGAAAATCCCAAGCCGTCCAGCAGAATTTATTATAGCGCAGGTAAACGGCTATGTTGACGCCATATTGCTTGTTGGCGGCGTTTTCTTCAGCGCCCCATTCACCCACCAGCAGCGGGTATTGCCGACCGACGTCGCCCCATTTGCCGTCCCAGTCCGTGCTTTTCCAGGGGTACGGATGGGTATCATAAACAATATTTTCTCCGTTCACGGCATAACCATTCAACACGCCGGACAGATCATATCCCCAATCCAGTCCCCCGCACACAATAAGGTTATTGGCGCCGGTGGCGCGAATGGCGTCGCACAACACCTGATGGCCCGGTGTATTAAAAGTGAGCGGTGTATAAACGCCATTCTGCTCAAAAGTTTCCTTCACCTCGCCGCCATTCAGCCAAACCGGCCAGGAAACGTCATGCGGTTCATTATAAGCGCCAATCAGCACCGCGGGATTGTTGGCGTAGGTTGTAGCCAGATCCTGCAAAAACGTTAACGAATTGTCATCCGGCATTTTATGCTGGCCGATATACTGGCCCCATTCATTAGCATTGTTCCAATGCAGTTCCAGCAAGATATAGGTTTTCGCTTCCATACTCGTTTTCACCAGCGCATCCACAATGCTCCGATACTGAGCGCCCCCGTCAATTTGTCCGGGCGCCTTGCCAAACCAGCGATCCTGGGAAAGCGGAATGCGCGCCAGGTTGGCGCCCCATACAGTAATAACATGATTCAGGGATTGCTGCACATTTTCGCCGGTATTGGTCCACTCCAGGCTGGCGATATTAACGCCGCGCAGCATGACCTTTTCATTATTACTATTTAAAAACCAGCGCCCCTCCGTATGCAGCGCCGGGGGCCCGGTAATAACCGGCGTCTTTTTGGGCGCGGTCGGCGAGTCTTTGCTGCAAAAAGTCATTTGCATTATCAGCATTACAGTGATTGATAAAATGAACAGCCCCTGCCAATTTGCATTCTTTTTCATAACTTTTCGTTTCAACGGGTTTTCCTTAAAATATATTACAGGTTGTAAATTAATTATTTTATTCAATCCGCGGCAGAAAGAACATATTCACCGCCGGGTTGGGTATCAAAATCATAGATAAAAGTGTTTTTAATTCCAACAGATTCCACTTTAGCGCTATCGGCAATGATCGGCGCGGGGGTCTGTGGAACACGGTAAAACGGATTCGGATTCTCTTTTACAGCAGAATGCAGGCCGGTTTTAGCTGTGCTTTTAAGCGGATCGTAGACGCGGATGCGGCAATTGCCGCCGAGGTGCGATTTGATATGAATCTTGCGCGGTTTGCCTTCTTTCCAGATAAAAGATATTTCAAATCCGCCGGGGGCGCATAACCCGGTTACTGAACCATTGGGCCAGGCGGCGGGCAGGGCCGGCAGAATAAAAATGGCGTCATCGCAGCTTTGCAGCAGCATTTCCGCAATTCCGGCGGTACAGCCCAGGTTGCCGTCAATCTGGAAGGGCGGGTGCGCGTCAAACAGGTTGGGATAGGTGCCGCCGCTCTGGCTAAACCGGCTACTGGAAACAGGACTTAATTGATCGGTCAGCATTTTATAAGCATGGTCGCCATCCAGCAGCCGCGCCCAAAAATTGATCTTCCACGCCATAGACCAGCCGGTGGAAACATCGCCGCGGAATTGCAGGGATTTTCTGGCGGCCGCAAACAACTCGGGTGTACGCCAGGGTGAAATGAGATTGCCGGGATGCAGGCCCCACAAATGCGAAACATGACGATGCTTGTCCTCCGGGTTATCGCGATCTTGCAGCCATTCCTGCAATTGCCCGTATTTGCCAATCTGCATGGGCGCCAGCCGCTCCCTGGCAGATAATAGCTGGGCGCAAAAAACGGAATCCACACCCAAAACATCAGCCGCCTGCATGGTAGTGTTGAAAAGACTGTACACCAGCTGGTTATCCATTGTCACCCCGGCATCGATAGCAATGCCTCGTGCAGGGATATGCACATTTTCCGGCGAAATAGACGGCGAGACCACCAGCCAGTTATGGCTCGGTTCTTTTATCATAGAGTCCAAAAAATACTGCGCCGCGCCTTTGATAACCGGATAAACAGTTTGCAAGTATTGTTGATCGCCGCTGTACAGGTAGCGTTGCCACAGGTGCTGGCACAGCCAGGCGCCGCCGCTCGGCCACATGCCCCAGGATGCGCCATCAATCGGGGCGGTCATGCGCCAGATATCGGTATTGTGATGGGCAACCCAGCCGCCGACGTTATACATGCGGCGCGCGGTTGCGCTGCCGGCTTGCGCCAGTTCGGTAACCATTTGAATGAGCGGTGTTACAGTTTCAGGCAAGTTGGTCGGTTCCGCCGGCCAATAGTTCATTTCCGTGTTGATATTGATAGTATATTTACTGTCCCACGGTGGCTGCATTTGTTCATTCCACAGACCCTGCAGGGTCATCGGCTGACCGCCCGGCTGCGACCCGGAAATAAGCAGGTAACGGCCAAACTGAAAATACAACGCAGCAAGCTGGGGATCGTTGCCCTGGCTGAATTGCTTTACCCGTTCATCCGTAGGCAGGTTGACGGCGGCCGATGTGCCAAGATCGAGTGTTACACGGTCAAAATATTGGCGATAAGCCGCAATATGCGCATTGCGGAGATCGGAATAGGATTTCGGAGCCGCTTTTTTTATTTGTTCCGTGGTAATCATGTTCGCATCGCCGCCGAGATTTTTGTAATTAATGAAATTGGTGGCCATGGCGATCATAATCGTCACATTATCGGCATTTTGCAAGGTCAAACGTCCTTTTTCAAAAACAAGCTCTCCCCTTTGCGGGATAATCTTTGCGCGCGCCTGGAATTCGATTTGTCCCGCTACGCCTTCAAAATCGCTGCTGCGGCCGTTCATCACCAACCCATCCGGCGCTTCTTCAGACACGCTTGTCTGCTGGGGACTGGTAAATTCAGCCGTAAGATTGATCTGCTCCGGCTTGTCAGCGCTCAGGCGAATGATGATAACCTGGTCGGTAAAGGAGGCAAATATTTCGCGGCTGTAAGTAACATCGCCAACCCGGTACGATACCGTTGTAGTGGCATTGTCCAAATTCAGGCGGCGCTGGTAATAGCTGCACGAGTCATGACCGGGGAAATGTAAAACCAGGTCGCCCGCGGTTTGATACGGCATACCATGCGCTTGCCGGGCGATCATTTTTTCATTGACCAGTTGGTGCGCCTTTTCATAATTTCCCGCAAAGATGAGCTGTTGAACCTGCGGCAGGGCCAGGTACGCTTCCGGGTTTACATTATCATAAGGTCCGCCGGCCCATACTGTGCCTTCGTTCAACTGGATGCGCTCCTGAGCCGCACCGCCGAACACCATAGCAGCGAGCCGGCCATTGCCGACAGGCAGAGCTTCAACCCACTGCGCCGCCGGTTTGGTATAGTGCAAAAACAGTGACGAACTGTTGTTGGGTTTTCCGCATTGCGCAGCAGCCAGAAATATAGAGATTATCAGTCCGATTAATAAATTATGAAACCCTGTTCGCATATATTTCCCTTTACTTTTACCCACGGGTGAATGCCTGATAATTTTTTAGTATTGTAAAACAGTCCGTGCAATAACAGATCTGAACGCAACTGCTGTTTGCTGTTTTATTGATTGCTTGTCGAACCATAAAACCCTTCCAGGTTATACCATTGACGCAATACATTTTCAGTTCGATGATAACCAATCCCTTTGAGGGTATGCGTTACAGGGATCCAGCCCTTGCCGGGCACGAATGCGGTCATGCGGTCATTGCGCGGCAGCGAGGAAAACTCGTTAGGCATGAAATACAAGGACAATTGCGCCGGCTTGGCAAGAGATAAAGAATCACCGCTAAATAACGACAACCCAAAACGATTCAATACACTAATTCGATAGAGACCGGCAACATCGGATTGCGGAGCATCAAGCTGCGGCAAACCGGTTGCTGCCGCCAGGTGCAATTCAATATATACAGAATCCATCCCCGCAAACGCCTTATGATTTACCAAGAGGGACGCAGAGTTCATTGCGCCGGCGCATGCTATCGTTACCGCTTTTTTATCTTTTACACGCACCCATTTCCCGGAATGGTCGCCAAAACCATTCTCCCGTTTTTCATAATTCCATGAGATGAAACCGCCGGTCATGTTGTAAAGCCGGGTAAAGCCCTTGCTTTCCAGAAATTTCGCCGCCGCTTTGCTGCGCCCGCCGATCTTGCAATAGATTATAATATCAATATCCGGAGGAAGCGCCTGGTAATTCTTCTCAAGTACACCGCTGCTCCAGGGGATGAGAGCCGGGGTTAGCGGTAATTGGCCTTCCGGTTCCGCAATATGACCGGCCTTGTATTCGGACGATTCCCGTACATCAAGCAGCAGCAGGGTATCGCCTTTTACCAGGCGGGCATGTACCTCGTTTTGGGTGATCTCGGTAAAAGCGCAAAGCGATCCGGTATTGATAGTTAACAGGATTACGAGTCCCCAGCTTGTCAGGTTATTTCTAGACATTTTTCTGTCACATTAAAATTTTAATAATGTAAAGCTGTCTGTTTTCAACTATCAACCAGTTACCCGGCATGATAATAATTATCAGGACAACTCTTTACTGCTTTCCTGATAATAAAGTAGAAAGAACCGCAATAAAATGCAATAAAAGAAAATACGCAGCAAAGCCCGATTTTTAACGACCTAGCAGCTATCCAACAGGAAACGCATTTGTTTTTTAAACAGGGTGGCGCCGCCAAACGCCGGGTGACGGACGGCTGCTGCAGCAATGCCCATATAATCGAGCGTGCATTTAGCATGATTTCCAACAGCAATAACTTTGGTAAATGGATGCGCTTGCAGCAACATCTGTAAAATCATTCTGCCATGAGCCAACTCGACCGGCAGCGGCGCCCGGTTGGAAAGAATTCCCCGCGCCGCATTCCACGGGTGCCAGGGAAAAGCGTTCCAGAAAATAAAATCTTTACAATCAAGCTGTTGTTCCGTTAAAAACCCCCACACAATGGTTGCGGTGTTTTCGCTAAAGCCATCTTTTTTGAACAAGGGTTTGCTGGTGCGGCGCGGCGCCAGCCCGGAAAATACCATTTGCGGGGTAATGCCCTTGTGACGCATTCCGCCCAGCAGAATTCGTTCCGAGGTCATGGCAATACCGGTAAAATGGCCGCCCTGGTAACTCAGGCCCTCACCAAGCAGCAAAATACGGGCGTTTTGACGTTCAGCAAGGTATTGCTGCAGCTGCTCGCGCCGAATGTGCGGGGCAGTTTTATCCAAATCATGTTCATTATCCACATCCCTCCAGGGATTGAACACATTGGGGAAAGGAGCATTATCGAGTAATTTTATAAAATCATTCATATTATCCTGACAGACCAAAAAAAATAACAGCTCTATAAAAAACGTATTTATTGAGTAAATTGCAACAAATAATATTGAAATAAAATTTTATTGTGGCTTTATTATCTAAAAAAGGGGAGGACGCCGCTGGCACATCACCTAGGGGGATCAGTGACTGCCGGGGATATACACGGCGTCCATTTACCAATCCAGTTAACGCTGTAAAAAAATGCGTTAATTATTTTTCAAGTAAAACAACCCATATTTCAATATTTATTCCCTGTCGGCCTGATCCATATCGTTATACCTCATACTGCCCCGATCTTGTTTATTATATTAACTAAAATCCAGACAAGCAAGAAAAAAAATGCACTTTTCTGAATTTAATTCATTCTTACGTAATAAAACCAGTTTGGGAAGCCGCTGAACAAAACAACCCTGTCCGGCAGTTTGTCCTCTTTTTATGCCGGACAGGGTATATTTTAAAAATTCATACACAAACAGTAACAAAAGAAACCACACTGTTTATGATGTGCGGCTCACTTGAGCAGAGTCATGGACTTTTCCTGCGTCATCCTTCCATTATTAGTTTCGGCAGTCAGACGATACAGGTAAATGCCCGAAGCTGCCGGGGTTCCGTTATCGTGCCGTCCGTTCCAGGTTACCGTATGCGTTCCGGCGGATTGCTTTGCATTGATCAGGGCGGCTATGCGCTGTCCGGTTACGTTGAATATATCCAAACGGACCTTTGCCGCCGATTGTAGTTCAAAAGAAATTATTGTAGACGGATTAAAAGGATTGGGATAATTTTGCCGCAGGGTAAATTGAACCGGCGCCGCGGCGGGGTCTTGCCGGGCTATATCGGTATAATCCGTTTGCGCCTGCACCAATTCGATGCCTTCGCCGGTTCCGAGGTTGCGCGAATACTGGCGATCCTGCGCGTTGTTCCAGTGTTCATGCACGCCAAGGCTGGGCAGCGGTACGCCGTCGCCATCCGGACTATAAATAAATCCCTCCGGCCAGTTTGCGGGATCGGCGGCCTGGTGCAGGTAATCATCCACACCGTTATAATGGACAAAGGTATGACGCATGGGAGAAATCGTCGAATCAGCTTCAGCGAATTCCGCCTGCATAAAATCCAGGCACACAGATTCGATTGCCACCGGGTCAAGCGACAGGAAAAGCGAATTGCACCAGTCATCATTAAAAGGCGCCATACGGAACTTGCATGGCGGATCGTGTTCATACGAAGTTGCCCACAAGCCGTCCATTACATATAATACACTCTTGCGCCCCAGGTACTTGCTGCCCATAATATCTACAAAAACGCGATACTTGCCATAACCGGTGCGCGCCTCCGCATTCCAGTCCGGTAAAATTGTGCCGTTGTGTAAATGCGCTGCTCCTGAGCGGGTATTGGCGCCAAAAAAGTTTTTGGGGAAAAAAGAGGTCCCGGCCCAGCGGTGGCCTTTAAGCGCCGGCAGGTTAATAATATATTTGGCTTTATTCATCGCTGAATAAAGACGATCATACGTTTGCGTCAATACTTTGCCACTATCGGAATAAAAGATCACCTTTTTGCTGTCGGCTTTGAGGGTTTCCCTCCCCTCCTGTGTACCATTTACCATATAATGGATATCCGGAAATTCGGAATGCCACATATCGTAACAATGCTTGAATATCTTGCGATAGGGATCGCCGATATAAATATCATCCTGTGGCACCCCGGCGCGATATACAAGTTGACGCAAAACTGCCAACGCCGCCTGCGGCGAAGTGTCAACACAGCCATAATCACCGTTATATTGGATAGAGCCGTCGCTTTTGAAATTAGTGGCATGAACAGAGTTGATCTTGATAAATATTTTTTCTCCCGCAGCATAGCCCGTTACACCATGGCCGTTTTGTTCATTAAAATATTCAAATATCGCCTGCCACGCCTGGGCATCGGTTTCTTTATTGACAAGGGACTTGATGGCGCCGGAGAACATGGCGTCGATTACCCGCTGATCGTTATTTTTTTCCAGGAAATAACCGTCGTTGTTGGTCGTTGGTTCGCAATATTCATCGGTGGCGTCTTTATCATGCACCCACACAACGCGGCCCGGTATTATGCCTTTGGCCTCGCCAATCGGATTATTCGGCCCCAACGGATCAGTGTTTTTGTATAAATCATGATTAACCGCCAGCGCATCTTTATCGGTTTGCATAAAAGTCGCTGCTCCGCTTATAAGTGCGGCTGCCAGGCAGATCGCAGCAAGACCATAACGTGATTTTTTTAAAGAAAACCTGGCTTTTCTGAACACAAAAACAGTTGTGAACAAACCCAGCATATATGTAACAAATGTAGACGCCAGGGGCGCGGCCACTTTCATACAGGGATACGCCGCTCGCCCGGGTTTGGGGATGACCCGTATCAGAAACCAGCCCAGAGAGGATAATCCCAGGAGCGGAAACAACCAGTTGCTGGCAGTACCGGCTTTATCTTTGCCTGGACAGGTGTTTTTTTGAGAATATTTGTAATGCTGTTTATTCATCTTTTATCCTTTTATAATTAATTACTATAAACTGCTTACTTAAAATAAAAAAAAAAGCGCCAAATACAAGGAAAAGTTTTTTAGCTCCAGGGCAAACAACAACGGCAAAGGTCAACAGCCCTGGAGTGCATACTTTTTCAATCTGGCGCCCCGGCCAATAATATTTGAACGGTTGCATTCAGGTCAAAAACTTGCTTGAGAGGAAGAAAATTTGTCCCGGGCCGTATTGTTATGATTTGTAGATTGTTTTTTTTATAATAAAACATTATCTTTCTGGTAATGATTTAAAGAAAACAAACCATTTAACCCGAACAGGCAAACCATGGAAAGAAAGAAAAAACGCCTGGCAAATCTTCCCGAGGATTTGCAGGAATATAAAACCAAAGCCAAATTATGGTTCGGTGGTCTGTTTGCGCCAGATCGTGAAATCTATATAGCCCGCGCGCCAGCCCGCCTGGATGTAATGGGCGGCATTGCCGATTATTCCGGCTCTGTGGTGCTGCAAGGGGTTTTAAAACAAGCCGCACTTGTCGGCATCCAACTCCGCCGCGACCGCCGGCTGCTTATCAAATCCGTTGGCATTGAAAATGAAGGATACCGTTCGATTGCCAATTATGACCTTGATTGTTTTTACGAAAATGGTGCAGTCAAGTCCCTGGATAACATTCGTCAGGATTTATGCAAGGACGCCTCTGTGCAATGGATGGCGTATGTGCTTGGCGTTTATCCGGTCTTGCTTCTTGAAAAAAACCTGGAACAGTTCAGTAATGGCGCTACAATTTGCATAAAAAGCAATATCCCCGTCAAAGCAGGGCTCGGTTCATCCTCCGCCCTCATCATGGCCACGCTGCTGGCGATGAAGCAAGCATACAACCTGACGCTGGACGCCTTTCAACTGGCCAGGTATTGTCAAAAGGTGGAAAATCATATTATTGGCGTGCCCTGTGGTATCATCGCGCCGTTGGCTTCGGCAATGGGCAAGAACAATAAACTGCTGGTCATTCGCTGCCAGCCTCATGAATTGCTGAAAATGATCACTTTGCCGGCGGACATTCAATTCATCGGCATCAATTCCCGCATCAAGCCTGCGGATAACGGTATGAATTATATACACACCCGCACTGCTGCTTTTATGGGCCGTCAAATACTAACCGCACATTTGCAGGAACAGGGAGTGAGTAATCCTTTTAACGGGTATCTCTGCAACCTGACGGAAGAAAAATGGCGCGAGCAATATCAAAACCTGCTGCCCGAACAAATCACCGGCCGCAAGTTTATTAAAGAATATTCAAGCCATAATGACGCGCTAACTGTGATTGACCCTGAAAAAACATATTATCCACAAAGCCGCACCGCTTTTCCGGTTTTTGAAAATGCCCGGGTGCAAAAATTTATTAAAAAAATCGAAGTTTATTCACAAACCGGCAACCGCGCCGCCCTGGTCGAAGCCGGCGATTTGATGTACGAGTCTCATGCTGCATATAATGAACTGGCCAATCTGGGAACCAAAGAAACAGATCTTCTTGTTACGCTGGTCAAAAAGCTGGGGCCGCAGAACGGGTTGTATGGCGCCAGGATTTCAGCTAATGGCGGCGGGGGTACAGTGGTTATCCTCTCGGATAGTAACAATGAAGACACTATTCGAAATATTACCTCTCAATATTATGACCAGACCGGGCTAAAACCGGATATTTTTGTGGACTCTTCCCCCGGCGGCCTGGAGTTGGGCGCCGAGACGATCAGGTTCGACTAGAATGCAAAACCCGTTTAATCTTTCAAGCAGGCAAAAAAATCTAATTATCCAAGTCTGCTACCGTCTTTATAAATCTTGACATAATTAATTAAAAAGGGCTTTTCAATGCTAAGCATAATCCTTGTCATTGCGCTGAGTTACCTGGCAGGTTCTTTTCCTACCAGTATTATTACCGGAAAAATATTAAAAGGGATCGACATCCGCGAGCACGGCAGCGGCAATGCCGGCGCTACCAATGTATTTCGTGTGCTGGGCTGGAAACCCGGTGTTTTTGTTATGCTGTTTGATATTTTTAAAGGCTTTGCCGCAACCTGGTGGCTTTCCAGAATAAATATTGGCCCGGCGCCGGTGGATTTCAGTATTATGCAGCTTGTTGCCGGCTGCGCTGCCATTTTCGGACACATCTGGACCGTTTTTGCCGGTTTTAAGGGCGGCAAGGGGGTCGGCACCGCCGCGGGAATGATTGTTGCTTTGTATCCCCTGGCGCTGGTTTTCTGCCTGGGTGTTTTTATTCTTGTCTTTCTATTAACAAAAATCGTCTCCCTCAGTTCCATTGCTGCGGCTATCACCCTGCCGATTGTTCTGACAATTTTTCGCTATGCTACGAATGTCCCGGTGACGCTGCCGCTGTACCTGTTTGGCTTTTTTGCCTCTGCGTTGATCATTTACACCCATCGCACCAACATCAAAAGACTGTTAAATGGAACGGAAAACCGTTTCGGCAAGAAAAAAACCGCCTGATTACTTTTTTATCAGTTATGACAGACCAGGTAAAAATTCAGTTTCTCGGCACCAGCGCCGCCATACCCTCGCTGCGGCGCGGGCTGCCTTCTTTGGCAATTCTGCACAACGGCGGTATCATCCTTTGTGACATTGGCGAGGGCACACAAATTAATATACAACGGGCCGGGCTGCCGCCTTCCAGGATTCATACAATTCTCATTTCGCACTTGCATGGCGATCATATTTTTGGTTTGCCGGGATTTTTAACCTCGCAGCAAATGATGAACAGGGTCAACCCCCTTACGATTATCGGCCCGCCCGGCATCCGCATCTATTATGAACAAATCCGCAATATATCAGGTTTCGATATTCAATATCCTCTTTATTTCAGGGAACTGACACCGGACAGCAATAATTCCTTGCTGGTCGGCCCATTTCAGGTAATTGCCAAACCGCTGGAGCATCGCATCCTGTGTTTTGGCTATCGGTTGAGTGAATCGCCCAAAGCCGGCAAATTCAATTCGCAGGCGGCGGATGAGCTTGGTATTCCCCAGGGTCCACAACGCCGGGATTTGCAGCAGGGCACTCCGGTGCGCATCAACGGCAAGCTGATCAAACCGGAACAGGTGGTCGGGCCGCCAATTCCCGGCAGAACCATTGCTTACCTTACCGATACCCGGCCTTGCGCCAATGCCCTGGAACTGGCGTATCATGCTTCAGCGCTGATATATGACAGCACTTTTCCCGGGGATCATGCCGAACGGGCGCAGCAAACTTTTCACAGTACTTCGCAACAAGCGGCAGAGCTGGCCCGGCAAGCCCAAGTTGAACTGTTGCTGCTCTGGCATATCAGCATCCGTAATGGCGAACAGGTTGAGGCAGTTATGCTGCAAGAAGCCAGAACGCTTTTCCCCAACACCCTGATGCCTGACGATTTTGCAACAGTGGAAATTTTCCGTTCGCAACCGCAATGAAACATCCAAATAAAATCCTGTTCATTCTGGTTATCGGCGTTTTATCTATATCCATATCATCCATTCTCGTCAAACTATGCGCGGCGCCGCCGCTGATCATCTCCTTTTACCGCATGGCCATTGCCGCTCTGTTTTATCTTGGCGCCGGTTCGGTTGTACATGGCAATCTTTTCAAGTCCATTAATAAATGTGAATACCGGTACATGATTATATCAGCAGCGTTCCTGGCTTGTCATTTTGCCGCCTGGATCACCTCGCTCAGTTATACTTCGGTTGCCAGTTCGGTGGTGCTGGTGCAAACCTCGCCGGTGTTTGTAGCGCTGGGCAGTTATTTGTTTTTTAAAGAAAAACCTGCTTTATTATGTATTTTGGGCATTATCATCGCCTTAGCGGGAGGTATCATAATAAGCACGTATGATAGCGCCGGCAACAGCGATTCTTTGTATGGTAATATACTGGCGGTTATGGGGGCAGTTGGCGCTTCCGGTTATTTTTTACTGGGACGAAAAATCCGCAAGACAGTGGATACTTTTCGCTATGTTGCAATTGTTTATAGCAGCGCCGCTCTGTTTCTGCTGATTCCGGTTATTGTTATAAATCCCGCATCATTATGGGGGTATAGCTGGCAAGTCGTTGCAATGCTGGCTATGATTGCGCTGGTGCCGCAGGTTCTCGGTCATACCAGTATCAACTGGGCGTTAAAATACTATTCCGCCACAGCGGTAGCGATTGTCACCCTGGCGGAATCGGTGTGCGCGTCCATCATTGCCTGGTTATTACTAAAGGAAGCGCTGCCTCTGTATAAAATCGCCGGCGGTGTAATTCTGCTGGCCGGGGTAGTACTGGTGCTGCACGCTGAAAACAAAAGCAAGCGGACTGTGATAATAAAAGAGAATTGATAATATGTATTATTAATAGAGGTAATTTTTCAAAAATTGTAAATATACAATTACGTACCATTTTTAGTACGTAATATAAATGAAACAGAGTTTCTGTTGACAATGCCATTCCCAAACCGGAGTTTGGGAATGAGAAGACCTTCTCCCATCCAAACTCCGGTTTGGATGGGAAATTGTTCGTGAAACTCTGTTTCAAATATTCAAAAAAACAGCCTTTTCCCTAGTAATACAAATCCAGTACTTTGAATTTAATTTTTACAAATAATGTTTT
>CAYNSO010000099.1:0-13480 GCA_964399735.1 uncultured Cytophagia bacterium
ATTAACCCGGTCTTGATAACTGATATAACTTTATTCTTGTTCTTAAAAAAGTGGGAGAATTACCCACTATAAACAATATAGAGCCAAAATTTTTTAATAGCAGAGAATAAATATTTGCAGGCAGGAAGCGGAGAAAAAATGCCGGTATATTAAAATGGAGGGAAAAAACATACCGGCATCTTTGCGACGAACAGTTTATAAAATTATATTACGAGGGCATTAACCGCATTTTTTTCAACAATTCTTTCAGTGGCCGTTATAATTGCTTCGGTTTCATTTTGCGACATCGGTTTATAAGCCTGATATGTAATACCCAATTCGGCGGCAATTTTTCTGATACGATGTGTAAAATCATCTGTAATAAGAATAACGGGCAAGCGCGGACGCAAACGGCGAATGACAGGCAGAATTTCTACGCCCATTACTCCGGCTAATTCCAGATCAAGGATTAATAAATCCACATCATTATCCAGAATTTCAACCAGAACACTGATGCCTTTTTGTATAAAGCGCACTTCATAATCTGCGCCATTTAGCCGTTGTTTCAAGCCTTCGACGACACCAAAATCGATGGTACCAACAACGATCAGCTTCTTTTTTGATTGTTTCATATTCATCATCCCGACATCACCCTTTTAATCTATAGTGATTATAATTATTTACTTGTTCAATTGTCATTGATACAAGATTCATGCCAATTGTTTGCAACTTGGCGCTGTTGCGGTAAATTCTTAATTTATATTGCTTTAGGCTTTGATAAAAAAGGGGGTATATGTATCGGAAATCGGCTTTTTTCAAGCTACTGTTGCTGAAAAGCCACTGTTTTACTGTAAAATTAAAAATAAGATCTTGAAATATATGATTTTATGATGTTTTCTTGCATTGTGAACCAGTTGTCCCCCTTGATGGGCAATTGCTGATTATGGCTGGCGCTGAATCAACAGTTTTATAAATCAGGTGTACCTGGTATGCCGATTTTAAAGCGCCCGGTCTCATTATTCCAGAGAGCAAAGTGTTGTGGATTCTGGCATTGTTAGCCTGATGGTAAAAATTTTTTGCCATGCGTAAAGAGTATATGGTTTATTTCAAACGCTTTTAACTGATTTTGTGAACAGGCAATTCAGCGCTTTTTTTGTTCAGAGGTATTGTTGTTTCCCGATAACTGTGATTTATGTTGACTGTTTATTCGTCTTCATCAAATTCTTCCCGAACACCGCGGAATTTTATTCCTCGTGAATCGATCAACCGGTAGATTGTTTTACGATTCAGACCGGCAGCATCGGCGACTTTGGTGATATTGTTATTGTACTTTTCCAACAGTCCTTCAATATATTGCTTTTCAAAGGCTTCGGTAATACGCGCCTTGGAAGTTTTAAAGTCGAGTTCCTCCGTGGTATCGACATATACGCGTTTGGTGGTGGGGCGGATTTTTTCGGGAAGGTCTTCGGGACGGATTTCCGGGCGGGTTGCCAGGGCCATCATTTGTTCTACAGCCCCCTGTAACTGACGGACATTGCCTGGCCAATCATATTCCTTCAGGATCATTAATGCTTCGCTGGATATTTTTTCCACTTCAACCACACCGATGTTGTGATATTTTTTCATAAAATGGTATAACAAAATCGGCACATCTTCCTTGCGCTCCCGCAGCGGCGGAATGTGGATATGGATAACATTAAGCCGGTAGTACAGATCTTCGCGCAATTTGTTGTTTTTTACCAGTTCTTCAGGATTTTGATTGGTAGCGCTGACAATACGTACATCGATTTCGCGTTCTTTAACGCTGCCCAGCCGCCGCACTTTACGCTCCTGAATAACGCGTAATAATTTGTGCTGCATTTCAATGCTCACTTCGCCAATTTCATCAAGGAAAATGGTCCCCTTGTCCGCTGCCTCGAACAAGCCGGGTTTATCGGTGGTGGCGCCGGTAAATGCGCCGCGGACATTACCGAACAATTCGCCTTCCAGTAAATTATCGGGCAGGGAGCCAACGGCTACCGGCACAAACGATTCATTACGGCGTGGACTGTGATAATGCAGGCCCCGGGCAATTACTTCTTTACCGGTGCCGGTTTCGCCGGTGATCAGCACTGTGGCATTGGTCATTGCCACTCGTTTGCAGGTTTCAAAGACATTGCGGATTGCGGGACTGGAGCCGACGGCGCCGAAAAAACTGCCGTCATCGGTTAAATCAACCCGGCTGCGCAGATAGGTGTTTTCACGTTGAATTTTTGCAAATTTAAATGCCCGGTCAATCGGCACAATTATATCATGGTGGGTTTGTACTTTTTGAATAAAATCAAAAGCGCCTTTTTTTATGGCGTCAACAACCTGCGGAACGTTACCATAAGCAGTGTAGACGATAACAACCAGATCGGGGTCAATCTTTTTAGCTTCTTCAAGCAACTCTATGCCAGAAGTATCACTTTCCATTTTCAAATCAGTCAGCACGACCAGTGGCTGCTCGGTTTTTATTATATTAATTCCGGCGGCTGTGGAAAGGGCAGTCAGGCATTTGTATTTGGAATTTTTCAATAACGAAACAATAGAGTCCAATACTGTTTTGTCATCATCTATGATCAGGATTTTATTGGAATCAATATGATGATTGAAATCGTTCATAGTTTATACCTCGTGGCAGAATTTTGATTAATGAGCAATTGGCAGCAGGATTAATACCGTTGTTCCTTTTTCCGGTTTGCTGATTATGTCAATGCTTCCTTTATGATTGGCGATAATACCGTAACTAATCGATAAACCCAAACCGGAATGACTTTCATCCTTGGTTTTGAAAAACGGGTCAAAAACGTATTCAAGCTGATCCTGGGGAATCCCGATTCCTGTATCATGAAAAATGATTGATATATAATCTTCTGAAAGTTTATCATAACCGGTTGAGATGGAAAAAACCCCGCCTTGCGGCATGGCTTCAAGCGCATTGCGGATGACATTGATAATGCATTGTTCCAAAGTAACTTCACTGCCGCGAATCATGGGCAGGTTTGGTTCCAGATGGACTTTATAAACTATATTACTTTGAATTTGTAACAATTTGGATAGCTCTATGGATTTTTCTACAATGTCATTAATATCCAGCAAGTAATAATTAGATTCAGATTCTTTACTGAATGATACCAGAGCATTGGTAATAACCGACATGGAATATATTTGTTCCTGAATTAATTCCAGTTCGTTTTTGATTCGCAAAAGATTGCCGGTTTCAATTTCATT
This sequence comes from uncultured Cytophagia bacterium, assembly GCA_964399735.1. Lineage (GTDB taxonomy): Bacteria > Zhuqueibacterota > Zhuqueibacteria > Residuimicrobiales > Krinioviventaceae > Fontivivens. The sequence continues at coordinate 3,232 of CAYNSO010000099.1, forward strand.
TACCAGCACACTGCCAACCCGGTTCAGAACAGCTGCCAGCGGATTGTTAAGTTTGTGAGCCACTTGTGCGGCCAGCAGGGCAATGCTCAACATTTTATCATGTAAAATTTTATGACGCTCCTGCCGTTTTCTCAAAGTAATATCGGATATTATTAACCGTGCGCCGGTTATGGAGCAATTGGTTATTTCAGGCTCTGCAACCAAAGAATACCAGTATATGATATCATCATTTGCCAGGGATATTTCGATCTCGCTGGTTTTGCCCTGTTTCATTGCGGCGAAGCATATCGTATCCAGTTCATCATTGCGTAAAATGTTGAATTGTTCTTTAATTGATTTTTTAATATAGTTTTTTTCCCCGGCAATGTGCAAACTTTCCAAACGGCCATTAATTTCCAATACGGCAAGATTTGTATCAAGCCGGATTACCATTTTCCGGTTGTTTGTTATTTTTTCAGGGCTGTGTTTTTGCGGACCAGGTTGCATCGTTCAACTATCTCTTTTCTTATCAGGTCTTGTTGGAATTTATCCATATTTATCAGGTTTAGGAAACAGCTCCGGGTATTATCATGGTTACTTTTGTGCCTTCATCAACCCGGCTCTCTACGTGTATTGTGCCCTGATGGCTGAGCGCAGCTGCATAAGCAATGGTCAGGCCCAACCCTGCACCTTTAATTCCCTCTTTGGTGGTAAAGAAAGGATCAAAAACCCGGGCCAGATTCTCTTTGGATATACCGGGGCCATTATCATGAACCTTAAAGATATAGCTGCCATTGTTTTGAGGATCATAATCCAGGGTTATCATTACGCTGCCGTTTTCGCCGGCGGCTTCAAAGGCATTTTTAACAATTTCGCCAATTGCCCGTTCTAAACGTATTTCAATACATTTTCCAGGCGGCATATTCTCTGCAAATCTTTTTTCTGCATGAACCGTTTTAAAAGGACGCTGAAATTCTGCAACCATGACTGCCCGCGAAACTATTTCTGCCATATCGACTGTAACTGGTTCTTCTTTGGTATGAATTTGTAAGGCGCTAATTTTTTCAATGATTGAGAAAATTCGGGCAGCTTGTTTTTGCAGCAGAATAATTTCTTCTTTTATGTCAATGCCCCCGTCTTCAATTTCTTCAACAAGATTCTGGTGCTGCAGAAAATCAGTACGCGTAATTATTACCGACAATGGATTGTTGATGTCGTGTGCTAATTTACCGGAAAAGGAACTGAGGCTGGTAAATTTATCAACCAACATGGCATCCATTCCCAGGTTCTCATTGTCCGACAAGATTTTAGAAACGATAAGAGTAGCGTTCAGACCGGCATTGGCGCCTAACCGCACGGCATCATATTGAACCCATTCATTGTTTTGGGCATTGTTTTTGATTTTTCTGGTTTTGCGAACCCCCGGCGCGCTGTTGATTGCGGCTTGAATATATTCATGCATCTCAGGATGCTCAAAAACTGGCAGAGCGGAAAACAGGTTCAACCCAACCGGGTTTTCATGAACTAGTTCTCTGACTTGTCCATTACAGTTTATTATATTATAATCATCATCTATTACAATTAACAGGTAGGGAAGAGAGTTTATGATCTCGGATTGCAGGTTATTGAGGGCTTTTAATTCTCCCGTATGTTGTTGTAAATCGTTTATTTTGTCATCTGGTTTTTCTTGCATAATGATTGTACCAGTTTATCATTTTTTCGATTATATATAATCTCTTTATTATTAACAATATAATAAGTTTGTCCAGTTAAAGCAACAGTTTTTTTATTGTAATACCCACTCCTTTTTTTTATGAGGCATTCATGTCACATTTTTCTGTTTTTTTCCTGCTTTTTTTCCATCTTTTTTTTATTTTTACATGTTAGCGCCACACTTTTTGTGTTTATTAACCATTCCGGGCAACAGTTTGTTAATTTTTTAAAAATGATTTTCCTTCTATCATTACTGGTCGTATAGATAATTATTCCCTTGCTAAATAGAGCTCGTTCCTGTAAATTAACAGTAGCTGAATTTTTATGATAGTTAAAAAACGAAAGCGACTGGAAATTATTACAAAAACGATCCATGAATAAAACAGGTGCAAACAAAAAGCCGCATTGCCCTGAGCGTACCTGTCTGGGTTGTTATTCAAAGAAAAACAAGTATGACCTGGTACGGATCATTTTAAGCGCAGACGGAACTGTTATGCCTGATCCTTCCGGTAAAGGCCGCGGCCGGGGCGCTTATGTGTGCGCCGATATGCAATGCCTGGAGAACGCCATAAAAAAACGACGATTCGACCGTGCGTTTCGCTGTACTATAGAAAAAAAGTTTATGGAAAAGTTAAAAGCCGGATTTTTAGAATGTCTGAAAACCAGATTAGAACACTGATCGGCTTTGCCCGTAATGCCGGCAAGCTGGCCGCAGGGCGAACCGCGGTCATTAAAGAGCTGAAAAAAAACAGGGTGCACCTGTTGCTGATAGCTGCTGACGCCTCGGATAAAGTGGATAAATTATTTCAGGGTCATAAAAGTATAAAGGTATATAAATACCTCGAGAAGCAAAGTATGTCCGAGATGCTGGGCAGGGGCAAGCAAGTGGCTGTTATTGCTGTTTGTGATGCGCAATTTGCCAAATCGATTCAACAACTATTGCCCCCTGAAAATTGTCTTACAAGTCTTTGAATCGATTTTTGAGTGTATAGAGTAATACCAAACCCAATACATAGCAGGCGGCAAATTGCCCGGCAGCTATATAAGTTACTGTGATCCAGTAAGGCACATGAATAAGAAATGACAAGTATAGGCTGACGCCCAGAGCATTGAATACCACCGGCGGCAGTGGCGCCAGCCAGGGTTTGTTAAAGCGCCGCAGCCAAAATGTGCATAATGCGGCAAGCAAGGTAATGAGGCTGCCGCCAAAAATATCAATCGGGCCGTTGCCGCCAAAGATATTGGCAACCATGCAGCCGATGAATAAACCGGGAATGGCCTGCGGGTAAAACCAGGGCAACACCGTTAGAGCCTCTGCAACACGCACCTGGATTTGCCCGTAACTGATGGGCGCAAGAATAATTGTTAACGCGGCATACAAAGCGCCAATGATTGCCGACGTGGTGATATATCTGGTATTAATTTTCATAGAGTTATGGACTCCAGGATTAAAGTACAACAGATAACCGAAAAATTAGAGACTGCTTTTGGTATTCCCCGCTGGCAGGGGCAGGGAAATCCACTCGACAGCCTGGTTTTAACGATTCTTTCACAAAGCACCAACGACCGTAACCGCGATGCCGCTTACCGCCAACTGGTGAAGCAATTCCCGGATTGGGAAATGGTGATGAACGCTCCGGCAGAGCAAATCGCCCAGGCTATCCGCACCGCCGGGCTAAGTAATCAAAAAAGCGTCAACATTCAGGAAGCGCTGCGCTGGATTTATTCTACCTGGCATTCTTTTGACCTGAGTTTTATATGCGATATGGAGCCGCAGCAAGTGATTGATACCTTTATGCAGTTAAAAGGCGTTGGCATTAAAACCATCAGCGTGGTGCTAATGGTGGCTTGCGGCGTCGACATATTCCCGGTTGATACGCATGTACACCGTATTTGTAAAAGACTCGCCCTTGTCCCGGAAAAAGCCGGCGCGGAGAAAACACATCATCTTATGCAGCCGCTAGTGCCTAAAGGAAAAGCCTGGTCACTACACATGAATTTTTTAAAACTGGGCCGAACAATTTGTAAAGCGCAAAAACCGGCTTGTGATAAATGTCCGCTTTGTGAATTATGCCCGTCGGCACGGCTTGAATAATCAGCCTGGTATCTCTTTATCCGCTAATGGCCGCCAGCCATATTTTTGTATATCGATAACGCCATTATTGCCAATGTGAATTCCTTCCGCTTCCAGTAGTTGAAGCTGTAATTTGCCGCCGGCATATTCAGCGTTTAAACTGATTTCTCCACGGCTGTTAATCACCCGATGCCAGGGCAGATCGAGTTCTGCGGGACAACTGTGCATCGCCCAGCCAACCGTCCGCGCTGCACGTGGATTACCCAGCATCGTTGCAATTTGTCCATACGAAGCCACCCGGCCTTCAGGAATGAGACTGACCAGGCGCCAAACCTGTTGAAAAAATCCACTTGCCATAAACTCACTTTGTTATTCATTCTAATATATGAATTTTTACTTTTTAATTCAAGTTATCAGCAGCAGATTTGGATTTACCCGATGTGGATTCCTTATGGTTATTTACCTTTGAAATGATTTGCAAAATTATTATTTTAAGTTATAAAATAACTTGTCTTACCGGAATTCGATTATAATGGCTGGAGAAAAACGCGCTAAAATACTTGTCACCTGTGCAAAGGGTATTTCACCCTATCTTAAAGCAGAAATTGCCGGTCTTGGCTTTCCTGTTGAGGCTGAAAAGACTCTGGGTGTTTTTACCAGCGGCACATTACAAGATACCATACGCCTGAACATGCAATTGCGTACCGGCTTGCGGGTTTTATATCAACTGGCGGAATTTTCCGCGCAGACGCCGGATCAGCTTTATAAATACCTGGTTAAAGTCAACTGGGAAGATTATCTTGACGCCGACGGGTATGTCTGCGTAACCTCGGCAGTCAGCACCCCGGCTATAAACGATACCCGTTTTGCCAACCTGAAAACCAAAGACGCTATCGTCGACCGGATGCAGCAGCAATGCGGGCGTCGCCCGGATTCCGGGCCGGAACGCAATAAAGCAGTGGTTTTCCTGTACTGGAAGGAAGATGAATGCGCGATATTTCTGGATACCTCCGGTGAGCCGTTATCAAAACGCGGCTATCGCAAAATTCCTCTTCATGCGCCCATGCAGGAGCCTTTGGCTGCTGCTGTTATCGCTGCCACAGGCTGGCAGGGGAACAGCCCGTTCATTAATCCCATGTGCGGCAGCGGCACCCTGGCCATTGAAGCGGCGCTGATTGCCCTGAATAAAGCGCCGGGACTATTGCGCAATCATTTTGGTTTTATGTATATAAAAAGTTTTAATCAGGATTTTTACCAATCCGTACGCTCTGAACTGCGGCAAAAAGTTATAAAATCACTTGATGTGGAAATTGTTGCTACCGACATTGACCCGGACGCTGTGCAAGGTAGCAAACAAAACGCTCAAACTGCCGGAGTTGAGCAGTTTATTCATTTTCATCAGGATGATTTTCGTAATACACCCATACCGCAAAATCCCGGCGTTGTAATATTGAACCCTGAATATGGGGTGCGTTTGAATGAAGAACAAAGGCTGGAAGAAATTTATAAAAACATTGGTGATTTTTTTAAAACGAGTTGCAAGGGGCACAAGGGGTATGTGTTTACCGGCAATTTGAACCTGGCTAAAAAAATAGGTTTGAAAACCAGCCGTAGATTGATTTTTTACAACGGGCCTATCGAATGCCGATTGCTGGAATATGAATTATATGAGGGAACGAAAAAGTTCTATGGAAAAGAAAAGGCCGATTTCTAAACGAAACCGGCCCTTTTTTTTGTGGGTGGGTTATATTATAAACCTTTTTTATCTAAAATTATTTCAATCTCATCAATCACCCGGTTCATAGCCGTCATGGTTTTGGTAAAAGGCTCGGCAGTGGTCATATCCACACCGGCTTTTTTCAACAGATCAATCGGATAATCCGAACCGCCGGCGGAAAGGAAGGTAAGGTATTTTTCCAAAGCGCCTTTTTCCTTGTTTAATACTTTTTCGGACAGCGCTGTAGAAGCTGTGAATGAGGTGGCATATTGATAGACATAATAGTTATAATAAAAATGTGGAATATAAGCCCATTCATGAGTATAAACGTCTTTGACAATGCAGATGTTTTTATCGTGACCATAATATTTACGCACAATGTCGCTATATATTTGCGTCAGCGCTTCGCCGGTGAGGGCTTCGCCTTTTTCGGCTTTTTCATGGATCGCTAATTCATATTCAGCGAATTGAGTCTGGCGGAAAACTGTGCCTTTAATGCCGTCCAGATAATTCATCAACAAGTCGAGTTTTACATCGTCATCTTTGATCTTTTTTAGCTGGTCGTTGATCAGCAGCGCTTCATTAAAGGTCGAGGCAACCTCGGCGACGAATATCGGATAATCGGCAGTTGGGAACGGCTGGTTTTTGTTGGAAAGATAGCTTTGCATGGTGTGGCCGAGTTCATGCGCCAGCGTGCTGACGTCATCGTATTTACCGTTGAAATTCAGCAAAATGTAGGGATGAACATCATAAGCGCCGCCGCTGGAATAAGCGCCGGATCGCTTGCCGGGTGAAGGATAAATGTCCATCCAGCGATTGTTAATGGCAGTTTCAATAACGCCGGTATACTCTTTGCCAAGCGGGGCTAATGCTTCCAGCACCATTTGGTTGGCCTGGTCTATGGTAAATTGTAAATTGATGCCTTTGACTACCGGCGCATAGATATCCGAGTATTTCAGAGTATCGACGCCCAGCATCCGTTTTTTCAGCTTCAGGTAACGATGAAAGGTATCCAGGTTATCATTAACATTCTTGATGAGGGACATATAAACGTCGATTGGAATATTGTTGGCATCCAGAGCATTTTCCAGGCTGGAATTGTAACCACGGGTGCGGGCATAAAACATGTGGGTTTTGATTTCTGCGTACAATTGTTGTCCGTATGTATTTTTAAAACTGGCAAGGCTGGCAAAAAAATTGTCGAATACCAGTTCCCGGTCGGCGCGGTTGGTCGAGGCACGATAAAGGGAATAGTTCGCCAGGTTGAGGTTGACTTTATTTCCGTCGCTTAAAACAACATCCACATAAGGCATTTCTGCATTGCTGAATATGCTGTAAATATCATAAGGAGCGGATGCCATCAGCGAAGCCTGCGCCATGATTGTTTCTTCCTTTTCCGAAAGCATGTGCGCCTTGCGCCGTTGCAGATCATTCAGATAAAAGGCATAGATTGACAAACCGGGTTCCGCTTTTAGAAAAGCATCAACTTTGGCTTTGTCAATGGCAATCAGTTCCGGTTCGATGAATGAAGTTTTCGCGGCAAAGTCAGTACCTAACTGCTGCAATTCCTGTTTCATAGACAAGGTTTGGGAGTTACGGGTATCCTCATCAAATTTTTTCCCGGCGTAACCGGCTAAACGGCCATATTCTTTTTGCAGATCAAAAATCAGATTCAGGCTGGTAAGCAAGTCTGCTGCAGAGTTGGCCATAGTTCCCTTTTTTGCTACGATGGCATCAATTTTGGGGGACAGGTCTGTTTTTGCGGCTTCCCAGGCTTTATCATCCGGGTACAGGTCGGCCAGGTTCCATTTATATTTTTCTTCAATATCCGCTCTTTCCCTGCTTTGGGCGGTTAAATTTGCCTGCGCTAAAAATAATAGTGCTGCCATAATTATAAAAATTCCTGTTTTATTTAACATAATAGCTTCCTTTCCTGTTGTTTGCCGATTATATTCCGTTAATAGTTTTTTATTCTAACGCCTGTAATTCTTGGTTAACCGGATACACCGGGCGAATATCAACCGGAATGTGTTTTAATTTGTCGATCAGGTTTGCCATCAATGGCGTCATGACGCGATATTTCTCAACCAGTTGTCCGGCGCCGTCGTAATCGCCGCGCGCTTCAATGAGCAGCAGTGTATTCGCCAGGCTCTTTATGGCGGCAATTAATTTATCCCGGTCCAGGTTGAGCTTGCCTTCGGCATCGGCGTAAAATGCGCCTGTTTCAATGAAATAATTGAATTGAATCGCAACGCCGCCACCGTGTGCTTCATCGATGCCAAACCGGATGGAACGGAACATGCCCCCCAGGTAACTGGCCAGGGCCGATTCTTCCATGTCCGGCGCAAATACGCCTTTGCTCATCAGGAACAACACGTTATAAATTCCCAATACATCGGCTTTACATTCCTCGATGGTGGAATAATGCTCCTTTAATTCCTTGCCTACAGTAGTTTTAACACCGTTTTCCAGGGTTATATTTCCCGGCCCCAAGCCATGACTAACTTCATGCAGGAGGACATGGTTAAAATAAGCGTCAAAGGTAACATGTTTAAGGGGCTCTTCCGCCAGAATGGTGTTGACAATGGGAATCCAGCATTTTTCAAACTTGGCTTTGGCAATGTTTTTCAGCATTACTTTTTTTGAGCCTTTGGCTTCGCGCACCCGTTCATCATTCGGTAAATTAAAAGCGGTGGTTTGAATTCCGGCTTTGGTGTCGCCGGCGGAAAATACCTGCTGAACTACTTTGACCGGCGAGGATTGACCGCGGTTAAAGTTTTTGTATTGATCAGGAATCGGCAGGTTGTTTTCCATCTCGTTCAGGTAACCGGAGACAATTTCCAGTTTTCTGCTTTCCTCATGATCGACCACACATAAAAAAGCCTCATAAGCGGCTTTGTAATTGAATAACCGGTCTTCATACACTTCATACGGCCCGATCACAATTTCCAGGTCGCCAGCCAGATCCATCCAGGCCATGTCGCTGGCAAAATAGTCGTCGTTTAAGAACGCATCAGCGCGCAGGGACAAGTATTTTTTCAGGGTAGGGTCATCGGTTAACTCTGCTGCTTCTTTAACCAGCGCGCTGACCTGGTCAACCAGTTCTTTATAAGCAACATGGTAAGGAACGGCCTGCAACCCGGCGCTGTCTCTGGTTATAACAGTGAATTCACTGGTGAATTGTTTCTTCAGTTCCGGCTTGTCTTTAAAAGCGGCGCTAAATTCTTCTTTGGTCATGTCTTCCGGGTAAAAACCGGCGCCGAGTGGTTTTTCACCGACCTTTAAAAAGGGTGTATGCTCTTCCAGGCGGTTCCAGGGGCCAAACATCACGTTGAATAAATCGAGATGCTGCTGTGCTTTGGCGTCGTTTTGTAACTGTTCCAGCAACTGTGGATTATAAGGCGAAACCTGCAGTAAAAATAACTGGTCAATTATTTTTCCGGCTTGAACCAGCTTGGCCAGAGCTTTTTTGTTATTGACCGACAAGCTGGAAAGATCACATTGCAGGTCTACGGGCGCCAGTTTTTCGAGTTGCTCATTGACATAGACGACAGAAGTGGTATCTGTCTGATTCTGACTGCAACTGAATAATGCAAGAAGGGCAATCAAAATTCCTCCACATAAAATGATGAATCGCATGTAAACTCCTTTTTTTAACGATTGCTATTTATGAAATTTATGAAATTATAATTTAAAATCAAATTATTTACAGGGATATAATTGCAGTAAATGGCAAGAAAACAAAAAATCCGGTCAAAGTATTATGACGCCGTTTGACCGGATTTTTTATTCAAGGGTAGCATTGTCTGTAAACAGGAAAGAAAATTAGTTTGCTAAAATGTAGATGATAACGATAATACATAATTCCTTATCGGTAACAAGGTTCGTTCCATCTGGGTATGGTTATGGTTCAGGGCATTATTAATATTAGCCATCAGTGTATAATTTGCATATTTGAAAGCGATACGCCCGTTGAGGGTCTTTTGCGCAACCCGATCATCGTTGGGGTACACTTTGACTTTGTCGAGCCGCGACACATAAATATGATCAACGCCGATCTGCAATTTGCCGATTTTATAGCTGAGGGAAGATTTTAGCAAATGTTTGGCGCGATAAGCCAGCACGGTCTTGAGGTCAAGGTCTTCCGGATCCATAAAGGTATAACCGAGTTCGATTGCAATGCTATTCAGCCAGGGAATGACCTTGAGGTTGGTTTCCACGCCTTTGATGCGGGCGCGGGTAACATTGGTAAACTGCACCGTTTGGGTCTCATCCGGTTCGGGTTCAATCAAATCCCAATAATCGTTCCAGAACCCGGCAATATCCAGGTAGAATTTGGGGTCGGGGTTGTAGTTGAAACCCAGTTCATGCGACCAGGCGGTCTCGGATTTTAAATTCTGATTGGGAATGATACGAATACCGGAGAATATGGAATCGGAAAAGCGTTCCGACATGCTGGCGGCGCGAAACCCCCGCCCTGAGGATAGCCGAAAGGTCATGTCCGACTGGGCATGCCACACCATGCCCAGTTTTGGGCTTAGTTCAGAATCGTTAAAACCAATATCGACATATTGATAATCGTAGCGCAAACCCAGGGTCAGCATTACATTGGTTAGCAGCCTTGTTTCGTTTTGCGCATAAAGTGATGCCGAATATTGGTCGTGTGTGCCCACCAGCCCGGAGACCACATGATCCCATGATTCTTCAGTGCCAAAAGTAATTGAATTTTCTGCGGAAAACTGGTAGTCGCCCTGCATTTCAAAGCC
>CAYNSO010000100.1:0-3308 GCA_964399735.1 uncultured Cytophagia bacterium
TTTTTCGCAGATTTTTTATTTATGGGGGGGGGTAAAATCAATACTGAATTTTCATTTTCTACTAATATGACGGAATTTCTATTCTCTATATCCCTGCCGGCATTTGTTTGCTGGATATCAGTTGCGTAAACCGGGCCTACAGCCTGGCAGAATGGATGCAATTACAACACAATTTTTGAATTTTCAAATTTAAGATGCGTAGCGCCTGAATTAACGTTAATAATGCTTTCTCTGCACAGTAATACAAGATTCCTCCTCGCGCTGCTCGTCGGAATGACAAGCCGGGGCAAGCGAACAGGAACGGTCGTCAACCAGGGCCGAAATTGCTTTATGGAAAGGAATGGGGCCGGTCATCGAGTAGTCCGCCCTGGCGGACGTATCGAGATGCCGGCCCGGATATAAGGAGTTGCGGGTGTTGCAGAACCGTCCCCTCGATATGGTTCGCAAAGATACAGCAGGCGAACCTACTCGGGGACCGGACTGTTTGAATCTATTAACTACAAGATTCCTCCTCGCTCTGCTCGTCGGAATGACAAGCCGGGGCCGGCGAACAGGAAAGGTCTACCACACCGCACAATTCCACATTCGTAAATCGTAATTCGTAACTGAAAAATAATTTCCTGCCTTGCATAATTATTCAAAATTAACTATCTTGTACAAAAACAAACAGCCAAAGAAATTATGACCCGCTTTACCCTTACATCCCCCCTGGATATGCACCTGCACCTGCGCGAAGGCGACATGCTGGAACTGGTGGCGCCCTTGAGCGCCGAATCATTTGCCGGCGCGGTGATTATGCCCAACCTGGTGGAACCGGTGAACAGCCGCGACAAACTGGTGCGCTACCGTCAGGCTATTTATGACGCCATTGGCGACGAATTGTTTATTCCCTACATGACCTTATTCTTTCGACAATACAGCGAAGCCGAACTGGCCGGGGTTAAGGATGATATTATCGGCGTCAAACTCTATCCCGCCGGTATAACCACCAACAGCGAAGCCGGGGTCTCCAACCTGCGCGATATAGAGAGTACCCTGTCCCTGATGCAGGAAATGGGCATTCCTCTACTGGTGCATGGCGAGTCCGGCGGCTTTGTGCTGGACCGCGAAAAAGAATTTTTAGAGGTTTACGGACAACTGGCAAACGCCTATCCGCGTTTGACAATTATCATGGAGCACATTACCACTCGCGAGGCTGTGGCCTTGCTGGATGAATACGAAAACCTGTACGCCACCATCACCCTGCATCATCTGCTCATCACCCTGAATGAGGTTGCCGGGGGACTGCTGGCCCCGCATCTGTTCTGCAAACCCATCGCCAAACGTCCGGAGGACCGCGACGCCCTGGCAGGAGTTGCCCTGGGAGCGCACCCTAAAGTAATGTTCGGCAGCGATTCCGCGCCGCACCCGGTGCATAATAAAGAATGCAGCGGCTGCGCCGCCGGTGTATTTACCGCCCCGCTAGCGCTGCCCATGCTCACCGGCTGGTTCGAGCAGCACGGCGCGCTGGATAATTTACAGGATTTTGTCTCCGGCAACGCGCAGCGTATTTATAAAATAACTCCGCCGGAAAAGATCGTCACCCTGATCAAAGAACCCTGGCAGGTACCGGCCAAATACGGCAATGTTGTGCCGTTTTCCGCGGGGCAGGAATTGCCCTGGCGGATGATATAAAATATTCGTATGATGATTGAATAAACCACGTGATAATTCCGGGTATAAAATAAGCTAATTTTTTTCTTTGATAATATTTAACATTTAATGGAATTTGATAACATGAAAAAGATTATTCCAGTTTTATTAATACTTTTTGCTGCCATACAAGTCTATCCCCAGGAAAAAGAACTGGAACAGGGGTTGGGATTTTTCGGCGGCATGATTTCCGGCTCCGGGTTTTCGTACCGGCATATACAGGATAACTGGGGCTGGCAAATTAATTTTGGTGTTTTGTCTTTTAAAAACGATGATGATTTTACCGAGGGGTATTCGTACACAGTTGGTGATGGAAGTTGGATACCGGACCCGAACCAGGTAATGACCGAGAGTCGCAGCGGCCGTGAAACCTGGGCAAATATCGGCATTACCTTTTATAAGCCCCTGCATCGTTCCGGCAAGTCCCTGTTTTATATTATGGCCGGAGCGAGTGATTATTTTTCGGACCTGGAAAAATATGAACAAGATTTCAAGTATACCAAAATTGATGAAAATAGCTTTCATTACGGCCCTCATGGCATCAAGAGAACATCCAAAGAAAAAGAGCACAACTTTTATATCGGCGTCGGTTTAGGCTTTGAATACCGGTTGACCAATAATATCCGGCTTTCCCTGGAATGGCCGCTGAGTTACGGCAGCGATGGTGATATCAATATGTACATTCCGCAGGGCGGCATTCATTATTATTTTAAATGATGGTTTAATCATAATTGCAGGATGTTGCCTTAACACGTTCTTGAACATGTTACGATCTTGAAATTTAACGTTATATTTCCATGTTTTACCGGAGGGATCGGGTAGTGAAAATCTCATCCAGTCTTGCCATTATGATTACCTCTGTAAATATAACGGTTATTTCAAAAACAAACCGCAATATCACATATACCTGCATCCCGATTACCCCTCGCACGCACAGCTTATGTCGGCGCGAATTTGTCACCTGCAGGTTCAGGAGCGAGAAAAAGTGAAAAATTTTATCAGCAAATACCAGGATCGTTTGCTGTATGGAACAGACATGGGCGTAAACGAAAATGATGATCCGGAAAAAATTACAACGAATGTTCACAATACCTGGCTGGAGGATTGGGAATATTTTACTACCAACGATTCCCTGACGACGGGAAACGTGGAAACTCCTTCAGAGGTTTAAAGTTAAATAAAAAAGATTTTGCATAAAATTTATCACGATAACGCCATTCGGCGGTATTTTGGATTAGCGCTGTAATAATGGTCTTTATTGGTCAGGAATACAGGCAAGATCAAAATTTTATTCTGGAACACCATTGTGGTTCGCGCCAACCAGATCATACGTTCGGCATTTGTCAACATAAATGATCTTTGACGTGAAAAAGATTGATTAACAGATGTCATTTTTTTTACACAGGAGAGTTATGAAAACAGGACGAAACGACCCCTGCCCCTGCGGTAGCGGCAAAAAGTATAAAAAATGCTGCTATGAAAAAGACCTTGAAACCGAGCGGCAAGAGATTGATAACTTGTCCGAACTTGAATATGCCGGGTTGCTGCCCCGGCAAACCGGACAGGATCATTTTACGTATGATGATACCCATGAACATGATGACTGGCAGGATGAA
>CAYNSO010000100.1:3408-13057 GCA_964399735.1 uncultured Cytophagia bacterium
GGATGAAGATGAGGTGGAAGCAGAATGGGTTCACAATCCGGAAAATCGACAAACATGGCTGCGCTTTGTGGGTCTGCCGTTTCATGATAAAATTGATGTGATTGTGAAATTATTATCCGGCGAACTGATCGAAAAAAATATTCCGATTATTGACATGTTACAGGAACTGGCGGGGTGTGCACATTCCGAACCCGATATTGCCGATTATTTTTCTTTACTGGACAAGATTCGCAAAGACCATTCATTATTTTATAATAAACATGAATTTGTTATTTTGAATGATTGCATTCAGATCTGTATTGAATATAATCTCCCCGCTCAGCTTGAAAAGTATTTTATTCAATTATCTGCCATAGCAAACCAAAATATTGATGATTACCAGGGACTGTGTATACAACTGTCCATACTCGACCAGCTTCCTTTGCTGGTCAAAGGGTATAAAATCGCTTGTAAAAAATTGCTAAAAAGACGATATTCACTGTCCATTGCTGAAGATATGTTTTTAATGAGCCATGATGATTATTGTGTACTGGATTTTCTGGACAAGAACCCGGGCGCAACATTTGACAGCCAGGCTTTTCAGCAATTTTTGACCGACATGGGATTACCCTATGATTGTGAAGAATATGCCAGTTTTTTCCCCGAATTTGCACAGACGGCCAAATGGATAATAGCTGATTTTAACATTCGTAATAATAAAGATTTGTATGAAGGAAAATTCTGGAACTGTCTGAGCAGACTGGGCGGCAGTTTTATACCATGGCTGCATAGCAATTATAATATCAGCCTGGCTAAAGCAAATATTTTAAATGTTTTTTGTGTTTCTTTTATCCTGAACCGGCTGTCCGGCAAAGTTGAGCCGGGTTTTACCTGGCGTAATATTCCTGCTATGACCAGGGACAAAAAAGTGGATTATAATTATATTGCCAATACATTATGCCCGGATGATATTTTATTTGTGCAAGAGTGTCAAAAAATGATTGAAGGCTCTTTTTTTGATACTTATCGCCTGGCTGCTTTACTTGAAAGCATTCCTTACTGGCTGTTGTATTTAAAATCTCTCGGTTTGTTGGACGATATGACCCTGGAGCGCAAAATTCAGGAATTAAAGTCGGTATTTTATGAAAAATTACCGCAAGTCTGCCTGATGGAAATTGAAGAGATGATGCCGATTGATACCATTAATCAGGCATGGCAAAAGTTGGAATAAAAGCCAAGGCCTTTAAACGAGTGTGTATAATTCTGATGGTATTGTCGTTAATTATTTTTATCATGTTGTATGCAAATAATCTGATTATAAACAATTACAATACCTGTCTGGAAAATAACATGCCGCCAATGAAACAGATATATAAAAGAGCAGGTTTATTTTTTTAGATACAGGGTAACCTGTAAACCGTGTCGGATCATTCAGGAACTGGTATGAAAAGAATTGCGGTACTCGCCGATATTCATGGTAATGTGGATGCATTAACAGCCGTTTTGCAACATGCCGGGCAAAAGCATGTTGATGCTTTTATCAACCTGGGCGATATTCTCTATGGCCCGGTTGCTCCCAAAGCGACTTTTGCTTTATTACAGCAGGTTAACATGGTTACAGTGAGCGGCAATCAAGACCGGTTCATTTATGCTGCCGGGGAAGAAGCATTAAAAAACAATTCTACATTACAGTTTGTGCGGCAGGAACTCGACGCCAATGCAATCGACTGGTTAAAAGCCCTGCCTTTTGACAGGATTCTGCATAATGACTTTTACCTGTGTCATGGCACGCCACAAAGCGACGAGCAGTATTTGCTGGAAGATGTAACGGCTGGCTATCCGGTTCTCAAAAAGGATGCGGAACTAGACTCGTTACTGGCCGGAATAAAAGCAAAAGTGATTTTATGCGGGCATTCGCATCTGCCGCATGTCGTACAGTTGCCCGATAGACGGTTGGTGGTCAACCCCGGCAGCGTGGGTTTGCCCGCCTTCCAGGATGATAACCCGGTCTGGCATGTTATGGAGAATCGTTCGCCTCGCGCCTCTTACGCACTGCTGGATAAAACAGAAAACGGCTGGTGTGTAGAGTTGATTCAAATACCTTATAATTACCAGGCCGCCGTAGCTTTGGCTTTGCAGCATAACCGGCCGGACTGGGCATTGTATTTGGAAAAAGGCATAGCAATAAAATAAAAAGTTGATTTTTCCGGGCATTTTTATCTGGAAAATTTCGTTTAATAGTGTAATCATGGTAAAAATATAACACAGGAGGATAGTATGGATTTGTGGAATAAAATTAAATCCGGTCTGGAAGAGGGGCTGGAGACAGTTAGTGAAAAGACAACCGAAGTATCAAAGCTGGCCAAGCTGAAATGGGAACGCCGGGATATTGAAAAAGAAATCGGTCGTGAATTGGTAACCCTGGGGGGAGTTGTCTACCAACTTCATGTGGAAAAAAAGCAGAAAAAGATAAACGAGGCCGTTGCCGAAAATATTGAAAAACTGAAAACCATGGAAACCCAACTAACAGACAAAGAAAAAGAGATCAAAGAAATTTCGTCAAAACTGGACTCGAGTCAAATTAAAGGATTGAAAAAAGACCTGGATATGGGCGACGGCAGAATTGAACAAATCCTTGTTGATGAAAGCAGTCCCCTGGCCGGCAAAAAACTGGCGGAAATAAAATTCCCCAAAGCTGTACTGGTCGGCACAATTTTACGGCAGGGTGAGGTGATTATTCCCGATGGGCAGACAATTCTGCAAAAGGATGATAAAGTGACTCTGCTGGGGAAAAAAGAGGATGTAGAAGAGGTTATCGACCAACTGCGAAAAAAGGAATAGAATTTTTAAAACAGCCTCGCAAGATTTTGTAAATAAAATTTTTTTAAAACGGCCGGCGAATCACCCGGCCGTTATACTCTATAGAAATAAATAATCAGGTGTATTTTAGACGTTTTATTTCTGAAATTTTATTGCGACAGCAAAACAAATATCAATAAACACTAGGTGGGGCTGTGGTTTTTGATTGTTTTAAACGCCCCTTACTTCGATCCCGTTTTAATCCCGAGTTATGTATCCCCGACAACATTTGATAAAATTAGCCCTCCCCCAAAAAAAGTTATCTGCAATTTTGGCGCTTTATTGTATTGTTTCATGATTAAATCAATCAGCTAAATCGGTAACTGGTAAAGATAAAAAATTAAGGATTGTTTATAATTTTATAATGTAGTAAATTAATAGATTATAGAAATCAGAATTACTTATCATTCAGCACAGGTGGATCGCTATGGAAAAATTCAGGTATATCATTTATTTCTTTGTTCTTTTATGTTTAACTATTTATTTGGGGTGCGGTAAGAGTTCTACAGAACCAAAACCGACCGGCGGAAAAATTAACGGCTCGGTTAGTAATGCTCAATCCGGTAATATGCTAGTCAATCAGCAGGCGTGGATTTTTAATCAGGACAGCCTGATAGCCACAACCAATAACGACGGCAGTTTTTCCTGGACTGTTAAAAAAGATGGCGCTTACCAGTTACTGTGTTCTGCGCTGGGTTACCTCGATGCCACAATACAGGTACAGGTAAGCGGCGGCAAAGCCTCCAGTTGTACTTTCTCATTAACCCCCGATACCCGCACCGGCCGGATTTACGGAGAATTTCAGGATATGAATTTGTTTATTGAAAAAGCCGCCGCCAAACCGGAGCTAAATAACTGGAACAGTAAGGAAACATGGGAAGGAGTAACCGGCGCTACTTTAATGTCCAATAATTTGCTTTATAAGGTTCCGGTACGCAGTGTCGTTCTGGGCGACAGCACGCTGGTTCCTTCCGATACCTTTCCTTCCGATGACTGGGGTCAGTATTGGATGGATTTGCAGCAAGGAACTTATTATTTAAAAGCGACCTGTGAGGGTTATAAAGATGCAGGACGTGTAGTTACAATTTACCCGGATTCAACCCAGTACATAAACTTTTATCTTTACCGGCAATAAAGGATAGTTTAGTTTATTTACAAATAGAAAATTCGACAACTGAATAGAATTAAAAAAGGCTTGTATCGGTCAAGTGTTCCGAAACAAGCCTTTTGTTTTAAGAATTTATCTGAATAATTTTATTCAGGTATTATAAACCGTCGAAATAACGCTATAAATGCTAACTGCTTAATCACTTAATCAACACAGGGCACAACCAGCATGGGGCAGGTAACCAGATCGGCAACCCGTTCGTCTGTTGAATCAGTTACAACTGCTTGTATTTTGTTTTTTGAACGATGTCCAATAACCAGCAGGTCGGCTTTTTCAGCAACACCGGCAATTTCTTTGGCGTATTGAGCGCTTTCGATGATCGTAACTTTAACCTCTTCGGAGATTGTTTTAAAACCGGCTTTTTTAATCAAAGCTCTGATCTCATCCTCTGTCGTTAACGGCAAAGTATCCATCATTAAATGCGGTTTTCCTGCGGCCGGATCATTAACATGGACTATGCTCAGTTTGGCTTCCAGAGCTTTGGTGACGCGTACCGCTTCTTTAATGACGCTTGTTTCATCATCAGTACCATCCAGCGCGAGCAAGATTTTTTTGTAAAGCATTATTTCCTCCTCATAAACTCGATCAGGTTATTATCCTCAAATATTGAAACATATTTTTTCATGTAATTTATTCGAGTCAATATAATAAATATATCCTGAAAGAGCAAATAAATCATAATTTCACGTTATTTAATCAACAGCATTTTTTTCACATCCCGGAAACCGTCAGCCGTCATTACATAATAATAAACGCCGCTGGGGTATGGCGCCGCATTCCAGGTCAGTGTTGCGGTGCCGGGCGGCAGATGGCGGGCTATTAACACATCGAGCAGCTGCCCGGCAAGATTGATAACCCGTACCTCCACATGACCGGGGCGGGGCATACCGCATTTGATGGTGGTTATCGGGTTGAATGGATTCGGGTAATTTTGCGCCAGGTAGTAATGTTCGGGGATAGCCTGCGAATCGTATTCCAAAATGCCGGAGCTTTCAAGGATAAATCCGAAAACGGTAGACCAGTTACTTTCGCCGGTTTCATTCTTTGCCAGCGCTCGCCAATAGTAATTCCCGGCGGCAAGATTTTCTGCAGGCATATAATGGCTGCTATCTATTTCTACGTCAAGCGCAGGCGAGGTAAAAAGAGTAGTCACATCCACCTGCAGCCGATAACCGGTGGCGAATTCCGATGCAGTCCAGCTAAACAGCGGAGTTGGAGTGGTGATGATGGCCACATCGGCCGGAGTAAGCAGACTAACGGCTGCCGGCAGCGGACTGTGAATTGTAAAAGCGCTGTCGCTGCTGTCGAACCAGTCGGGATTGGCCAGCGAGGTGATCTTGAGCGTGTAATCCGTTGCAGAGGGCAGGGTAAACGGCACGACCCATGCCAGCGAATCGTCATTAGCAGTGGCCGCCCGGATTGTAGAATTTATGATTCCGCTTTTAAACAGTTCGATTTTAACTAGCGATCCGGTATCGCCGGTTTTGTTCCAGGCGATAATATGTGTTGTTCCCTTTATCAGGATTTCGCCGCCTGTCGGTTCAATCAGCGTAATCGAAGGTCGTTCAAGTATGCCAAACTGAGCATCGCTTTCATCCCATACCGTGTCATTGCTGGTTGAGGTAATGCGGATTTTATAATCATCGCCGGATACCAGCGCGGGCGGTATCATCCAGAAAAGGGAATCATCATTGGCTGTAGTTTCACTGATAGTTGTTGTTAAAACCCCGTTTTTAAAAAGCTCGATTTTGATATTTTCACCCACTATACCGGTGTTTTGCCAGGTAATCGTCTGCATTGAATTTTTGTACCAGGTTTCACCGCCGTTGGGTGAGGTAACTATAAGCTGCGGATGGTCGGTTATGGTGAAAAGGCTGTCGCTGTCATCCCATAGTTCTTTATTGGCAATGGAAGTGATTTTTATTTTATAGAGTTTTCCGTTATTAACGTTAACCGGTACCGTCCATTTACAGGAACCGGTATTGGCGGCGTTCATGTTGACGAGCCGGTCAAAGCTGCCGTTTTTATAAAGGTCGATTTTAAGATT
This sequence comes from uncultured Cytophagia bacterium, assembly GCA_964399735.1. Lineage (GTDB taxonomy): Bacteria > Zhuqueibacterota > Zhuqueibacteria > Residuimicrobiales > Krinioviventaceae > Fontivivens. The sequence continues at coordinate 9,462 of CAYNSO010000100.1, forward strand.
AGAGCCGACATTCCCCAGGCTGTTCCAGGTAATGGTTTGTGGCGAGCCTTTTAGCCAGCATTCGCCGCCATTGGGCGAGGTGAGTGTTAGCTGCGGAATATCGTCAATCGTAAAAGGCGCATCGCTTTCATCCCAAACGGCATTATCGGCAAGCGCAGTGATCCGCATCCGGTAATCGTTCCCGGCGGCGAGTGTATCGGGAACAGTCCAGCCCAGGGAATCGTCATTCGCCGTTGCTTCCTGAATAAAACCGATCAGGCTGCCGGCCTTGTAAAGACCTGTTTTAACCTGTCCGCCAACATCGCCAACGCTGTTCCATGCAATGATCTGGGGAGAGCCTTTCAACCAGGTTTCGCCGCCGTTGGGGACAAGTACGGTAATTTTGGGTTCATCGGCAATGGTAAAGGCGGCATTACTTTCATCCCATACCGTGTCGTTCACAGCCGAGGTGATGCGTATTTTATAATTATTTCCGGCAGCAAGAGAGCCGGGTATTATCCAGGTATAAAAATTATTGTTGGCGGTCGTATCGCAGATAACGCTGGCTATGCTGCCGGCTTGATACAGTTCAATTTTAACTTTATCACCCACATCCCCGGCGCAGGACCAGGATATAACCCTCGTTGAACCTTTATACCAGGTTTCGCCGCCGTTGGGTGCAGAGACAACCAGTTCCGGTTTAATCATATCCGGTTTTAGCAGTACCACATAATTCGTTTTTGTATCGGCGGCTCCTGGCGCCATGTTGCCTCCCAACTGAACCGGCCCGGTGGTTAGATGTTTTTCCCAGATCGTAAAATAATTAAACTTGTCATTTACATTAATAACCGAATTGGTCAGGGTAAAATCATTGCCCAACCAGTCCGGCGGCGCGGTAGCCCGGCTGTCGTAGGCTATATAAATGGTAGCGCCCTTGAGTAACTGGAAACGGATCATATCCGCCGAGGCGTTATTTTTATCGTCGTTGGCGGTGCGTATCCAGAACAGATGCTTTAAAGAGTCAGGTATCGACATGATTTGATAATTGCGGTCGGTGTAATATTTTTCCTGTTCATCCAGATAAACCGCCTGGTAATTTGCCGGCATAAGGTTGCTGATGAATAATTTAACCGGCTCGATGCTTGCGGCTGTTTGAAATTGAAAAATATCGGACCACTCGCTGTTCGTCCCATCCAGAATAGTTTGCACCCGCCAGTAGCAGGTGGTGTTGGTTGGTAATATCCAGGCGGGAACATTATAATGAAAAGTTAAAAGTGACGGATCTTCCAGTAATAAAGTAGTAAAGGCGTTGTCATTAGCAATTTGCAGCCGGTACATGGCATTGGTGGCAACATTCCACTCCAGGCGGGTCATTGTACTCACATTTGTTTCGCCGTTAGCCGGGGCAAGCAATGTGGGTGGAACGGGAACAATCAATTCTTTTATGGTAAAATAATTATCGCTTTCATCATAGGCAGAAGTAGTTGTGCCGGTGATCCTGATTTTGTATTTTGACCCGGCAGGAATGGCTTCACTGATATCCCAGGTAAAGTTTCCATCATTCCGGGTGCCGCCCGATTTTAACCGCTGATAGAAAGCCCCGTTATTGTACAAATCCACATAAACCTGTTCATCAGTTGATATTCCGGTCCAGGTTATAATGCGTTGTTCACTGTGTTTCCATGACTCGCCGCCATTTGGAACGAGAACTTTAAAATTATCGGTTTGCTCATAAGCATAAAAACTTTGATATTTTTGATCCACGGTAACATAAGCAAAGCTGCGAAAGGTCGGATGAAAAGTATAACCTGTTTTTGATGGTGTTACCGTGCCGCTCCAGTTGTATGGAACTGTCTTTGAGTATTGGCCATTGTTATCGGTTGTGGTTGTACCGCCGCCATTGCTGAAAAAGAGGGAAACGTTACTGACGTACTCGTCTACAGTGGAAATAGTGCCAGATATTTGTGGATTTTCCTGGGCGCCGGGAATACGATACCCTGCAACGACTGTTCGTATCTCGTTTAATCCCCGTGCATTATCACCGTCCGTTACATGCCCGGTAGCTGCACCCTGGTGCATAATATCGGGATTGGAAAAATAACCAACCCGGCTTACTCCGTTTCCATTCCATGAATCCGTATACGACATAACCGAGCAATAACGATAACCATTCTCACCGATCCAACGCCAGCCGGCAGAATAGGGGTAGAGACCGGGGCCGGGCTGCACTGCTTGATCCTTACGGTGATGCGTGCCCATATTATGTCCCCATTCGTGGACCAGGGTATAGAACCAGGAGGTTTGCTGCACCCGCGCCAGGCAAAAACCCAGTTCAGGCCAACCGCCTCTTAAAGGTAATAACCAGCCAACTCCGCCGACATCTTCACAACGGGTAAAAATAGCTGTCAAATCGACAAAGCTGGTATTCCGCCAATTATGTACTTCTTCAAGGTATCGAGGGGTACCTTCGCTTTCCCAGGGATCATAACCTGAATGAAATGTTAACCGATGTAAATCCGTAGAACTGCTGCCGCTTTCCGTATAATTGACCTCTTCTACCCGAACCAGGTTCAGAGTAATAGCGATATCACTATTATCCAGGGCCGTTTGCCCCAAACTCATCGCCTGCGAGATATTATTGTTTATTCCGTTCTCATTGCTTTGCGCCCAGGCTCTGGCTGCCGGGGTGTACACAATCATAACATCAATAGTTGTATTTTCACCGTTAGCGTCTGTTTTGGGTAAACCAAAAAGTGAAACGTTATCATTTTTTATTAATTCATTTTTTTCTATCTGTTTCATGCTTGAATCAGGTGGAACAAGAACCGGGGCGCCTTCCAGGTAATTGACTGCCTGCGGATTAATTTCTTTAATACAACACATTTTGTTTGTTTCATCGTAAACGATATGATAATTACAACCTTGTTTCGGTGTGTTGTGCAGGGCAATTAATTTTTCGCCGGTAAAAGTAATAAACAAGCGGGTCATTTCTTTTCCCGGCACACGACCGCGGATTGTGTAGGTACCCGGCAGGTAATTAAAGATTTTGTCTATAATAATTGTGTCGGTAACATCGGCAAAGAGGTTGAGGATGAATTGATCGCCAATATCCAGGGCAGGGGAGCCGTCCGAATTTTGCAGCATATCGGGTTTGAGCGGCGCCAGCCGATAGCGGGCGGCGTCCTTTACATCAACGGTTGTAGCGCCGTTCATTCTCGCGTTGCTTGTTTCCAGGAACAATGAAACCAGCGGTCTCGCCTGGCATAGACCGGCTAAAATAATCAACATTATTATGAGCATAACAGCAGATTTTTTTTCAGTCATATAGTCTCCTGAAAAATATAAACTTGATAATATCATATTTCCCCTGGATGTTGATTGAATATTCTATTTCTCGGAGCAAGAATAAAAAAAGTCATCAAGGGAAATTTGATATTTGACAGTATATACGAAATAGAGGGGTTATTTGCAACAAAAATATTTAACCCGGTAAAATGTGATCATACCGGGTTTAATAATAATCTTGGTTCTATATGCTTTTGTGTGGGTAATTTTACCGATTGAACCATTGTTAAAAGTATAAAAGGCTCAATATGAACACATTGTATCAAGTTCTT
>CAYNSO010000101.1:0-13030 GCA_964399735.1 uncultured Cytophagia bacterium
ATTAAGTAATTTTCTATAAATTAGAGTATTATTATGTTTTTATGAAATTTACGTAAAGACGTGCTACAGTTTCCGTGGTACTCATTTCCAGGAAAACTGGTACAATAAAAAAGTTTTTGATACAGCCACAAACTGCTTGTTTCATTGAAACGGGCTAGAGTTATTATAAATTTGAATCGGTCATCCCATTAACTCTTGAGCAGCAGAATAATTATAAAAAATATTCATTTTCTAAAAAAATACTTGCACTTTAAATTTCGTTTGATTATAATATCAAGATTAAAAAAATGATTCAACAGTCTAATAACAACGACACTCTCTGCAAATACTCTACGAGCCACGACATGCCCGCCTGATTAAAGGCTCACTTCTTCCGCTATGATTTTGACAACAGGTTATTCAAACATTATTTATTAATCCGTAATGGGTCGGAACCAGAATGATACTTTTGCCAAGATCCGGTAGCAGAACGATTATATTTTTCTTCACACGGGTTCTTTATTGTTCATCCAGCATGAATAATAGTTATGTTTGAACTGGTGCAGCGCCAGATCGGCAGAGCCTCATCTGCAGGGTCTTTTCTACCCGTTACTGTTTGTACGAAAATGTTTTAAAATACCAGAATTACCCTGTTCCTTAATGAAAAACCGGAAATTCAGAGTGGTGATATTATTCAACTCTTTTATTTCTCATCCGTGCTTTTGATGCGTTTTATGAACCAGCAAGATATGCTACGGAGGTGTTCCAATGGTTATTCAAGTGGAAGATTTTTACTCGTTTCTGTACAAATGCCTTGATAAAACGTTCCATAATATTGATCAGGTTGTTATACCGGCGCCATCCCGCAACCCGCTTTTCAAGAATTATTATTTTACCCCATTAACGCAAAGCGGTGAATATAATCTTGATTCATATCGGACAGTCGATCCCCTTAAAATATTCTTTTTTCAACCACGTGAAAAAATGCTGCCTGTTGAGTTGCCACCCATCAAACGCCTTATTGTCGGCGCCAAAGGCTGCGACCTGCGCGCTATGTATATCCTTGACCAGGCAATGATCAACAAAGATTTTGTCGACCCGGGGTATAACCACTGGCGGCAAAACACAATTATTATTTCATCGGATTGTGCGGAAATTGCGCCAACCTGTCATTGCACCCTGGTTGGCGGCAAGCCTTTTGCCGAATCTGGATTTGATTTAAACTTGTCCCGTCTTGGCGAGCAATACCGGGTTACGGTCGGCAGCGATAAAGGGCAAGAATTATTAAATTTGATGACAAAGAACTTTCCCATGCAGCCGGCAACAGAGGGGATTAAAAGCGCCATTGAAAAAAAACGAAATGAAATCATCCGGCTGTTACACGAACAAAATCGAGCCTATGAGCGGAGCGGCAATTATGAGCGGTTGCAAAACAGCGATAAAGAAAACTGGAGCAGAGAGTCTTTGGCTTGTGTCGGCTGCGGCGCTTGCACGCATATTTGCCCTACTTGTTACTGTTTAATTTTAAATGATGAAACCAAAGCGCAGCAGTTTGTCAAGGTGCGGTCAATGGATTCCTGTCAGTTGCACGGTTATGCCCGTGTAGCCGGGGGCGGCTCACCGCGGCCGAAAATGTACCAGCGTTTTCGTAATCGCTATTTATGTAAATTCCTGTTCATGCATAGTAACTTTGGTGAACTTGGCTGTACGGGATGCGGGCGTTGTACTGAAACCTGCACGGCTGGTATTGATTTCCGTAAAGTTGTTCACAACATTTCCGAAACTGAGGCTGTAATTTTATAAAGAATTATTTTCCAGAGAGGATTAGGAGAAGAATATGCATAATCCGTATGAGGTTATCCCGGCCACCATTTACGAAATTATCCAGGAATCCCCATTAATCCGTACCCTGCGGGTAAAACCGGAACGGCCAATTTCTTTTAAAACCGGGCAGTTTATAGAACTCACCATCCCCGGCATTGGCGAAGGCCCGTTTACGCCATCATCGTCTCACTATATCAGTGAGGAAATGGATATCACCATTATGAAGACCGGTTTTGTCACCGAGTATGTGCATAAAGCGCATGCCGGCGACCGTGTCGGGCTGCGCGGGCCTTACGGGTCGCGTTATCCTTTGGAGAAATTTGAGGGCAAAGACCTGTTAATATTGGGCGGCGGCTGCGGCCTGGCGCCGCTACGTTCGCTGTTTCTTACCCTGCTGCATGATGTGGAAAAGTATAACAGTATTACTTTTTTTGCCGGGGCGAAAACCCCTCAAGATTGTATATACAAGGATGCTGTTACTGAATGGCGTAAATACAAAAACGTTCGCTTTATGCGCAGCGTTGATGTGGTGCCGGATGGAGAGATCTGGAATGAAGATGTGGGGCTGGTAACCACCCTGCTGAAAAAGCTGGATATTGATCCCGCCCATAATCCTGCGGTAGTGTGCGGCCCCCCGATTATGATGAAATTTGGCACCATGGATTTATTGAAATACGGCTACCGGGAAGAAAATATCTATCTCTCAATGGAAAAAAAGATGTACTGTGGTTTTGGTCAGTGCCGTCATTGTGTGATGGGCGGTTATTATGCCTGCAAGGATGGCCCGGTGTTCACCTATTCACAGATAAAGAATGAGGAGGATATTTGGGAATGAAAAGATTATTCATCGATATTCCCGCCCTGCTGAATTCCGGTGATGCGGCGGAAAAAATTGAATGTGAATATTTGTTCCACAGGACGAATCGGGGCCCACTCACCTTGCTTGAAGTTGCCGAGTTTGCTGCTTATTGCCGTCAGTGCCCGGAATCGTTCTGTGTGCTGGCTTGTCCGTTTGAGGCTTTGGAGCGGCTGGATAACGGGACGATTAAACGCTATAACATGCGTTGTGTGGGTTGTAAAAGCTGTGCGCTGGCTTGCCCGTTCGGCACAATATTCCCTAAAGTGTTGAATTATATCACTGCACAATGCGATTTTTGTTTGCAACAATTGTTGCAAGATCCGGAATACCAGCCGGCCTGTGTAAAAACCGCTCCGGCCAATACCTTTGTAATGAAAGAGATTGCCGAAGAAGACCCAAAAAACAATATCTGGTTTTCTGGAATGCACCTGGCGATCAAGAGTCCAAACTGGCGGCACAAGGAGGGCAAAGTATGAGTCTGCAATATTTGTTTTTTCTACTGATTTTTCCCGGTTTGCTGTTTACAGCTGTTCTGGGATTATCCGCTGGCTGGCTGGATCGTAAAGTCTCGGCCCGGTTTCAGTTTCGGGTCGGGCCGCCGTTTTGGCAGAATTTTAATGATTTTTTTAAGCTGTTGGGCAAAGAAACAATAATTGTTAAAGAGAGTATTCATTCTTTGTTTATTGCCGCACCGTTTATTGCTTTTGCGGTTCTGACGCTTATTGCCACGATGATCGGTATGGCATTGTTTTATAACCGGGGTTTTAGCGGTGATTTATTTGTAATTATGTATCTTTTAATGGTCTACTCGGTTATGGTTGTTATGGGTGGTTCTTCTACCGGTAATGTCTATTCCAGCATCGGCGCCGGTCGGGAAATCAAGCTGCTGCTAGCCGATGAATTGGCGTTTATTTTGATATGCCTTGTACCGGTAATTAAATCCGGTTACCAGGTTAACCTTGAACAATTATTACTGGCCCAGGCGCAACAGGGCGCATTTATCGGCTCGGTTTCCGGTTTTATTGCTTTTATTATCGGTCTGTTGTGTATTCAGGCTAAAATGACATTAGCGCCTTTTCATATCCCGGAAGCAGAGACCGAAGTTGTTGAAGGGCCGTTCATGGAATACAGCGGTCCACCCCTGGCTTTTTGGAAACTGAACCATTATATGATGTATGTCATTTTGCCGTTTTTATTGATCCTGTTGTTTTTTGGCGGGTTCAATTTACAGGGGATCGGCATTCTCTGGGCGATATTAAAATATGTGCTTATTATTGTACTCATGATCATTATAAAAAATACAAACCCGCGTGTTCGCATTGATACAGCCTTGAATTTTTTCTGGAAATACGCGGCGACCCTGGCGTTCATTGCCTTAATTTTAGCAGTGTTAGGAGTGTAGTATGGGATGGTATAATAAACGTTTGGCCAAGTCGATCTGGGTTTTTCATGTCAGCGCCTCGCCATGCAATAATTGCGATATTGAAATCCTCGACCTGCTAACGCCCGGATATGATATTGAACGGTTTGGCATCAAGCTGGTTGGTTCGGTACGGCATGCCGATGTGTTACTATTAAGCGGTATTATCAATCAAAAAGTCGCTCCCATGGTAAAGCATATCTATGAACAGGCGCCAAAACCGATATTTGTGGTTGGCATTGGCACCTGTCCTTCCGGTGGTTGCTGTTTTAATGACAGTTATAATAAATCGCCGAATCGTGAAGAGATCATTCCCATTAATTTATACATACCGGGATGCCCACCCAAACCCGAAGCGATGATCGCTGGCATTATAAAATTAGTGGAGGCGCTGAATGGCTGATTGCAATGAATTTATGAAGGTGATGGGAGACAGAATATATAATATTACCGAAAAAAAGAAAAGATTATATTTTGAAGTAAAAAATGATGATCTGCAAGAGGTCGTTAAATATCTGTTTCACAAAATGGGCTGCCGGTTATCTACAGCCACAGCTACTGAAATGTACCACGGCATTGAAGTACTTTATCATTTTTCACAGGATGTAACCGGGCAATATTATTGTCCGCGGGTAGTAATGACGAATCTGAACAAACCTGTCATGAATTCGATCACGCCAATTATCAAGGGCGCAGAATGGATCGAGCGGGAAATGTGTGAATTCTGGGGCATTGAGTTTATTGGCCATCCACGGCCGGAACGCCTGCTTTCCAGGGAACACCCGCAGAAACTGGATAAACCTTTACGATTCAGGAGGATGTCATGAACTGCAATACAATCCCGGTCGGTCCGTTTCACCCCTTGCTCGAAGAGGCAGAATATTTTAACCTGGTGGTTGATGGTGAAATTGTGGTCGGAATCGACCTCGACATTGGCTGGATGCATCGCGGCCATGAGTTCATTTCCGAACAAAAAACCTTTACCCAATCCATTTACCTGGTGGAACGCATCTGCGGTATCTGTTCCACTTCACATCCGATCGCTTGTGTGCATGCTATGGAAGATGTGGATAATATTGAAATTCCCTTGCGGGCTCGTTATATCCGCACGCTGGTAGGGGAACTGGAGAGAATTCACAGCCATTTATTATGGCTTGGGCTTGCCGGCCATTTTATTGGCTATGACACGTTATGGATGTGGGCATGGAAATATCGTGAACCGATACTGCAAATGTTTGAGATCATTTCCGGTAATCGCAATCATTACGGCATGATGCGGGTTGGCGGTGTGGCTAAAGATGTTGACCCCGACAAAATATCTGAACTGTTGAAAATACTGGATATGGAAGAAAAAAAGATGGATATGATAGCCAAGGCTGCCCATGACGATCCGGTTATCAAATCGCGCCTTGTGGGCGTTGGTGTGCTCAAACATCAGGATGCTATAGACTATTGTGCGACGGGACCGACCTCGCGGGCTTCCGGCGTCCCGGCGGATGTACGCAAAACCGAAGAGATTGACGCCTACAGCCTGGTGGATTTTAATGTTATTGTTGCGCAGAATGGGGATGTTTATGACAAACTGGTAGTCCGTGTGCTGGAGATCATCGAGTCTGTAAAAATTTGCCGGCAATGTTTGCAAAAGCTCAAAGAGGTGAAAGGCCCGACACTGAATAATGTCAAAGAAATTTCACCGGGCGAAGGCATTGGCCGCTATGAAGCGCCGCGCGGCGAGGTGTTCCACTATGTGCGCACCGACGGCAGCAACCGCCCCATCAGGCATAAAGTGCGCGCCCCCAGTTTTGTCAATATTCCAACTTATGCGGCATCCTGTGTCGGCATTCCCATTGCCGATGCCCTTATTACAACTGCGGCTGTTGATCCCTGCTATTGCTGCACGGAACGGTCGTTAAAGGTCTATGATAAAAAGAGAGAACCCATGCAAATTGATCTGTTAAAATTATCACGCCAAAAGACTGAACGGATCAGGAGGGATATTTATGGACGCTAGCTTGATGCTGATTTACCTGGTTGCGGTTCCTTTGGGAATAGCAGCGCTGAATATCCTGGTTCCACCGCTGCTGCAAAAAATTTTTACTTTTTTTGGCCTTGCCTATACGATCATTCTTGTTTATTTGCTTTTTCAGGAACCGACTGCCAGTCTTACTTTTATGGATTTAACGATTTTTTCTGTCGACCGGTTAGGGTTATTTGTTCTGGTCTTTATTCAGCTTCTCAGCTTTATCATACTGATTTTTTCGCTGCATGGACTGGATAAAGCCAATGAAAAAAAGTTTTTGCTTTTATACCCGTTAACCGTTGCTTTTTGTAACGGGGTAATAGTAAGCGAAAATATTTTGCTGTTTATCATTTTCTGGGGTCTCTCCGGCCTGGCGTTGTATTTATTTGCGCTTTTGGGTCAAACAGCGGATACTCCCAAAACCGCTAAAAAGACCTTTATCATTATTGGCGGCAGCGATGCTTTTTTAATTTTTGGTCTGGTCGCCATGCGGTTTTTGCAACCGGGAACGAATTGGTCATTATTCGGCCTGCATATAACTTTGAATTGCGAACTGGCCTGGGCAGCGTTTATCAGCCTGCTGCTTGCCGCTTTTGCCAAAGCCGGCGGCTTCCCGCTGCATACCTGGGTGCCTGATTTTAGTAAAGACGCCCCTGTAGAAAGCGCAGCGTTTCTCCCTGCCTCGCTCGATAAACTGCTGGGCATTTACCTGCTGGCCCGCATGATGACAGTTTTATTTGAAATCAATGTTACCATGCACCTGGTGATCATCACCCTGGGAGCAATGACAGTCATTTTTGCTGTGATGATGGCGATGATCCAGCATAACGGCCGGAAATTGCTGGGTTATCACGCCGTGAGTCAGGTGGGGTATATGATCATCGGCATCGGCAGCGGCTGTGTGCTGGCCTTTGCCGGTGGATTATTTCACCTGATCAATCATACCATCTACAAATCTAATCTGTTTCTCGCGCTTGGTTCGGTGGAAAAACAAACCGGCACGAATGACCTGGATCAACTCGGCGGGTTGGGCAAAAAGATGCCGCTCACTTTTATTATGGCAATAATCGGCGCTTTTTCCATTTCCGGCATTCCGCCCTTTAACGGCTTTTTCTCCAAGTGGATGATATACCAGGGACTGCTGGAAATGGCGCGCAATTTAACTGCCGGGCAGCAAATATGGCTGCTGGTTTGCCTGGTTCTGGCGATATTTGGCAGCGCTTTGACTTTGGCCAGTTTTTTAAAATTTTTGCATGCTATTTTCCTCGGCAAGCGTCCGGCCAAATATAACCGCATTCGCGAGACAGGTATTAATCAATGGCTTGCTACTGGCCTGCTTTCGGTATTGTGTATTGTGTTTGGTTTGTTTGCCCTGCAAATTCCATTACAGAAACTGATCTACCCCATATTGGTGGAAAGCGGCTACCCGATCCCCGAATTTCTGGGTACATATAATCCGCTGCTGATACTCGGTCTGTTCGCTTTTGCATTTATCATTGGTATTATTGTCTATCTGGCTGTTAAAAATGTTCGTTTTGACGAGAATTACCTTGGCGGTATGCCGGCGCTGGAAAAATTTCGGGTTAGCGGCACGGGATTTTATAATGAAATACGTAATATGCGGCCGTTACAGCAGCTTTATAATGCGGCAGAAAAAAGGTATTTTGATATTTATGATTTGGGCACGCGGATTACATTCTCTTTATCCGGCTTGTTTCAGAAATGTCATCCCGGACAGTTGCAGCTTTATGTTTTATACATATTAATTGGCGTGCTGGTTTTTATATTGCTGATCCATTGAACGGATCAAGAATCAAGCGGAGGTTGTAATGCCTGTTGAAACCTGGTTAACATTTTTGCTTGGCTTTATGATAGTCGGGTCAATTATTGCCCTTGAACTACAAGATATTCTTTCCGCTATAATATCGATTGGCGTTGTAGGATTGGCTGTTGCGGTTGCTTTTTTGTTCCTGCAGGCGCCGGATTTGGCCATTGTACAGTTTTTATTTGAAATTTTTGCCATTATTATTCTTATCAAGGCGTTTATAAAAAAGGATTATCATGTGGAAACGCCGTCGCGAATTAATCTTTATTTAACCGGAATAACTGTAATTGTTCTGGTCGTCATTTTCATTTTCAGTATTCCCATCTTTAAAAGTTTACCGGCATTTGGCGAGCCGTTAATGTCCACTTCACAGTATTATCTGGATAACGGGGCAGCGCAAACCGGGGCGGCCAACCTGGTCAGTTCGATCATTCTCGATTACCGGGCGTATGATACCCTTGGCGAAGTGACGGTGTTGTTTACGGCTATTTTAGGCGCCCTGACTGTATTAAGAATTAAATCTCGTTCAAAAATGGAAAAAAGGTGAAAAATGAAAAGTCATGATGGAATGACGTTAATAGTGAAAACCGTTACCCGGTTATCGGTATGGTTAATTATTCTTTATGGATTTTATATCATCCTGCATGGTCATTTGACGCCTGGCGGCGGGTTTGGCGGGGGAGTTATCATTGCCCTGGCTTTTTTAAATGTACTGCTGGCTTACGGCCATAAATTTACCGGCAACTGGTTGAAAATTCCTCTCATGGAAAAACTGGAATCCGCAAGTCCTTTTTTATTTGTTATTGTCGGTCTGCTGGGCGCTGTTTATGCCGGTTCTTTTCTGGCCAATTTCCTTGTCAAGGGCTCGTTGTTTCATTTATTCAGCGCCGGTACTATTCCACTGTTGAACATTATTATCGGCGTCAAAGTGGCAATGTCGTTGTTTCTGGTAGTATGGGTGATGGCTGCTTTTAAAATTGAGGAGGAAGAAGAACAATGACCATTTATCTGTTATGTTTTATCCTCTTTCTGGTGGGCGTTTATGGTGTAATCAGTAAAAGAGACTTGATAAAAATAATCATTTCACTGGCTATTATGGGTTATTCAACCAACCTGTTTCTTATAATTTTTGCTTATCGAAACGGCGCCCATTATCCAATTCTGGAAAAAGATGTAGCGGTTACCGCTATGGTCGATCCTTTACCCCAGGCATTGGTGCTTACTTCAATTGTAATTGAACTCGGTATTACCGCATTACTGGTTGCCCTGGCAGTCCGGTTATACGGTAAATATAAAACTTTTGACATTACCAAAATAAGGAGGCTGTTAGGATGATTCTGCCTTTATTGATTATTGTGCCGCTGCTAACAGCCTTTTTGATTACCTTTATTGGCGGTAAAAAAGATACGGCTGCTGTGATATTAACCCTGGTTGCGGTGACTATATTATTGTGTATGTCGCTATACAGTTTTATAATAACCGGCGCTCAAACGCAAACCTATCAAATGAGCGCCTGGTCAATTCCTTACGGTATCAGTCTGGCGCTTGATCCATTGTCCGGGTTTATGATGGTTATGATCGCCATTATTTCCTTTACTTCTATACTGTTTTCCATACAATACATCAGGCATTTGCAGCAGGACTGGAAGTATTATGCCCTGTTCATGCTTTTATTAGCCGGTATGAATGGTGTGGTGCTGACTGGAGATATATTTAACCTGTTTGTATTTATGGAAATTGCCCTGTTTGCAGCTTTTGCCCTGGTTGCCTTTGGCGGTCGGGCTGAGGAATATGAAGCTGCTTTCAAGTATGCGGTGATGGGTTCGGTTTCATCTACAATTATTTTATTGGGTATTGCCGTAACCTATAGCGCTACCTCAACATTAACTCTTTCGGTTATAGCAGAGCGTTTACCAGCGTTGAACCAAAAAGTGGTGTTCTGGATTGGCGGCCTGTTTTTGGCCGGATTTGGATTGAAAACTGCTGTTATGCCCTTCCATGCCTGGCTTCCCGATGCCCATTCTTCGGCGCCGGCGCCAATTTCATCCATGCTTTCCGGGGTGCTTATCAAGGCGCTGGGTGTGTATGTGTTGATACGACTCTTTTTTAATGTGTTTGGTGCGCCTCAATTATTCCTTACACTTTTCCTGGTATTGGGTTCTATTTCTATCCTGGTTGGTGTGTTCCTCGCCATCGGTCAGTGGGATATGAAGCGGCTGCTGGCATATCACAGCATCAGTCAGATTGGTTACATAATACTGGGTTTAGGCCTGGCTTCGCCGCTGGCCATCTTTGGCGCGGTGTTCCACATGTTCAACCATGCGTTGTTCAAATCATTATTATTCTACAATGCCGGGTCGGTTGAACTGGCGATGGGAACCAGAAACCTGAAACATTTGGGCAACCTTTCTAAAATTTTGCCGGTAACCTCCGGCACTTCCATGATCGCTTCACTGTCCATTTCCGGTATTCCGCCATTCAACGGCTTTTTCAGCAAACTGGTAATAATTATTGCCGCTATCAAAACCGGGCATCCTGTGTATGCTCTAATTGCTGTGGTCGGCAGTTTGTTCACCCTGGCCTCGTTTATGAAAGTACAGCGCTATGGCTTTCATGGTGAACGTATTTTCGAAAAAACACTGAATAAGGTTGGCTGGTCCATGAACCTGGCGATGATCTGCCTGGCTGTTTTATGCGTTATTACCAGTTTGTTGGTTATTCCCGGCATTCGCGAAGTGGTGATGGATCCGGTTGTAAATGTTATTATCCAAAAATCACAATATCTACAAGTTGTGATGGGGAGGTAGTGATGAAAATGGAGATGAAAAGCAGAATCGCCGTGTTTGTTTTGGCAGCGCTGGTCTGGTTTGCATTGACCGATATTAATGATATACAGGAAGTGATTGTCGGAATTTTACTGGCAGCCGTGGTAACCATGATTGCCGGCAAGTTTTTTATTACCACCCAAAAACAACGTGGTTATCCGCATAGATTTGTTGCAGCTTTGAAATACTTTATTAAATTCCTGTGGGAAATGATCAAGGCGAATTTTCATGTGGCTTTTATCGTTCTGCATCCCAGGCTGCCGATCAAACCCGGAATTGTAAAAATAACCACCAAATTGACCAAGGATTCGGCAATTACCATTCTGACAAATTCCATTACTCTGACGCCGGGAACCCTGACAGTGGATATAAACCCGGATAGCAAAGAAATTTATATTCATTGTATTGAGGTCCATTCCACCAGTGTACAGGAAAACACACAACAAATTGGCCAGCGCTTTGAACATATTTTAGCGGAGGTGTTTGAATGAAACTGTTTAAATGGATACTGGGACTGCTGTTTATTGCCGCTTTTGCTTATTTCAATTTCTATGTCTATAATGGCGAGTTGTTGTTTAAACTCATTAACGTCAGCTTGTTCAGCTCTTTGTTTGTGCTGTTCCGGGTAATTTTTGGTCCTTCGGCGGCTGACCGTATTGTGGCCGTGGATATTCTTGGCGTATTAATTGTGGGCATGCTGGCTTTGATTGGCTTGTATTATAAACAGGGCTTTTTTATGGACATTGCTCTGATCTGGGCATTGTTAAGTTTTGTCGCCTCGCTGGCATTTTCCAAGATTTTGGAAGGGAGACAGTTAGATGATTAGAGAAACGCTTGGAATGATATTTATTTTCATCGGCATTGCTTTTGATTTTCTTGGCGTTCTGGGACTCGTGCGCCTGCCGGATGTGTATAACCGCCTGCAGGCGGCAACAAAATGCGTTACCTTTGGTTCTGCAGGAATTTTATTTGGCGTGTTCCTGCTAAATGGATTTAGCAGCTTTGGCTTTAAGGCGCTGCTTGGCATCGCTTTTATATTTCTATCGTCACCGGTTGCGGCACATGCCATATCCCGTGCGGCTCACCGCAGCGGCATTCCCCTGGCAAAGCAAACTGTGTTTGATGAGTACGCCCGGGACAAGGAATTACGGTAAACAAGATTGAGCGCTTTAATGACAGAATAAGCAGTATAGTAATCATATCTGAATATACGGAGGCTTGTCATGTACTTGCCCAAGATACGTGAAATTAAAGAGGCATTAAGTTCATTTTTTTCTGCGCCCTATACCAGTAAATTCCCTTTTCAACCCTATACAGCGCCGGAAGAGTTCCGGGGCAAGCCGAGATATAACCAGGATTTTTGTGTCGGCTGCGGCGCATGCGCCCAGGTATGTCCGACTGGAGCCATTACTATTGTAGACGATCTTGAAAAGAAAATTCGTACTTTAACTGTTGATTATTGCCTGTGTATGAATTGCGGCCAGTGTGAGGAAAAGTGCATCACTCAAAAAGGGATTAAATTATCCAACGAGTATTCGCTGGCGTTAATGGATAAAAAGCACAGCATGGCGTTTGAATCAATTGAGCGGGAACTGGTTGTTTGCGAGAGCTGCGGTGAGGCAATTGCCTGCCGGCAGCACCTGCTGTTCATTAAAGAGCGGTTGGGGGCCAAGGCGTATGCACACCCCAACCTGTTGCTGGAAACAGAAAAACTGTTTACGCCTCTTGAACCATACCAGGTTAAGAGCCGCATCCGCCGCGAAGACCAGATCAAGCAGGTTTGCCCCCGCTGCCGTAACAAAATTGTCGTCGCCGATGAATTTTAGCGAGTTTGTAAAACCGCTATCAGTATACCGCCCGGCTGATTTGTTGTTTGTTGCCCTGGGTAACGAATACCGCGGTGATGATGCGGCAGGTCTTTTATTCCTTGATAAACTGCAGGAAACGGACAGCTTTGCCGGAGCAGCTTTTCTCAAAGTCTTTACCAATCCGGAAAATTACTTGCAACAGATATTGGATACCAAAGCAAAGGTCATTATTTTTATAGACGCTGCCCGTTTTGGCGGTGATGCCGGTGAGATAAAGTGGCTGGACGGTTATGAAATCGATACTGCCGGAATCAGCACCCATGCTTTTTCTATCCGCCTGGTAGAAAAGTACCTGCTGAATAATCGTCAGTTTGCTTTCAGGTACCTTGGCATAGAACCACTATGGACCGATGTCGGCGACCACATTTCCCCGCTTGTTTTGACAAATATTGCTGTGTTTTTTGCGCATG
>CAYNSO010000102.1:0-12967 GCA_964399735.1 uncultured Cytophagia bacterium
GTGCCGATGACGCCGCGAATGACCAGCATATTCGGCAGCGATAACGCCGGTCCCGCCAGCAGCAGCGCCAGCGCCGGCCCCTTGCCCATACCGCTTGCCAGTAATCCCTGAATGATCGGAACTTCGGTCAACGTGGCGAAATACATAAAAGCGCCGACGATAGAGGCAAAGAAATTGGCAAACAGGGAATTACCGCCCACCAGCCCGGCAATCCACGAGTTGGGGATCATGCCCTGACCGCCTTCGGGAGAGCCCAGCAGGAATCCCGCAGCCAGGACTCCGGCTGCCAGCAAGGGCAAAATCTGTTTGGCGAAATCCCAGGTGGCGGACATCCACTCCTGCGGTTCGCCGGGCGCGCGGGAAATCAGAAAACTGGTGGCTAGTACCGCTACTGAAAAAGGGATAAGAGGCTTGCCGGGGAAAAACAATGCAGCAACAACCGTGGCTATAAAACCGATACTGACCGGAATCCATCGTAATTTTAATACTTTCAACAACGATAATGTGTACAATAGACCAAAGAAAGAGGTGATCCACCATTTATAGGCCCAAATACTGAACCAAACGCCGCTGTTAGTATCCGGTTTACCCCAGTTTACGAACACCAGAATAGCAACCAGCACAAAAAAATGAAACGCTGTTTGCCACAAGGGGCGGGATTCCTGTTCTTGCGGGATAACAAGCTGCGCTTGTTCTTTAATTCTCTCTTCCTTGCGATATATAAAACTCATAATCAAGCCGATTACAACACTGAATAAAACCGCCCCGATGATGCGGGCAATACCCATTTCCAGTCCTAATATACGGGCAGTTAATATAATAGCTAATATATTTATTGCCGGGCCGGAGTAGAGGAACGCAATCGCCGGACCGAGTCCCGCGCCGCGTTTATGAATGCTGGAAAACAAGGGTAATACAGTGCAGGAGCACACTGCCAGGATCGTCCCGGATACCGACGCTACCAGGTACGCCAGCCATTTTTTTGCCCCGGATCCAAAATATTTAATCACTGCCGCCTGGCTGACAAACACGCTGATGACTCCGGCAATGAAAAATGCCGGCACCAGGCAGAGCAGCACATGCTCGCGGGCATACCATTTCAACAGCGCCAGCGCTTCGTAAATGGATTGCATAAACCGATTTTGCCCAACCGGCAGAAAATAAGCCGCCAGAAAGACCGTTGCAATTACCAGTAATTTTTTATATTCCTGTTTCCAGTTCACTTTTAAAAACCTTTCTATATTATGCCAAATGACGAAATGAAATGAATAAAAAATTTTTAATCAGGGCATCTCCGGCTCTATCCACTGCAAATGTTGTTGCGATCTACTGAACCGATGTTTTCCAAATCACCGGCAAAATCTGTATCGTTTTCAGTCCAGTTAACCAGCATGGTTAACATTTTTTTAACGACCGGATTTTTGGAATTCACATTGAGCGAGTAATTCACCCATTTATTGTCTTTTTCGTCTATGATCAGATCGGCTTCTTTAAGAATGGAGAGATGCGCCGATACGGTTGAAACCGCCAGTTGTAATATTTCCCGCATTTCGCACACACACAGGGGGCGATGGTGCAGCATTCGCAGAATTCGCAGCCGGTTGGTATCCGACAGGGCTTTAAATATTTTTGATAGTTGTTTCACCTGGAAATCCTTTCATTTCGATATATAACGAAATGTAATAATATTTTGTTCCATTTTCAAGTAAAATTTAAATTCTGGAATTCGATTAAGCGATGTAGTAGCGCCGGTGGAAACAAAAAAGCCGCAAAAGTTTGATTTACGGCTTTAGAGTTTTTACAAAAGTGATTATTCCCGGAAAAAGCTCTGGCTTTTTTATTCGTACCGGTTATTCTTGCATTTTACGTCCATAGTTTAACCGGTTATCATCAGTGACCACCGGAAAACTGGGTACAGTGACCGGGTAAGGGACATTCTTTTCCATTGCTACCATATCGATACGGCTTACTTTTAATCTCTCAAAAACATCAGTGTTGATAGCGATTTGATCACTATATTTGGTTTGCAAACTGTCAACATACGGATTGAGATGCTTTTTTATAGTTTTCATATATTCGGTGTTGTAATTAAATTCAGAGCTTACATTTTGCAAATATTCCTGCATGTGTAACAAAAATTTTGAGTTATCTACCCACATATCAACCGTTCTTTGCACAGGTTCTTGTTTATCATAGCCTCTTTTGTATGCTTCTTCAACCAGATATTTATCGCGGATCATATCTACAATAGCCAGTTTAAATTGTTCCGGGAACTGTTTTGGATTAAATTTTTGTTTGCGATATACCAGGGGATGAAAAGCGATTTCATCTCGTAATCTTTCTACAGTCCATATTTCACCGTCAATACGCAGAAATGGTTGATCTTTGATTTCGGCAAAGCTTGTAACAAAGTTATCAAAGCTGTTATCTCCGTCATCATTTTTATTCCAGAAGGAGCGGTTAAAAGAATCTTCCTTTTGTTGTTTGGTGGGCATATAAAACGGCTGCACCAATTCTGCAACCTGGAAGAAAGTATCCTCGACAAATTCTACTTTTTTGCCTTTCATAATTTTGGCGGCGAAAGCGGCGTAATGATTTAACGCTGCTTCGCGGGTCAATTTTTCTTTAACATCCGCCAGGCGCTGGTTGACTTTGGTTTCACCAATTGCAATGTCATCATTCCAGCCTAATATTTTTATTGTTGTAAACATACCTTCTTCGGCTTCAATGGGGCCAATCACCTGGCCAACCTCTTTTTGATCCATAAACAGGGCATTATGCAATACTTCATTACCTTCTTTATCCCAGTTTACTTCGCGTTCGGGTATTTTTTCAGAACCGATAACTTGCTGATAAATATTTTCAAAATCAGTGTTTGATTCCAGTCTTTTTTTAATCAACTCTGCAGATAAAGGGCTGTTGACTGAAAAATAGGCAACTTGAAAGGTACGTCCGGCAAAACGATAAGCCTGTTTGACCAGAGATGAATCGAGATTGACTTTTTCGAGGCCTTCTTTTCTATACAAGTATTTACGCATTTCCTGCTCGCGGCGACCTTTGATAAAATCCATAAAGTTTTTATTATTCATCAAAACGCTGTCATTTGCCGCTTCCGCTTCCAGGGCGAACAGTTTTTCGGCGATCAACGA
This sequence comes from uncultured Cytophagia bacterium, assembly GCA_964399735.1. Lineage (GTDB taxonomy): Bacteria > Zhuqueibacterota > Zhuqueibacteria > Residuimicrobiales > Krinioviventaceae > Fontivivens. The sequence goes on from CAYNSO010000102.1 coordinate 3,150, forward strand.
GTTGAGTATGATCTTTTTATGGATATAATTATCCAGTTTACAATAGGGGGGACGGATAGTATATTCAGCCCGTTTGTAAAATTCAGTAACGGTAATAGATTTATCGCCGACCTGTGCCAATACCAATTCTTTGTTAATTGGCTCTTGTTTTTTTTGGCACTGTAATGTCAAAACCGCGCCAATTGTAACAATCAGTAATAATAAGATTGTTGTGGGATATTTGATTTTATAATTTTTCATAGCTGTATTTATTTTTTGTTCCTGTGATTTTTCCCCGGATTTCCTGGTGTTGAATGGAAAACATGGTTTGCATGTCAACAATTATTTAGAGTAATCTTGATTTTAAAAAAAAGACTCGGGCGCATGAAAAAATCATACGCCAGAGTCAGTTTATATTTTTATAAAAATTTACAGCTAGAATAAAAAGCCGAATGAATAGCTATGCATATTACCCAATACACCGACGTCTTTATAGCAGTAATCGACTCTCATCCCGAAATTATTCATCAGGTTAATGAAAACGCCACCGCCAAAGGTTGGGCCATATTCAGAATCTTCCATGAACATAGCTTTCATCCCGCCGCGCAGATAAAATGTGCCATAGCCGGGAATTTTCATCGAGTACTGTGCGCCGGCATTTACGGATTCGGTATTATTGTTGGGATGCAAGGCATCGGCAGCAATTGTTAAACGATGGTTGCCGAGCACGATCGGGTTAACAGCAACGCCAACCCGGAATATTAATGGTAATTCCCAGCCTTCCATTTTGAATTGACCGGCAGCCCACTGATAGTTACCGGATTGATCAGGTTCAATATCAATTGGATGAAGCAAATCCATACCATCATATTTCATTTTTGTGCCATAGTTGCAAATACTCATACCGATCGACATACCATCGGCTCTTTCACCGGTGGGTGAGAAAAAGTGAGTATTCAACAATACGCCAAAATCAAGAGCCATAGCGTTTGCGTTCATGTGCCAAATTCTTGAATTGACATATTTAAAAGATGCGCCGAAGGAAAACCATTGTGCCAGTCTTCTGGAATAGCTAAAGGTGGCAGCCAGATCATTGGCGGAGAATTTTTCGCCGGTACCTTCCTGCATGGCCAAATTGGTAACTTCCATATCGCCATAACCAACCTGGGTGATGCCGAGTGCAAGAGTACCAACAGAAGGCAGCACCAGTCCAACTCCGGCAAATGATGTGTTAATATCTACAACCCAGGGTTGAATTGTAAATTGTGCTTCGCTTTTTTCCATATAGCCGAGACCGGCCGGGTTCCAGTAAATGGCTGAAAGATCGGTTGCCAAACTGACGTAGGCATCGCCCATTGCGCAACCGGCGCTTCCCATACCAATTTCCAAAAAGTTCGCTGTAGCTGTTCCTACACGACTTTTTTGCGCCAAGCTGGTAGTACTAAAGCTTAACACAAGCAATCCTGTAATCAACATCAACAGACCGCTAACTTTTCTTCCTTTCATAATGAATTACCTCTTTATTTTTAATATTCTTTTTTCTTTTTAATGGCTTACTAAAATACAAAGTGAATATTATTTAATAATCGCAAATTTACCCATCTTTTCATCGCCGGTTTCGTCTGCTTTTATGTGCCAGATATACATACCTGCGGCAGCTTCCAGTCCGTCTTTGGTCAACAGATCCCAGTAGGTAATGCCGTCATTTGTGTCATTGGCGACAACGATTTCATCAATGAAAACACCGCTGACGGTAAAGATTTTAATGGAGCATTTGGCCGGAACATGCGTGAACATGATTTGCCGTCTCTGGTTAAAATCTTGATTTGCCAAAGCTGTTTCCAGGGTATTGGTTGCTACATAGGGGTTGGGAACAACTTTAACTTTATTTAAGGCTTCTTTAATCTTTGATTTATTGGTGGTTTCAGTTGCTCTCACCTCAAAGAACAAAGAATCTGTTTTCCAGAACGGACGAGAAAATCTGACTTTGTAGACATCGCCGGGTTTCGGTAATTCAGTCTCATCCTGGCAGGCTCTAAAGTCGATAACGAATACGGAGCCGGCCCATCTGCTGGTATTGTCTATTGCGCCGACAAGGATTCTGTCTTTCAGAATATCAAAAGTTAAATTCTGAGCGCCGTCGTCATCCGGCATATCCTGCACCATTAAATCCATTATGTAAGGTTTATTGGTTACTGTATCAATCACCGAATTATTCTGGACATAAAAAGAGTAACTCTGGTTTTTAAGGAGAAATTTGTTATCAATTCTTGTACCATTTTCATCTTTAATGCGTGTAATCGTGGTAACGTTGGTCGGGCTGGTATACGCATTTGGATTATCGGTGAAAATGATATCATAATCCCATGGGAAATAGGTTGATTCTTCAAGTGTGGGGGTTATCGTCATTGGTGAATTGCCAACCTGCCAGCCGGAATTGATATGATCGTATTCCGGGGTAATTACCGGCGAGTTAACGGTAAGGCTAACACCTTCAAAAATATCTGTAGTTACGCCATTCGGGCGAACAAACCAGTATCCCAGGGTTTCGGTTGAATCTATCAACATCGGGCCGGGGCTGGACGGGGTTTCTGAATAAACCAGAGCGTTACCGTCCGAGGCATCGTAAATATATAATCCATCATTAACCCATTTACGGCCCCAGTCGCATTTATTTACAACCCGTATTTCATCGGTAGAGAACTTTACTTTATAGCGGTTGTTTTCTTTCAATGCGCCTTTGGCTACAAGTTCGGGAACAATTGTTCCGGCGCCAAGCACATTTTCCTGTCCTTCTACTATAACGGAACTGGTTTCTTCAAAGCCGGCTGCAACGGGGCGGGGCTTGACGATTTGAACGTTTTTAGTGGTAAATACAACTTGTTCGGTTTCGTCTACCTTGATTTCCCAGTTGTTTTCGGAAGGAGGTACGCCAATGTCTTCAATACCATAGTCATAAGCAACCAGCACATAATAATAGGTGCGGCCGTTTTGAACATTGGTATCTTTGTAAGAATGGAGTATGCCTGAATCATTACCGAGATAATAGCTGGTACCGGTATTGGTGATACCATACTCAGTAAAGCCTTTTCTGTTATTTATCTTGTCGCACTGGAACAGCGCTTTGTAGCCACTTTGATCGCCAACCGCGTTGGTAACCAAAGCTGCATCGGTAAAGTTACGATCTGTTGCTTTGTATAAACGATAACCTTCAAAATCGTTTTCATTTTTGAGAAAGCCTTCACGGGTTTTGGTTTCGGAAATATTATCCCATGTTAGCAATACTTCGCCATCGCCGGCGGTTGCTTTTAATGTCGGCATTAGTGGCGGTTGGGCAAAACGATAGTCGGTTTCATAAATGACCTGAACGATGTCTTTTAACCGGAACAAGCCGAGCGGCGGATTGACAACCGGGTCGCCTGGTTTGATATTTGCGCCATCATCCCATGAATGTAATTGGGACATGGAAATACGTTCGGTATTGCCGGCATAGAGGGGGAATACGCCGGTAGAGAATACTTCAGCCAGGTTGGATACATTACCGATAAAGGCTACCAGTGAATCGGAGCCAACCAGTTCCCACATCGATTTATCATTTCTAAACCAATAGGTGTAGGGTGCGGTATGTTGCGGAACCGGGAATAACCGGAATGAGGTTAAACCGAGCATGTCGGATTCGCTAATATCCAGCAATCCAAAATCGGGTTCACAACCTAAACCGAGCAACAAATCAGGCCGATGGTTACACTCGGTACCGTCGGCGTCGGGCCCTTCGTAATTCAAATCGCCAGGGGCAACGCCATCAAGGCCAACATCATCGCCGGGGTTTTCGTCGGCATCATAAACACCATTACTATTTGCATCGACGCCATCATTCCAGTCCGCATCTTCATCGGCGGGGTAATGGGTTGCCTGCAAATCGGCTTCGGACATGTTATAGTAATTCAGGAAATCGGCAAGATTGTTGATTGTGGTACGCGGATCAACCGGAGTTTGTCCGATGGCTGTATTGTCTCGTAATTCATCAACTAAACCATCCTGGTCATTGTCTTTGTTGTCATCGGCAACAGCCGGGCTTTCCAGGTAGGCAAAACCCATGGTGCCGACTTTGAGACTGCCGGTGCCAATTCCATTTACGTCCCAGGAATAGGCAAGGTCGAGGATTGTATCAAAAGCGGCCAGGTCGTCATCGGAATCGCCGCCGATTTGATTATCGACCCAGTAACCAAACCCGACTTGCTGCAGATGATACAAAGATGTGTTGGCAATGGTATATTCAAAGAATATAGCATCACGAGCGGATGGATTGTTCCATTGGAAACCGCGTTGTTCAACGCGCAGACCAAGACCGCCCCACGGCAAGCCTCTATTATTTGCAATGCTGGGATCGATGTCGCCGATTTTCAGATTGCCTTTGGGAAAGTATTTAACTTCCAAACTATCTTGAACATATTCGATATCCTGTGCGTCATTGGCAACAAAGAAACATTCCAGGTCTGCTTTGAAAACGCCGCGTCCAAAGCGGCCGTTCCATTCACCTTGCCATTTCTTTTCAAAACCGCGGGACGGCCAGCCATCCAGCGGCCAGGAATCCGGGCGGTTGCTCAAGGCCGGGGGTAAATCCGGGCGGCTATAGTTGGCATATCCTTTTGGAGGATACAGACCCCAATAAAAAGTTGCATCGGTTGCAGGATCCATTTCCTCACGATAATAAGTTTGCAGATAATACAAGGTATCCAGCCTGCCGGCGGCATTCATGGCATCAATCTGTAACATATCATCAACGGGATTTGAATTGACTTTTGTGTTGGGATCTTTTTCAATAAACACACGGGCGCCGATCAACAGACCGATACCGTCGTTCATTTTACTGCCTCTGAAATCGTTGGGCCATTTTGTGGCAAACGGGTCTGTACCGGTGCCCCAGTCCGATAACATGGTATTGTTTCTGAATTGCATACGAATTGCGTTGCCTTCCATATATCCGGTGAGGACATAGATCTGGTCGCCGGCGCCATCCGTTGGACCTTCATATACTTTATGTTCCTGCGCATTCAACGTTGCAAAACACAGCAACACGAAAAGCAGGATGACTTTTATTTTATTCAAAACTTTCATACAGTTACCACCTCCAAATTTAACAAAATTAGAGTCAATTTTCTCTTTCACTGATTCTGAAAGATATTAAAATTCAATGCCTAAACCAAATTTTACCATGCGCGGGGCGCTGTACATGCTTGGATTTTGGTAATTATCGATATAGGTGCTAAAATCGCTGCGATAATTTTCTTTTTCATTATCCAGAATGATATTGGTATAGGCGCGGCCGGTACGTCCGTAAACGCCGTTTTCATTCAGGCGGTCGAGCAGGTTATAAACGTACATTTCCAGCCTCATGGCATACCTGCCCATCACCGGCAGTCTGTAATAACCATACAGGTCTACCGAGTATTTGCTTGGTCTTGAGGCATTGTTCGGATAGAGGTTAACCTGTTCAAGTCTGGTTTCCGGCAAGGGACTGAATGTATAGGGTGAACCTGAGCCAAAAGTGCCGGTGGCAGATGCGCCCCAATCTTTGGTGCGGTAGCCAACGCTGGCATTCATTGTATGACGTTGATCCCAACTCATCGGAATCAGTCTTGGAATCGGGTCCTGGCTGTTACCGAGGCGGTTAAAGGTTGTGGTCGGGTTATCGGCATTACCGCGGGTATACTGCAGGGTATAGTTTACGCTTGCATAAACACCGCGATAATCCAGGTCGTAGGTAATTTCAACGCCTTTGGCATTACCATAATCCAGGTTGGTATAGATACCGTATATGGTACCATTATAATCTGTAATCGGGGCAACGCTGAGCAGGTCATAAATATCGCGATAGAATACAGATAGTTCCAGACCCATACCGGTCATTAACTGCTGCCACAAACCGAGTTCATATTGCACGGTTTTCTGCGCTTTCAGGGTCGGGTTACCGGTAATGGTTGAGAATGCGGTAACCTGATAGGTTAACTGGTCATTAACATAAAAGTTTTCAAAGGCCGGTCTCTGGAAAAAGTGTCCATAACTAAAGTGTAACAAGGCAGTTTCACCTAATTGATAGGAGAGACCAAGTCTTGGGCTGAGCTGCGATTGGGTTTCAGCGTCCAGTGTATAGCTTTTGTAAGCTTCGCCCATGTCAATTTTATTCAGAGGGTTACGACGATTGCTGGGATAGGTGGTGTTGGGGTCGTAATAGTCGTACCGTAACCCAAAGTTGATAACCATTTCATCGAATTCCATTTTGTCTTGCAGATAGTAGGAAAAATCAAGAGGTTTCTTGTGATAAACATCTGTAAGGTTGGAATATAATGGATCTGTATCCTGGAAAATCTGCGGTTTATAAGCTCTATTCGCAGAGTCTGTGTTCATGTAATAATTTCTGATTGAATAGTTAAAATTTTCCAGATCGTTTTGATAATAGTCGAAACCGGTTTTAATACTGTGGTTTTTATGGATTTGCCACGTTAAATCCAGTTTGCCATTCCAGTCTCTCTGGTAGCGGTTGCTGTGACCTCTGCTCATGCCGCCGGTGTAGAAACTCGGCCCGGTATTGTTGTCATAAATATCATTGACATAACGGGGGTCGAGGGGGTTTTCAAACTGATAATTGCCGTTCCAGTTGTAGATATAACCGATTTTTGCTTCATAAAAAAGCGCCGGTGATATCATGTGGTTCCAGTTCAATGAAGCCATGTGCGATTCCGAATGATTGGTTGCCCGGCCATCGGGATGGTATTTATGGGAATGATCGTAGCCCTGGCTTTCACCGGTGTTGAGGATGTACAGCAACGATACCCTGAGGTTTTGCGAAATTCTGGATGATAATTTCCCGGTAAAGTTGTGGTAAATTCCCCAGTTCATCGCAACAACGCTGGAATCACCGGTTTTTTCCGAACGCCATAAGGCGGAATCGGGATCATTAAAAAAGCTTTCGTCATCAACACTGAATAATTTAATGCCGTTCAAATGGCCTTCATTATTCTGATAACGATAGTTGGTAAAGAACGTCAACTTGTCTTTAAAGATCGGGCCGCTTAACTGAAATTTATAATCCTGCTGGCGGTCAAAATCATCATTTTCAAGACCCCAGAAGATGTCTTTATTGTTGGTCAGATAATTTGCCAAACTGGCAGAAACGGAACCATGATAGGCATTGCTGCCGTCTTTGGTTACGGCGTTGACAATACCGCTCATTGCGCGACCGTATTCGGCGTTAAAGGTTCCTTTGATCACTTCAACTTCTTCCACAGCATCGGCTTCCAGACCAACTACCTGCCCGGAAGAACTGAACGAGTTGGTTACCTGCATACCATCGATGAGGTACGAAACTTCATTCATACGACCGCCCCGGAAATGCCCTTCAACAACTCCGGATTGCAGGTTGACAACCTGGCCTACTGATTCAACCGGAAGGATGCTCATTTGTTCGGTAGATACGTTACGAACCGAACTGGTTTGGTCTTTTTTAATGGCGACTTTTTCCGCTTCAACAACGACTGTTTCACCTTCAATAATCGTTGGCGACAAGTTAAAGTTCGCATTCACGGTACGGTTAACCGATACCTGTAAACCTCTAATTTCGCTGCTTCTGTAACCCATAAACTGGGCGCGAACATTATAGGTTCCGGGCGGTACATTTAAAATGAAATAATCGCCTTCCAGCGACGCTGCCGCGCCGATGGATGTGCCTACTAATTGAACGTTTGCACCTGGGAGTGCTTCTCCTGTTTCTGCGTCCAATACTTTACCGGAAATTTTCCCGGTCGTTTGTGCGTACATCAAGTTACTTGCACAAAACAGTAACAGGACTGCTGCGAGGAGAGCGATTGGTTTTTGCTGTAAACTCTTCATAATTACCCTTGAACTCCTTTAACCGTTTGTTAAACTGTTTGTTAATGGTTTGTTTGTGCTGTTGGTGCTGTTGGTGCGATCAATTGCTGTCTATACATTTTTGCTAAAGTATTTGGTATTGTATGAAAAAAAAAACTAATTAGCAAGAAATAAAATTTTTGAATCGATTCAAGTTTGCGAAATTTTCTCTTGTGATAAATCGTTATGGTTATGGAATGTAACAGATTCGGCATAAAAAGTGGCGCACTTTACAAAGAAGGACGTTTTTTATAAATGGGACGGGCAAAGCGCCCGCCCCGCAGATGGATGATTGCTATTTGCCGGTCCAGGCGCTAAATTCCTGTTCCAGTTCTTTATTGCTTTTGGGGCCTTTATAGATATTGACTAGAAATTTAAATAATGCGCTTTTGCCCGGCTCGATGGTCAGGTTATAAGGCACGGGTTCTTCCTCGCCGCGGCCTTTTTGAAAGATTGACTGTCCCAGTGGATTTGCCGCAAACAAGCCATACGCCCGGGCGTGCCACCAGGTGGGGTAATTGACGCTTTGCGGATGGTTGAATATGGTAATGCCCACAGTGTGGTTGTCTTTTTTGCCTTCCAGGGTTACCCATTTGGAGCGCACGCCCCACACGTCTTTTTCCGTTTCCTTGCCTTCGGCGTTGCGATATTTGCTATTGTTGCCATCTTCTTTCAGCCACTCGGCTACACGAATGGCAAACATACCCTCTTTGGTATCTGTGAAAACTAGTGTGGTATCGAGAGCGGTGAGTTTGGCGGTGAAATCGATGCTAAAGGTGTTTTTGTGCGCGCCAAAGATCATGGTGCGATCTTCTTGCAGTATGGCTTTGTTATTGCGGTCGTACCAGCGCAGGATAACGCTCAGCGTCCCCGTGTCGCCGCCCTGCATTTTAACGATCTTTTCGAGGCGAATTTGCGGGGGATAAGTGGTGTTGTTCCAGAAACCGCTGCCGTTTACTTCATCGTAAGTAAAAAATAGTCCGGTGTGGTGCGGATGATCCATGCTTTCGCCCTTGATTTTGATCAGCGGAAAGCCGCGCGTTACCACAATGCCATCGGGCGAGGTGAGCGGGAACAGGATCGGTTTGGTGAGGGTGTCGGAATAGATGAACGAGGTGGCGGTTGTGCCTTCGATCATTACGTCTATTTGGGTGGGGCCGGACTGGATAAAGTCAATTTTGTTCTGCGTTGAGGCTTTGGGCGCACAGCCGCCAATCAGCAGCAGCGCTGCAAACAGGACGATCATTACGGTTTTTTGCATTTTTACTTGCTCCCTTTTTGGTTATAGGTTGAGGTGAATGTTTTCAGAGTATGCTGGTCGTACAGGCAAAAGATAACCTGTGTTATGCCGGTGGGGCCCTGCAGATAGTCGGCAACCGCGCCGAGCATGATCTGCGCGCAGCGCTCTACCGGGTAGCCGAATATACCGGTACTGATGGCGGGAAAGGCGATGCTGGTCAGTTTATATTCATCCGCCAGGCGCAGGGCGGACAAGGTGGCGCTGTGCAGTTTGGCGTCTTCGTTGCCGCTGCCCATAGCCGGGCCAACGGCGTGGATGACGTATTTGGCTTTTAACTCTCCTGCCGGTGTAATAGCCGCGCTGCCGGTGAGCACCCTGCCGTGTGCAGCGACCCAATCATTGCTGGCTTGCTGTATTTCAGGGCCGCCTTGCCGACTGATGGCTCCGGCCACGCCGCCGCCGTGCTGCAGGTGTTCGTTGGCAGCGTTGACGATAGCGTCGACTGCCAGGGTGGTAATATCGCCCTGGATGAGGGTGATGGATGGTTTTTGCGCCATATTCTTGAACCGGTTCAAGCCGGGTTAAAAATGAATCCGTTACCTGCGAAATAGCCTTAATGTGTCCGGTAACGGAGGTGTACCCCTGAGAGGATTTGAACCTCCGACCAATGGTTTAGGAAACCACTGCTCTA
>CAYNSO010000103.1:0-12654 GCA_964399735.1 uncultured Cytophagia bacterium
GATTCTTGCGAATAACCTGGGGGATGGTACAATGATTTTCAACCTGGATGGCTTCCAGGTATGAATCGCCGATAAAAAGCAGCGAGTATGCTCCGGCATCGTCCCCGTCTCCGGCGCTAACAAGACTATCCGCCTGGTTTTCAGTTTCGCTATTGACGCGAAAGCCGTTATCATCCGTAACAAAAAGCGCTGTCCCTTCGCCGGAATTGATCAGGGTGGAAAGATTTTCCTGGTGGCGCCACCCGTACAAATTATCCGGACGCCAGATTTTGCTATACCGGGTTATCAGCTTTTGCGGCGCAAGCAGGCGCAGCCCCGCTTCCGCAAGCAACAGGCAGAGCAAGCAGGTAATGGAAAATACCAGAAGGTTGGCAAAGATACCTTTATTTTTATGGCCGCTTTTTACAGCAACCTTTTTCATAGTGGTTCCTTAAAACAGAAAAAGTATTGAGTTGATCTATAAGCAAAGCAATATCACTGTTTTTATTCGTTAATTAGCTTCGATCTCCTTCAAGGTCATACCTTCACTATTTTTCCATACAATAAGACCATTTGCATGACCTCCATGTACTACAGCTGCCGCCGCACTCGGACTGGAAAATTCTTCATCACGCGTAAATACAAGATGATCTTTAAAAATAGAAAGAATTCCCTCGTCTTTGAGTCTTTGTCGAATATTATGTGCCCAGGGATACTTTATCGAAGAGGCACGGTCTTGTAGTACAGCTTGTGATCCTTTAAGTACAAGAAAGCCATTTGGTGTAAGTCGACCTCTTGCTTTTAAGCCTTTAATTTCACAATAGAGAATTTCCCTTTCTGTATCAGATGCTGCTTTGCTTATAGCAGTAACTAATAATTCAACACCAAGCACTGGTAAAAGTTGATTAATTTTTTCTAAAAAAACTTCCATATCCTCACGATCAGATTCTGGAAGTTTTGCTCCACTATTTTGCCCATTTATAACTAACGCCCTATTTGCCTGACGTCCTTGTTCTATTAGCTTTCCTTCTAAATATCGAATATGGGCTTTTGTAAGGTTTTCATCCTTACTAACAAAAAAAACAATCTGGTTCCAAAAATCCTTTTCAAGATGAGACTTGATGCGATCTCGTATACTTTCTGCTTCTCCAATGTATAAAGCTGATTTTCCTGATACTGGATCAATACCCGTTAATAGATAAACACCTGAATTTCCAGATTCATCACGCTTCATTAGATCATCAAATTCACTACGTGGACCTGAAACTGCTTTGCCTGTCCAGTTTGAAATTTCCGCAGTTCTTAGCCTCTTGGGATCACCATATACAAGAAAAATTTTAATTGTTGCACTGGACATTTACAATCTCCATTTTATATTTATTTTAACATTGAAAACAATTTTTTGAAGATAAATATAATTGAATAATTAAAAATCTATTTAAATTAATAACAAAACCTTGTTCTAGAAATAATCAGCATACAAATATCAAATAAATCAAAAAAACAAAAAATAATTAATAAACTTAACTTGTATAATCACATTCCTGAATAGCCACCCGAAGCAGATTATCATTGTCAGATATTATTAAAGTAAAGAAATTTTACCGTTATTCGCAAGCAGAATTTTGTTTAATGCAAAGAACCCCTGTAATATAAATTGACATTTCAAGCACATCCGGAACATTACTGATCCGGTAGAATAATGATTCCGGGCATTAGAAACCGGTAAAACCCGGAAAATTTACAGAACACCAAAATTTTAAATAACCCCCTGACGCTCATCCCCCCGCAAAAAAGTCAAAAATACTGCCCAGGGTACTGCTATCGGCTTTGTAAAACTCGGTATAGCTGCAACGAGTGCAGGTAACCGAAGTAAATTTCTTGTTCTGTATGTCAAACACCTTGGTCAAAAAACCGCCGGTGGTGCGAATTTCTCCCACCTCGCATTGGGTATTTTTACATTTCGGACAAGTATAATTTAATTGCTGCATATCACCCTCCCTTATTTCTTTTCATCCTCGACAATGACCGCAGTACCATAAGCCAGAATTTCAGCGGCGTGGGTCATCACCTCGCTGGTGCCAAATCGCATATCAAGAATGGCATTGGCGCCCAGTCTTTCGGCGTCGGCTGCCATACGGTCGATAGCCTGTTCGCGGGCCTCGGCCAGCAACTTGGTATAACTCTCTATTTCACCGCCAACGAGTTGTTTCAATTCGGCTAAAATATCCTTGCCGATATTTCGGGAACGGATCGTGTTTCCCCGCACAAGTCCAAGCGTCTTCACCACCTTTTTGCCGGCAATATAACCTGATGTTGCTATGATCATCGCTTTATCTCCTTATAAGGATCTCGTTTATAAACAAACCACCTTTCCCGTACTACTGAAACCAGCAGCGCCGCCAGACCGCCGATCAAACAAAAAATACCGATTTTTACAACAACCGGCAAGCTGCTGTCAAATATCAGGGCACGAAAGAACTCGACCCCGACAAATGTCAACAAAATGATACTGCCAATGGAAAGCAATATCCAGCCAAATCCGCGTTCCAGGCGGTTATAAATATTCAACCAATAGGAATCCCACAATTCCGCAGGGGGATTTTTAAATCTCATGTCTTTCGTAGCCTCCTTTAACCTTTTATAATCTTCAAACTCTTTAACAAACCCGGGATCCTGGGCAAGGAAACGCGCAAATTCTTTACGTTCGTCGGCATCCAGTTCGCCATCTACAGCCCCCATCAGCAATATATGAAATCGCTCTTGATCGTCGTTAATCGTTATCATGAGTACAACCTTTCGAGTTTTGCCTTCAGGGCTTGCCGGGCGGTAAACAGCCGTGACATCACTGTACCCACCGGGCAATCATACACTTCCGCAATCTCTTTATACGATAAATCTTGCATATCTTTTAAAATTATAATCTCCCGTTCCTGTTCTTTCAAAGACTCCAAAGCTTCCCACACCAGTCGCTGCGTTTCATTCCGTTCAATTACAGTTCCGGTGGCGCCGTCGCTGTCTGCTATACTCGCCAGCTCTTCTTCCCTGATCTCGGAAAAAGGACGGGCATGGCGGGCGCGGTCGCGTAAATGATTAAAACACAAGTTCCGTAAAATGCGGTAATACCAGGTAAAAAAATTCTTTTCTGCCTGAAATTTTTTAATCGAGCGAAAAGCGCGAATAAACGCTTCCTGGGAAAGGTCCACAGCGCTGTCGTGTGAGCCTACCAACCCCAAAGCGGTATAATAAGCGCGCTGCATATACTTTTGCACCAGAAAACCAAAGGCTTGCCGGTCGCCGCTCTGACAATTCAATATTGCTTCACTGTCGCTATTAAAATGCAGGATATGCGGGCCTGTTCCCGGCTTTATAGCCGTTTCGATTTTATCCAAAATCAGCTCCATAAACGCTCAAATTTAGTCGGGTTCATCATTCCTTACTATTACACCCGACCCCTGTTCTTTATTCGACAAATTTTAAAAAAAGTTTCACAGTGTCATACTAAATTATTTAAAAAACCAGAGAAACTGAATTCATATATTTTTTTCACATTTTACTTGCAATTGTATATGAGAATAACTATAATTTTACCGTCTTAATATGGAGGCTAAAATGTACAAAAGAATAGCAGTTTTAACAAGCGTATTTTTAATCATCTGCCTGGTTGCCGGGTGTGGAAAAAGCCAGGAAAGAAAAAATCTGGAAAAAGCAGCCCAGTCTATGGAAGAAGCTGGTGAAAAAATGGCAGAGGCTGGTGAACAAATGTCGGAAAGCGCCGGTGAAGGCATTGCAGCTATGGCTGAAGCCATGAAGCAAATGGGAGAAGCGATGAGCGGCAGCGATAGTACCATTGAACCGGTCGATTTTCGTGAACTCAAAGCCCTGCTGCCGGAAACTCTTGATGGATTGACACGAACAAATGCCAGCGGCGAAAAAAGCTCGGCGCTTGGCATTAAACTATCACAGGCACAGGGAGATTACCAGAATGATGATGGCAAATCCATCAATATCGAAATTTTCGATTATGCGTCAATGCGTAAAATGGTTATGATGGCACAGTATGCCTGGGCAGTAACGGATATGGAGCAGGAATCAGATACCGGTTATGAAAAGACCATTACCTGGAAAGGTATGCGCGCTATGGAAAAATACGATAGCGAAAGTCAATATGGACAAATTCAACTTTTTGTTGGCGAGCGTTTTGTTGTGGATGTGGAAGGTTATAATGTAAAAATTGACGATATTAAAAACGCCCTTGATAAAATTGATTTGAACAAGCTGGCAAGTTTCAAGAATTAAGAATAAATAATAAATCCGGCCCCGGTTCAAACCGGGGTTTTCTTTATATTTTGGTATAATTATGAGACACAAAAATATATTTTTCACCATTGCGGCCTTGCTGCTGGCCTTCATTATGGTAACACAGTCCCCGGCGCTGACGGCGACATCAGCAGACCAAACAATGCGCGCCTTTTCTTTAAAAGAATTACATAAAAAAATACAGGCCGACAATAGCCCTGAAATTACCAGACTCTTGTCGCTGTTTTGCGGCATAACAGTGGTAGAAGGCTATATGCTCAGCAAAGATGACAAGGATATTATTATATTCGGGCACGTGGATACCGGCAAGCCATTTATACACACCGAGGATTTTATTGTTGCGCTGCGTAACGCCTGGATGAAATACGCAGAATTAAAAGGAGATACATACTATTATACCAACCCCGGCTGCTCAATCGATCCCGATCCACATGTGCTTGGTCAGTTGAATGCCAAAGCTGCAGAACTGATGAATAACGCCGACATGCAAACCATTGATGATCAGATCGAACAATGGCACGACATCTGCTCTCAACCACAGACCGTACGGGTGTTTGGCATTCCCTTTCACTCACATTTTGGCAATGTGATGGTTGAAGCCGACTATTTACTAAAAAGGCTGGTCGATGGCTCTGCAGACCCCGGCGTGGAAGGCTTTACCAGCCTGATAAAGCTGACTAAACAGAATATGGAAAAAGACATCCTCGCCAGCAAACCACTCTCGGTTGCCGTTTCTTCAATGAACCGTTTCTGGTTCTTTCCCGGTGAAAATCAATACACCTGTAACGATCATACCATAACCATAAACCAATCCCCGGTTACACTGCTGACCGAATCGCAATATCTGCATTCTTCCGGTAAAAGCCTGGTGGGCACAGGCAGCGCCGACACCCTGGCGCAAGAATTTACCAGCAATTTTACGCTGCTGTACCGGGATATTGCTGAAAAAGAACCAATCTTTTACGAACTGGAAGCCCTGTTCCGCTTGGTGGCGCTGGCCAAAGTAATGAGTTACAATGAAATTGATAAAACAATCAACCTTGATTACTGGCTGAATGATTTTATCATCCAGGAAAAACCGGTAGACCCTGTTAAAAAAGGCATTTCAAATATTGAACGTTTTGAACATCGCCGGGAAACGGAAGAAAGCATCGAGGTTATCAAATTGTGGCTGCCAAGCTGCGGCGGCGTGGGCATTGAAATTGAAGTGAGTGAAAAAAACATGTTGCGGGATACAAGCAAAAAACTTGAAATTTTGGAAGAAAAAATACTGCAATCCCGGCCTACCAATGATGCCTTGTTTTGGGATGTCAACTAGACCGTTGCCGGTTGCCCTCTTTACCATAAAACAAGACGCTGGTTGAATATTTCAAGCGCTATGAACAGTACGCCGGGGATGTATTCCCGGCGTTGAACTGTCGCTATACGATTAATGTACAAATCGAGTCACCAGGGGAAAATTAAAATGGATTCTCGCTCTTGTAATACAATCCTTTGGGTAAATTAAAGGAAATATCCAACACACCCATCATCTTTAACGCTTCAAACAGGGCTTTTCCGCAATGTTTAAACGCAATCGCCGTATGATGCGGGAAACGTTTTTCAATCAACACATGGCGATAGAAACGGCCCATTTCATGAACAGCAAAAACACCAATGCCGCCAAATGATTTCGGGTTCAAATCAAGCACTTTCCCTTCGGCCAGGTAAGCCCTTAACTCGGTATCCGCTGTTGATTGCAAACGGAAAAGGGTAATGTCACCGGGACGGATCTGCCCTTCCAGGGTGCCACGGGTAATGTTCGGTTCTTTGCCGGGTTCCTGCAACCGGTGCATGATCAACTGATATTTTAGGGCAGGATTAACAACACAAGCAGCGGGTGTGTTACCGCAATGAAACCCCATGAACAGGTCATTGGGTTTGTAACCGGCAACAACGTCTCCGGCTTCATTATACATATCATAGGGTACGGTATTATTAATATCCAGCAGCGTTGGCGGTAACAGTGTGGCACAAGCGGCAATATATTCGCTCAGGGCGCCGTAAATATCTACCTCGCAAGAGATCGGAATACCTCGTGATGCGAACCGGGAGTTGACATAACAGGGAACAAAACCAAAATACTTTTCAAATGCCGGCCAACACTTGTTGGCAAACACACCAAATTGCGAAGCGCCAAGATTCTTTTCCATAAAGTCAACCAACCCGGCTTCGTATTGCGCCAGTTTTTCCAGCATGTCCGGGTATTTGTTGCCGGCGCCCAATTCTTTGACCATATCGGCGGCAATTGCTTTTACAGCAGAGTTCCCTTTAGCGGACTGGAAGACATCATACAGATCCAGTTCGCTGTTTTCCATGATCTCTACACCCAGATCATACAATGCCCTGATAGGCGCATTGCAAGCCAAAAAATCCTGGGGGCGGGGGCCAAATGAAAATATTTTCAAGCCTTTTAATCCCAACATAATACGGGCGATAGGAAAAAAGTCATTAACCATTTCCGCCACTTCATCCGCATTACCAACTGGATATTCTGGAATATAAGGACGTAATTTTCGCAAGCCAATGCTATACGAAGCGTTAAGCATACCACAATAGGCATCGCCGCGGCCGTTGATCAGATCATTGCCGGTTTCTTCAGCAGCCGCTGCAAACATTACCGGGCCGGCGAACTGCTGCGCAAGAATAGTTTCCGGGCCTTCCGGGCCAAAATTACCAAGATAGACCAGAAGCGCATTGATATTATTTGCCTTTATCTCTTGCTGTGCTTCCAATACATTTGCCTCATTCTCAATTATCGTTTTTAATTCGATAACCGGGATTCCCTTTTTTTCACAGGCTTGAACAACCATTTTACGTCGCTTTTGAGATAATTCGATTGGAAAACAATCACGACTAACTGCAATGATACCCATCTTTACTTCAGGAATATTTTTCATGTTACAACTCCTTGTATTTATCTGCTCTCGTGTTAATTTTCAATAAATATGTGAATTTTGTCCATAATAAGCATTGCGGCCATGTTTACGTTGAAAGTGTTTGTTGATCAGGGCATCTTTCAGGCGCGGGGTAGCTGGATTGATGGACAGGGTTAACATGGCCATTTTGGCCAGTTCTTCCAGAATAACGCTGTTATACACCGCCTTTTCCGCTGTACTGCCCCAGGTAAACGGCCCGTGCGACGCCACCAACACCATTTCGGCATCCTGGTATGATAAAAATTCAAACACCTGCAAAATTAACCGCCCTATCTCTTGTTCATAATCGCCACCTATCAGCACATCCGGCAATTCGGGTGTGCAGGGTACATTATCGGTCAAATGATCGGCGTGAGTGGTGCCAAAAATCGGAATCGGCTTTAAAGCCTGCGCCCAGGCAGTGGCAAAAGTGGAATGAGTGTGACACACACCGCCTATTTCTTTAAAATTCCGGTACAACACCAAATGAGTTTTGGTATCCGATGAAGGCCGCAGCTTGCCTTCCACAATCTTGTTTTGCAAATCAACAACCACCATATCATCAACTGTTAATTTGTCATAGGGAACACCGCTTGGTTTTATTGCAATAACTCCTTTTTCACGGTCAATGGCGCTTACATTGCCAAACGTAAACTTGACCAGTTCATGCCGTGGCAATTCGAGATTGCATTTCCATGCTGTTTCTTTTAACTCCTGGTAATCACTCATACTATAACTCGCCTCACTTTACATGTTTGCTTCAATAAAACTGCCCAGTCCGGAATATTGTTTATATAATTTATCATAATGACCAACATTTGCCGGAATGGGTTGGAATTCTTTTTCAAAGCCATTGCCCATAGCCTGTTGAGCTTGCTCAATAGTTTTGTAAATTCCTGCGGCGGTTGCTGCCGCCATAGCGCTGCCCAGGGCTACAGCCTGTTCGCTGCGCGCCACCCGGATAGGCATATTCAACACATCCGCTAATACCTGCATAACAAAAGGTGACTTTTTCGGAATGCCGCCCAAAGCAATAACGCCTTTAATTTCCACACCCTCGGAGCGGAAACGATCGACAATCTTTTTCGCTCCGAAAGCGGTTGCTTCTACCAGGGAGCGAAAAATTTTCGGCGCATCAGAGCCCAAATTCAGACCGCTTATTGCCCCTTTTAACATCTGGTTGGCGTCTGGAGTTCGACGCCCGTTCATCCAGTCCAACGCTACAATGGCAGATTCCTGTGCCGGAATACGTTCAGCCTGTTTTGAAAGTTCGGGAATGATCTTGTCAGCGGTTTCGGCAAGCAGCCGGTCTTGAATGTCATTGCCAATAACGTTCGACTGTTTTACAATCGTCTCCAGCGGCCACAAAAGCAGGTCTTTAAACCACGCATAAATATCGCCAAAAGCGGACTGTCCCGCTTCCATGCCCATCATTCCGGGAATAATCGAGCCATTCACCTGGCCGCAAATACCGTGCACCAGCTTGTCACCCATATCAGCCATAGGCGCCACCAGCATATCGCAGGTGGATGTGCCAATGACCTTGCTGAGAATATAGGGAGTTATTTCGCCGCCCAACGCGCCCAAATGGGCATCAAAAGCGCCGGCGCCAATGACAACATCCGTATGCAGACCCAACCGCTTTGCCCATTCTGCCGATAACTTGCCGGCCGGCACATCGCAGGTATACGTATCCCGGAACAACCGGTCACGCAGGCCTTTAAGCAGGGGATCGAGGGTAACCAGGAATTCTTCCGACGGCAACCCGTTAAAAGATTCGTGCCATAAGGCTTTATGACCCGCAGCACAGCGGCTGCGTTTCAGAGTCAACGGATTCTGCTCACCGGTCAGCAGCGCCGGTATCCAGTCGCAGTGTTCCACCCACGAAAAGGCCGCGTCGCGCACCTTTTTATTGTTCCGTATCACATGCAAAATTTTCGCCCAAAACCACTCGGAAGAATATATGCCACCAACATATTTGGTATAATCAATACCACCCCAGGTGCGGGCCACCTGGTTGATCTCGCCTGCTTCCTGTACCGCAGTATGATCTTTCCACAATACAAACATGGCGTCAGGATCATCCGCAAAACCGTCAGTAAGAGATAACGGCGCTCCGTTCTTGTCCACCGCAACCGGCGTTGACCCGGTAGTATCGACCGTTATTCCGCGAATATTTGCTGCAATGCCGGTGGGGGATTCTACCAGGGCTTTTTTTATTGTCACTTCCAAACCTTCAATATAGTCCAAAGGATGCTGCCGAAATTGGTTCTTTTGGGCATCACAATACTTGCCGCTTTTCCATCGCTGATAATAATGCACCGCACTGGCTATCTGCTGCCCGTTTGCCGCATCCACGATGATCGAACGCACGGAATCTGTGCCATAATCAACACCAATCACATAATTCTCAACTGCCATAAATTAATGCTCCTGTTCTGGATTTCAGGGTTTCATTTCCATTAATACCGTTTGTAATAGAAAATACAATTTTTCAAATATTTATATTACAATTTTTACCCGACAAATTCCACAATTAATTTCACCCTTTATTAATTTTTAATAAATTTTCCGGCTCTATCTTGATTATCAAAGGTAATTTATAATACGATAAAAGGCCCTGGATGATTTTCAGTGGGTAATTTTACCAATTGCCCGTTTTTAACCAGGCCTGAATATTTATATTTAACGATATATCATTGCTCTGTTTTCAATGAATAAAAAACTTGAACTATGGCTTTCTTTTTTCTCTCACCTCCTCAGAATTCTACGGTTTAAAGCTTTACATTTAACCGCATAGGCTTCTGAACACAAAGAAAAATTACTGTAATTAACAGGAAAATTGCTTTTCACTGGTTGAAAAAAAAAGATTTAATCTAATATACAAATTCCTTTTAAAAATCAAACTTAAAATTTCAAGTTTATTCAAAGAAAGTCAAAATTCTTTTACACAATAGAAACAATATAAAGCATTTTTCCAAATCAAATATAATCCTGGTTGTTAAGCTTCCCTTTTTCTTATATTCACCCTTTTAATCCCCTTCCCTTGGTCAATTACTTTGCTTATTAACAGATAATTTTTTACTGGAAAATGTCCAAAAAAAACCTTATTATGCTATAATAATAAAAAACGGAGAAAGATTATGTCACAACTCACATTCTATGGCGCCACTGGAACGGTTACCGGTTCTCGTTATCTATTACAATTAAAAAATAATAATTATCTCGTAGACTGCGGTATGTTCCAGGGAACAAAAGCAAATCGTCTGAAAAACTGGGAACCCTTTTCCTTCCCGGTTAAAGATATAAACCGGGTATTTTTAACCCATGCACATATTGACCACACCGGGTATTTCCCCCGTCTGGTTAAAGATGGCTACCAGGGCCCTGTACATTGCACCCACGCAACCCGCGATCTATGCAATATATTGCTCCTGGACAGCGCCCACTTGCAGGAAGAAGATGCCTATTGGGCAAACAAAAAGGGCTTTTCCAAACACAGCCCCGCCCTGCCGCTCTATACAACAGCTGATGCAGAAAATGCTTTAAAACTATTCCAGCCAAAATACTATGGCGAAGATTATTTCATTGAAGACGGCATCCGTGTCAAATTCAAGGACGCCGGTCATATTCTCGGTTCTTCTTTTGTAGAATTTAAAACCAGCGATGGTAATAATACACAAAAAATCCTGTTCAGCGGTGACATCGGTCGGCCCCGCAGCACCGTACTACGCGACCCCACCCAGGTATTCAATGTCGATTATCTTGTCCTCGAATCCACCTATGGCGACCGTCTGCACGATGATGGCGATCCTTCCGCAGAACTAGCACGGGTTGTCAATGACAGCGTTGAGCGTGGCGGGGTGCTGGTTATACCCTCTTTTGCAGTCGGCAGAACCCAAACTCTGCTTTACGTGCTGCGCGAATTGGAAGAAGCCGGAAAAATTCCCTCGCTACCGGTGTTTGTCGATTCCCCGATGGCCATTAAAACTACCGATGTCTTTGGTAAACACTATGCAGATTTTAACCTGCCATCTCGTATTCTTGCATTAAATGACACGGAAATTTTCCAACCAAAAAATTTACACATTGCCCGCACCCGTGAGCAATCTATTATGATCAACGATACCCCCAAAAACGCCATCATTATTTCCGCCAGCGGCATGGCAACCGGCGGTAGAATTCTGCACCACCTGGAAGTACGGCTGCCTGATCCTAAAAACACGATTCTGCTTATTGGTTACCAGGCGCAAGGCACCCGTGGGCGTACGATTGAAGAAGGCAACCCGGTCGTTAAAATTCATGGCCAGGAAATTCCCATAAACGCCCATGTTGAAAAAATAACCGGCTATTCGGGTCATGCGGATTATAACGAAATCCTTGCCTGGCTAATGGGTTTTAACCGTCCGCCTAAAAGGACCTTTATCGTCCATGGCGAACCTGAGGCATCAGCCGCAATGGCCGAAAAAATCCGTAATAAATTTAACTGGGATGTCGTTATTCCGGAATTCGGCGCCAGCTTTGAACTGGATATGGGTTAATAAAACCTTTATGTAAAGAAATGAACATGAAAAATGTCTGGTTTTGCTGTATTGGATTATTGGGGTAATCAGCATACAGCTATTCCCGGCCAAAGCTAAAAATACGCTGCCCGTTCGCCAGTTGGAAAAACAGGCGCGCCATCTGGTTGTGCAAAATATGGCCGCGCCTGCCACCGATACCTGGGATGCCCTGCATTACAGGCTGGAACTGAAAATTGATCCCGAACAACAGCAAATTTACGGCAAGGCCGACATAGACGCCGCCAGCCTGGTTACGGGGCTCGATGAACTTGAGCTGAATTTGGTGGCGTTGACCGTCGACAACATTTTTGCCGGCAATCAACCAATTGATTTTATCCAAACCAGCCAAACGCTGCTGCTCGTTCTGGATCAAGCTGGTTCCCGGGGCTGTATCAAAAGTCCTAATTGGGGATGAAGCGCTTTATGAATGAAAGCACATCCTTCAAACTTGTCATTTCGAGCGAAGCGAAAAATCTTATTTTTCAATATGTTGGCAATGAAAGATTCCTCGTCGCTTCGCTCCTCGGAATGACAATGATAGTTTTTTAATAAAATTAAAATATAAACACACTTTTTATACCTTTTTATACAGCCCCGGGAAATTGTCCTTGAAACTCTGTTTCCAATAATTAGAAAGCAAATCTAAAACAAACTTGTCTTTGAATTGGTTAAATATTTATATATAAAAAATCTACTCAGGGGGGTTACGCTTGAACCGGGCGAAGCATCATTGCCTGAATTTATTATAGTTTTTAGAACTCCTTGAACTGATGCTTCGCCTCTACCAAAAAAATTACACTCCCTGCTCGCCCCGGACGGTCTCAATATTTTATCTG
>CAYNSO010000104.1:0-12636 GCA_964399735.1 uncultured Cytophagia bacterium
TGTTATTATCTGTTAAATTATTTATTTTATTATGTAAAAACAACATAATTATTTTAAAAATGTATTAAATTGCTGGTAACTTTTTTAAACTAGCAAGTCAATAATTATGAATACAGCCAGGAGCTTGCTGCGAAATAGTCATGCAGTTCATTCCTGAAATTTTTTAACAATCACGCAGGCATTGCCGCCGCCAAAACCGAAAGAATTACTCATAGCGGCATTTAAATCAAGTGTTTCATAGCCATGAGTTACAAAATCCAGCGGGCAATCCGGATCGGGTTCTTTGAAATTGATGGTTGGGGGTATTTCACCTTTATATACACTTAGAACAGTCGCAACGAATTCTACAGACCCCGCTGCAGCTAAAAGATGGCCAATCATAGATTTAATGGAACTGACCTTTAGTTTTCCGGCATTTTCACCAAACACATTCATGATGGCAGCGCATTCACATTTGTCGTTAAGTTCGGTTGAAGTGCCATGTGCGTTGATATACCCAATTTCCTGCTGGCTCATACCCGCATCGTGTAACGCAGCCTGCATAACGCGGATCATACCGTCGCTTTGCGGATCGGGGGCAGTAATGTGATATGCGTCGGCTGTATTACCATAACCGGCCATTTCGGCATAAATTTTTGCATTACGTTTCAGCGCATGTTGCAGATTTTCCAAAACCACAATCCCGGCGCCTTCGCCCATTACAAAGCCGTCACGATTTTTATCAAACGGCTTGCTGGCATTCTGGCTATCTGTGCTTGTTGTCATGGAGCGGGTGGCGCAAAAGCAGCCAAATGCCAGTTTGTCGATGCAGGCTTCGGCGCTGCCTGCCAGCATTATGTCCGCATCACCTCTTTGCAGAATCCGAAACGCATCTCCGATGGCATTGGTACCCGTAGAACAGGCAACCGACGGGGCGGAAAGCGGGCCTTTTAATTTGTATTTAATGGAAACCAGGCATGCCGCCATATTAATGAGCAGCATGGACACTAGAAACGGCGACATACTCCTGGGCCCCTTTTCCTGGAGAACAGAGTAACCATCTTCGATTGCCTTTGACCCGCCAATTCCTGAACCGATAATAATACCTGCCCTGGTGTTATCAAAGGGAAATGTTTCTAATCCGGCATCCTGCATCGCTTGAGTAGCTGCGGCAATGCCAAAATGGCTAAAGCGATCTATCCGCTTGATTGATTTTTTATCAATCCATTCCTCAGCATTAAAATTCTTAATCTCGGCTGCCAGGCAGGATGAGAATTTTGTCACATCAAAACGAGTTAATCTGGCTATGCCATTTTTACCGGATTTGCAGGCATCCCAAAAGTTTTCTACTCCAATGCCAATGGGCGTTACTGCGCCCAGGCCGGTGATTACAACCCGATGTTCTTTCATAAAAGCATTCCTTTGTTAAATGAAAGCAGGAAAAGATTTTGTCAGTTTTACGATTATAATTATTGCCGGTTACATTATTCCCGGATAGAGCAATTACTTGTATTTTACAGGATAATTTGTATCTGCAAATTGTATTATTCCATACATAGCTTTTTTGTAATGAATAGCAAGCCGGTAATTTTTCGAGAAACGTTTATTCAGAATTCATACCGGCTGCCTGGTATTATAGCAAACCGGTATAATATTCACGTACCATATAAACAGGGATTTAGAAATTACATGCCCCACAAATGACCGGTATGCACCGGTTTACCCTGTAATTTAAGATAATAAAACAACTGAGCTTTGTGTTGTTTAAGATGATCAACCATTTGCAGCAGGCGATGTCCAAGGATCATGACCGTTGGATCCCAGGGTGGGGAAGAAGGCTTATTCGCTAAATCTTCTTCACTGCATATATCCAGCATGTGCACTGCCAGCTTTTGATCTTCTTGCAGCAATTTTTTAGCCTCGGCTATGCTGTTGATTGTCGGCAGTTTTTCCGCCGGGGGCAGCATTTCTTCAGGGGGCAGTTCGTCTATTTTTACACCCTCCGGCATACCCCAGTCGCCGGTAACAAATCCTTTCATAGCGGAACCGCAGGCGTTGGTGATGTGCATGACCAGTTGTCCTACCGTCATCCAGTTATTACCGGTGGCCGGTTTCCATTGCAAATCTGTATCGTTGACCAGTTCCAACAGACCCTGGGTTACCTTGTATGTGGAATCCAGTTCTTTTTTTAATAACATTTTCCAACTCATATTTACTCCTCCTGTAATGATTAAACGAGCCCAATTGTTATCAACACCGACAAGCTGTATATAAATTTCGGCAAGATTAGTCCCTTTGATGTTGGCACAGGTGCAACCTTATAAACCCGGACGATATTGACCAGTGAATTTTGTAACTTGTCCGGCCTTAAACATGTAAAATTGATAAATAATAGTATTTAACAATAACCAAAAATCAGGAAAAAAGCAATGAAATTTAATAAAAGTTTTTCAGATGGCAACATTATACTTTTGGTATTAATCCTTTGTTCGCTGGTTGCAAATTCTTTTGCCGCCGGTTTAAAGGGCTCCATACAGGGACAGGTAGTCGATGCCGATAATCAGCAACCGTTGATTGGCGCCAATGTTTCCATTGTCGGCACGCAGTTGGGTTCGGCTACAGATACAAACGGCAAATTTGTCATAAAAAATGTGCCGGTGGGCAGTTATATACTGCAATTTAACTATATTGGTTATGAACCATTCCGCAAAACCGACATAATAGTCCGCTCGGAGCGTATTACCCAATTGACCGCAGAATTAAAAGTGTCGATTCTTGAAGCAGAGGCGATCAATGTTACTGCCGGTTATTTTACCGAGACAGCCGACCAGCCGACCAGTTTTATCAATTTTTCTGCAGAAGAAATCCGCCGGGCGCCGGGTTCTGCCGGCGATGTAAGCCGGATTTTGATGAGCCTGCCAAGTGTGGCCAAGGTGAACGATCAGAGTAACAGTCTCATTGTGCGCGGCGGCAGCCCGGTGGAGAATGCTTTTTATATTGACAACGTTGAAATTCCCAACATCAACCATTTCCCTACCCAGGGCGCTTCCGGCGGGCCTATCGGTATGATCAATGTGGACTTCATCCAGGATGTGAATTTTTACGCCGGCGGGTTCTCTGCAATGTATGGTGATAAACTATCTTCCATTATGGAAATGAATTTTCGGGAGGGCAATCGCGAGGAATTTGACGGCCAACTGGATTTGAATTTTACCGGATTCGGCGGCACGTTCGAAGGCCCGCTGGCGGGGGAAAAGGGCTCGTACCTGCTTTCCGTACGGCGCAGTTACCTGGATTTGATTATTAAAGCTATTGACGCCGGCACCACGGTTGCGCCCCGTTATGGCGATACCCAGGGCAAACTGGTTTGGGATGTGAACCCCAACCACAAACTGGAACTTTTGGGCGTTTTCGGCGATGACCATAACAAGCCCGATAAAGCAGCGGCGCTCGATAATGCTATGGTTGCTTATGGCTCTCAAAATATTTATGAAAATACTGTTGGCGTTAACTGGCGGGCGTTATGGAATAAAAAACTCTATTCCAATACTTCGCTTGCCGCTACCATTAATCATTTTAACGAGGATTTTTTTGAAACCGCTTCCGATATTCATTTATTGCAAAATCGGTCCCGGGAACACGAATTCAAGTTCCGTAACATGAATCATTTGCAGTTGAACAGCAAAAATACTCTGCAATATGGAATTGAAGCCAAATATTATCAAATCAATTACAATAATTTTGTTTCCCAATATACCGACGCTCTTGGCGATACCGTACCATACTTTGACTACAATACCTCCGTTAACGCCGCCAAAGCCGGGGCGTTTGTCAACCTGATCACCCGGCCGGTTCAGCCGCTTACCGTTACCCTGGGTGCGCGCGGCGATTATTTTTCCTATAATAAAAAGACCACCGTATCGCCGCGGGCAGCGGTATCTCTACGTTTGGATAACCGAACATCTCTGAATGCTTCTGCGGGTGTCTTTTATCAAAGTTTGCCGTTCACGCTGCTGGCGCAGAATGACGCTAATAAAGAACTCGCCGATACCCGCGCTGTGCATTATGTTGCCGGCATCGAGCGCTTGCTTACCGAGAACACCCGGTTGACCCTGGAAGTATATAAAAAAGAGTACAGCCGTTTCCCGATTGATCCGACCCAGCCGTCGCTGTTCCTGATCGACGAGATCTATTACCGTTACGGGTTCTTTTTCAATCACGCCAATCTTGTGGATAACGGCAAAGCGGAATCTAAAGGCATTGAACTGACGTTACAAAAGAAGCTGGCTGAAAAAGTGTATGGACTGGTGAGCGCCGCATATTTTACCAGTCGTTACCAGGGCGGCGACGGAGTATGGCGTGATCGGGTGTTTGATAACCGCTATGTGTTCAGCATGGAAGGCGGGTACAAACCAAACAACAAATGGGAATTTAGCTGCCGCTGGATCATTGCCGGCGGCACGCCTTATACGCCGCTCGATCTGGCTGCATCGCGCGCGCTTGATCGCGAGGTGCTGGATGAAAACCGCCTGAATGGCGCCCGTTACCCGGATTATCATTCATTGAATTTACGCTTTGACCGGCGCTTCCATTACAGTAATTCCAACCTGGTATTTTATTTCAGCGTGTGGAATTTATACAACCGCCAAAATGTGGCCGGTTACTATTGGAATATTACAGAAAATAAACAGGATACCAGCACACAATGGGGTATGATGCCGATATTCGGCCTGGAATACGAGTTTTAGAGGAGAGGCAAAAATTGTAGAGAGGCTGTATCAAAAGGTCATAATCGGGAAAGTGTAGTACACCTGTGGAATTTTTTTGCTAAAAAAGTAATTTTCTATGAATTGGAGTATTGCTATGTTTTTATGGAATTTACGGAAAGGTGTGCTACACTTTCCCTGGTACTTATTTCCAGGAAAACAAGAACAATAAAAGCTTTTGATACAGCCCCTCTACGAGGGATGCCTTTATGATATTAAGGCAGAGGTTGCAATTTGCCGTTTCTACCCATGATCAACATAAAATTCCCCACACCGGGCAGCAAATCCCGGTGTGGGGCGGTTTGTAAGGAGCAACCGGGTAGTGTATTGACTATAAAAAAATTGCTCTTTATATGGATAGCGAGGTTTTACTCATACCGTAACGCATTAATCGGGTCGAGACCGGCGGCTTTACGGGCCGGGTAGATGCCGAAAAACAAGCCGACGGCCGAAGCAAACGCAAAGCTCATGATTATGGAAGCAACTGATACCATTGTATTCCATTGCGCCCAGGCAGCCAGACCATAAGAGAGCAGAATACCTAAAAGAATACCCAAAATCCCGCCGGCCAGGCTGATGGTTATCGATTCAATGAGAAATTGCAGCAATATATCCTTGCGGCGCGCACCAATGGCTTTGCGAATGCCAATCTCGCGGGTGCGCTCCGTTACCGACACCAGCATGATGTTCATAATGCCTATACCACCCACCAGCAGCGATACTCCGGCAATAGACGCCAGCAGAAAACTAAAGGATTTGTTGGTCTCTTGAAAAGTTGAAATAACATCGGACTGGTTGCGGATGGAAAAATCATTGTCCTGGTTGCGCAACAGGCGATGCTGGCGTCGCAAAATTTTTTCAATTTCTATCAGGGCTTCGTCCACAACCTTGTCGTTCAATACCTGAACGGTTATGCCGGTAAGGTAATCGGCGCCGAACACCCGCTTTTGCGCCGTGGTTATCGGAATTAGTATCTGGTCATCTTCATTGCGCCAGCCGGTTTGGCCCTTTTTTTCCAGCAGGCCAACGACGATAAAATTATCCTGGTTGATTTTTATGGTTTCACCAATGGGATTGGCGGAGCCGAACAGGTTGCTTTTAACTTCATAGCCGATAACTGCAACCCGTTCCGAATTTTCCATTTCCTTGGCAGTAAAATACCTGCCTTCGGTGGTTTTAAAACTGCGCGCCGCTTCAAATTCCGGTATAGTGCCCACCACCGAGCTGTTCCAGTTTTTAGCGCCATATACAATTTGCGCATTTTTACTGAATTCCGGGATAACATAGGCTGCCATGGTACTTTTTTCTTTGATCGCCTGGGCGTCGATATTTTCCAGGCTTTGGGAACTGCCTTCTCCCCAGTGAATGCGACCCTGTGTTGGTGAACCGGCGCGGACGAATAACAAATTTGAGCCCAGGGACTGTATCCTGTCGGTAATGGCTTTTTGTGCCCCGGCGCCAAGGCCGACTACTGTAATTACAGCGGCTACACCGATAATAATTCCCAACATCGTCAGGGCGGCCCGCATCTTGTTGGCAGCCAGAGATGTCAGGGCTATTTTGATGCTTTCGCCCAGTTCTGTTAATGATTTTTTGGTTTTATTATACATAGTACTACCTTGAATTTTTAATTTGAACTCTGGCTTCTCATGCCGGACTGTGCCGCGTTCCGCTGGAGCATCCGTTCGCGCATTTCACTGTTTGCCTGCTGTGACTGGGAAAAATAAGTATAAACCACCTGGTCGCCTTCTTTAACGCCGTCCAGCGCTTCAGTGTAATCGAAATTACTGATGCCGGTATTGACCATCTGCATACGATAACCGGACTCTTGTTTAATAATCACACCCCGGTTCAGAGATTCAGCCTCTGCCGGCGCCGACGATTCCTGCGGCCGGTTTCCTTGTTCGGTCTGTCGTTGTTCGTTACTGTTTTGTTTAGGTTTGGCTGTTGTCTGACCGGCGGCCAGGTTCAGTTTCATGATTTCCTGCTGCATCTCTTTTTGCGTCATCAACGCTTCGTTGGGAATGAGCAGCACATCTTTTTTATCGGCTACCAGTATTTCAACTGCGGTATTCATACCGGCTTTGAGTAAAGAACCCGGATTGGAAACTTTGATGGTTACTTCAAAACTGGTAACATTTTGCTCAACAGTCGCCTGAGCGGCAATACGGATTACTTCACCCTGAAAAACCTGGTTGGGGAAAGCGTCGGCGATCACATTGGCTTTCATGCCGTTACGCATTCTGCCAATATCCACTTCATCGACAACCGCAATGACATAAACCTCGCTCATTTCCGCAACCGTGGCGATCAATGTGCCGCCGGATACCGAAGAAATACCGGAAGATATAATTTGTCCAATTTCCACATCTTTGGTCAGAATGACGCCGTTGATAGGCGAGCGTACAATTGTATCTTTCAGTTTAATATCATTATTATCCACTTCAATCTTGACGCGCACCAGTTGCGCTTTGGCCTGGACAAGGCTTAGTTTTGCCTGGTCAAAATCGGTGGCGGATATAAGGCCGCGATCGAACAATTCTTTTTTCCGTGTATAGTCACTTTCACAAAAAGCCACGTTTGCTTCGGCAGCATCCCGGTCGGCAACTGATTGATCATAAGCGTTTTTGGTATCACGCTGATCCAGACGGGCAATTAAATCGCCTTTTTTTACAATATCCGCTTCTTCAATTGGCAATTCTTCAATCAAGCCGCTGGCTTTGGATTTGATTTCAACTTTGTTGATTGGTTGAATAATGCCCGTAGCCGAAACTTCAACCTTTATATTTCCTTTTTGTATAGTATCAACCTGGGGTGCAAAGGCATTGCTAACGTTTCCTGTATCTCCCGGTTTTGTTATAAACCAGATTATGGCGCCAATTAACACTAGCGCAGGTATTATATAAAGCTTTTTCATATTAATCATATCTCCGTTTACATTCACATTATTACTTGTTAGATGCTATTCAATAGAAATCTATTCTCTTTTTCTTCTGTCTCTTTCCCGATTTTTATCTCTATTTTTATCGCGTGAATCAAATTCTTTATTCATTTGCTCGAAAATAGTTTTTTGTTGCTCATTCAGGGTTTGCGCAAACTTTTCTCTGAATTCCAGGGAAATACGTTCAAATTCAGGATCCATACTGTTACGCACCTGTTCGTATTTCTCACGTATTTCTTTTAACAGCGCTTTTAATTGTGCCTGTTGTTCAGCAGTTAAATTCAATTTTTGAGTAAAATCTTTTATCATAAAGTCATTGCCACGGGGATGCCTGGTCTGTTTCCAGTGACGAAAAACATATCGTTCTCCGGCAATCCCCAGCACAATACCCAGCAAAAAAATTGTTATCAGACTCGCAAGAGCCATTCGTTTTGAATGTAACATGTCCAACTCCGGTTTTAATATAGCAAAACAAATTGTAATGCCTGCTCATCAGTTTTTATTTCATTCATCGAGGCATCATTATTATAAATAATCGTTATTGCATCAGCTGGCGTATCTTCCGTAAGGGGCGTACCATTATTTTTTCCTGGAACCAGAAACAGGGTAATGATCAGGATGAGAGAGCCAAGAGCAAATTTGGCAACCGGGCCGGAAAAGAGCTCAAGATTCAACCAGAATTCTTCCCGTTTTCTTGAATTGGCCAGAATCATTACTTTTTGTGCAAAATAAGGCGATACAGGGTAATGACGTAAAAATTCAGACTGCTTTTTCAAGGATGTAACAAGTTCCGCCTGTTTGTCTTCATCCGGGCCAGTTGACCAGGATGCTTTACTCAAATTTTTCAAGTTGCTGAGTAAATTGGAGAATGTATTCAGCTTTTTCATATTGTTTCATCCTGTAATTTAGTTAAATACTCTGCAATTCCTTTACGGGCGCGGAATAATCGCGATTTAACCGTACCCGGACTCCATTTAAGCGTACTGGCAATTTCCTCATAAGAGAGTTCCTGCACATCACGCAGTAAAAATACAGTTCGCAATGATTCGGGCAGGTCTTTTAAGGCCAGGTTGATGTTTTGCATAGCTTCCTTTTGTTCCAGATCTTTTAATGGATTTTGAATCTCATCAACAACATTATATTCATTATCATTTTCTTCTGTTGAAAAAAATGAAATAATGTTGCGCACTTTTTTTCTGCGCAGGTGATCTCGGCATAAATTAACAGCAATCCTGAACAACCAGGAGCGAAAGGGCGCGCGTAGTTCATAATTTTTTATAGCGAGAATCATTCTCAGGAATGTTTCCTGTGCCAGATCTTGAACTATTTGACGGTCACCTAATAATGAATGAATAAAGCTGTGAACTGCTTCTGCATTCAAATTGATTAAAGTAGTTAGCGCCTTTTGATCTCCTCTTTTTGCGGCAAGGATCAATTCTGTATTGTCATTTTCCTGGTTATACAAAAGCTAAATATCCTTACTATCGAGAAAAATCAGTGACTTTTCAATTAATAAAACGTATTGCTTGCTGAAAAGTTCTGTCAATGGCCGGGATTAGTAATATTTCAGAGTGCGGATTGGGTCTAAAGAACAGTCGTCTTTGAATGACGACTGTTCTTGACTAAAAAATATTTATCGGGCGGTTTTCAATGCATCTTGAGCGGAATAGGTGCGTTTGGCTACAGTGGGAATATAGTTTTTAATTGCATCAGGGTCATAGGCTATCTTGCTGCTTAATTCACTGGATTTATAAGCGGTCATTAATAACCGGGTAACCAGCAAGCCGTCATGCCAGTTTTCCTGGGGCATTTTACCGTCGAGAAAGCATTCCGCCATATAACGGTCTTCATCGGTATAGCCGTAGACAATTCCTTCGCTGGCAACCACAGGCATCAGGCCTTGTTCGGCAGACTGTTTTTCCACCAGATCCTCGCCTTCTTTACCAACAATATTCCTGCTGAAAAAGAGATTCAGGTCGGGATTGAGAGTGTTAACCTGCATATAATATTCCGGTCCGATCAGTTCAAAACTTAATCTGAGTCCCGGTCCCATAAAGCACCATGAGGTTGTTACCTCGGCAACCATAATATTGCCCTGCTCGTCCGCAAAATTGATATTGGCGCGGGCAAAATCTTCTGCCGGCGCCTTACCATAGTCAATTTGCCCGGCCGACATCTCTTTTAAAATTTTTATATATTCCGGGCGACTCCATTTCAAGGTTGCTATTTCCGCATTGATCGATACCGGGCGAATGCTGTTTTTGGGTTTTGCCGGATCGGTCAACAGGTAACGCGCCGCTTCAATGCTGTGACACATCATATCATTCAATACGCCGCCGCCCTGACGCTCGCCATCCCAGAACCAGGGTTCGTGCGGGCCGCCGTGTTCCTCGGCACAACGAGCCAGGTAAGGGCGTCCGGCAACATTAGCGCCACGGCGCCAGATTATTTCCCGTCCGCGATTGACGGAAGGAGAAAAGACCTGGTTTTCGAGATAGCCGTGTAACAACCCCAAATCTTCCACCATTTCCAGCATTTTTTCCGCCTCGGCCGCATTACGCGCCAATGGTTTTTCACAGGCCAGACCGATGAGTTTTGATTTGCCCGATTTTACTGCTTTATAAATTTTTTCCATAACATCAAGGCGGGTATAGTTTGGCGAACAGATCCAGATCGCATCAATAGCCGGATCGGTTACCATTTCGGCTACATCGGCATATACTTTTGGATCGCCAACCCGCAATTTTCTGCATTCTTGTGCTGAAGCCTCGGCTCGCGCCAGATTCGGGTCGGCTATGCCCTTGATATCGGCAAAACGCACGCCCTGCCATGATTTAATATGAAAATTGGTATTAAATCCCGCGCCTACAAAACCTACACCAATACGATCTGTCATAGCTCGCTCCTGTATTTATGGTTATTTGATCGTTTGTTTGAATTCTGGTTAAAAAGTATAAAAAATTTACTACTGGAAATAGAACCTGACCAGACAATGTAAATATATAGATTATATTGATAAATGCAAATATAACTTGACAATTATGTCTATCTTGACTAATTTAACTTGAAGAGAAATATGGGAATGCAAAATGTTGTTAAACTCAATTGAAAAACCTGAAAATGTGTAAAAATTAATAATGCTTTTTTGTGATGATAATCACCCGCAGGTTGAATATAAAATAGTACAATAAAGTGAAAAAGAATCAAAAGACTCTTTAATTAAACAACAACTTCTTATGAAGGAGGGTAATGCAATGAATTTAAAAAGTCTTTTTATAACAATAACAGTAATGTTATTAGCAGTATCCGGTTTGTCAATGGCTCAATATGTTAACCAGGCTATTGGCGATGCCGGCAATGTTGACTGGTCATCCCAGATGGTTCGTTCAACCGGTATTGGCGCACCGAATCCCAATTTGCCACAAGCGGCTCAACGCGCCAGCGCTATTGAAGCTGCCAAAAGAGTAGCTCTGCGAAATCTACTGGAAACTATTCAGGGTATGTCTGTAAATTCCGAGACTACCGTTCGCAATGCCATGATGGAAAATGATGTGATAAATACCCGTGTACAAGGTGTGGTGCGAGGCTTTACTGTAATCGATACCAAATACATGTCCACCGGCGATATTGAAGTTACAGTGGAAATGCCGATCACCGGGGCTTTATCAGATGCCATACTACCCCAGCAAATGGGCGGAAGTCCGATAGCTACCAGTTTAGGCGCTGCTCCGGCTTATGGTCAGTTATGGCCAATTGATAAACCGGTTCCCGATGGTTATAAGCTGATTGCCCCAATTAATCCCGGTCAGGCTCCGGCTCAGCAGGGTACATCTGGTGGCGTTTACACTGGTCTGGTTATTGACGCCAAGGGCCTTGGTATTCGCCCTGCCATGGCGCCCAAAGTTACTGATGAATCCGGCCAGGAAATTTATGGCTCTAAATATGTCAGCCGCGACTGGGCTGTGCAGATTGGTATGGTAGGATATGACAAAGATGTTAGCCGCGCACGAAGCAACGAACGGGTGACCAATAATCCCCTGGTTGTGAAGGGGATTCGGGCATCCGGCGCCAATAAAGCCGATATTGTCGTATCAAATAATGACGCCGCAATGATCCGCAATGCTGCAGCTACACAAAATTTCCTTGATAAATGTAAAGTGATGTTTATTGTTGATTAATCATATTCGATACTAAACTTCAAAGCAGGAGATTCATAATGAAAATAAAAATATTAACGCTATTGCCGATTGGTTTAATAATCATGATGATTGCTTTCGGCTGCGGCCCAAAACCGGTACCACCGGCATCCGTGCTGGAAACCCCGGAGAATCATTACAGTCAGGGAATGCGCGAGTTTGATCGTAGCAATTATAACAATGCTGAAGCGTCTTTTACCAAGGCAATTCAGCTTGATCCGAATTTTGCCGAAGGTTATTCAGGTCTTGGCCTGGTGTGGGCTGCCCGCAGTGATTTTAAAAAGGCTCATGATTTTGCGGACAAGGGTTTGGATAAAAATAAAAACTCTCTTGATGCACATGTTATTAAAGGGCGAATTTATATTGCGGAACGCAAGGGAGATAACTGGGTTGAAGATGCGGTTAAAGAATTTGATAAAGCCTCAAAAATCAATCCAAATAGCGACAAACCGTTGTATTATAAAGGCCTGGCTTATAAAAATGCTTATATGTTCCGTGAAGCGGAAAATGTTTACAGCCAGGTTGTCGGCATGAAGGGCGATTATGCGAAAGATGCCAATGAACAATGGGCGCTGGTACAAAAAATTATGCGGGCTGCACCAGGAACCAAAATTGGCGCAAAAATAGCTTTGATCAGGGAAATTGACCGTGCCGATCTCGCAGTTCTGTTTATTGAAGAGTTGAAATTATTAGAGATCATTGAAAAGAAACGCCCCCAGCAATATGACACGGGATTCAAAGCTCCTGATGATCC
>CAYNSO010000105.1:0-12630 GCA_964399735.1 uncultured Cytophagia bacterium
GAGGCCGCAAAGAACGCAGAGGGAAACATTAAATTGTTGAAATTATAGTACTTACTGACTTTTATTTATTCATGATAAATTTCTGATATAGTTATTTAAATGGATAGTAATCAAAAATTTTAATTCCAGAACAAGTTATAATACGCTTAATTCGAAGCAACTTAAATTTGCATTAAACATGACTTGTGAAACAGACTTTTAAAAATCGTGTACTCAAATTAAGTTTGATATCTACCCACTGTAAACAATATAGAGCCTAAAAAATTGATCTTTGAAAAAGGGATAATTTTTTTAATATTTATGAATAAATACTTGACTTTTATATGAAAAATGAATACTATTCACCAAGCATTTTTGTTTTAAAAATATACCCTCTCACCGCCTGATTATCATGTACTTTCTCCGTCATGGCGGCGTGTGTCATTTTGATTTTGTATTATTGTATATAATTCATATTTCGTTTGCAATGTCAGTCGTATGGAAATTACTATGATTTCTGGTAAAAGTTCATGTGTTAAAGAGATTTTCCCGGGCATTGTTTATATTATTATATCAGCCTTGTTTTGGTATAAAGAGCATTTTAATATGAATTCAACTCATAATCAAGTAAAAATGGAGGTAACAAAGATGGGTAATAAGGCGACAACCAGGTGGGTAACGGGAATAATGCTTGTCAGTTTGTTAGCGCTGGCATCCGGAGTCTGGGCGCAGGATTCCGGCAGTAAATTCAAATTCGGCATTACCGAACGACTGCGTAACACCTATTATAACAACATTACCGATTACAGATCAACGGAAACTGTGGGTGCAGGTCAAGAAAAAGCTGTTATAAATGATGATGAAATTGATTTCATGCGGGTGCGCACCAATGTGTGGGCCCAGTATTCGTTCACTCCCAATCTCATGGTCTTTACCCAGCTAACCAACGAATTTCGTCCTTATCTTATTCAACCGGAAGCGAAGGAAAAAGATTTTACATTTGACGAAATATTTATTGATAATCTCTACCTGAAATGGACGGTCGGCTCAACAATGCCGGTTACCTTTACCATTGGTCGACAGAACCTGATGTACGGAGAAGGTTTTGTGCTTATGGATGGCTCGCCCTGGGATGGTTCCCGCTCAATTTATAACGATGCAGTAAAGGTATCTCTGAAAAAAGGTTCGACGACTATTGACCTGCTCGGCATCAGCAATACCGCAATCGAAGAACGGCTGCCGGTATTGCGCGGCGGAGATCTTCAGGATGGGAAAATAAAAGGCCAGCCCAAAGATCAGCCGATGAACGACAACCTGGAACAGGCCATTGGTTTGTATATGGTGCGCAAGGGCGAAGCCGGCTGCCAGTTTGAAGGTTATTTTATATATAAAACTGAAGAACCGGAGCCCAATATTAAAACCGGTAATGCTCCCCTGGACAAGTTGGAATTATCTACACTTGGTGCGCGTTACAGCCGCCCATTGATTGAGAAATTATCTATAACTACGGAATGGGCCTATCAATTCGGCTCGCAGGGTTCAATCGATCAAAAATCATACGGCGGTTATGCCTATCTTTCTTATCTCGTGCATGAAAAAATCAAAGGCGCTCTTTCCGGCGGTTTGACCCTGTTATCAGGCGATGATCCGGAAACCACTGAAAACGAGGGCTGGAACCCGGTGTTCAGCCGCTGGCCCAAGTGGAGTGAATTGTATATCTATTCCTATCTTGGCGAAGAGATACAGGGCGCCAGAAGAGTAGCCTATTGGACCAACCTGATGCAGCCCTATATTTCCTGGAACTGCAGCCCGACGCCCAAAATCAACGTAACGGCGACATTTTTACATCTGCGGGCGTTGCAAACTCGCATGCTGGGCGCAGAGGAATCGGGCAATGCGCGCGGTAATGAATTGCAACTGTGGGTCAAATTCAACCTGTCCAAAAGTCTGTCAGCGCATATTTTATACGACCATTTTTTCCCCGGCGATTATTATGCCGACGGCAGCGACAGCGGCCAGTTTATTCGCGGCGAATTGATGTATAAATTCAGCCGTTAGTTTAATTATTTTATGTGTCCATTATTGGATAATCTCTGAGAAGGAGGGAGTATGAATGTTTTATTATTGTCAATCATTGTGCTGATTTATCTGTTCATCATCGGTTATCTGGCGTTTATTGCCTACCGCAAAACAACAACGGCTTCGGATTATATGCTGGCCGGGCGTAATATTCATCCCTATATTATGGCTATATCTTATGGCGCTACATTTATCAGCACCTCGGCTATTGTTGGTTTTGGCGGCGCTGCCGGGGTATTTGGGATGGGTATTTTATGGCTTACTTTTCTCAATATTTTTATGGGTATCTTTGTCGCCTTTGTATTTTTTGGCAAAAGAACCCGGACCATGGGCCTTAATTTAAACGCACATACTTTTCCCGAATTCCTGGGCTTGCGTTTCCAGTCCCGCTTTTTGCAGGGATTCAGCGGAATGGTGATTTTGATAGCCATGCCGCTTTATGCTGCGGTTGTGCTTATGGGCGGGGCGCAATTCATAGCCCAGGTCTTGAATGTGGATTATAATGCCGCCCTGTTCTTTTTTACCATTATTATTGCGATTTATGTCATTATGGGTGGTTTAAAGGGAGTTATGTATACCGATGCCTTCCAGGGCAGCGTTATGTTTATTGGTATGTTTATTTTACTGGTAATGACTTATGTTAAACTGGGCGGCGTTGTTACTGCGCATACCAAACTAACCGCCATGTCGGATATTGCCGTACAGATATTCGGCGCTAAAGGACATACCGGTTGGACGTCATTTCCTGTTGCGGGTTCCGAGTATTGGTGGACATTGGTTTCCTCCATAGTTCTTGGCGTAGGAATTGGTGTATTAGCCCAGCCGCAACTGGTGGTGCGTTTCATGACGGTGAAATCGAACCGGGAGTTGAACCGCGCCGTGCTGGTCGGCGGCCTGTTTATTTTAATGATGACCGGTGTTGCATTTATTGTCGGCGCTTTATCCAATGTCTATTTCATGAATCATCCTGGGTTTAGCAAAATCGCGTTACTGGCAGCTGATAAAAATGTGGATAATATTATACCATTGTATATCAGCAACGCCATGCCGCATTGGTTTACTGCCTTGTTTATGGTCACTCTGTTATCGGCAGCCATGTCTACACTCAGTTCACAGTTTCATACCATGGGTACTGCCGCGGGCCGCGATGTGTATGAAAAATGGCTTGGCGGCAAAGGCAGCCCGGTTCTCATTACCAAAATGGGAATTATGGTAACAATTATCATCAGTTTGATCATTGCCTGGGGTCTGCCGTACTTTTTTGAAGGCGGGACGGCCATTATTGCACGCGGCACGGCTATCTTTTTCGGCTTGTGTGCGGCGGCATTCTTGCCGATGTATGTCGGTGGATTGTATTCGAAAAAGATCAACAAACAGGCGGCGCTATGGGGCTTTATGGCCGGTTTTATTGTCAGTCTGTTTTGGTTGTTCTTTGTCCATACCAAGGAATCGCAATCGTTGCTGGTTTGCAAAGCCATGTTCGGCGTAGATTCCCTGGCTGCCGGCACAAAATGGGAATTTGTCGACCCGCTTATTGTAGCCTTGCCGATTTCAATCCTGGCAACGATCATTGCCGGATTTTTTGGAAAACGGCTGCCCGATGAACATATTGATAAATGTTTCCAGGGCATCAAATAATTCCAGGTGATGGTATTCCCTTACCGGGGAATTCTAATAAAAAAGGAGTGTAATATGACAATATTGGGTCTTGGAGATTTTAATGTATCGCTGGTGTTTATATTGTTAATTTTGAGCACCTTGCTGTGTGTAATTTACGGCATCGTTAAATGGAACGAGGATGGCGAGGGCGACAAACTCTCCAGTAAAGAAAAACAATGGGAAAAGGAAGAAAAGGATATTGAAGAAACTCTCTAAACTGGAAACAAGTTAATTCTTAATGATTCCGGCTGAACTTTTATATTGTAAAAATTCAGCCGGTTTTGTATCAGTGATCGGGCGGCGGGCTTTACCTGCAACAGGGGATATACATAAAAAAATGATTTTTTTTAAAAATACTTGACTTTAATTTTTTTTTGATTAATATTGTATTTAATATTTTATCTGTTTTTTTCAGAACCGCACTATTATTCCTCAAGTATTATTTCCAGAGTACGTAAAACCCGCTTGTTTAACAGGCGGGACTGGAAATGTTTTTTGCAGACAGCTTTTAAACATGCAAAAAAAAACTGTTTATATATTAGTTACCCAAGTTGAGTATTATGTAACAATATGAATTGTGTAGCGGTATTGCCACATTGCAGTTGATCATTGAAAAAATACAAGCGATACGAAATCATAATTAACCTGGAAGGAGCGGCACATGAACGTACTCTTGCTGTCTATTATTGTTATTATCTATTTGTTTATTATCGGTTTTCTGGCAGTGATTGCATATAAAAGAACCACAACGGCCTCCGATTACCTGATCGCCGGCAGGAATGCCAATCCGTTTGTCATGGCGGTATCTTATGGAGCAACCTTTATCAGCACCTCCGCAATAGTCGGCTTTGGCGGCGCGGCGGCGTTATTTGGTATGGGGATTTTGTGGCTTGCTTTTATGAATATCCTTGTTGGAATATTTATTGCTTTTTTATTTTTTGGCAAGAGAACCCGCACCATGGGATTAAATTTAAATGCCCATACCTTTCCCGAATTTTTGGGCTTACGCTACCAATCCCGCTTTTTACAAGGGTTTAGCGGCCTGGTGATCCTGCTGTCCATGCCGCTTTATGCCGCAGTTGTATTGATGGGTGGCGCACAGTTTATTGCCCAGGTATTATCAATTGATTACAGTACAGCTCTGTTTTTCTTTACAATAATTATTGCTATTTATGTTATTATGGGCGGCTTGAAAGGGGTCATGTATACCGACGCTTTCCAGGGCTCGGTGATGTTTATTGGTATGCTGGTTTTACTGGTCTTGACATATGTAAAACTGGGTGGGGTTATGACGGCGCATACCAAACTTACCGCCATGTCCGGCATAGCTGTGGATATGTTTGGCGCCAAGGGGCATACCGGCTGGACTTGTTTTCCCGCCTTTGGTTCGGAAAACTGGTATAACCTGGTAACTTCAGTTATACTCGGAGTCGGTATCGGCGTTCTGGCGCAGCCACAACTGGTGGTACGGTTTATGACGGTGAAATCAAATCGCGAAATGAATCGCGCTGTGCTGGTGGGCGGCATTTTTACCCTCATTACCATTGGCGTAACTTATGTGGTTGGCCCGCTTACCAATGTTTATTTTTATGAACACCCCTCTTTTCAAAAAATTTCATTTCTGGCTGCCAACAAGGTAGTAGACAATATTATTCCTCTTTACATCAGCAATGCCATGCCGCAATGGTTTACAATAATATTTATGGTTACATTGCTTTCTGCGGCCATGTCCACTCTCAGTTCGCAATTTCATACAATGGGCACTGCAGCCGGGCGCGATGTGTATGAAAAATGGCTGGGCGGCAAAGGCAGCACAATTATCATTACAAAAACAGGCATTCTGGTTACCATTATTATCAGTTTGTTGTTAGCCTGGGGTTTGCCCTTGTTCTTTGAAGGCGGCACGGCAATTATTGCGCGCGGCACAGCGATTTTTTTCGGTTTGTGTGCAGCAGCCTTTTTGCCAATGTTTGTCGGTGGGTTATACTCGAAACAGATCAATAAACAGGCAGCTTTATGGGGCCTGTTTGCCGGTTTTCTGGTCAGTTTGTTTTGGCTGTTTTTTGTCCATATTAAAGAATCACAGTCATTGTTGGTGTGTAAGGCATTGTTTGGCGTAGATTCGCTGGCAGTTGGCACCATGTGGACGGTCGTCGATCCCCTGGTTATTGCGCTGCCCATTTCTATCTTGGTTACAATCATTGCCGGGTTTTTCGGCAAACCGCTCCCCAAACAGCACATTGACAAATGTTTTAAAGGTATAAAGTAATTTGCAGTTGAAAAGTTCCTGATGAGCGTTGAATATAATAATGGAGAGTTTTATGACAATATTGGGTCTTGGTGATTTTAATGTGTCTCTGGTGTTTATATTATTAATTTTAAGCGCCTTGCTGTGTGTAATTTACGGCATTATCAAATGGAACGAGGATGGTGAAGACGCCAAACTTTCCAGTAAAGAAAAGCAATGGGATAAAGATGAAAAAAGTATAGAGGAAACGTTATAGGCATTTAATTCAAGTAAAACAATTTGATAATAAAGGCATGACTTTTTTCTTGTTACAATTATATTTAATTTTTTTATTTTTATTTATTCATTAAAAATACTTACATTACATTTTACAGTTTGGTTCGATAGTGACTACATTTCAGAAAAAATCCTGCATGGAAATAGAGCAATTATATTACTGGTAAATAACAGGTTTAAAACTTACAATTACCATGTCGGCATATTCTGCGCTTGTAAACTTTTC
Organism: uncultured Cytophagia bacterium; assembly: GCA_964399735.1. Taxonomy (GTDB): domain Bacteria; phylum Zhuqueibacterota; class Zhuqueibacteria; order Residuimicrobiales; family Krinioviventaceae; genus Fontivivens. Next base: position 6,468 of record CAYNSO010000105.1, read on the forward strand.
GCCGGCCGCAGTAATCAACTGACGGTAATTTGAGTAATGCAAGATTCAGGGGGAGAGGAATTTTTTACGGTTTTGTTATCACTAAAAAACAGTAATTTAAAGATATTTTGTCAAATATTTTCCTGGTGTAACAGGAAAGCATTTCAGGAGAATGAATGAAACAGTTATATTCAGGTAATGAAGCAGTCTCCCGTGGAGCGTGGGAAGCCGGGGCAGAAATAGCTGCGGCATATCCCGGCACACCGAGTACAGAAATACTGGAGAATATCGCCAAATATAAAGAAATTTATGCCGAATGGTCGGTTAATGAAAAAGTAGCTTTTGAAGTTGCATTTGGCGCTGCGGTTGCCGGTAAACGCTCGTTGGCTGCAATGAAGCATGTGGGGGTGAATGTCGCTGCGGATGCCCTGATGACCGCCGCATATACAGGCGTTAACGCCGGTTTTGTATTGGTAACCGCTGACGATCCCGGTATGCACAGTTCTCAAAATGAACAGGACAACCGTTACATGGCCAAGTTTGCCCAGATCCCCATGCTGGAACCGGCAGACAGCCAGGAAGCCAAAGATTTTGTCCGTTTGGCCTTTGAGATCAGTGAAAAGTATGATACTCCGGTGATGTTGCGCATGACTACCCGCGTATGTCATGGCAAAGGTTTGGTGGAAACCGGTGAGCGAATTACCATACCTGACCGCGATTATGTCAAAGATCCGCAAAAATATGTCATGATCCCTGCCAACGCGCGCAAACGGCACATCTTTGTTGAACAACGCAACAAACAATTGGCCGAATTTTCCGAGCAATTTTCCGGCAATGTTGAAATTACAGGCGATACCTCTATTGGTATAGTAACCAGTGGCATAAGTTACCAGTATGCCCGAGAAGCGCTTCCCAAAGCCGCTATTTTTAAAATTGGCATGACCAACCCCTTGCCAATAAATAAAATTAAAGCCTTTGCCGCCAGGGTGAAAAAGCTGCTCGTGATCGAAGAACTGGAACCTTTTATTGAAGAACAATTAAGAGCGGCCGGGTTAAAAGTCAGCGGAAAGGATATATTGCCACGCCAGGGAGAGTATTCCCCGGAATTGCTTTGTGAGATAGTAACCGGCGTTAAAGCTATGCCGGTTGAAACCGGTTCCGCACCGCTACCGGCGCGTCCGCCGGTCATGTGCGCCGGTTGTCCTCATCGGGCGGTATTTCATGTGTTAAAAAAGATGAATGTGGTTGTCAGCGGCGATATCGGTTGCTATACCCTGAGCACCCTGCCGCCGTTAAATACTATGGATACAGTGGTCTGTATGGGCTCCAGTATCGGCATGGCACAGGGAATGGTTCGGGCTCTTGATGGCAAAAAAAGCAAGCGTGTTGTCAGTGTTTTGGGTGATTCGACCTTTATTCATTCCGGCATACCATCATTGGTCAACGCGGTATACAATCGCGCCAATATAACGATTATCATCCTGGATAACCGTATAACAGCCATGACCGGACACCAGCAAAATCCCGGCACAGGCGTCACCCTGCAAGGGCAGCCGGTGCACGAATTTGATTTTGTGGCAATGGCGCAGGCCGCCGGAGTGAGCTTTGTGCAGATTGTTGATCCCATTGATATTGAAGAAACCAAAACCGCAATCAGCCGTGCTTTGGAGCAGGAAGGCCCTTCGGTAGTCATTGCCCGGCGGCCTTGTGTGCTGATCGACCGTCATCAGTATGACGGCCCTATGCAGATTAATCCTGATCGATGCAAGGTATGTAAAATTTGTTTACGCATTGGCTGTCCGGCTATCAGTATGGTGAAAGAAACCATCAGAATTGACGCTTCGGTGTGCTTTGGGTGCAGCTTGTGCCGGCAAGTCTGTCCCCATGATGCGATTAGTTTGGTGGGAAGGGAGTGAGTATGACGAGTAAAAAAACTACCAATATCTTGATTGCCGGCGTGGGGGGACAAGGAATAGTGCTGGCAAGTGAAGTAATATCTATGGTTTGTCTTGATGCCGGTTATGATGTTAAGCAGAGTGAAGTGCATGGTATGGCGCAGCGCGGCGGCAGTGTTACCAGTCATGTTCGGTTCGGCAATATTGTTTATTCGCCGACGATTGAAAAGGGTAAAGCAGATATTCTGCTTTCTTTTGAGTTGCTGGAAACCTTGCGCTGGATTGATTATTTGAATCCGGAAGGAATTGTAATCGTCAATAACCTGCGCATCGACCCGATGACAGTGGCCGGTGGATCGGCACAATATCCCGACAATATTCCTGAATTGTTACAAGGCCGGTGCCGGCAGTTGGTTTCTGTGAACGGCAATGAACTGGCGTTAAAAGCCGGAAACAGCAAGGCTGTTAATATTACCCTGTTGGGTGTATTATCACGGTACCTCGAATTCAGCCCGGAAACCTGGAAAAATGCTATTACAGGCCGTGTACCCCAGAAAACAATCTCTATAAATTTGCTCGCATTCGATTATGGTCGAAATGCGAACTAGGGTTATTCACCTATTTATCCTGTTCAAGGGAGGCAAGTAATGAAATATAAGGTAGAATATCTTGATCCTGAAGATTTACAAAAATTACAGTTAAACAGGCTGCGGGAAGTATCACAGCATGTTTACAACAATGTTTCCTATTATCGCCAGGCGTTTGATAATCTTGGCATCCAGCCTTCGGCAATAAAATCTCTCGATGAATTACAGCATTTTCCTCTAACGGACAAGGAAACATTGCGTACCCATTATCCCTTTGGTATGTTCAGTGTGCCCATGTCGCTGGTTAAGGAGATACATGGTTCTTCCGGCACAACCGGCAAGCCGACAGTTGTTGCTTATACAGAAAATGATCTTAAAATCTGGTCCGAAGTTATGGCTCGCAGTATTGCCTGTACCGGCGGCGATTACCGGGATATTGTCCAGAATGCCTATGGCTATGGACTGTTTACCGGCGGTTTGGGTGTTCATTACGGCGCCCTGGAACTGGGCGCTGCCGTGGTTCCCATGTCTTCCGGTGGTTCCAAGCGACAATTACAATTAATGGAAGATTTTAAAACCACTATCCTCACCTGCACACCATCTTATTCTATTTATCTGGCAGAATTTGCCGAGACGATGAATATCGATCCGAAAAAGACCTCTCTGCGCATCGGCATACTGGGCGCCGAGCCCTGGAGCGACAGCATGCGCCGAGAAATTGAATCAATATGGAATATTAAAGCCTATGATATCTATGGTCTTTCCGAAATCATTGGTCCGGGGGTGGCGATTGAATGCGAAGGCCAGGATGGGCTGCATATCTGGGCCGACCATTTTTATCCTGAAGTAATCGACCCGAAAACCGGCAAGGCTGTGCCCGAAGGGCAGGACGGTATGCTGGTTATTACAACTCTAACCAAAGAAGCGACGCCGTTCCTGCGCTATGCCACCAAAGATATTGTCAGCATTACTTATGAAAAATGCCCAGCCTGCGGCCGCACTATGCCGCGTATCAGCCGAATCAAAGGCCGCACCGATGATATGCTCATTATTCGCGGTATTAATGTGTTCCCGTCGCAGATCGAATCTGTGTTGCTGGAAATTGAAGAGACGGAACCTCATTACCAGTTGGTCGTCACACGCGAAGGCGCTCTGGATGATCTTGAAGTTCAGGTTGAAGTGAATGAAAAGTTTTTCTCTGATGAAATTCGCACACTGGAAAATCTGGAAAAACGTATTAAAAAAGAGATCGAAAGTGTGCTTTCCATTGCCGTTAAAGTTAAACTTGTCGAGCCCAAAACCATAACCCGCAGCGAAGGCAAGGCAAAACGGGTAGTGGATATGCGCAATCTTTGATGCCGTCAGGTTTATTAAATAGTTAATATGGAAATGTGATAATTAATTATCAAGAATTAATTGAAAGCGAGGCAGATCATGCAAGTAAAACAAATTTCCATCTTTATGGAAAACAGGGCCGGTCGTCTGGAAGAGATTACCGGAGTGCTCGCACAAGCCAATATTAATATCCGGGCTATATCGCTTGCCGATACTTCCGATTTTGGTATTTTACGTTTGATCGTTAATAAGCCGCAGCAAGCCGAAGAAATTTTACGACAGGCAGGGTTCACCATTCGCGAAAATAATGTCATTGCCTGCATTATTGAAGACCGCCCGGGCGGATTGCATAAAATGTTGGACTTGTTCGCTAAATCCGGAATGAGCATCGAGTATATGTACGGATTCTTTGAACGCCAGACTGATAAAGCAGTAATGATCATCCGTGTGGCGGATCCGGAGAGCGCCATTAAAATCCTTCAGAATGGTGGAATTGAGTTATTAAGCGGTGAAAAAGTATACTCTCTTTAAATTTGATCATTTGCTGCTCCACAAAGTTCTGTTATGCGTACACAATATAATAAAGGAAAATGCCAGTGTTAATTTGGAACGCCCCAGTTGAAACCATGCCGCGCGATGAACTGCTTGCCTTGCAGATGGACAGGTTGCGAATGATAATGCGGCATGCCTGTAACAATGTTCCGTTTTATAATAAAGTATTTAAAGAGCATGACATTATACCGGAAAACATAAAGTCCCTGGAAGATTTACAAACAGTTCCTTTTACTACCAAGGCGCAGATGCAGGCCAGTTACCCATATAATATGTTTGCCGTACCCATGGAAAAAGTAGTGCGTGTCCATTCTTCTTCCGGAACTACCGGCAAACCGACGGTCGTCGGGTATACTCGTAACGATCTTGATAACTGGTCTGAATTGATTGCCCGTTTATTAACCGCTGCCGGTGTTACTGGTAAAGATATTATCCAGATTTCTTTCGGGTATGGTATGTTTACCGGCGGCTTTGGATTGCATTACGGCGCAGAAAAAGTAGGCGCTACGGTGATCCCGGTTTCTTCCGGCAATACCGACCGTCAGTTGATGATTATGCGGGATTTTAAAACTACCGGCTTGGTGTGCACACCCAGTTATGCAATTTATCTGGCCGAAGCCATGCATGAGGCAAATATTAGTTTAAAAGAGTTAAATTTGCGGGTAGGGATGTTTGGCGGAGAACCGTGGACGGAAAGTATGCGTACAGAAATCGAAAGCCGTTTGGGAATAAGCGCTACGGATAATTATGGTTTAAGTGAAGTGATGGGGCCCGGTGTTTCTATGGAATGCCAGTGCAAAAAGGGCATGCACATTAATGAAGATCATTTTATTGCTGAAATTATTGACCCGGAAACCGGTAAAAACCTGCCCAACGGCGCTATGGGTGAATTGGTACTGACCACTCTTACCAAAGAGGCCATACCGGTGATCCGCTATCGTACCCGTGATATAGCCAGCCTGATTGATGAGCCGTGCAGTTGTGGACGGACTTTTTTGCGTATGTGTAAACCACAGGGGCGAACCGATGATATGCTCATTATTCGCGGCGTCAACGTGTTCCCGTCCCAAATTGAAACGGTGCTGATAGAAATGGAAGAAACCGATCCGCATTATCAGCTTGTGATTACCCGTGAGGGCGCCCTGGATGAGTTGGAAATCAAAGTTGAGGTGAATGAGGCATTTTTCTCTGATGAAATGCGGCAAATGCGCGAGATCGAAGAAAAGATCCGTCAGAAAATTAAAAATGCGCTTGGTTTGTCAGCAAAAATTAAACTTGTTGAGCCCAAATCCATTGAACGCAGTACCGGCAAAGCAAAGCGTGTTTTGGATTTGCGCAACAAAGTTTGAGTTTACAAATGGAGTATTTTATGAATAATGTGGCAGATTATTTTCGTGACCATGATTTGTTTGCCAAACATTGCGGCATAGAACTGGTTAAAGTGGGCGACGGAACCGCACTGGCAAAAATGAAAATTCAGGAACATCATTTAAATTCAGCACAGGTGGCGCATGGCGGCGCAATTTTTACACTTGCTGATTATGCGTTTGCCGCCGCCGCCAATTCCAGCGGTAAAATTGCTTTGAGCATTAACGCCAGTATCAATTTTTTACGCGCCGCTCCCGGCGGCACTCTGTATGCCGAAGCCAGAGAAGTGTCCCTGCATCCAAAACTTGGCAGCTATTCCATTACAGTCAGCGATGAACAGGGCGAACTGGTCGCCTCATTTCAGGGAATTGTATATCGCAAAAGTGACCAGTTGCCGGGCTGGCAACAAGTTTGAGGTTTATGCTTTATTGAATTTATTTTAAATTT
>CAYNSO010000106.1:0-12523 GCA_964399735.1 uncultured Cytophagia bacterium
GCCGATTGGAGCACCTTTGACTTTGATGTTCCGGTTTCCGGAATAAAAAATATTTCCGGCAAAGAAATACCGGAAATTTTTGAGCTAAGCTCCAACTACCCGAACCCCTTTAATCCAACAACTACTATTAACTTTTCTCTTCCTGAAAAAGCTAATGTAAAACTGGCTATTTACAATACTATCGGACAGCAGGTTGATGTATTGTTTGAAGGTGTTAAATCTGCCGGTAATTACAATGTTACCTGGGAAGCAAATCAATTCCCCAGTGGAATTTATTTCTATAGCCTTGAAACCCAGGCCAAAATGCTTTTAGGTAAAATGACTCTCCTGAAATAAATTTCTTTATTTCCGGATCAAGCCTGCCCTACCTGCCAGGGCGGGCTTTTTTTTTATAACCTGATAGTTTTCTAATAAATATAAATATTATGTTAAAGAATAATGTTATTAATTGATAAACCGTAAAATGTGTAACTAGACATGTTTGTCAGGACTATTCGGAATGAAAAGTATATTGATATACGTGATGTTCTTTTTTGTGTTAATATCAAATATCCCCTTGTCATCACGGGCTTTATTAGCTGTTGAATCTTTTTCTCCTCAATCAAATGTTACACTTTCCCGGGATTCCCTGGCCAGGCACATAATAATATTAAGCAGCGATTCGCTGGAAGGACGCGGAACAGGCAGTCGGGGAGAGCGTTTAGCGGCCCAATATATTGCCCGGGAGTTAGAGAAAAATAACATTGCACCTTTTGGCGACGAGGGTAGTTATTTCCAAAGCATCCCCATGCATGGCAGTATCCCGCTGCATCTTTCCGAAATGCAGCTTTATTTGTCCAATAAAATTTTAGATCTGCGATATGGCACACAATATCTTCTCTATAAAACCGGCGCGCAAACTTTTGTACCTAAACCTGTCGACCTGGTTTTTGCCGGATATGGCATTGTAGCGCCGGAATATGACTATAATGATTATCATACCATCGATGTGCGTGATAAAATTGTGGTATTCCTTTCCGGCGAACCTTATTCCGACGATGCTTCCTATTTTGCCGGTAATGAACCGACAATATATTCTTACGCGGAATCAAAGCAGCGTATTGCAATTTCCAGGGGCGCCCGCGGCAGCATGATGATTCTGAATCCTCGGGAGGAAAATTATCATTCATGGGATTATCTTGTTAAAACTTTTTCTTTTGAGGATGTTACCCTGGCGTATACCGTATCGAGTCATCTTTATTTGATTGCCAATACTAGTCTGGCAAAAATAGTTTTCAAAAATTCTCCCTGTTCCCTGGATAAAGTACTGGAACTGGACAGGGAGAATAAACTGGTCAGCTTTCCCATGCATGCCGGTCTTTCTTTCAAGGGGAGATTTTTGGAAAGAGATTTTCTGTCGCAAAACGTGTTGGGAATTATTCCCGGTAGCGATAAGGACAAAAGAGATCAGTATCTTCTTCTTTCAGCGCATTATGACCACCTGGGTATCGGTCCGGCTGTAGCGGGCGATTCCATTTATAATGGCGCTTTGGATAATGCCATCGGCGTGGCGGGTTTGCTGGAAATATCCCGTTTATTAAAAGCAGGGCCGCCGCCGAAACGGTCGGTTCTGTTTCTCTTTACTTCAGGTGAAGAAAAAGGATTGCTGGGCTCTACTTATTATGTCGATCATCCACCGGTCCCGCTGTATAAAACGATAGCAAATATAAATATTGACGGTTTAGCCTCATTTGATGAAACCCGTGATATGATCGCCCTGGGAGCCGAATTTTCTACCTTTCGAAAGATTATTACAGAAGCAACCCGGAATACCGGAATTTTTCTTTCCCCTGTTCCCCCTAATGTTTATGCTTTTGAATCATTTACCCGTTCCGATCAAATTGCCTTTGCAATGGCAGGAATACCATCTGTCTTATTCATGGAAGGGATGGATTATTTGCATCATTCCCGGGAGGAGGGTGAGCAAAATTGGCGCGACTGGATGGAAAACATCTATCACAGTCCGCAAGACGATCTTGGCCAGCCCATAAATCTTGCAGCTTCGCAGCAACATGCCGAATTTATTTACACGGTAATCCGCTGGCTGGCGGATAGCGATGAGGCGCCGCAATGGCATTCGGGCAGTATTTTTAAACAAGCCCGGCAACAGTCAAAGGCAGAAAAACGCTAAGGATATTATAATGCCGCTACCTGTAAGATATTTTATATCGCTTTGTGTTTTATTATGTATTAGTTGTTACCCGCTGCGCCACAACCAACTACAAATTATTCGTATAAAGGGCTCGGATACCATGTTACTGTTGGCGCGTACCTGGGCTGAGGAATTTACCAGGGAATATCCCAATGTATCTTTTTATGTTGAGGGAGGAGGAACTGCTACGGGCGCATTGGCATTGGTAAACGGCAAAGCGGATATTTGTACGGCATCACGACCCCTGCGCCCCGAAGAGATCAGACAATTAGCGCAAAATTTCGACAAAATCGGCATGGTATTTATGGTTGCCAAAGATGCTCTAAGTATCTATATTCACCCGGATAATCCTGTAAAAAATTTATCATTAACCCAGCTTGCGGATATTTTTACCGGTAAAATAAACAACTGGAGTCAAGTTGGGGGTAATAATGCGCCTGTTATTGTAACCAGCCGTTATCCGACTTCCGGGACTTTTTTTTACTTCCAGGAACATGTTTTAAATGGCCAGCCATACAGTGAAAAGGCCGTTTTATTTGCCACTACCGAACAAATGGCCGACTTTGTCGCCGGGCAGGTTAACGCTATCGGTTATGGTGGATTCGGTTGGGGGAAAAAAGTTGCGCTTTGCCATATTGACGGTATTGAGCCTACTGATGCTAAAGTGATTAACGGCGCTTACCCCATTTCCCGTTATTTGTACCTTTACACAGTTAATATTCCGCAAGGTTATGTAAAAATTTTTATCAACTGGATCATGGACAGGAAAAATCAACATTTTATAAAGCAGGCAGGGTATTTTCCAATCTGGAACGGCGCGATTAAAAAATGAGCGGCATTCTTTCAAGTAGAACGAAACTGTGCTGATATTGAAATTACCTGTAAAATATTCGAAAATACCCGAACCGACAGCAATGGAAAAAGCATGCGGAATTGATCGCTTGACTTTTAAATTCCCAATAAATCATGAAATATAAAAACTCTGGTAATTACTTGGAAAATTTATGCCCTTAAAATTATTTATTATTGATACAATCGGCCCTTTTATTATCAACAGTCCCCGTAAAACGATCAATTGGTCCAAAATCCCATTTGATGATCTGGAAAAGAATGGTTTGCTGCACCAGCAAGTTTTTGAGGAGATACTTGGTCATTATAAAAATTTTCTCAGCCAGGCTGCCGCACTTGGATATAACGCTGTAACCATGGACGACCTGGCGCATCTGATTCTTTTCCCATTCTATCCAAACCCTTTGCGAAAAAAGTTGGGCATTTATTGTGATTATTACCGGCAGTTTATTAAAGTAGCCAAAGAGCATAATTTGAAAATTTTTATCAATACCGATATTATTTTTTTCAATAAATGGATTGAAAAAAACACCCGGGGGCAGGAAACAAAAATTATAGCTTTACTACAAAGCGCTATAGAGCAATTATTTCGGGAATATGATGTTGACGGCGTGGTTTTTCGCATCGGAGAATCGGATGGAGTCGATGTTAAGGGTGATTTTATCAGCCGGTTAATCATTAAAACGCCCAAACAGGCAAACCATTACCTTGTTTCATTATTACCTTTGTTTGAAAAGTTTAAAAAGTTGTTAATTTTTCGAACCTGGACAGTCGGCGCGTATCCGGTTGGAGATCTTATCTGGAACCGCAACACATTCCAGGCGGTGTTTAAAAATATTAACAGCCCTTATTTCATTATTTCCATGAAATATGGAGATTCGGATTTTTATGATTATCTTAAACTAAACCCACTTTTTAACATCGGAAATCATCAAAAGATCATTGAATTGCAAACGCGGCGGGAGCGAGAAGGATTTGGCGAGTTTCCCTATTATGTGGGTTGGCAATATTATAATTATTACAGGCAATTAAAAGATAACCCCAATCTAATCGGCATATCCGTATGGTGCCAGACCGGTGGGTGGTGCCGATGGAAAAATTATACGTACCTTACAAAGTCCTCCCCCTGGAATGAATTGAATACTTTGGCTGCCATTCAAATTTTTCGATATAACAAAATCCCTGATGACGTATTGAAATATTTTTTAAAGGAGGATAAATTGATAGAATTTATCACCTTGTATTATAAAGTTTTTCGCAAGCTGCTCTATATCAAGGGATTCCGGGAAAAAACTTTATATGTATTTCGTACACGAATACCTCCCCTGGTATGGGTTTTCTGGGATCATATTATCATCAATCCACTATTGATTGAACTGCTGAATTCTGCGGAGCAAAAAAAGTTTACCATACCCAAGCATCAGATAAAAGCATTGCACGAGATGGGAGAAAAGCTGAATATTGCCGAAATCGATTATCTGTGCGACACCCTCAAGGCGCTGGCCATCAGCCGGCGCATATTTTGGAAAAAAGCTATTCGTCCGAGATTTACACGGCAATTGCAAAAATATGAAAAAAAATATCCGCATTCCTTTAAATTCAGCATTAATGTGCGGCAAGCGTCACCTGGTTTGTTAACGGTCCTGTTGTTTAAAATATTACTGCGCACAAAAGCTGAATACCGCTGGTTTGATAAAATATTACTTTCCCGCCCTTTTTCGGTCATCCTGCGGTTTGGTTTGTTGTTCCTAAGGAAAAGTATGCCCAGCTTTGTGAACAAACAGGCCATGAAAGTGGATTGGCTGGTGAAATAAAAAAACGCTTTATCATGCCAATCCTTTTTATTCAATCCGAATCGGATAAGATAAGAATTTACCTGGCATAGATATACAATTCCCCTGTATGACGAAATGAAACATTCGTGCTGTTTTAAAAAAAACGTTTAGACCTGGCTTTGCAAACAAATCGATAGGGGCTTTTCATTTCCCTTCCAGCGCCAATTCAACAACCATGCTGATCTTGCCGTCAGCGGCTGTATCTTTGTACACAATTCTGGCGCCGGGAAGATCACTCTGAATTTCTCCAAATGTCGGAGAGTCCGGCGACTCTTGCCATTTCAGAATATAAGCAGCCCAGCGGCAGGCGTCCAGGTAGGCGGCGCGTTCTCCGGCTTGCTGCGCCATGGCGGAGTTGGCGGCATGAACCGGCGGCAGTCCATAGCCGGCCGCGCGCAATGTTTTTTGTTCGGGGTTAACGCTGGCTTTTACCAGTTCTTTACGCAGAGCAATACTATCCGGTGACTGGATGATTCTTTCCTGCAGGGGCAATAATAATTGCAGAGATTGTTCCGGGGTAGCAATTTCAACAATTGCTTCCACATTTGTTTGCGGTTGTAACTCTTGCACTTTATCTTGGCGGCTGCAGCCTGTAAACAGTAGCAGCGCTAGCGGTAAAATGAGCAGGAGACCGGCTGCTGTTGCAACCGGTCTCATCATGCTTTTATTAATTATCATGTTCCCATTTCCCATGATGATAAATAAACCTTTTGTTCTTCGGTTAGTTCATCAATAGTAATGTTCATGCTTTGTAATTTAAGTTTAGATACCCAGTCTTCGATTTCTTTGGGTACGTTATGAACCTGAACCGCCAGTTTTCCGGCGGATTTAACTGCCCATTCTGTCGCCAGAGCTTGTGTAGCAAAGCTCATATCCATAACCGAAGCCGGGTGTCCTTCCGCGGCGGCCAGGTTGATGAGGCGGCCATCGGCTAGGACGTTGATTTTATTGCCTGACGGCAGGGTGTATTGCTCAACATGATTGCGAACCGTAACCCCTTGCCCGACGGCCATCTTTTTCAGGCCTTCCAGGTCGATTTCTACATTAAAATGACCGGAGTTGGCAATAATGGCGCTGTTTTTCATCACCTGCATGTGTTCAGGGCGAATGACGTTAATATCGCCGGTCAGCGTGCAGAACAGGTCGCCGATTTTTGCAGCTTCAGCCATCGGCATAACCCGGAATCCGTCCATTGCGGCTTCCAGGGCGCGGATTGGATCTACTTCAGTGACAATGACATTGGCGCCCATTCCGCGGCAGCGCATGGAAAAGCCTTTGCCACACCAGCCATAGCCGGCTACAACTACGTTTTTCCCGGCCAGCAGAATATCGGTAGCGCGAATTATTCCGTCTACTGTGGACTGCCCGGTGCCGTAGCGGTTATCGAACATGTTTTTGGTGGTTGCATCGTTCACGGCAATAACCGGAAACTTTAAAGCGCCGTCCTTGGCCATAGCGCGTAGACGGATGACGCCGGTAGTGGTTTCTTCCATACTGCCGATGATGTTCTTTGCCAGTTCCGGATAATCGGAATGAATGTTGGAGACCAGGTCGGCGCCGTCGTCCATCGTCACCTGCGGGCCATGGGCAATAGCGGCATGAATATGGTTGTAATACGTTTTGTGGTCTTCACCATTGATAGCGAAAACCGGAATTGCAAAATCCTGAACCAGTGATGCAGCAACATCATCCTGGGTAGAAAGAGGATTGGATGCGCATAAAACCATATCTGCGCCGCCGGCTTTTAATGCGCGGCATAAATTAGCGGTCTCTGCGGTAACATGCAGACATGCAGCCATTTTTTTGCCTTGCAGAGGTTTTTCTTTTTCAAAGCGTTCGCAAACCTGTTGCAAAACAGGCATATCGCCATAAGCCCATTCGATACGCTGCTTGCCTTTGGCAGCGAGTTTTATATCTTTAATATCGTATTTCAAAATACCTCCAATATTGTTTAAATTAACTTTTTTGTAAATCTTTAACTTTATCAGTTTTTTCCCAGGTAAAGCCCTGGTTTTCGCGGCCAAAATGTCCATAGCTGGCAGTCTTTTTATAAAACGGTTTGCGCAGATCGAGCATTTTGATAATGCCTTTCGGGGTGAGGTCGAAATTTTTACGCACCAGCTTTTCGATTTCGTTATCCGGCATTTTACCGGTGGCAAAGGTATCGACAAAAATCGAGACCGGTTCGGCAACGCCAATGGCATAAGCCAATTGAATTTCGCATTTCGCGGCCAGGCCGGCAGCGACAATATTTTTAGCAATATAACGTGCAACATAAGAAGCGGAACGATCAACTTTGGACGGATCTTTACCGGAGAAAGCGCCGCCGCCATGACGGGCATAGCCGCCGTATGTATCGACAATGATCTTGCGGCCGGTTAAACCGGTATCGCCATGCGGCCCGCCAATAACAAAACGACCAGTGGGGTTAATATGATAGGTTGGGGTGTTTTCGGCCAGTAATTCCTGGGGTAGAACCGGTAAAATGACCTGCTCAATCATATCTTCACGAATTTGTTTGTTGGTAGCTTCGGGATTATGCTGGGTTGAAATAACGACCGTGTCGATGGAATGTGGTTTGCCATCGACATATTTGATAGAAACCTGAGATTTACCATCCGGACGCAGGTAAGGTAATGTGCCTTGCTTTCTGATTTTGGCAAGCTGTTCGGTAAGTTTGTGCGCCAGCATGATCGGCAAGGGCATCAGTTCCGGGGTCTCGTTACAGGCAAAGCCGAACATCATGCCCTGATCACCTGCGCCGTCGCGATCAACACCCATGGCAATATCGGCGGATTGCTGATCAATTGTGGTAATTACAGCACAGGTTGAATAATCAAAGCCAAACGCTGCGTCTGTATAGCCGATTTCTTTGATGGTGTCACGAGCAATTTTGGGAATATCAACATAAGTGGACGTGGTTATTTCGCCGCCGACCAGCGCTAACCCGGTGGTGACAAAAGTTTCGCAGGCAACACGGCTTTTGGGGTCATCTTTAATCACTGCATCTAACACGGCATCTGAAATCTGATCTGCTACTTTATCAGGATGTCCTTCTGTTACTGATTCTGAAGTGAACAACATTTGTGTCATTTAAAATATCTCCTTTATATGTGCATCTAGTTATTTATTATACATTTAAACAGGGCAATTCAACTTTATTTACAGGGCGAAAATTTATGTACTAATAGAATTTCAGATTTTAAAAGAGCAGCGATAGATCCTGAAATCTGGTCTTCATCAGTTCCCGTAAAAAGCGTTCAATTTCATCCGGAACGCTAAATCCGGTTATCTGTTCTGCAAGCATAATACATTCATTGCATTCAACTCGCCGAATAATTTCTTTTAAAATTAGCAGAGAAACAGGGCTAACGCTGAATTCGTCCATGCCCATGCCGATCAATGGCATGGTCATCAACGGATCGCTGGCCATTTCACCGCAAATGCCAACCCATACTCCGTTTTTATGGCCTTTATCGATGGTGGTTTTGATCAGGCGTAAAACGGCGGGATTATAGGGTCGATACAAATAGGCGATATGTTCATTGCCACGGTCAACGGCCAGGCTGTATTGAACCAGATCATTGGTGCCAATACTAAGAAAATCGCATTCCCGGGCAATTAAATCAGCAACGACGGCAGCAGAAGGAACTTCAATCATGGCTCCTACCGGGATGTTATCGGAGAAGGGAATGCCTTCCTGCTGCATTTGGTGTTTTACCTCGTTAAAGATCGACTGGCAATAACGGATTTCTGAAACGCAGGAGATCATGGGAAACATGATCCGTACCTGGCCATAAACACTGGCGCGGGCAATTGCGCGTAATTGGGTTTTGAATAGCTGTACACCGACAGGATCACGGTACAGGCGAATGCCCCGTGCGCCCAGAAACGGGTTGGCTTCCGGAGGCAGTGTGATTGTGTGCGGCACCTTGTCGCCGCCCAGGTCAAAGGTGCGAATGATAACAGGCTGATCATTCAGCGCTTCAAGTATTTTTATATACTCTTTAAATTGTATGTCTTCGGAAGGTAATACGTTTTTCGTCAAGTACAAGTATTCGGTGCGGAATAAACCAACGCCAAAACCGCCAAATTCGCGGACAGTTTTGGCTTCATTCGGGAATTCTATATTGGCGGACAGCTCAATATTTTTGCCATCCAGTGTTCTGGTGGGCAGATTTTTTAAATGTTCCAGTTTTTTCTGGATATTTTTAAAATCTGAAAAACGTTTTTTATATTGGGTAATCGTATCAGGATTGGGATTGATAATGAGCAGCCCTGAATTACCATCCAGAATAACAAAATCGCCGGTGTGTAATAAATTGCCTATTTTTTTAAGGCCGACCACAGAAGGAACTTTGATGGAACGAGCCATGATCGCTGCGTGAGAGGTACGACCGCCGAAATCCATAGCAAAGCCTAATACTTTGCTGCGCTCCAGGTTAACCGTGTCTGATGGGGTTAATTCTTTGGCAAAAATAATAGATGGGTCTTTTAGTTTTTTGAGATTAGATCGTACATCGCCCTGAATTTTACGAATAACACGGCGTTTGACGTCTCTGATATCGGCAGCGCGGGCTTTGAGGTATTCTCCCTCGATCGACTCCATAGAGACTTCAAAGTGTTCCATTACTTCAAGAAAGGCTTGATCCGCATTCATATTTTCTTCGCGTATACGACGGACCGTTTCATCGACGATCATGACGTCTTCAAGTAAAAGCTGGTGAATTTCAAAAATTTTTGCGCTATCGTTGCCAATTGAAAGAGTAGTTTTTTCTATAATTTGCTGTAAATCGCTTTTGGCGCTTTCCAGAGCCTGACCGAATTTTGCCACTTCTTTTTCAATTTCCTGAGGTGTAATTGTTTTTTTTTCAACAGTGACGACATCGGCGCCCATGAAAAATACGGGTCCCATAGCAATGCCGGGTGAAGCGGCAACGCCTTCAAATTGTTGTTCAAGTTTTGGTGCTAATTCATCGCTCATTTTATAATTCCAGGATGAAGAACATTGAATAATTATTCTTCATCAAATTTTCTAGCCATAATTAGTTCTTCCAATGCAGAAATAGCCTGGTCTTCATCATCGCCGTCAACAGTTAATTGTATTTCACTGCCAAACGCGGCGCCCAGCATCAGCACACCCATAATACTTTTGGCGTTTACTTCATTCCCTTCATTGGCAATATAAACAGATGATTTGTATCTTGAACATGTTTTTACCAGTAAACCTGCAGGTCGCGCATGGATTCCCAGCTTGTTTTGGACTGTAAATTTTTTTATTATCATATTTTACTCTGTTTTCATAGCCTGTCCGAAAAGTTATTAAACAACCCCGTTAACCGGTTGTAATAAATTTATTATGATAATATATGTAATGCCAAGCAAAAAAGACAGAATCAGGGCAAAGGTTACTGTTTTTCTGGTTAAAAGAGATAGCAGTGTAACCAGCACAGTTATCAGAAAAATTCCCAAATGTTCATTGCTTTGCTGCGAGTTCCATTTTACTGCTACTCCGGTACATAAACCCGCCACCAGTATACCAAGAACGGCCAAAGCCTGAAAAACGCGGGAAAATTTGCGCAGGGAGAGATTGGAAATAATATCAAAGCCTTTTTTATAGCCAAGCCATATTCCTTTTGAACGGATATAAATATGTGGAATATTATAAACTATTAAAACGACAGGAATTGCCACCCAGCCGATTAATATACCCAGCAGAACGCCGATTCCCGCCACCAGGGGTTTCAATCCATTCCAGAAATATTGATCGCCAATCGAGCCAAGCGGCCCGGCCAGCCGTTCTTTAAATATTGTAATTGGGTTTCTATCCGGCCATTCATGCAACAAAGCCTCTTCTTCCAGTTTGGCAACTGCGCCAAGGCACCAACTGGCAAAATAGGGGTGAGCATTGAAAAATGATAAATGCCTTTGTAAAAAGGCGGATTGCTCTTCCGACGTATGATACAATCTTTTCATGATCGGGATGGCGCTGTAACAAAAACCAAGCCCCAGCAAGGATTTAAAATTCCAGGAACCCTGTACCAGGAAACAGCGGAAAAAGATTTTATAGAGATCAGCATTTTGCATACGATTTATCATGAAAAAAGGACCACGTTTTTAATATAATATCAATCCGGCGCCAAGACCGATAAAAAGCAACCACCATTTTTTATTGTTTTTCAAAAACATAAAAATTAAAATACCGCAGCCCGTGCCTAAAAAGATGTTACTAAAGGGCCGTATATAATGATCAAAACTCGCCGGTATCAGTGGTATGGCTGCCGGAAGTAAAATATAGCCGAACAACCAGATACTTGCTCCGGAAAGAAAGAAACCTAGTAAAAAAGCCATGCCAATACCCGCCAGATGTGATTTACTAACCTGGCTTTGATTAAGTTCCTTATTATTTAAAAGCCTTGTAAATAACCTGCTGTTAATCTTGCGCATCTGTTCGACCATATAACCGCCAACAATGCCAATAAATACTGCAAGTATCAAGGAAAAAACCAGACAAGTGTGTTCCCTTCCGGTCAGGTTGTATGCAATGATTGCAATTGCAGCCGCCGAACTGGCGCCTACATTGCCTTCGGCGAAAGGAGCTGCACCTATCGGCAGTTCATGAACCCAGAATAATTCCAGTAATATTCCAACCATAAAGCCCATTTGAAAATTACCCAGAATCAGACCGGTGACGCTGCACGATATTAATGGTCTGGAAATCATAATCTGGAGCGCCGCTGTGGTGTCCATAGCTACAAACCCGCTCCATGTACTTGCTGCCAGCAAGTTTAACCACATAATGCACTCCTGATTTAAAATGTAAAATTAATTAATTTTGTTTTAATAAGCAATAAAAAACATAATAGTTTAGAAACATCGGGTAATATATTGTATTTTATTGCCGGTCCGGTTTTTAGTGAATGATTCGTCCTTGACGAGGATTACTAAAACAAAAATGAACTTTATTTTATACTCCGGGTATAATGTCTGGTTTTTCGCAAGATGTTTTTTGGGGATGTAAAAGTATTATGTAATACTATATACAAAGAAAAGAAAGAATTGCAAATAACATACCAACAATGGAGGAAGAAGCAGTGAGAAAACGATTACTTGTTGCTGGCGGGGTAATTAATGTTTTATTTACAGTTTTTCATATCTGGCTAACCTGGCAATTAACCAAAATAGCCGGTTTGACGCCGGAAATCAAAGCGTTGTTAATTATGCTATGCGTGGGTGGAACAACCATGATCGGTTTTGCAGCGTACACATCACTTTTTTGCATTCAGAATATGCTTACAACAAAATTGGGCAAGGCAACTTTATTATTTATTATTCTGATTTATAGCAGCCGTGCAGTAGAAGAAATTGTGCTTGAGCCGCATTTTTCTGCGCTGATTTTTGTAACCTGTTTAATTACTGCTCTTGTTTACGGGCTGGTAATGGTGCTGCCGCACGAGAAAAAAGCGCCAGGTAAATAATTTTTTTTTGCTGATGAATGTTTTGAATTTATTTCCTTATATTGTAATACAAGCATTAGTAAAGTATTTATCTGAAATTACTTGTTAACAAGTATTTGTTGCTGGAAAGGTTTAGGTAATGGCAAGACAGTTTTTGAAAATTGTGTTATCTTTGTTTTTTTTGCAGCTTG
>CAYNSO010000107.1:0-11956 GCA_964399735.1 uncultured Cytophagia bacterium
TTTATAGAGTTGTATCAAAAGCCTAAAAAAAACCATTCTTGTCATTCCGAGGAGCGAAGCGACGAGGAATCTTGCATAGCTAACGTATTGAAAAACAAGCTTTCTCGCTTTGCTCGAAATGACAAGTTTATTATTTATACATTGTATTTTGAATGACCTTATATAAATTAAGGCTTTTGATACAGCCCCGTAATTTACCCCGAAGAGATTAAATACAGGAGTTCTTTATGTTGAAAAAAAAGCATGGTTACGGATTATTGCTTATACTGGTGATTGCGTTTTGTGCATTGTTTATCCTTTCCCTGTACGCCGGGGATCAGGTAAAACTTGAAGACCTGACAGTTTCACAATACAGCGCCGGGGTATTGAGCGGCGCCCTGGTAAATAAAAAAGTCAATGAAGCGAGCGGCATGGCGGCCTCGCGTATTCACGATAACGTTCTCTGGTTAATAAACGACAGCGGCGGCGCGGCCGAGCTCTATGCCGCCGGTACAGATGGCGCGGATTTGGGAATGTACCCCATTACCGGCGCAACCTGCCGGGACTGGGAAGATATTGCCTCGTTCACTCTGGACGGCGTTCCCTACCTGCTGATTGCCGAAACCGGCGATAACGATGCTGTGCATGACCGGTGTATTTTATACTTTATTAAAGAGCCGGATGTGTTCCAAGCGCGGGAAACCGGAATGTATAATGTATCCGTAGACTATACCCTGGTATTTCAATACAGCGACGGCCCGCGCGATGTCGAGTCCGTTGCCGTGGATGTGGCCAATAAAACAATTTTACTGTTGAGCAAGCGCACCAAACCGCCGGTGTTATACAGCCTGCCGCTGGATTTTACCGCCCCGCCGGGCGTACAAATCGCACAAAAGATCACTGCCGTGCCCGTACTTCCGCAGCCAACCAAAGAAGAGTTAGAGATGAAAAAACGCTATGGCGTGAACGGCATCCAACCGGTTGCCATGGATATATCTACGGACGGGCAATTTGCCGTAGTGCTGACCTACACCAAAGCGTTTCTGTTCCCGTTCAATACGGACTGGAAGACCACTTTTACCACCAGGCCGCAGTTGATTCGCACGCCGCTGCTCAAACAGTCCGAATCCCTTTGTTTTGCGCAGGACGGGCGGACGTTATACATGACCTCGGAAAAAGTCCCGACGCCGTTGTACCGGTTGACCTGGAATAAATGATCACATTCTGTTCTGTCTTTGGACCGCTGGCTAGCGCCGCAAATAACTAATGACAATGAACAAATATTCTCTGGCGAAAAAACAGGGGGAACTGTTTTTTTTCCGCGTCGGGACGTATGTTAAAATAAACAGTACGACCTCAGTATTAACACATCATCCACAGGATATAACCTTTCCACATAACGGCAAAGGGCTGCCATGCGAACGTTTGTTTTTCCCTGGTCGTTTTTGTCTATGCCTTTTGTATAAAACAGCCAAAAAACAGTTAGTAAATTTGTTTTGATATATATAAAATCAACTATTCAATATTAACTCTGGAAAATTATTTGTATCTTGTACTATGAAAATAATTTTAAAACCGCAACACGAACATATCGTCTTGCGTCGTCACCCGTGGATATTCTCCGGGGCTATTGCCCGCAGCGAAGGCGTTGCCGCTTTTGGCGAGACGGTGGATATCTATTCTGCAACAAATGATTGGCTGGCCAGGGGCGCCTGGTCTCCCCATTCGCAAATCCGCCTGCGGATATGGTCTTTTGATGTCAATGATACGATCAATGCGGACTTTATGAAAACAAAACTTGACCGGTCTATTGCCTCCCGCAGGGAATCGCTTGCCTCCGGCGATTTTTCCGCCTGCCGGCTGGTCAACGCCGAATCCGACGGTCTGCCGGGCCTGATCGTAGACAAGTATAACGATTTCCTTGTCTGTCAGTTCCTCGCCGCCGGGGCGGTTTATTGGCAAGATACCATCATTCAAATACTGCATGAATTATTGCCGGATATTACCGGTATTTATGAACGCTCGGATGCCGATATTCGCGCCAGGGAAGGTCTGGAAAGCAAATGCGGCCTGCTTTGGGGATCCGCTCCCCCGGAAACATTGGAAATTCAGGAAGGCCCAATCCGTATTCTGGTGGATGTGATCAACGGCCACAAAACCGGCTTTTATCTGGATCAGCGCGAAAACCGCTTTGCCCTTGCCCCGTTCTGTAAAAACAAACAGGTATTGAACTGTTTCTGCTATACCGGCAGTTTTGGCTTGTGGGCTTTGCATGGCGGCGCTGCTCAGGTTACCAATATCGATTCCTCCGCGCCGGCGCTGGACTTGTTGCGCCGTAATGTGGAATTGAACGGCTTTGATTCCGCTCAAGTAACCAACCTGGAAACGGACGTTTTTACGCAATTGCGTACCTTTCGCGATTCCCGACAAGAATTTGATGTGATCATCCTCGATCCCCCCAGATTCGCCCAGTCCGGTCAGCAAATTAATAAAGCCGCACGCGCCTACAAAGACATCAACCTGCTGGCGCTCAAACTGCTGCGTCCCGGCGGCGTTCTGTTTACTTTTTCCTGTTCCGGTCATGTTGGCAGAGACCTGTTCCAGAAAATAATTGCTGCAGCTGCGCTCGATTCCGGCCGCGATGTACATATCATCCGCCATTTAGGTCAAGCCGGCGACCACCCGGTGGCGATAAATTTCCCCGAAGGCGAATACCTGAAAGGCCTGATCTGCCAGGTACGGTGATGTTGTAATATTTTTCTGTTTTTGTTACGTCTAGCGAGCAAAGCGACCTGTAATTAATATTTAACCATAGATGAACGCTGATGTTCACAGATGAAATATATTCTTTTTTGATCTGGTCTCCTGGTACCATATCTGCAAATCATTCCGTACAGACCGGCTTTTATCTGAATCCAAAAACATTCCTTTCTATTATATGATTTCCCTAAAAATATTATTTCATCGGAAACGAACAGCTATTATTCCGGCAAGAGACTCTGCGATCAGAAAAAATATCTATTACAACAAAACTTTCAGTTTGTGCAATTATATTACTGACCTGTGAAATTTTATTCTTGTTTATTTATTAAATATCATTAAATTTCAATTATCAATCATAAAAGAGTAAATATTGATTTAAAAAAAGAAATATAAAAAAATAACAATAGAACAATAAAAAATTATTACTTTACTTTTACCGACACAAAAACACTATTAACCTTTTCTAAACCACAGGTTATACTTTTCCCCCGGTCATCCAACAATATCCCTGCAAAGGAGGCCATAATGATTAAAAAACTTTTATTCTTTTTACTGGCATTATTGATCTTTTTGAGCTTGTCCGGTTTTAAAGATCAGGATAACTCTATCACAGTCATGTCGCAAAGCGAATTACAGCGTCTTGATCCGCGGCTGCACGACTTGTTTAAAAATAAAACCGCCGCGCAGCTTCGCTCCGCCAGCGCTGAAACGAACAGTTTTCTTGCGCAAAGCACTTCCATTACCGTGAACGATAACGGCGCTGTCGCTTATGGAGTAATTATCCGCACCGACAATCCCGAGGCGCTGAAAAACTCCGGCGTGCCGGTCAACTCGGTCATTCCCGGCTTTGTTACCGCCCATCTTGCCCCGCTGCAAATGATCGACGCCGTCCGTCTCGCCGAGACGCTCTATATCACCATCGGCTCTGTTTGCTATCCCAAAAACGACGTTGCTGCCGGTGAGATCGGCG
This sequence comes from uncultured Cytophagia bacterium, assembly GCA_964399735.1. GTDB lineage: Bacteria > Zhuqueibacterota > Zhuqueibacteria > Residuimicrobiales > Krinioviventaceae > Fontivivens. Next base: position 3,713 of record CAYNSO010000107.1, read on the forward strand.
CCGACCTGCTCCATAACAGCTATTTGAACAATACCGAATTCAAAGGCAGCGGCGTGCTGGTTTGCATTGTCGATACCGGTATCGATTGGGAACACCCGGATTTTCGCGATCCGTCCGACCCTACCCGGAGCCGGATCCTTTATATTTGGGACCAAACCCTGACCAAAACCGGCGGCGAAGTGACTCCGCAAGACCGGGACGGCGTGAATTTTGCCGGGCTCAATTATGGAGTTGAATATTCACAGACCGACATTGAAAACGAAATTGACGGCTCTCCCACCGGCCTTGTGCGGGAAACCGATACCAACGGCCACGGCACCCATGTTGCGGGTTCCGCCGCCGGCAACGGCGCCGCTTATTCAACAAAAAGCTTTGCCGGTATGGCTCCCCAAGCTGATATTATTGTGGTCAAAGCCGGCAACGGCTCTTTCCCGGCAACCAACACGATCAACGCGTTGACCTGGGCTCAAAAAATGTCTGAAACATTGAACAAACCGGTGGTCGTCAATATGAGCCTGGGCGGGCATTCCTCGGCACATGACGGCACCGGCGCCAAAGAAATAGCCGTCGATAACTTTACCGGCGCTGGCCGGGTCGCGGTCATTTCCGCCGGTAACGAAGGCAGCGATCTTATCCATTTTTCCGGAACCGTGCCCGGCAGCGGTAACGCCAACGTAACCATCACTATTCCTTCCTACACACCCAATGCCGATGCGAACAATGATTATTTCGGCGTCGATATCTGGTATGACGATTTCACCAATGCTTCATTGACCATCGATTCCCCAAACCTGGCTCCCTTTACCGCCAACAGTGGACAAAGCGGCACCTACGGCACAACAACCGATGGGTCAATTTACTATTACAACGACGCCGACGGCGGTTATACCAATGGCGACAGAAGGAACTATATCTATGTATCTGATGTGACCGCTGCCGATGAACCGGCCAGCGGCACGTGGACACTCACTCTGACCAACAACACCGCTTCGGCAGTGGATTACCACGGCTGGCTGTTCACCCATTCAATGACAGTCAATATTACCGGCGCCAATTCAAACTATACAGTAGGCGATCCGGGTACTGCCTCCGGCGCCATTACCGTCGGCGCTCATACCAGCCGCTGGCGTTGGTCAAACTCGACCGCCAGCGGTTACAATTATACCGGTACGGAAACCTCCGATGATCTTGCCGGTTTTAGCAGCATCGGCCCCCGGCGTGACGATGTGCAAAAGCCGGATATTTCCGCTCCTGGCATGGGTATTTTTTCTTCCTTGTCACAGAACTGTACGCCATCAGCATCAAGAGTTGCTCCGGGTAACCAGCACCATTTTAACCAGGGCACCAGCATGTCTTGTCCTATAGTTACCGGAGCCGTGGCGTTGTTGCTGGAAGCCAACCCCTATTTAACAGCAAGCGAAGCCAAATCCCTCATCACCAGCACGGCAGCAACCGATTCCTATACCGGCGGCTCTTTACCGGACTATGGCTGGGGCTACGGCAAACTCGATATCTTTAAAGCGGCCGCCAAACTGCAAGATTCCGGTACCACTCTTGACCGGGAAATACTGGCCTATGACGGCTGGAGCAGTTCTAACCCCTCCTCTATTAGCGCTAATGTTAAAATCGCCGTTAAATTTACCCCGGCGATCAGCGGCAATGTTACCGGTGTGTTTATCCATCCGTATATCGGTTGTACTATAACCAGTCCGCTCTATGTAGAAGTCTGGTCGGATAATGGCGGCTTGCCGAATGCCAACCTCGGCAGCACGGTCGCTTTCAGCCAAAATGAAATTTTGCCTTATAGCTGGAACTTTATCGACTTGACAGCCACCGGTGTAGATGTAACCGCGGCAACAAACTATCACGTGGTTGTCTATTTTACATCGGGCACAGTTTTTAACATTTTTAAAGATGACGGTTCTTTCGACAACCGTTCATCGTATAATTCCGGCGGTGGCTGGACAACCTATGGCAGCGGCGATTTTCGCATTCGTCCGGTTGTGACCTCTGACGAAAACGTACTGCTGGCCGCCAAAGTATTCCTGCAAGGGCCTTACAATACGGTGAGCGACGAAATGACCACCGCACTCAACGGTTCGGATATTCCAACCACCTCTCCCTACAGCCAGGATGCCAGAACCGTTTCCTCCGTCCCCGCCAATGTAACCGACTGGGTGCTGGTGCAGCTGCGCAGTACGATTGACGGCGCCGCGGTGGTTTCGCACAGCGCCTTTTTGAACAAGGACGGACGGATTGTAGCCGATAACGGCACAACCGGCAATATTCCCCTGGATGTTGACGCCGGCAATTATTATATTGTCGTGCAGCATCGTAATCATGTTGCCGTAATGAGCGACGAAACCCACGCCTTGTCTACCGGCAGCGCTACACAATACGATTTCACAACCGGGCTGGATAAATACCGAGCTAACGAAGCGGCGCTGCTTGAAACCGGGGTGTACGGCATGTTCTCCGGCGACAGCGACGCCTCCGGTACGGTGGATGCCACCGACCGGGTGAATACCTGGAACAACCGTAACGCTACCGGTTACCAAAACAGCGATTGCGATCTTTCCGGCACTGTGGACGCCAACGACCGTACCGCCACCTGGAATAACAGAAACACCTCTACCAATATCCAATAAAACTGAATAACGGAGGAAACAGACTCATGAAAAAAATTATTATCCTTTTGTTTTTATTCATAACGGCAACAACCTTTGCTGCCGAATATGATTTTACCCTGTCTATACAAAACCAGCATGTGAGTGGCACAGATTTCATTTTTGATATTTATATGCTCAGAACCGGCACAAACGATATTTACCTCGGCGACAGCGATTTTGTTCTTACCTTTAACAGCGGTAATTTTACAACCCCCGACGCTTCGGTAGTAACCGCTGAATCCAGAATATTTACCTGGTATATGATGGATGCCAGTATTGTGTCAACCAACAGGGTCATTCTCAATATTTCCAAAGCGTCGTTCAGCAATCAAACGCAATTTGATGAACGTATGCAAGTCATTTCAACCAGCGGTAACGGTACACTTGTCGGCCAGATCAAGATCACCAACATAACCAATCCCGGTGGCACGGCCGGCCTGCAATGGCGTCTCTCCGATCCAAATCGCACCATTGTCAACCGCATTGACACTACTGACCCCTGGTTTATGCACAATATAGATGCTTATGCTACTTATGCCAACCCCGGCGACCAAAGTTTACCGGTTGCATTAACATCATTCACGGCATCCTGTACACCCCTGGGTGTCTTGTTGCAATGGTCCACTGAGACCGAGATCGACAACCTGGGTTATATTCTTGAAAAGCAGGTGGAAGGTGAAAATTCCTGGATTACTGCTGCCAGTTATAAAACTCACGACGCTTTAAAAGGCCAGGGCAATACAACAACCCGGCAAGAGTATTCCTTTACCGACGTGAATGTGTTGTCGGACAAACTTTACACTTACCGGTTATCGGACGTTAACAAACAAGGCATTAAAACAATTAAACAAAGCGCTTCGCTTCGGGTAACTGCAGTTGTCCCGAAAACCACGGACTTGTTACAGCCTTATCCCAACCCCTTTAATCCTGTAACAAATATCCGCTACGATCTGGCCAAAGAAGCAAACGTTGACCTGTTTATTGTAGACATCCTTGGCCGTACCGTTGCAAAATTGATCGACAACAGAATGGTGCCGGCCGGTTCGTATGACATCACCTGGAATGGAGTAAATGACGCCGGGCACAATATTGCCAGCGGCGCTTACCTGGTGGTTTTTAAAGCCGGCTCTGTTACAAAAGTTAATAAAATAGTATTACTCAAGTAAAAATGCTTTAACAGCAAGCTGACAGTCTTTTGCTGTCAGCTTGCTGATTCTTTTCCCCGCGGCTAGTGTAAAATTACGGATTTGCTGATTCCGTCAGGGGGAATCGGGTTGCAAAAACCCGTTTCCCGGATATAACCCCGTCAGGTTAAACAGGGATGAATATAAAGAATTCTCACTTTATTGTTATTAAAGAATTACCAAACTCAAAAATTACCTGTCTTGTGACCTGGTAATATTTTACAATTGAACCATTAAAAAACAGGAGCCGGTTGTGCGTAAAATAACCTTTGTTTATCTATTATTTGTAATGTTTCTTTTGGTATTTTCAACATTCAATACTTTGGATGCTAAAACATTCAAAGTGTATTACCTCGGCGGGCAGTCCAACGCCGAAGGCCAGGGCCGAATTGCCGATTTACCGGCAGAACTGCAGGGTCCCGTTAAAGGGGTGATGATCTTTCAGGGCAACACCGGTTTGGACGGCGCGCCGATTGACGGCCGGGGACTGTGGGCGGAATTAAAGCCGGGGCACGGCGGCGGCTTTGGTTCCGATGGCGTTACCAACAAATATGGCAACAAAATCGGTTTGGAACTCTCTTTTGCCCGGCGGATGCTGGAACTGGATTCTACGGCCAATATCGCAATCATCAAATACGCCCGCGGCGGCTCGTCTATCGACTCCCTGGCTACGGGGCAATGGGGCTGCTGGGAACCGGACTATCGCCAAAAAGGCGGTATTAACCAGTACGACCATTTTTTAGCGACGCTGCGCAACGCTTTTGCCGTTGCCGATATTGACGGCGATGGCGAAACCGATACCCTGATTCCCGCCGGTATATTGTGGATGCAGGGCGAAAGCGACTCGGCGTTTTCGGAAGAGATTGCCCGGCGTTATGAAGCTAATTTAAAACGCCTGATGGATCTGATTCGCGCGGCTCTGCGCCGGGACGACCTGCCGGTCATCATCGGCCGCATTTCCGATTCCGGCAAGAACGGCAGAAAAGTATGGAAGTATTGCGATATTGTCCGCCAATGCCAGGCTGGTTATGTAACGCACGACGGCTATGCCGCGCTGGCAACCGGGTCCGACAATTACGGCTATTCCGATCCTTACCACTATAACGCCCAGGGTTATATCGATATGGGTGTGGAATTTGCCGAAAAGTTGTTTGCATTACAAAAATAATGATTTAAAAAAACGCCCGGATGTGTTTGGCTGTATCAAAAGCGATAATAGATCTGGTTTTCCTGGAAACAACTATCAGAAAAAGTGCAGCGCTCCTTTGTGTAAATTGCATATCAACCAGGCAATACTCCAATGCCTGGATGAGAAAGTTTTTAGCGGTAATTTTCCACAGGCGAACTGCTTTTTCCAATCTAAAACTTTTGATACAGCCCCATATAATGGTACAAAATTAACACTCCCCCTTTATATTGATCTGGTAAAAAATCATCTTTACTATGTTTACCCGCATATTTTTAAAGTCCTTGCCAGCGCCAGGAGCGAAAACCCGATACTAAAAAACCCCAACCAATAATCCCTGTTTTTTATCAATAGAGCATCAATACCAAGTTCCTCAACGCTGTCCGTCCCAGCAGTATGTGCACAGTTTTGCTTTGGGCAGGCCGATGGCTTCCACCATATCCGGCAGACGCTGGTATTTCAGAGAGGTAAAGCGCATGTGCTTGCAGATACAGTTTACCATTTGCTGGTACTGTTCCGAATCGGGGTCGGTATAGTCCGGGGGTACCACATCGGGGTTTCCTTCCAGTTCGGCAATGGCGCGGCGGGCCGCCAAATCCTGCTCGCTGCGGGATTGTGAAAAATTTAAAAACCGGCAGCCATACACCAGCGGCGGGCACGCCGGGCGCATGTGTATCTCTTGCGCTTCGTGATCGAACAACCGTTGAATCGTATCCTTGAGCTGTGTGCCGCGTACGATGGAATCTTCACAAAATAACAGCTTTTTGCCTTTTATCAGTTCATGGATGGGAATCAGTTTCATCTTGGCCACCAGGTCACGCATCTCCTGATTTTGCGGCATAAAACTGCGCGGCCAGGTAGGTGTATATTTCACAAACGGCCGACTGTATGGGATGCCGGAGGCATGGGCATAGCCCAGGGCGTGAGCGCTTCCGGAATCCGGAATGCCGGAAACCATATCTGCTTTTACATCATCGTTGCGGGCCAGGGCGGCGCCGCAGCGATAACGCACATATTCCACATTTCTGGTTTCATAAGTCGACGCCGGGTAGCCATAATAGATCCAGTGAAAAGCACAGATGCGTAACTGATCCAGCGGTGGCAGCAATTTTTCAAAGCCCTCCGCGGTTATACGCACCACTTCGCCGGGGCCCAATTCATATTCCTGTTTATAGTCAAGGTTAGGTAATGCACAGGTCTCAAAGGTAACACAATACCCTTTGTCGCTGCTGCCAAGAATGACCGGAGTACGGCCGTAATAATCGCGTCCGGTAAAAATGCCCTGATCTGTCAACAGTAGAATGGAACACGAGCCTTCAATGGACTCTTGAGCGATGCGGATTCCTTCGGCAAAGCTGTTGCCACGGTTGATGAGCGTAGCCACCAGTTCTGTCTGGCTGACCGCGCCGCCGCTCATTTCGGAAAAGTGGGCCGTACGCTGCTTGAAAGCGCGGTCGATCAGTTCCTGCATATTGTTGATTTTGGCTACGGTAACAATGCCGTATCTCCCTAAATGAGAGTGAATCAACAGCGGCTGCGAGTCCGTATCGCTGATAACGCCAATACCGGAATTCCCCTTTAGCTTGACAATATCATCTTCAAATTTGCTGCGAAACTGGCTGGTTTCAATGCTGTGAATTTCGCGGACGATCCCTTTGGGGCCGAGAACGGCCAACCCGCCGCGTTTGGTGCCCAAATGCGAATGATAATCCGTGCCATAAAACAACTCTTGCACACAATCCGTTTTGCTGATAACGCCAAAAAAACCACCCAAAATTCACCTCACTGTTTTGTTCCATACCGGTTCGCTGCATATTTTCAATTTAGTATTAAAGGTACAAAAAAATACTAAAAGATGAAAACATTCTCTTTTGCCTGGCAGTAAATAATTATAACCAGCCCATATTCCGGTACCAGGCGGCGGTTTGTGCCAATCCCCGCGCCAGAGGGGTTTGTGGAATAAAACCCAGCTCTTGTTTTGCGCGGGCATTGCTGCATAACCAGGAAGCCTGTTTCATTTCCAGCGCTTTATCGCGGTTGAGCAGCGCCGGTTTCCGATTGATTTTGGCGCCCAGTTCATTGAAAAATGAAACGACATCCAGCAGCGGCAGGGGTATAGACAGCCGCAATGGTCTTTTTTCCAGCGCTGCAGCCATGAGGGTGGTAATGGCGCGCCAGTCGTATTGCTCATCCCCGGATATATAATACGTTTTACCGTTGGCAATGTCTTTATCCGCTGCCAAAAGCAATCCTGCAACCAGATCATCGCTATACACCATACTGGCCTGACTTTTTCCGCTGCCCGGCAGCAGGGCAATGCCGTTGTTGATCATTTTAAACATGGCGAAAATATCTTTATCTTTGGGGCCGTAAACCGAGGGTGGACGAATGATCGTTACCGCTAACGAATCCGCATATTTCTGTACCACCTGTTCCGCCAGCAATTTTGACTTGCCGTACAGGGAAATCGGCTGCGAGAGATCAAATTCCGTTACCGGACGGTTTAATTCACCCGGGCCGCCGGCAGCCTGGCTGGAAGCGAATATAAATTTGAGCTGCGCCGGGCCATGCTGTTTACAGGCTTTTAATAGATTTTGCGTACCGCGCACATTGGCTTCCATAAAGCCCGCTTCATCCCGGGCACGGGTAACTCCGGCCAGATGAAACACCATATCAACGCCGGATACGGCGGCCGCCAGCGAATCCGGGGCGCGCAATTCGCCATATACATAGTTAACATTGAGGTCTTGCAGCCAGCGCAGGTCGCTGGTTTTGCGCACCAGACAGCGCACCTGGATTTGTTTTTCAAGCAAGGCTTCCACCAGGGTAGAGCCGATAAAACCGTTACTGCCGGTAACCAGTGATAGCATTATGGGGCGTTCCATTTTTTTGATTGATCTTGTTTATTTAAATATAAGCAAAGCTCTGCAAATGTTAAAGAAAAAATAAACGGTTCTATATGCTTTTGTGTGGGTAATTTTACCGATTGAACCATTGTTAAAAGTATAAGAGGCACAATATGAACACATTGTATCAAGTTCTTTTTTAATATAAAAGATCTGGAAAGGTTTTATTCTTTTTCCCCTCTGCGGTTTCATTATTATATTGTAAAACAGAAGTCGCCGAAAGCGCAGAGAAAAGCATTCAACCACTTGTTATTATGACGTTTATTAATAGCAGTATATTCTCAATAATGTTTTGTTTA
>CAYNSO010000108.1:0-8788 GCA_964399735.1 uncultured Cytophagia bacterium
CACGCCGGGTTTTTTAATGTAATAAATATCTGAATATAGCGCAAGGGGATTTCACTACCATGCTGAACAAAAGATCAACGTTCAAATAAAGAGTTAATGTTTATTGATATCGGTGTAAACAATATAAAACAGGTAATGGCAAAGGGGACAGTCATTTTATAAAAAATTTAAGAAAACCGGATTATTCACTTTGAAAAAACCGGAAAAATTATAATATTATATGTTAAAGCGTTTTGCACGAAAAAACGCTAACGACCAGGTTGAAACAAGCTTTTATAAAACAGCAGGTATCTTGTTCTATGCCCAATCACAATCAAGCCCTGTTGCTTTTGTTGGTCATGGTTAAACACTCAACCTGGAATATTTAAAAAGTTACAAAGTATTTTCTAACAGGGTCTGATTAATAAATCATAAATAATGAACAGGTGATAAAATGAGCAGATTTTCACCCTCGGTATCCTGGAAAGTGATTTTCAAGACAATTTTTTCCCTGATTTTTTTTGCAGGTTACTATTTTTATTTTAAAACCGGCATTAATACGGTTTTGAGTTACCAGTGGCAGGAGCCAACCTTTTTTTGCACCGGTCAATTTTTCCGGGAATTTATAATTTTCCCCGGCGGACTGACACAATATGCCGCCAATTTTATCGCCCAGTTTTATTACATTCCCTGGGCCGGCGCGGCAATAATCACAGGGTCTGCCTGGCTGCTGTGCAGAATAACCTCTTTAATTTTTAAAATACTTTATCCTGCCGGTCGATTGTTTTTTCTCTATTACCTGCCGGCAATTTTACTTTTACCTCTGCACAGTTTATACAAGCATCCCTACGAGATCACCCTGGCGTTGCTGATCTGTCTGTTTGCTTTTTGGCTATACCTCCGCTATTTTCCACGCAACCGTTTATTAAAAAGTATTATCTCTCTACCCGTGATCGTTTTGTGGTATTATCTGCTGGGCGGCGCATTTTATATGTATGTCTTTTTATGTGTTTTATATGAATTGCTATTCAATCGCAGATTGATTGTTCCTGTCTTGTACGGTATTCTGGCGGCGTCGCTGCCTTTTATTGCAATGCAGGTATTTATCATCAACAAAAGCGCGGCTTTTTTAACATTACTTCCTTTTACAATCACTTACAAGCCGGTTTTTGCCCCCTGGTTGTTATATGGATATTATATTCTACTGATACCGGTTATAGTGTTTGCGCTTAAAAAGACTTTGGTTCAGGCGACAGGTCTGCGGCGTCGAATAATAGAACTCGGCAACAGGTTACAAAACAAGCGCGGCTGGTTAATCAAAGGTGCGATTTTGATCGTTTTTGCAGTATTGTATGCATTCGTTTCTTTTAACCGGCAAACCAAAGTATTGTTACAGGCCGATCATTATGCGCAAAACAAAGAATGGGTGCAGGTGCTGGATATAGCCAGATCAAGAATAACCAATCACCGGCTGGTGGCATTTCACAGCTACCGGGCGTTATATTTTACCGGGCACCTGGCGAACAATATGTTTTCCTTGTCTCAGGAGCGCAGCTCGGAAAGTTTGGTCATGTCGCGCGAGTTTGCCAGCACAGCGCCGTTGCAATGCAGTCAGTTTTACCTGGAACTGGGAATGGTGAACGAAGCCCAGCACTGGGCGCATGAGGCATTGGCTTTAAAAAAGGAATCGCCATGGATTTTGCAGCAGCTGGTTATCATTTCGTTGCTTAAAGAAGACTATGCCTTTGCCCAGGTTTGTTTGAATAAATTAAAAAATATCATCCTGTTCAAAGAATGGGCGCAAAGCTGGCAGCGTTATGTTGATAATCCCCAAAACATTCATACAAATGCAATGTTGAAAAACATAAACGCAATCCGGGTGACTTGTGATTATTTCATCCGCGCTAATGAGATTCGCGATCTTTTGGAATTTGTATCCGGATGCAGCAAGAACAACCGTATGGCTTTTGAATACCTGATGGCCTGTTATATGCTGACAGGTCGGCTGGATGAAGTAATTGCCAACATTCCCCGCCTGCAAGAATTTAATTATCAATATATACCCCGCCATTATGAAGAGGCGGTATTGCTGTCTACCATGCGTAAAAGCGGCGAGATTGATCTGGGTGGTTATACAATTAATTCGACTACACGGGCGCGGTTCAGGGATTTTAACAATATCCTGGTAAAATATCCTACCGGCAAAGTAGCCGCCCGTAAGGAACTGGCGCAAAAGCATGGTAACACCTACTGGTATTATGTGATGTATAATTGAGCCAAAAGTTGATCTGTGGAGAAGAATATGATCCGGTTAAAAAAATATCTGGTATATGGTCTGGCCGCGCTGGCAGTCCTTTGTGGATGTACATTCTGGAGCAATGAGCCGGAAATACAAAATGTTGCGGACGTTGACCGTTTACCGGTTCTGGAACCCGATATTACGGATGTAACCATACCACCCAATATAGCTCCGTTAAATTTTAAGATACTGGAAAAAGCCGGGCAGTATTATGTTAAACTTTATGCTGAAGCAGGCAATTCGATAACCAGGCATAGCCGCAATAACAAGGTTATGTTTCCTGTTCAAAAATGGGCAGAGTTGCTGAGCGAAAACCGGGGCAGGGAAGTTAAGATTGAAATTTATTGTAAAGATGAAAATGATCTGTGGTCACGGTTCCGGCCGGTTACTCTTCAGGTGGCGCAGGAAAACATTGACGATTACCTGGTATACCGTATTATTCATCCGGCGTATCGTGTTTGGTCCGACATGGGCATCTATCAACGCAACCTGGGTAATTTTCAGCAAAAAGTAATTTTACATAACAAGACGCTGGAGCGGGCCTGCCTGAACTGTCACTCTTTTCATCAAAACAATCCACAGGAAATGATGCTGCACCTGCGGGGCGGTCCGGGCACTGCATTATTATTGACACAGAATGGCGTTTTTAAGAATATCAACACCAGTACCACGTTCAATACATCCCCGGCTGCCTATCGGGACTGGCACCCGAATGGAAAGATCATTGCTTTTTCGGCCAATAAAGTAGCCCAGTTTTTTCATACTATAGGCGAAACCCGCGATGTGTATGATACCGCTTCGGATATTATATTATATAGAATAACCGATAATACCATTACCAGCGCTCCCCAGGTATCATTGACCGACCAGATGGAAACGTATCCCGCCTGGTCGCCGGATGGTCGTTATCTTTATTTTTGCCGGGCGCCACAGCCGGTGGTGCCGAAAGGCGAGGATTTTCCTTATAATACAGTATTTTACGAGTTGCTGCGCATAGAATATAATGCAGATACCAATGAGTGGGGAGAGGCGGAAACCCTGTTACCTCATGCTGTTACCGGCGGCAGCATCACCCATCCCAAAATATCCCCGGATGGCCGATATGTATTATATTGCCTGTGCGATTATGGAAATTTTTCGATCTATCGGCCGGATAGCGATTTATACTTGCTTAATCTGGAAAATGGTGAAAATCGCAGGTTAACGATCAATAGCGATAAAACAGAAAGCTATCATTCCTGGTCCGGCAACGGCCGATGGATCGTATTCAGCAGCAAACGGCAGGATGGGGTAATGGCCCGGCCTTTTATCAGTTATTTTGATGAAGATGGCGAAGCGCACAAGCCCTTTATATTACCGCAAAAGGATCCCGGATTTTATGACACATATTTAAAAACTTTTAATATTCCGGAATTCGTTGCCGGGCCGGTTGAGGTGTCGCCGCTAGAGTTGACCCGGCTGGCTTTTGATGTTGGTAACAAGCAAAATGCCGCGCTCGATTCAAGACTGTTACAGCAGGTAGATACTCCGGATGTTTCTTCTCCATGGCAATCGGCGCCCTGGCAAAAGGAGCAATAAAACTGTTGCAGATTGAGAATAAAATTTGTTAATTATAAATTAAAGCCCTTTGCAAACTGGAAATAAGAGTAATTCCGGGAGAAAAAAATGAAAACCGCCAGGAGTATAAAAGATAGAGGTTTAGCCCTGTTGCCGGCAGGTCAATCCTTTATATTTTTTTTATGTTGTTTTTTGTATTTTTGGCTTTGGGTCAACCCTGCGTTACACTATCAAATTCAGGAACCGGTTTTTTTCTTTGGCAGCAGGTTTTTGGCAGAATTTACTACCTGGCCTGGCGGAGTGGTAGAGTACCTATCCGTTTTGCTTGGACAGTTTTATTATTACCCGGCAGCCGGAGCGCTGGTTCTGGCGCTGATTTGCTGGCTGGCCGCTTTAGCAATGTACCTGTTGTCTTTAACTTTCAAACCGATTAAAACAGATTTCTGCTTGTGGATTTTCCCTGCCATTTTATTGTTGGGGTTATCCAGTATTTATACCTATAATTTTTCTTTCAGCATTGGTTTATTGATTACCTTGTTCCTGTTTATTTTTTTTCTGAAAGGCGCTGCCACTCTTTCGGCAATCCGTTGGCTGCTGTTTTTTGTTTTGGCAATAGTGGAATATTATTTAGCCGGTGGGTTTGTAATTTTGTTTTTAATATTATATATCATTTATATTATTTTTCACTACAAGAATTTTTTTGATATTCTGGCAGGTCTGCTGGTCATCCCCATTCCCTGGATTACTGCAAAATACCTGGCGTATATCAGTTTGCATGATGCCTGGTTTTATCATTTGCCGGAAGCGGGAATTTCCAAAATATCGGGACTGGCATGGTTGATATGGATTTATGTGCTTGTGTTTATGATCATTGGCTGGCTGAAAAAGCGTCATGTTCCCGCAGCCTCGGAAAAACAACAGGAAAAGTATATATTGACGACCAGGAATAAACCTCTTTCCCGGGGCTTGCAAGCAGGAATTTTGATACTGGTAATTGCCGGAATACTTTTGTTGACTCACAATCCACGCATAAAAGCATACTTTACTACCGACTATTTGGCGCGTCATAATAAATGGCAACAGTTGATTGATTATCAGGCCAGTAAAAATCAAAGCAGTTTATATGAGATTTTTGAAACCAATCGTGCCTTGTACCACAGCGGCAAACTACTTGATAAAATGTTTACTTTTCCGCAAAATTTGGGTATTGCGGGTCTGTTTCTTACAACACAGTTCTCGGAATTATCTTTGCTGCATAATAGCGATATCGCTTATGATCTGGGCTATTACAATGAATCGCTGCACTGGGCGTATGAAGCGTTATCGATCAAGGGAGAAACCGGCTGGAATTTACAACGGTTGGCTTTGTTACATATTTTAAAGGGGGAAAAGAGTTCGGCGCGTCGCTGTTTATTAAACCTGCAAAACACCATTCTTTTTGAAAAATGGGCGGAACACTATCTTGCAATTCTGGATAACGATTCCCTGTTACGGAATGATACCTTGTTAAAGGGAAAATTTGCACGTTTGATAAATAAAGATTTTATGAATTATGAGAAAAGCCCCGTTACCAATCTGATAAATATACTTGATGCCGATCCGAACAATAAAATGGCTTTTGAATATTATATAGCTGCCTGTCTGCTTAACCGGCAATTGGATAGAATTGTCAAGAATATTCCGGTTTTCCGGCAAATGGGGTATAACCGTTTGCCGATCCATATCCAGGAAGCCATTTTTATTTATATGGCGCAAAACCGCATCAGTTCGTTGGAGGTGAGCGAATATTCCCTGAGTTCCAGAGTTAAAACGCAATTCAGCGCTTTTCAACAGCTCATGTCCCGGTTTAAAAATAAAAATGAAGCACAGGCCAGCATGTATGAATCGTTTGCTCATACCTACTGGTATTATGCACTCTATCCTCCTGTGCAGCCGGGTAACGCTGTCAGGCCGCAGTAAACTGGTGCAGGAAAGCTATCGACGGGAGTGACACTATGAAGAATTATTTGAAATATATTGGATTAATAATTATATTAACTTGTGCCCTGTTATGGGCATGCAGCGGGAAAAATTCTGGTATTCGTAATGCTGTAAACAGTGATCGTTTTGCTGTTATTGATCCTGATTATTCAGATATTACCATTCCCCCCAATATTGCGCCGTTGAATTTTCGTATTCAGCAACCAGGGTCAGCTTTTTATGCAAAAATTTATTCTTCCACCGGTGATACGATCAAGATTGCCGGTAAAGGCAATAAAATATTGATCCCCGCCAAGCCCTGGAGAACCTTGCTGACCGCAAATGCGGGTAAAGAGTTGTTTGTCGACATATATATTCAGGGTGAGGATGGCGTCTGGTCACGCTTTAAAACCATTACCAACCACATTGCCACGCAAAAAATTGACAATCACCTTGCCTACCGGCTAATCAATCCTGCTTTTAATTACTGGCGAAAAATGGGTTTGTACCAGCGCGATCTGGAAAGTTTCAAGCAAAGCCCGATCCTGGTCAACCGGATGACTGAACATAACTGTATGAATTGTCATAATTTCGGCGGCAATTCAGCGGATAAAATGCTGTTCCACATGCGCGCCGGCAAGGGTTCGGGAATGATGCTGTATCGCGACGGCAAGCTGGTCAAGGTAAATACCGCTACCGATTTTAATGTTGCCGGGGCGTATCCCTCGTGGCACCCGAACGGCAACCTCATCGCCTTGTCGGTTAACAAGTTACAAATGTTTTACCATTCGGTGGCAGAGCCGCGCGATGTAATTGATTTTAAATCGGATTTGATCATTTATGATATTGATGCCAACAGGGTAACTGCAAATACCAAAATTGCGGATCCCGATTATATGGAAACTTTTCCCAACTGGAGCGGAGACGGCAAGTATTTGTATTTTTGTCGTGCATCCAGACTGGAGAAATATATTCTTCCCGAAAATGACGGCGAAGACCTTGCCTACGACCGGATTTTATATGACCTGGCGAGGATCAGCTATGACCCGGCAACAGGGAACTGGGGAGAACTTGAGGTTGTTATTAATGCACAAGAGATCAATATGAGCGTTATCATACCCAAGGTATCGCCTGATAACAGGTTTTTGATGTTTACCTTGTCGCTTTATGGCAGCTTTCCAATTTATCATTCACATAGTGATTTGTATTTATTGAATCTGGAAAACCAGGAATGCCATAAACTGGAATGCAATAGCGCCAGTACGGATAGTTACCATTCGTGGTCCAGCGACAGCCGCTGGTTTGTATTCAGCAGCAAACGGAGGGACGAGGTCTGTTCCCGGCCTTATTTCAGTTACCTGGAGGAGAATGGCCATGCCACCAAGCCGTTTTTGCTGCCGCAAAAGGACCCGGATTTTTATGATACATTTTTTAAAACCTATAATGTTCCCGAATTATTTAACGGGCCTGTGCAAGTTAGTCCACAGCAAATTGTCAGCATTGCCCATAATCAAAAGAAAATGTTAAAAGCCGAATTGGACCCGGCTTTAAAAGGTAAAAAACAGGATAATACGGAATCCACATTATATCAACAGGCAAAGCGGTAATAACCGGCCACCGGTATACAGGAGACAGTAAAGCAGCGATCCGAGAAAGGAAGTTTGATGGTAAAGCGTAGTATTAGAAAGAACAAAAATTGTACCTTGTATTTTACATATCTCAGTGAAGATCAGTTACAGTTAACAGCGGCAGTAACCAATCCGCAGCAGGCTCCGGTAGAATCCTGCCGGGAAATTTATGAGGAAATTGCACGGGTTATTAACGATTTAAATATGACGTTAGTTCATGACCGTTTATTCGGGAATTTGGAATTTCATGATGACCTGATCAAGATACGTCAGAATACCCTGCAAAATGCAGGTTTGGAAATAGAAATGCCCTATACATTTATCGAAGGGGAACCGTTAGCAGGAAAAGGCTTTGCCGGCGTACAAATTCGCGCATTCAAGCCGCAAAATCCGGCAAAAGATGTGTGGACGATTAGAGACGACAGCGGGCCGCGCGGCCGCGCCTGGAAACGAAATGGCGCTACTTTTATCATGCTGCAAAATATTAACGGCATGTCCGGCGAATTTTCTTTAAACGGCCGCATAACTCAAACGGCAAATATGTTTGAGCAGGCTAACCATTTATTGCAAAAACAAGGCGGACATTTTAAAAATGTGATTCGCACCTGGATCTATTTGTCGGACATTCTGGACTGGTACGGCGATTTTAATGTTGCCCGTAATAATAAATTCAGTGAATTCAAGTTATTAAACAATGATCATGCCGATCAGGCGGAGCGAATTTATTTACCGGCCAGCACCGGTATTCGCGGCAACAACCCGCATGGCGCCTGCGGCACAATGGATGTATTGGCGGTGCTGCCAAACGAAAATGTGATCATTGAGCAGACCAGCGGCGTACAGCAAAAATCCCCTTATCGCTATGGATCGGCGTTCTCGCGCGGCATGAACATCAGCGAACAGGATGTAACGCACATATTCCTGTCCGGCACGGCGGCGATTGATGAAAAAGGCGCCAGTTTGTATCCCGGCGATACCCGCGCGCAAATTCGCAAAACCATGGATGTCGCTGCGGCATTGGTGGAGCAGGAAGGAGCTACGTTAAAAGATATTTGCGACGCGACAGTGTTTCTTAAATATGCGGCTGACCAGGAGATATTTTTTGAGGTTATGCACGAATACGGCCTTGAAGAGATGCCGGCGATATGCGTGGTTGCCGATGTATGCCGCGCCGAGTTGTTGTTTGAACTGGACGCCGAGTTTGCTATTGCAAAATAGTTTGAAACAGCATATCGATAATGAATTTTTAGCCCCGGATTGTATAATGCGGGGCTTTTTTCATTTAATTCAGATCGCGCCGGGTTTCATAGCCCGGTGCGGAAAATAATCCAGGGTATCTTACTCTGGAACAAGGGGCTTTTGCCCC
>CAYNSO010000108.1:8888-11709 GCA_964399735.1 uncultured Cytophagia bacterium
TGTCTTTAACAAGCGAGGAAGAATTTGTTTCCAGCGCCACGTCATTTATGACGTGAATAATATTATTATATTGAAATGATTTTGATTAAATAATCGTTTTGGCTAAAGCCTTGTTTTTGCTTTATTTGTTCTACGACCTGAAGGTCGTGGCAATGCGGGGTTTATTCAAAAATCAGTCTCCGGATTTAGATTTGTCTCGATACGTCCGGGCTGGGCGGTGATCCCCCGTCCAGGCAGATCATCTAGTCAAAAGTTACTGTTTTTCTGGTGTTCGGGCAAAGCATTCTTGCCCGGAGTTGAGGACTGTTATAGTTTTATTTACAACGAATGCTTTGCCCCGACAAAAATAAAAAGATCGCGCCGGGTTTCATAGCCCGGTGCGGAAAATAATCCAGGGTATCTTACTCTGGAACAAGGGGCTTTTGCCCCTTGCGTGATGAATACCTGGCCCACCATGGAAAAATGGGGGCCCACTTGTAGAGACAAGGCATGCCTTGTCTTTACAAGTATGCTACAATAAGGAGTACTCAACTTAGCGCATTAATATCATTTTCCTCGTCTCTGTAAAATCACGGTACCGGATGCGATAGAAATAAACGCCCGAAGCCGCCTGGTTGCCAAAGCTGTCCCGGCCGTTCCACAATGCCAGATGCCGACCGCTTGTTTTGACGCTGTTCACCAGGGTAGCCACTTCCCGGCCCTGAAGATCAAATACTTGCAAAGCAACGTGATCCGCCTCCGGGAGGTCGTAGCGGATTTGCGTTGCCGGGTTAAAAGGATTGGGATAGTTGTTATACAATACAAACAGTTGCGGCGCAACAGGATTTTCTTTTGCAATTGCGGTTTCAATTCCCTTGTAACTCAACAGCCCATTGCCGCTGGTTGCTATATATATTTTATCCGGTTCCATGGGATCGATAGCAATACCGTTAATAATGCCGCTGCCGGGCGGCAGGATGGCCGGAAACGGTTGCCAGCTTTCCCCGGCATTGTCGCTGTAATAAACCTCGCAACCGGCGACAAATACCTTGTTAGTATCCACCGGATGCACTGTAACCGTGTTTACTCCGTCATCCGTATAAATAAGTTTTTCATCGATAATTTTCCATGATTCTCCCCCGTCGGTTGATTTTAATAACCCGGTAGTATTGGCTGCATACATGGTATTGGGATTACGGGGATTATAACATATCTTACGTATGTCAATTAATTGATTATACAAATTGCGGCAGGTATTATGCCAGGTGGTACCCATATTGGTGGATTTGTAAATACCGTGGTAATCGTCCGGGTCGATTTGTGTGCCGGCATAAATATCAGTCGAGTTCTCCGGGCAAATAATACTATGCACGGGATTAATTTTAACACTATACGGCAACAACTGCCAGTCACCGCCGCCGTTTATGGTTCGATATATTCCGTTAGTGCCGCCGAAGAATAATATATCTTGTGAATATGCTAATAAAGTAAAGAAACCTCCATATATATTATAGGGCAATAACATTTGTTGCCGTACTTGAGTACTATCCTGAATTGGAAAAATTTTAAATATTGTATCTTGATACTTTATGGAATAACCCTCGATAACCGCAGCATAAACGGCATGATGATCATGCGCTCTTTGGATATCCATGACATAACACAAGCCGCTATCCACACCCGCATCTTGCCAGCCGGCGTCTGAATTCTTGTAATAAATTCCCGCGCCACCTGTTCCCGTATAAATTGTTGCCGAAGCAGCCTTTGTATCAAATAAAAAGCATTCACTGTTGAATGCATGCAACCCGTTGACCATCCGCCGCCAGGTCGTATCCTGCCGGCTTTTCATATAAAAGCCGTCTTCGGTTCCTACCATAATATTGAGGTTATTATCAGTGTTAATGGCTTTAATTACGGTATTTTGCAGCCCCCGGTTGATGCTTTGCCAGGAATTCCCATAATCTTGCGACATGAACAAGCCGTTCGATGTGCCAACGTACAGAACACTATCCGATTCCTGAAAAGCAATCCTTGTACTTTTATCTGTATAATTTACCGGGGTGATGTCGGTCCAGTCGTTTCCCCCGTTGACGCTTTTGAACAATCCTTCCTGCTTGCAAACATAGAGGGTGTTTTCTGTAAATTGATCGCACAGCAACGAAATGACCAGGCCCGGCGGCAGATTGCCGCTGATGTTGGTCCAGCCGTCCATACCGCCGTTTTGTGATAAATACACGCCATTATCGGTAGCGGCATATACCCGGCCGGGATGATGAGGCGACAAGTCCAGGTCGGTTATTCGTGTAACTGTCAGGCCCTCGTTGCACTGCAGCCAGGTGACGCCGCCGTCGTTGGAACGCACGAACCCAACCGGGTTCCATGAACTGGATAGATAAACACCCACCATTATTGTGTCCGGCTGCTCCGGTAGCGACAGAATTGTATATCCCTGTATCCAGGATAGCCATTCCCAGCTTTGCCCGTTGTCCATACTTTGATAAATTCCCCCTTCACTTGCCGCCAGGAGACGTCCGTTATTATAATCCAGACCGGTAATGTACAAACTGGCATTATATTCATCATTCAAAGTGTGTTTTGTCCAGGTTTGCGCCTGGTCGTTACTGGTGAACAGACCGCCGCCAGGTATTGCAGCAAAAATTGTATTGTTTGATGAATCTATTTTGATACAGCCCACACGCCCGCCTTCCGGGCCGGTAAAATCCCAGGATACAGTACCCGGCGGATCGATTATTTTAGAATAAGCTGATATACGTTGCTGCGTTTTTATATTCTTGTTATGGCGTGGATAAAAATCCTGCAGAATGGGATCAAAAGATTGGGC
>CAYNSO010000109.1:0-11465 GCA_964399735.1 uncultured Cytophagia bacterium
ACTTTTAACAATGGTTCAATCGGTAAAATTACCCACACAAAAGCATATAGAACCTATTTCGGATCAGCGCAGCAGCAGCATTTTGCCGGTTGCGGATGCGCCGTCTGCGCTGGTTAACCTGTAAAAGTAGACGCCCGAAGCCAAATCCCGGGCATTGAAATTGATTTTATAATGTCCAGCCTCACGGACTTGCAGGGATTTAATCTCATGTCCCAGCGCATCATAAACTTTGAATTGCACGGTTTCAGCGCGGTTCAGGGTGAAGGGAATGACCGTCGAGTTGTTGAACGGATTGGGATAATTGGCCGCCAGGGAAAAAGAGACCTGCTTTGTTTCCCGGCTTGACTTTTCGGCAATACCCACCGCGCCGGGAGTATAGACTGCCTTGAACCGGTATCCGCCCATATCCTGCAATAAATCATCAGCCGTGGTAATCGTTGAATCGGGGACATGCAGGTCGCCATTGGCGCCGTCGATTGAGCCATAGCCGACATAATCCAGCGTAACCGCGCTGAACGGTGCATCGGCAATGTATATGGTCATTTCCCAAATCGTCGAAGGCTGGCCGCGATAGAAAGAATAATTGTGATAGTCGTTAAAATCAAAGGACTTGTTGGCCTCGATACGGCAGGTGTACATGCCGGGTGGTAGATCCGGTAACTGCCAGGTGATTGTTTGCACGCTCGAATTGGGCGTAGCTGTAGATACCGCGTCAATATCGGCGGGATATGCGGACTTGCTCGACGCCGGGGGATAATAATTGATTATGCCGAAAGTGGTGTCGATTACGCCGCGCTTGAAACTCCACACCGGCAGGGCGCTCAGGCGGTTGCCGTCTCCCGAATCGATATCGGGACTGGCAGTGCGATTGCCGCCGCCGCGCCGCCCGATAAAATTGGTGAGAAAGACTGTACCGACATACTCTCCCCCGGCATTCTCCACCCAGATGGCAAATTGGGTAACGTTATCGTTGGGTTGAAAGTAAAAGTCGATTATGCCGGAAGATGCGGCAGGCAGCGCGCTTGTTATAATTAATAAAATAAAAACCGGGGTAAAAAAATTATACTGTTTCATCATTTTTAATTCTCGCCATAGAAATCTTGATAATAACCAAACACTTTTGCAAGAGCAGGTTGATAATGTTGAAACTTGTGAGTCAGGCAATCAAACGTTTTTCTTTGCTTCCACCAGCCGCACAATGACATAAGCAATGAGGGCAAAGATAAAAAACACCAGCAGCAGCCAGGCCACGCCCTGCAATGTGCCGATGATAGTACGGTAAATTTCCAGGGTCCAGCGGTCGAGGTTCAGTTCCAGAATTTCGGAACCGGCCGGATTGTCCGGGGTAATGTAGCGTTCCAACTGCCAGATGCGCACGCCCGATGAAATGCCGACTACATAGATGGCAAACTTTAAATACGACAGCCACGCCCCGCTCAGGCTCTCCTCGATCAAACGATTGAGTATGCCATGCAGCGGTTTGTTGAATATCCTCACCAGGATAAAACAGACCAGCAAAGCGATAAGAAATGTAACGATGAGTAATGTTATAAACATAAGCCCTCCCGATAGTTTGGTGAAATACGTTCATTATAATAACTTGAAAAAACCAAAGAATCAAGAAAATTTTTAGTTAGATGGAAAGGCTATCAGCTATCAGCTATCAGTTGTCAGAAGTGAAACGTAAAAAGTCAAACGGCAAACGTGAAATGTCAACCGACAAATACGAAAAAACCACTATTCATAAACTCACAGATGGTACCGGGTATCATCACCCCGTACCCCGAATAGAATCTGGATTCTAATCCCATCTATAATATGCGCCGGTTTTTTGCAATGCCACGACCTTCGGGTTATAAAACCCGCAAACATCTCCAGGCCGGGGTTGGGAAACCCCGGACTATCATATTGGGGAACTCTGGTCTTTCCTCTTTTCAGGATACCCCGAACATTTCACATTTCACATTTGACATTTGAACGCTGATAGTTGATAAATATCTTTCAACATTTCACGTCTCACGTCTCACTTTTGACGTCCCACGTCTCACGTTTCACATTTCACGTCTCACTTTTGACGTCTCACGTCTCACGTCTCATGTCTCACGTTTCACGTCTCACGTTTCACATCTGACATCTCACGTTTCACGTCTCACGTCTCACGTCTCACGTCTCACGTTTCACGTCTCACGTCTCACGTTTCACGTTTCACGTCTCACATCTCACGTCTCACGTTTAACTGCTGATAGCTGACAACTAGATTTCATTTCTCACTTTTTTCCCGCATCCAGCCGATCCGTCACCCGGCGGTAGATCAGCAGGCACACAAACGCCAGCAAGCCGATCCCGGCAAACACATACCAGATATAATGCGCATGCGCCCAGGCGTCCGGCATGGGCGCGCCATTTGCCAGCGCCTGTAAACGCTGCTCCTGCACGGCTGCGGGCATCTTTGCCGGGTCGGGACAAAAAGCCTCAAGCAAATACCCGGACACGGCAAAGCCGAACAACCAGGCAAAAAACGTATGCAGGTGCGAATAGCCCATATACAGGCCCACTTCTCCGGGCGGCGCTTGTTTCGATGCATATTCCAGAAAGCGCGGCGATAAAAAACATTCCGCCAGTCCCTGCAAGGCAATGCCGATAATGAGCATAACGGTAATGGGATGCAGACTGAACCAGCCAAAGGACACGGACTGCCCCGTATAGCTTTCCAGAACAGGACTGAGAGCTATCGACAGCGCCGACAAGGGAATGATGAACAAGCTGATGGCAATGGAACCGACCGGTCGTATATTGCGCGTTAGATGGATGATTCCCACCACAAACAATACCACCACCAGCGGATTAATATTTGCCAGCCATTCCGGCGCGGCATGTTCGCCGATCATCCGCAAAGCATATTTGGGCATGGTGGCGTAAAGCTGTCCCTGAATCGTCCAAAACCCGGCGACAATGAGAATGAGCAGCATAAAGCGGGTATTTTTCAAAACTGTAAGCAAACCCTGCCAGGACTCGCCAAAGGTCTTGCCCATTCCTTTGGTATCGAGGTTGCGGTACAAAATAATAACCAGGATCAGCGCGCATACGGCCATCATGGCGGAATAGAAATTGATATATTTCAAACCCAGTTCGGTGCGCAGCGGCTTGGCTACGGTCTTGCCGATAAAAGCGCCAATATTGACAATCTGATAAAAAATCGAAAACGCCCGGGCGCGGTTTGCGGTATCGGAAGCCTTGGCTACCGTACCGGTTATGATCGGCTTGACAAAAGAGCCGCCCAGCATGATTAGCAATAGCGAAATAACCGCGGTTAATTTTAATTGCAATGCGCCGAGCAGGGCATAACCGCCGGTCAGCAGCGCAAAAGCCAGCAGTAACGCATTACGAAAGCCCAGCTTGTCCGCCAATGCACCGGTAAAGGTAGGCGCCAGGTAAATAAAACCGGCAAAACAGGCGGCTACCCAGCCGGATTCCACATCGGTAAAACCAACCTCATTTGTTAAATACAAAGTAAGCGTTATAAACATGCCATAATAGGCGGCGCGTTCAAACAATTCAATGGTATTGGCAACCCAGAACGAACGCGGAAATTTCCAGGTCAGCTGTGCAGTATCCTTTGGCATGGTTTCTCCCGGTTTGGTATTAACTGGTAACATTTTATTATTGCAAAATACAAATGATTATGTAAATTACATAAATCTGCTTACAGGCGCAACCGTTCTTTTTCACACGAATTTATTTAGCAAGCAGTTAAATAATTAAACTACCCCTGTATATTCAAAAGGAATGAAAAATGAAAAAACTTTTCCTCGTAACAATTATTTCAGTAGCTATATCCTGTCAGCAGACCAGGCTGCCATCTAGCCAACCCAATACTCTGAGCGCCGTTGAACAACAGCAAGGCTGGCAATTGCTCTTTGACGGCAAGTCTTTATCACAATGGACCGGTATTGCCGGTAAACCCATACCCCAGGCAGCCTGGCAAGTGGTTGACGGCGAATTGATCTCCGTACCCGCAGCAGCCAGAACAGCCAAAGAAAGCGGCGATATCATTACCAGTCGGCAATATGCCAATTTTGAATTCAAAGCGGAATTTAAATTCATGGAACCGGCCAACAGCGGCATTAAATATTTCATTCAGGACAGCAGTACCATCGGCTTTGAATACCAAATCACTAACCAACAGGAGGGCGGCCCCCATAACCTGGCAGATCTGTATGATCTAATCCATACCGAAACAGCCAAAGCAAATCCAGAGGGTGAATGGAACCAGGCGCTTATCGTCGTCAATGGCGATCATGTTGAACATTGGTTAAATAATATCCAGGTATTGAAATTTTCACGAAATACAGAGGATTTCAAAAACCGGGTCGCTAACAGTAAATTCAAAGGGTATCCCGGATTTGGCAGTTTTAGTCAAGGTTATATTTTATTGCAGGATCATGGCGGCGGCGTTGCTTTCCGTAACCTCAAAATTAAAATTTTACCATGAAAATAAACAGAGATAAAAGCCCCGATAAAAAAAAGGCGGGGTTATCACCCGCCTTATATTAATGCACGTGTCCGTGTTCGATCTCTTCTTTTGTAGCATTGCGAATCGACATGATTTCAGTGTCAAAATTCAAAGCCTCGCCTGCCAATGGATGATTCAGATCAAATACTACCTCTTTTTCATCAAAAGATTTCACTGTAAACTCGATGTTGTCACCATCAGGGCTATTGGCGCGCAATACCAGCCCTTCATACAGATCAATTTTCTCCGGTATTTCAGCCCGGTCAACAACCTGAACCAGTTCTTCATCCCGCTCGCCATAACCATCACCGGGGGCAACATTAACAGTCTTTTTGTCCCCTACTTTCAAGCCCAGTAATTGTTCTTCCAGACCGGGTATAATCTGCCCGTGACCAACAAGAAACGATAAGGGTTCGCCATCAGCAGATGAATCCACAACCTGACCGGAATTTAATGTTAATGTATAATGAAATGCTACAACCATATCTTTTTGTACTTGCATTTTTAAACTCCAGTTATAAATAAATTCTGCACCGATTATCACACGGAACAGACAGTTAATGAAAAGTATCTATTGAAAAACCGGTTAACTTTGCCGGTTAACCGGTATCTGTAAATTCATAACATTAAAAATATTATCTAAATAACCGGTATATATCCATAAAGCAGGTTAATTAATAACCGCGCCTGCCACTGTTATAACCACCGCCAAAGTTAGATCTGTTACCACCGCCGCCGCCCGGATTAAACCTGCGCCGCTTATCACCGCCGCCGCCGCCGCCATTCCGTTGCCGAGCTTCATTACACTTTATTACTCTGCCCTTGATCTCTTTACCGTTCATTTCCTGCATGGCAGTTTTGGCAACCGCCGCGTCGGCCATTTCAACAAACGCAAAGCCTTTAGATTCGCCGCTATACATATCCTTAATTATTTTTACAGAAGTTACCGCCCCAAAAGCTTCAAAACTTTTTTTCAATTCTTCTTCTGTAACCTGCCGATCAAGATTGCCTACATAAATATTCATGAGTTTCTCCTCTTAAAAAACTTTTCCCAAGTTATATTGCCTTTATCCGGCACAATTTAATTTTTTATACGTCTGCAGGTTTATCTTTGAGAAGGTTACAGTAGTAAATTCTAAAGACTTGGTTTGTATTTAATTAAATTGTAGCCCACTATTTTATAAATTACTCAATTTTTGGATGGAAAACAATGAAATTAATTTTTATTTTCCGGAAAGAATTAAATAATTTAACATAATTAAAAACAATACAATTCCTGCTTGTATTTCAAAAACATCTCTTTTTTAAAATTTTTTTACCTCTATTTATTACACCTCTTGCTCAGCTGCCAAATTTTTGTATTCTTTTCTTTAAAAATATGTTGTTTTCCAGATTTTTTTTTATATATTCTGCAATGCAATGGATAATATATTCATTCCTGAAAAAAACGGGAAATCAGAACAAACCAGTAAATCTTAATAACATGTTTTTATTATATTTGCATCTCTCTTGTTTTTACTCCTATTTGTTCAATTGTTTGGGTTTTCCTTAAAAAACCCGGCTCTAACTGCAATCAGCAGGCAATAAAATATCTCAATCTCTTGACGATAAAAGGATTACCGGCAACACAATGTAAAAACTTTATTTGCCAGAATATTGACCCGGCAAAAGATGATTCCCTGAACATTTTTTCAAGGTTACAGGCCTGGTATCCTTTCGCTTATCAATCATATTCAAGGAGTACCTATATGGACAATATCAGTATCATGCAGGCCGAGTTGATGGGGAAAAATTTTATTACTGATCCATACATCCCCAGGGGTAAAGATGAATATTATCTTCGCAACCAACAGTTAACCAAACCGGAGGGATACTGGCGAAATCTTAAATCCAGTGAAATTGAAGAACTGGTAAAAAATGCCAATACCTGCGACGATTGGGATTTAATCTATGTCACAGATGAATTCAAAGCCGCATTAATTAAAAATTGTGAATTTTTTGGCCTGGTACGTATTGGTAAATTAAGAGATATTACTTTGCAGCATCACGATTTGCAAATGCCGACCGGCATTACCAACAGCCGCATCATCGCCTGTGATATAGGCGACGACGTAGCCATCCACAATGTCCGCTACCTGGCGCATTATATAATCGGCGACCGTTGCTTGCTGTTCAACATTGATGAAATGCACACAACCAATCATGCCAAATTTGGTAATGGAATAGTTAAAGAGGGTGAAGACGATAAAGTTCGCACCTTTTTATTAGTGATGAACGAGACCGGCTGCCGGCAAGTTCTGCCTTTTGACGGCATGATCACCGCCGATGCCTATATCTGGGCAAAATACCGCGATGACAAAAAACTGATGGAAACGCTGAGTTCAATAACCCAAAAAAGTTTTGATAACCGGCGCGGTTTTTATGGCACCATTGGTGAACAATGTGTTATTAAAAATTCCATGATTATCAAAGACGTAAAAATCGGCTCGCATTGCTATATAAAAGGCGCCAATAAATTAAAAAATCTTACAATCAATTCTACAATGGATGAACCCTCACAGATTGGTGAAGGGGTGGAATTGGTAAACGGCATTATTGGCTATGGCTGCCACATTTTTTATGGCTGCAAGGCGGTACGCTTTATTATGGGGAATAACTGTAATTTAAAATATGGCGCGCGTCTGCTGAATTCCTTCATGGGCGATAATTCCACAGTCTCTTGCTGCGAAATGCTCAACAACCTGATCTTTCCTGCGCATGAACAGCATCATAACAACTCGTTCCTTATTGCCTCGTTGGTTATGGGCCAGTCCAACATGGCCGCAGGAGCCACTATCGGTTCAAACCATAACAGCCGGGCTAATGACGGTGAAATTCAGGCTGGACGCGGTTTTTGGCCGGGTTTGTGCTCCAGCGTCAAACATTCCTGCCGGTTTTCTTCGTTTACTTTACTCTCGAAAGGCGATTACCCGGCAGAATTGGATATTCCTCTGCCCTTTTCCCTGCTCAACAACAACACTGCCAACGATCAACTGGAAATAATGCCTGCATACTGGTGGCTGCACAATATGTTCGCCCTGGCGCGCAACTCGTGGAAATACCAGTCCCGCGATAAAAGGCTGACCAAAGTGCAAAATATTGAATTTGACCCCCTGGCGCCGGATACTGTGGAAGAAATGTTCCACGCCCGGCAATTACTCGAGGTATGGATCGCCAAAGCCTGGTTACGGAAAAATAATGATACCGGCACAAAGAGCAATAAACAGTTGCAAGACCTGGGACATGATCTGTTGAACAATAACAAAGAAAAAACCGCCGGTCTGGATGTTCTGGGTGAAAATATGGAAAAATCCAGACGCAAAGTAACCATCCTCAAAGCCTGGGAAGGCTATCACGCTTACGGGCAAATGCTCCATTACTATGCTGTTAAAAACCTGTTGGAATACCTTGAAGCCAATCCGCAAGCGAATTTGGCATCCATGCAGGAAACTTTTGCCGGCAAAAGAATTGTCAACTGGGTCAACATTGGCGGTCAGCTTGTTCCGGACAAAGACCTTGCCGCAATTATTAACGCTATCAAGTCCTCAAGGTTGAAAACCTGGGATGATATTCACAATGCTTATGCCAAAGAATGGCAAAAATACCCGATGGAAAAACAAAAACATGCCTTTGCTACGCTGCTGGAGTTAACCGCACCGAAAACTGTAACCAAAGAATGGTTTTTCCAGGCTCTGGAAAAAGCAATTTCCATTCAAAAGTTTATCAATGATCAGGTATATATCAGTAGAAAAAAAGATTATGATAATCAATTCCGTAAAAACACCTTCCGCAATGCCGATGAACAACTGGCCTGTATCGGATCAATTGAAGAAAACAGCTTTGTTCTGGAAATTCGTCAGGAAACAGAATCCTTTGTTAAACGTGTTAATTCTATCAGGAAAAGGCTGGATTGATGATAAAACAGCCAGGTAATTGAGTAATGCCATAAACAGCTTATTTGCTTTAATAATTTGTATAGTAAACAGGAAAGGATTACAGGAATGAATTTAACGGATAAAAAATATTCTCAATATGCACTGGTCCGCGAAATGATGGATACCGTAGGTGTAGTAAAAAATTTCAATTCCGGCCAAACCCGGAAAATTGCAACGACAATCAAATCGGTCGGCAAATTATTCCTCACCGGCGAAGGTTCCAGCCGAATATTTCCCGCTAAACACTCTATCCGTCAGGCTCTCTCCCTGGGCCTGGACTTGCAAATTGTTACGGATGGTTCCCGTCAAACCGCACAATATGATTTGAATAAATTTGCAGTATTTTGCGCCTCCAATTCCGGTCGTACCAAAGAAGTTGTGCTGCTGGCGAAAAAACTTCAAAAACAGGGCAATAACAATCGCTTCGGCCTGACCGCCAACGAAGGAACCTTGCTTGCCGATGCCTGCACGCAATCTTTCGTCCTGACCTGCGGCTGGGAAGAGGCTGTTGCTGCCACTAAAAGCGTGGTAGAACAGGCGCTGTTTTATGAATCCATTCTCTGGCACATTGCCGGTAAAGATAGCGCTTCACAACTTGACGATCTGGCCGGCAAGCTGGAAACTGCTTTAACCCTGCCGGTTGATGAAAATATTATTAAAATAGCTGCTAACGCCCCGACTATATATTTCGCCGGGTATAACGACGGCGTAGCCGAAGAACTCACTTTGAAAACCAATGAGATCACCCGCAAAAAATCCGACTTTCTGGAAGGGACTTATGCCGTGCATGGCATTGAAGAAGTGATGGATGCCAAAGATATTGTCTTTGTCGTTGATCCTGTTGAAGAAGAGATCGAAAAATTCCAGCAAGTGCTGGAGCAGGGCGTCGGCTTGACAGTTGTTGCTATTGCCGACCGTGATACTCCTTTTCCCACTATCCGCGTTCCTTCAGCAGGTGAATTAACGCCTTTTGTTTATTTATGCGCCGGCTGGAACATACTGGTAGAAATCGGCCTGGCGCTGGGTATTAACCTGGATAAACCGGAACGCGCCCGCAAAGTAGGCAATGAGTTTATCAGCTAAGCCCGAATTCTTGCTTTCCCTGGCCGCCTTGATTAGAGGCGGCTTTTTTATAGCTTTTAAATTTTAATTTCATTATTTTAATTTAAAACTATCCTTTCTTGAAATTTCTTCCGGTAACGGATGTGGAGCTATAATGAAAATCAAAACCTTCTCTTCCTGCACAATACTTTTTATGACGTTTTTCCTTTTGGCGGCGACTTTTTCCTTTTCTCAAAACCTGCCGCCGGTTGTTGAACAGCTTGCCGCTATTGTTGACACAAGCGCACAGACAATAACTTTATCTTTCAACGTCTTTGACCATGAACAGGACACCCTGGAAATTTCCCTGTCTCTTTCCAATGATGGCGGCGCAACTTTCAACGTCCCTGTGGACTCGCCTGGTGGTGATATTGGCTGGCCGATTTTGCCGGGAATGGAAAAACAAATAATCTGGCACTATTCTCCGCAAATGCTTAATTTTGACAACACCGTTCTTCCCTTGTATAAAGCAAAAATAATCGCTGATGATCGTTTATCGCAAAATTTACATAAAATTGCCGATCAGGTCGATAGTTTGAGATTAAAAGAAACCATGCAGGCAATTGTCGGCATCAGGAATTACATTACAGGCGCCGAACATCTTGCCAACGTTAAAGAATATTTAAAATACCGGCTTTCTTCAGGCAGCCTTGATCTGATTGTTCAACCGTTTATGCACGATGATTTTTCTGCTGAAAACATTATAGGCTCTTTGTCCGGACAAACAAATAAAGAAATTCTGTTTGCTATTGGCGCCCATTACGATACCGTGGAAAGCAGTCCCGGCGCCGACGATAACGGCTCAGGGGTTGCAGGCACACTTGAAATTGCCCAAATTTTGTCCGGCTATCAGTTCCGCCATTCTTTGCATTTTATCGCTTTTGATATTGAAGAAATTGGCGCGTATGGCAGCAAGGAATATGCAGGTCGAGCCCGGCAAGACAGTACTGACTTGCAGGGTATGATCAATTTGGATATGATCGGTTTTTATTCTAACGAACCATACTCCCAGGATATGCGTTCAGATTTTGAACAGCTTTTCCCCGAGGTTTTCAACGCTGTTGCCGCTGATGACTTTCGCGCTAATTTCGTCAGCGTCATTACCAATACTGCTTCGTTTGGATTATGGGAAATTTTATCAGGCTGCATCCGTCAATTCGTACCACAATTAAAAGTTGTTAGCTTTGCCGTTTCGGGCAATGGCGAAGACTATAGCAGATTCCGCAGCAGCGACCACGCGTCCTTTTGGGATGAAGGGTTCAAAGCCATAATGATGGATGATACCGCCGGTTTGCGCAATTCAATTTATCACACCCCGGCAGATACAATTGGTTCACTTAATTTTACTTTTATGACCAACATCGTCAAAGCCGCCGTAACAACCATGGCCCGGTTGGGTGAAATTCAGCATTATGGCGTTGGCGTTACCGACCTGGCCATTGCCAATACAACCGCTGTTGCCGAACAAAATAGTATAAAACCACAACGCTACAACCTGGCACAAAACTATCCCAACCCATTTAATCCGCAAACCCGGATAGAT
The DNA here is from genome assembly GCA_964399735.1 of uncultured Cytophagia bacterium. Taxonomy (GTDB): domain Bacteria; phylum Zhuqueibacterota; class Zhuqueibacteria; order Residuimicrobiales; family Krinioviventaceae; genus Fontivivens. Next base: position 11,132 of record CAYNSO010000109.1, read on the forward strand.
TATGCCCTGCCGGAAGATAATTTGATTACAATAAAATTATATAATACAAACGGACAGGAATTACAAACCATTATGCACAAATATCATCAAGCCGGTTCATACAGCCTCAATTTTAATGCCGCGTCCCTGCCCTGCGGATTGTACCTTTACACCCTGCAAGCCGGCGAACAAATTGTTAGTTGTAAAAAAATGCTGCTGATAAAATAAACGCAAAAAACGCGGGTTACAACTCTGCTTTTGTTATACGGCAATGAAAATTACCGTTTTCAGCAAATAAATAGAGGCTTTCATCATAACCATCTATTTTAAAATTTTCAACTCTTTTATTATATTT
>CAYNSO010000110.1:0-11434 GCA_964399735.1 uncultured Cytophagia bacterium
TTTTTACTAAAATTTGTAACCTATTATACTTCTTTTGTGCTTTTGATACAGCCCCGGAGAAATGCGGGGTCCTCGGACAGCCGGATCCATCTCAGGGCGTAAAATTTGATATACAAACCATTTTTTGTTATTTTTAGCCTTTTTATATAACCCAGATTTTTATGGAGATTAAAATGCCCCATCAACCCGATTGGGATTTTTATAATGTCGAAATGGATGACAAATCCGCTTCGGTAATGCTGGACCTGGCGTTAGCCCCGCTTGCCCCGCTAGCGGGAAAACCGCGTTTGCTGTGGATACGGGTGTCGCTTTTGCAGCCGGACAAGGATGGGCTGGTGCAAAAGCAGGAACTGGATCGCCTGGTTGAACTGGAACAGGATATTGTTGCCCGCATTAACCAAAATCTGGAGGGAGTTTTGGCCGGCAAAGTAACTGCTACGGGAATACGGGACTTTTACTTTTATTGCAGCAGCACTGGTGATTTTGATTCTACATTTGCTGAAATAAAAAAACATAACCAGGATTACGAGTTTGCCGGCGCCGCCAATTCCGACCCGGAGTGGCGGATTTTCTGGCAAGTGTTGTATCCTTCCGATACGTACCTGCACATTATTCAAAACCGCAGGGTGTTGCGCAAACTGAAAGAGTATGGGGACAAGCATACCAAACCGCGCAAAGTGGATCACTGGTTCTATTTTCAAAACGATATGGACGTGCAAAAATTTGTTACCCGTGTGGAACAGCGCGGCTTTGCGGTGGAGGCAAGCGAAACCCTGCCAATTAAAACGGATTACCCCATCCAGGTCAACATTTCCCGCATGGATAATGTGAACGAGGATTACATCAATCAATTGACGGATAGCTTGCTGCAATTGGCCAGGGAATGTAACGGCTATTATGACGGCTGGGAGACGACGGTGGTAAAGGGGTAATGATAAAAAAGCAAGGCTTTTTTCCTGAAAACAATAAAGATGATTATAAATGATTACCTTAATTTCAATCTCATCATCACCCGTCTGAATTTTACAAAAGGAATAATGATTCGCGGCGCTGTGTAGCGAATCGGCTTTTTTTTGATACATTTCATAATGTGTTGGGTAGCTTGTTCCACGGTCATCATAAACGGTTTCGTCTCACCCTTGGCCATCTTTGTATCTATAAATCCAAAACGAACATTGGTTATTGATACTCCCTTTGGTTTAAGCGCCAGGGCAAGACTCTCAAGGTAACCGGAAAAGCCGGCTTTTGAGGCGTGATAACTTGGGGCTTCCGGGGATAACAATTCATCGGCAACGCTGGAAAGGCCAATAAAATGTCCGCGACCGTTTTTCACCATTGCGGGAATGAGGCAAGCGACGGTCTTGATCAAGCCGGTCAGGTTAACCTCAAAGATCTCAATTTCCTGCTCCATATTGGTAATGTCCAGTAATTCACCAATGCCGGGACAATAAATGCACAGATCAATCGGCTGTTCTTTTAGCGCCAGGGATTTCAATAATTCTAAATATGCGTCATTTTGCACTTTTGATATATAATGCGTATAAGCGGGATGTTCGATGGATGAATTACTTTTGGATATGCCAATAATTGACCAGTCGTTTTTTAAAAGTTCTCTGGTAACACTCAGTCCAACTCCGTCCGAGTTGCCAATGATTAATGCCTTGCGCAGCATAATTTTTTTCCTTTTTTTAATCAGGTTTGTATTTGTTGATTGATATTATAACACTTGCCCCCGACCTGCTTGTTGAACCGGAGATAATAAAATAAACCATATTGTTTTTATTATGATCCTCCTGGATTTGGTATTATTAAAGTATTGGGGTAACCCTTTTGAATTTATACAAATGAAAAATATAAAACAAGCTGAAAAGACCGACGCCCGGCAGGGTGATATTTTGAGGTTATGCTATATAATTTCCAGAAAAGGATGGTTGGGAATACCAGGTAATAAGTGTTTTTGTGAAATAATAAAATTAATTCAAGTGATTATTGATTTTCGTTCAACAGAATCCTGTATCCTTGTAAAGTGAATAGAAATTTTTAACAAGAACAGGTATTCACCATAATCACTCAAGGTAAACAGTCTTTGTCGGGGTAATTTATTTCTATCAATATAAGAATTTGAGCAACTGCATACCCGGTCAAAAAATACAATTGATTCTTTAATGATGTCCTCAATCGCGGGGAGATAAAAAATTTGTGTAATTTCTTGTCGCTTTATTGATTGAATGTGATCATTAATTTGGTGTTCTGTTTTTGAAGAATTCATCAATAGATGTGTTTTGTATTTGTTCAGGTTAAAAATTGGGCTGTATACAATTTGAGAAGGGAAAAGTCGTTTGTTATCAGGATCAATATCACAAGTGTTAGATATTACCATACACTTGATTGGTTTAATATCTGTTTCCGGCTAATTTACAACCAGTAAATCCCTTATACCATCTCCCTGGAATATTACAGGTTCATTTCGTAAAAAATCAGTATATAATCTTGAATCAATGTTATCAGGGAAGCTTTTTAAAGATGAAAATAATTCCCCTTCTGATTCACCAGATAGATATTTAGGCAAAAAAAGCCTAATATCTTTTAATTTCATACGAGATCCCAAAAATATTTATTTACGATATCTACATATTCACTATCAAGATTCTTTGAGTTATTCATTAACTTTTGAGAAAAATCGAGTATGATTTGAATTTTATCAAGATCTTTCTGAGCAGAGGAGTATTCGGGTAAATTTACAAGTGGTATGTTCCAATCAGTAATTTCTTTTTCTACCGAGTATTTGCCGGATACGCCAGGGTTAAATTCCGGATTTAAATTATAAGGTAATAACATTACTGTAGAACTTGAATCAATAAAGGGTAAAAATGAAAGCTTGATAGTGGAATTGGAAATAGTCATTTTAATACTCCGGTTGTAACAAAGCAAGATAAGAATCTGCTAGTAAACTAAAAAACAATTCTTTCTCGATCAAATGGGCTTTATTAATTATTTCTTTAAAAGAATTAAAAGAATCAATATTTAATTCATTATATGTATCAATATCAATTAATGAGCCATTGACTGAATTATATGCAAAATCGTTTGTGATCTGAAGAGTACTTTTAAAGGGATCATTAACAAAAACACCCCGGAACAGGGTGTTCTGATTTGACAATTTTTTATCCTGAAAGATTATTTCCAGGTTAATGTTATCAAAAATATCAAGCGGGAAAAAATTAATATATCTTAATCCTAATCTGACTACATTTTTTACAATATTTAGTTTTTGAATAGTTTGTAATAACGAAAAAATTTCTGTGGAAAAATTATCCCAACCCGCATATTTTGGATGGGAGCTGATCGTGATAACATCGGGGCCTATTTGAACGATGAATTTGTTGTCGGTAACTTTAAAATATGGTTTGAATTGAAAAGACGGATCGTTTTCTCTTATTGGTTCCGGGACCTGAAGAATCGGGAGTTTCTCTACAGTAGGATATTTAGCCGAAATTGAATTATAAAAAATTCCAAAGATGGCGCTTGGATGGACACTAGTTACAAACCTGATTTCCAGTAAAGCGTCAATTATAGGGCATGGCGTTATTCTTTTGGGTAAATTCATAAAAAACCTGTTATGTTTACATAAAGGTAAATATAAGTAATTTTTCGTATTATCTTAGATATTACAAAATTTGTTGATTAGCTGCAAGAAAATTAATCGGTATAGACAAGTATTTTACTGTTTTAGTTATTGTTTGTTTCCAATCTTTTTTAACAAAAACGCTTCCTGGGGAAAAAAAGTTTTAATATCAACACATTCCAGTCCAAATTGCCTGCAGTAGGCAATAATTTCAAAAGCGGTTCTGGCAATGATTTTACTGCCGCCAATTTTGCGACCGGAGGTAAAAGCGCCGGCAGGGGAACTGGTCACCAGCAAAAAACCATCGGGTTGCAGCGCTGCCGAGCAATTTCCAAAAAAGGCCGGTAGAGCATCTAGATATTCCAACAGGCCAATTGCCATGATAAAAGCGCAACTTTCCGGAGAAACCGGCAAATGCGTTGCCTCGGCAACAACTACCGGCACATGCTGTTTTTGATATGTCTGCCGGGTCATATTAAAGCTGGCATCGATACCGATCATTTGCAAACCCGGCGGCGCCAGTTGCAGCGAGTCGCCGGTTCCGCAGCCAACATCAAGGCCAATGCCGGTAAGCGGCGGCAGTTGTGCCGCTAACGCCAAAAGATTCTGCCGTTCCCGTTTGTGAATAAAACTCAATGGCCAGGGTTTGCGGAATAAATGGTAAAGAGGAGCTTTTATGTTCCACAGGTTCATCATAATTCCATGATTCGGTCAAGTTTGGTTAATTATAAAAACAGGGGTACATGCTGAAATTTTTCCACATCGACCAGACCTTTATCGGTTAGCTTGAGCTTGGGAATGACCGGCAGCGCCATAAAAGCCAGGGTCATTAAAGGATCCTCGGCGGTAACGCCCAGCGAACGGGCTGCGCAGATCAGGGCTTTGGTTTTGACGCTTACTATTTCCAGCGGCTGGTTGGACATGAGTCCGGCGATGGGCAGTTCCAGCGCTTCAAGTACCTGGCCATCATTAACAATGGCAATACCGCCGCCCATTTTGTTGATTGTTGTTACTGCTTTGAATATGTCAAGATCATTAACTCCGGTAACAATAATATTGTGGCTATCATGGGCAATGGATGACGCAATGGCGCCGCGCTGCAAGCCAAAACCTTTGATCAAGCCCTTGCCGATTTTCCCGGAAGCCCGGTGGCGTTCAATAACATAAAGCCGCAGTATATCGCGTTTCGGGTCGGACACAACAATACCATTGGTTTGCGGGCATTCCAGTTCCAGGGCATTGGTGGTGATTTGCTGCGGGATAATACCAATTACCCGGCAGCGGCTGCCTTGAGCCGGGATGACAAATTCATCGCCTTCCAGCCATTTGATGTTAACTGAACTGCGAACCGGGTATTCCGGTTTGGCCGGAACCTCGTAAACAGCTTTGCCGTCTTTTGCAACCAGCACACCGTTTTTGTATACCTGCCGGATATTGAATTGCTGCCAGTTATCAAACACAACCATATCTGCAGTTTTACCCGGCGCAATAGCGCCCAGTTTGCGCAGCCCAAAGTACTCGGCAGTGTTGTAACTAGCCATGCGAATAGCAATAAAAGGATCGAGGCCGTTTTGCAGAGCGGTTTTGACCATATAGTTTATATGCCCCTGTTCGAGAATGTCGTTGGGGTGGCGGTCATCGGTACAAAAAAAGCAAAAGCGTTCATTTTCACGGGTAATCAATGGCAGCAGGTCGAGCAGGTTTTTGCTGCCCGAACCCTCACGGATCATAATGTACATGCCCAGCCGCAGTTTTTCGCGCGCTTCTTCTACAGAAGTGCATTCATGATCGGAAGCCACTCCTGCGGCGATATATGCGTTCAACTCCATGCCGGTCAACCCCGGCGCGTGACCATCTACCCGTTTTTCACCGCTGATTTTCAGCTTGTCCAGTACTTCTTTATCATTATTGAGAACACCGGGATAGTTCATCATTTCCCCCAGACCCAGCACCCACTTTTCACGCAGGAACGGGAAAATATCAAACGCCCGCAGCTCCGAACCGGCGGTTTCCAGAGTGGTTGCCGGAACACAGGAAGACATCATAAAAAAAACATTGAGGGGGTTGTATTTACTGGAATCCATCATATAGCGGATCCCCTCATAGCCCAGCACATTGGCAATTTCGTGGGGATCGGCAACAATGGAGGTGGTGCCCAGTGGCACTACGGCGCGGGCAAACTGTGGCACTTCAACCATAGCGCTTTCAATATGCACATGACCGTCTATAAAGCCCGGAGCCAGGTACATACCATGCAAATCAACTTTATTTTTGCTTTTATAACCGGATCCTAACCCGACGATGGTGTCGCCCAGGATGGCAACATCGGTTGCAACGATTTCGCAGGAATAGACATTGACCACACGGGCATTTTGCAGAATCAGATCGCAGGGAACCCGACCGGCAGCCGTATCAATAATATCGCTTAACAGCTGTACTTTTTTATTGTATTGCGAAGGGCTCATAACCCGCCGTCATTCAAATTATTTTTTTTATAACAGCATCGAGCAATGTCTGAATTGTCAAGCCGGCTGCATTTGCCCGTTCCGTAACTTCCTGGTGCGACAACGTGCCGCTTGCCAACCCGGTAGCCAGGTTGGTAATCAGCGCCAGACCCATCACTTTGATATGCCGCTGGTTGGCGACAATCACTTCGGGCACGGTGGACATGGATACGGCGTCGCCGCCCAGTTTGCGCAGCATTCTCACTTCTGCGGCGGTTTCATAACTGGGGCCGGTTACCCAACAAAACACTCCCCGCTGTAACTGTATTCCATTTTCCCGGGCGGCAGACAGGGCGATTTCCTGCAAAGAATGGTCATAAGGTTCAGACAAGTCCGGAAAGCGTGGACCCAGCAGGTTCTCCGGGCGGCCAATGAGCGGGTTGCCAAAACCAAAATTGATGTGGTCGCAAATGAGCATCAGGTCGCCGGGCCGGAACGCGGGGTTGATACCTCCGCAGGCCGTGGTTACTAAAAGAGTTTTTATTCCCAACCCGGCTAACAAATGCACCGGGTAGGTAACCTGTTCCAGGCTATACCCTTCATAGTAATGCGCCCGGCCCTGAAGACATATTATGGGACTAGAGTTTTTTACACCTATGATCCATTTGCCAACATGCCCCGGTACGGTGGAGACCGGGTAATGGGGAATATCACCGGCGGCAATCGTTACCACATTTTCAAGGGAATCGGCAAACCCGCCCATTCCGGAGCCCAGAATAACGGCTATTTCCGGTTGGATCGGTAATAAGGGAAGAAGGAATTCGAGAGATTCCCGGACTTGGTTTTTTAGTAACATATTAAATAATCAATCCTGCAATTGTTGCGGTTAACCAGGAAGCCAGGGCTCCGCCGCACATGGCGCGAAAAGCAACGCGGGCAATGTCTGGTCTGCGGTTCGGCGCCAGGGCGCTGATTCCGCCGATCTGGATGCCGATGGAAGCGAAATTGGCAAAACCGCACAGCGCATAAGTGGCAATAATAACTGAACGGTTGGAAAGATCGCCGGCATTAATATGTTTAACCAGTTCAACATATCCCAACATTTCATTCAGTGAAATTTTTATACCCATCAGGTTGCCGACAGTTGCCGCCTCGTTCCACGGAACGCCCATGGCAAAAGCCAGTGGCGCAAATAAAGTACCGAACAGGGTTTTTAAACTGCCGGGGAAAAAGCCGCTGTATTCTCCCGAAATTTCATTTATGGCGCCGCCAAGCAACCGTCCGTCAATGATACGATCAAAAAAGCCAAAAAAAGCATTGAGCAAAGCAATGAGGGCAATAAAAGCAATCAACATGGCGCCAACATTGACAGCCAGTTTCAATCCATCGGTAATTCCCTGGGTAAGAGCGTCGAGCAGGTTGTCGGCGCGTTTCAATTGCGGAATGGTTACATCGCCGGCTGTTTTGGATTGTTCTGTTTCTGGAAGTAACAGTTTGGCCATAACCAGGGCTGCCGGAGCAGACATGACGCTGGCGGTAATCAGATGCCCGGCGTTAACCCCCAAACCAATATACCCACCCAGCACGCTGCCGGCAATGGTTGCAAAACCGCCCACCATAACGGCGTGGATTTCCGATTCAGTCATGTCGTGGAGAAAAGGTTTAATAAGCAGGGGGGATTCGGTTTGACCAACGAATATATTGGCAGAGCAGGACAAAGTTTCCGCACCCGATGTACCCATAGTCCATTTCATGAATTTGGCCATTATTTTTACCAAAGCTTGCATAATGCCATAATAGTAAAGAAGAGATATAATGGCCGAAAAATAGATAATGATCGGCAGCACAGTAAAAGCAAACTGAAAGCCGTATTGGTCGAAATAGGCAGAATCTGCCAGGTTGCCGAATAAAAACATACTGCCTTGATCAGCAAATTTTAAAAATTTTGTTACCAGATCGGAAAACCAGGCAAAGACTTGCTTGCCATAAATGCCGCGTTGCACCAGCATACCCAGAACGGCCGGCAACGTTGCCGCAAACAGATATCTACTCCAGGCGCCTTTTTTTAAGAGCCGGAAAGCAATAATGCCAACCGAAAAAAAGGTAATAAAAAAGACAGCTGTTTCCGCTTTATCCATATAATAAAAAACGGCGCTTGCCAGTAGCGCCGCGCTCAACAGCAAAATTCCTTTGGTAACTGTTTGTAACCAGGTTTGATTAACAAGTATCTGTGGTGAAAAAACATATAAAAGAATCAGGTACGATAGAATTAGCATACCGACCCAGCTGAGAGGCGATTCGCTTAATAATATTGCGGCAAACAAAAATTGCAAAGCTATCCCCCAGATCAGAATGCGGGGTTTTACAATGCGACGGTTTTTGGAAAACAACCAGGCTAATGCGGGCAGTACAATAATACCAATCAGTCCATAAAGTTTCATGATTTTTTATCAACTCCTTCCGGTGCAGAATTTTCATAAATTTCGTGACAATGCCGGCAGCGCGCTTCATATAGATCGGTCGAACCAATCACAACCCGGTTGGAATCCTGGTTCAAACGCTGGGTACGATTGGCCGGGGCGCCGCACTTGACGCAGATTGCCAGGGTCTTGGTGATATATTCCGCTACTGCCAGCAACTGCGGAATAGGCTCAAACGGTTTGCCCATATAATCCTGATCCAGTCCGGCCACGATCACCCGTTTGCCGCGATTAGCCAGTTCCTGGCAAACATCAACCAGGGCGTTGTCAAAGAACTGGGCTTCGTCAATGCCAACCACGTCGGCGTCTGCGGCTATTTGCAGAATTTCCCGCGCCGAATTGACCGGAATGGATGGTTTCCTTTGTTCGTTATGCGAGACGATCTGATCCGGCGAAAACCGGGTATCAATTTTTGGTTTAAAAGTGATCACTTTGAGGCGGGCGATTTCCGCTCTTTTCAGGCGGCGGATTAGTTCTTCGGTTTTGCCGCTGAACATACTGCCGCAGATGACCTCGATCCAGCCTGTATCTTTGGGGGCTATGCTAAGCATTGAACACTCCTGTCCGGTTTTATTTTTTAAACAACCAAAATAAAAAAGACAATATTACTGAAATTACAATACAGGTTACCACCGGAAAATATACACTAGTCGACCCCTTTTTATAAACAATATCTCCCGGCAGCCGCCCCAAATGAATACCGAAACGATTCAGGATCAGAACGACTATTCCGGCCAGGGCAATCGTCAACCCGGCATATACCATAATTTTACCGATATTCGGCATGGTTCCTCATTGTTTGTATTTCTTTAATTATTTTGGCAAAAACGTTTTTGTCAAACTGCTCACCACTGACAATAATGTCGGCAACGGTTTTAAAAGGGATAACATATTGTTTGAGCATTGGCCGCACGCTGTTTAAATATTGGTCGATTATGGAATCTACCGAACGACCCCGCTCCCGGGTATCGCGCTGCAGGCGGCGGATAAAGCAGAGATCGTCGGGTGTGTCGATGTATATTTTATAATCGAGCAGGTTTAGAATGGGGGGAAAGGCGAACAATAGCGCGCCCTCGATCAGGACAATATCGGTTGGTATTAGCGGACTGGTTTGCCCGGTGCGGTCATGAACCGAGTAATCATAAACCGGGTGGTTGATAACCGCGCCGGCGCGTAATTGCTGTAAATGTTGTTGCAACAGGGTAAAGTCAAGCGCATTCGGGTGGTCATAGTTTTGCTTGACCCGCTCGGACATGGGCAGGTGCGATTGCTTTTTATAATAAGAATCGATACATAATACAGATGCCTCGCCATTCAATTCGGCAAGAATGGTTCTAGTGTAATAACTTTTGCCTGCCCCGGAGGCGCCGGCAATGCCGATGAGCAGAGTTTTTTTCGGAGAGAGTGGCATAAATTATTAATGTGAAATCTCTTAATCGTTAAAAAAGAATTTATGAAATTTGAACATTTTTTAATTTGGAAACAAGCAGAATTTGCGGGTTCATTTACCAGGTTTTTATGCCTGGGAAAAAAATAAATTATTGTTCTTTCGTGGTATTCTTTTTTCTTTCTGCGCTTTCAGCGATCCCTGCGATTTTAATCTTTTAGACCGCAGTGGGCACAGTGAACGCAGAGAAAAGATTTATATATGCAGACATGTTCACCAACGTTAACAGTTGGATAATTGACAATTCATTTTAATTCCTGGAAATAATATATAGAAGGATTGTAGGAATTTGGGTGATAGAAAAATAGCAAAAAAAATCCGGGATGGTGGCCCCGGATTTTTAAGGTATTGAAGAAATGTGTCAAGTCGTTATTAAAACGGCAGATCGTCGGAATCGTTTACATCCGGTTCGTTAAAGTGCGGTTCAGAGGGTAGAGGCGGCGCCTCCGGAATGGCATCTCCTTCGCGCGCTCCACGGCTTTCTAAAAGTTGTACACTGTCCGCCTGAATTTCTGTTGTGTATCTTTTAACCCCGTCTTTGTCCTGCCAGGAGCGGTTGATAACGCGGCCTTCCACATAAACCCGATGGCCTTTTTTAGCATACTTTTCAATGTTTTCTGCCAGTTTACGCCAGAGAATAACCCGGTGCCATTCTGTGTTTTCGTTCATTGCGCCGTCCTGTCCCTTCCAGGAAGTATTGGTAGCAATGGACAGATTACATACCGCAACGCCGGATGCAGTATATTTCAATTCCGGGTCCTGACCCAGTCTGCCGATCAGCATCACCTTGTTCAGGGTGCCTTTACTATCGTAAGCCATGTTAACCCCTTTTTTTAAGTGAGTAACTTGTGGTTTATAAAATTAATTTTAGCGAATATTTGCCAAAGAGTCAAGGCATTTTTAAAGGATATGGTGGTTTTTTGAGAGAATATTAAATTGCAGAATTACTAACAGCATATTTGGAGGGGCTGTATCAAAAGCCCAAAAAACACCATTCATGTCATTCCAAGGAGCGAAACGACGAGGAACTGTGTTGTGAGAAAAACAGGCTTATCGTTTAATGAGAGTTTTCCTGGGTAAAAGCGCCGATAAAAATCTTTTCTCAAAAACAGATGAAAACCAGTGGCAAAACAACCCTGGTTTTCACTGTAGATCGATATTAATCGACGCGAATACTGGAAAAGTAGTCTTTCGGCACCAATGGGTGGCCATGACCTTATTATTATTGTCAAAACAGAAATTGATTTAAAAAAGAAAAGTTACGAGTGATAAAAGTGTCAAATTCTTAGCCTGACAGACAGCCCGGATGGGTTTTTGTCAAAAAAACATTTTTTACTTGCTTTAAAATATAAATTTAGACATATTAAATTGTTACAATACTTTCCGTTCATGGGCCTGAAGTGATATATCAAGTTTTGGTAAAGAGAACAAATAACTA
>CAYNSO010000111.1:0-11258 GCA_964399735.1 uncultured Cytophagia bacterium
CCGGCAAATCATTGCCGTACAATGGATCGAGGAATCTACCGCCATGAATGCCAACAAATATGGCTATCTCTGGTGGCTGTTTGAAACTGACGGCGCGCCGGCCTACATGGCAGCCGGTTCTGGCGGCAGCCATATCTATTGTATTCCCAACAGGGACCTGGTTGTGGTCATCGCCTCAAAAATCATCCCCAAACCGCTGGATCGTTGGCCGCTCGTAGAAAAGTGTGTTTTGCAGGCGATTGGGTGAAAGTGAGACGTGAGATGTGAGACGTGAAACGTGAGATGTGAGACGTGAGACGTGAAACGTGAGATGTGAAAAGTGAGACGAAAGACGAGAGTTGTCAGCTATCAGCTTTCAGTCGTCACCAGCTCGCCTTGGAGTTGTCAGGCTGTCCGGGAACCCTGATCAGCTCGCCCTGGGGATGTTCCCCAGGGCGCACAATAATGCAGGACATCATGTCCTGCCGGGCCGCAGGCCCGACCTACGCTAATCGCGCCGGGATTCATATCCCGGTGCGGAAAATACACCAGGGTTTCTAACCCTGGCATAAAGCAAAACGCCTTTACCGGGATTGTTTACCTGGGCACACGTCTCGATACGTCCGGTCTCGCAGCGCTCAACCGGACTACTCGACGACCGTTCCGCTCCGGGGTGGCGAAACCCCGGACGCTCAGCAAACGAACGAACTAGAAATTATAACTCACGCCCAGCGACGGCACAAACGGCAACATATAAATATTGCGCTGCAGTAACACTTCCTGGTAGCTGTCTACAGATCGCCGCCTGCCATTTTCATCCAGAAAATCTGTTTTGATGTACCACACCTGGTCATAAATATTTTTACGGTTGAGGATGTTGGTCATATCCAGGTAAAAATTCCACAGGCCGCGACCGGTTTGCAGAGCGTAATTAAAGCGAATGTCAAACCGCTGGTAATAAGGATAGCGGTGGTCGTTATCCGCAGTTTTGAGGAATTTACTGCCCTCGCCGCCGGCGTTCATATAAGCAATGATCGTATTATACGGCAAGCCGCTGGCATAGCGCCAGGTGGCGCTGGCGCTGAAATTTTTAAACAGTTTGACTTTACCAAACCCGGTCAGGCCGTGCCGCCGGTCAAAGTTGAACGGCGTCCAGTCCCGGAACAGTTCGCCGCCATGATATTCTGAAGTGGACCAGGAATAGCTCAACATGGCATTCCAGCGGCTTTTCTCATTTTCGCCTTTTTCCAGCATTACTTCCACGCCGGCGGCATATCCGGTTCCGGAATTTTCGGGGATATAATTTACAAAATCCTGCGGCAGCAACATGCGGTCAATATCTTTATAATACACTTCCACACGGCTCAGCCAATTTTTGCCCCACAATTTGGTGAGGCCCAGCACCGAGTGGGTGGCTTTTTCCGCCTGTATATCCTCGGTATTGGCGGCAATATCAAGGGGATAGTCCCGGTTAAAAATGCTGAACACATTGGGATACTGGTAACATTCTCCCCAGAAAGCGGAAACGGAAAAATCATCAGTTATATTCCACAACAAGCTGGCGCGGGGACTGGCATTACCCTCATTAATGAGGAAGGAATAATCATAACGCACGCCAACTTTGACCTGCAGGGCGGCAACGGGTTTGCCGGTATAATCCAGGTAGGTGTTGAAATGGCCGCTGGTTTTGCTGTAATAGACCATCGGCGGTACATCGCGCCGCGCAAAAGCAACGCCCCGAACATCCGTGCCGAGGTTCATATAGGAACGATCCAGCATAAACTGCATACCCCGGTTAATGGACTGGTTCGGGGTTATTTTGTAGCTGAAATCCTCTTTGATGGTGGTGGTGTAGACTTTGGATTCGTAATCGCCGGCGACCTCCATGAACTCTTCATCATTATCATCCACCATTATTTTATAATTAAATTCTTCATCATAATAGGCGATATCGATCTTTTCCAGGGTTTTTTCCGAGGGGAAATAATCCAGCGAGAGCGAATAGAGATTGATATTGGAATCTTCGTTCAAACCGATATCTTCTTCCTCCAGCGAGCCGAGGTCCGTACCTTCGCGGCTGAACAGGGTTTTAAAAGATACCTTCATCGTGTTGCCCAGGTTATAGGTCAGTTTCGCATCCACATCCAGGGTGTGCGGGTAACTGGTTTGTTCCTCATCAAAGCGTTTGGCCAGCAGGTCAAAGTAGCTGCGCCGCGCCGAGATGATCCACGAGCCTTGCTTGCCCGGCCAGGGGCCTTCAACATAGGCATTGGCGTCCAGAAATGTGACCGAACCGCCATAACCGATGCGATCCGCGCGTCCGTCCCGGCTGCTGACATTCATAACTGAAGAGAGGAAATTGCCATACTCTACCGGGAAATTGCCGGTATACAGCTCCACGTCGCGGGTGGTGAACTGGTTAAAGATGCTTACGCCGCCGCCCATTACCATACGCAGCCGGTAGGGATTGGGAACGATCAGGCCATCGAGCATAACGATGTTCTGATCCGGGCTGCCGCCGCGCACTGCGTAAAAGCTGGTATAATCGCCGGCCGGTACGGCGCTGCCGAAAAGCTGCACGGCGCGGGTAATATCATCCAGCGAGCCGGCAATTTTGTTGATGTTGCGGGGTTCCAGGGACTGGCTGCCGGCGCGGTTAATATCCTGGTAGCGGGTTTGGAATTTATCCGCTTCCACGCGCACATCGCGCATGTTAATGACGCCCGCTTGTAACAGGATTTGCAGCGTTTTATCTTCCCCGGCTTTGAGTTGTATATCCTTGATTATAAACGACTCATAGCCAATGCGGGTAGCCCGAAGCGTATAGACTCCCGGCTCGATGCCGGTTATGACAAACTGTCCCGCGGCGTCTGCCGCCGCGCCCAGGGACGTGCCTTCCAGGGTAATATTGGCGTTCTGCAGGGTTTCCCCGGTTGCGGTATCCGTAACCGAGCCGCGCAGCGCAGCGGTAGTGTTGGCGTAAACATAGCTGGTGACTGTAACGACAACCAGTAACAACAGGAACAAAGTTTTTTTCATAGTTAACCCCATCATTTTATTGTAAATCCACAAAAATTCGGGCGATATTCAGGGAAGAGTCATAACCGGAAGGGCTATCACTCTGGATCCAGGCGATGCTTTCCGCATCCGGCGCCCAACAGACATACAGAAATATTGGTGTATATTTACTGAAAGAACCGCCATAACCAAGGAATTTAATCAATTTTCCAGTTTCAGGATTAAGCGCTATCAATTCGTAATTGTCATACCAATTATTCGGTTCATCCGCCAAAGATAGTAATAGATACGAACCCAACGCCGGGTGTGGTTTTGACCAGGCAATATCGGTATACCGACCCGGCCAGGCGTTTACCCTGGTTAATTTGCCCTCAGAATAATCAAATACGATAAGGCTGTCTTTTACATCATATCTATATGCGCAGGCAATTTGTTTACCATCCGGCGACCAGACAGGGTTAGATAAATTTTCATTATAATAATAATGATAATCTGAATTGAATACTTTAGTTTGCCCTCCGTTTGCAGGGACAGTATAAACATTAGATCCGCTATCAAAAACAATTAATGAACCATCCGGTGAAAAATCCGGATGATATTGATAATTACTACCTTGGACGCCAAGCAAAGCCGGATTACCCCCGGTTGCAGGTATTGTATATAGTGTCTGCCCCTGTGTAAAAACCAGCTTGGCGCCATCCGGCGACCAGGCGGGAGATGATAATTTATCTTCAGTTTCAGGGGCCAGTAAAGTGAGCTTTTTATCGGCAATAGTGAATGAGTATAAACGATAAATTTCCAAGTCGAAAGCAGCAGTATAGAATGAACCATCCGTATTGAGTTGCCAAATACTATTTATATTGGAACATTGTAAATTAAAAGAGTTATCCGCCAAATTTGCTTTCCATATTCCCGAATGGGTCTCATTATAATCATTAAAAGAGCCAAAAAAATAGATTGACTCTCCATCTTTTGACCATACGATCTGTTCATCGGTATTAATATATAAACTATCGGCCAGGGTATGGAATGAATTAGTGGGTATGGAATAAATTTCCAAACTTGACATTGGTGATGTATAATACCTGGACACAAAGGCAATGCTGTTACCATCCGGCGACCAGGCGGGATTATAATAATACATGGAACCGGCAGTTGTAAGTTTTTTTTGTCCACCTTCGGGTGTATACAGCCATAATTGATCCCACCCATGGTTTGTCTGACTTCCGGACCAGACAATGTCCTGGTTGTTTGGGGAAACAGAAAAATTTTGAAACCAATATTTCGTAGAATCCAGAGCAACACTAAAAACCGGGCTGCCATCAAGGGTCAACGCTTTGATTGTGGGGATCGAATTTTCATGCATTTCGTAAAAAAACAAGCGGCTGTCCCGCGACCAATGTACATTATAAAAATATGAGGGGATTATATGATCGAACAACAAGCTGGTATCCTGCGCGGCAGAGTATAAATAACGGCTATACCTGTTTGTACTTGAATGGGAATGGATCATATATAAAATGTATTGTCCATCAGGAGAAATAGAGCAAAAAGATGAATTAATATATTGATGAAATCGTTTTACCAGCCCCACAGTATCCCCGGCGGTACTCATCTTGAATATATCCGTGGCTTTTAATTGTTTAACAAACGCAATTTGCGAGCCATCCGGCGACCAGGCGGGATCGTATATTTTATCCGCGCTGGTATATACCGCATATTCCGTGCGCGCCAGATCGCCGCTTTTTACCGAGGTGGAAACCGGGCTTTCACAGGTGACAAACCACAACATGGCAACAAAAGCGCCTGCCAAAAACATTTTTTTCATGTGCATAACAACCCCGTACAGTTGTGTGATAGTTAATGAGATACTGCCCTGAAAAATTTTAAAGAAAAATCTAACGGGAATGTAATAAATAAAAAAAAAAAAACAAATAAAATATTACCTGTTTTATGTTAAAATCCAGGCAATGTTCAAAGAATTACATTCCGGGCTCGAAAAATGATTTGTTGATCACGTCGGACATTCATCCGCTGCGGGTGGCAGGGCAGGATATTTATTCTGCAAATCACCAAACACGCCGTGACAAACATTCCGGTCAATACTCCGCCCACCATCAATATACCGGGCGATCTATCGACTCACTGTAATCCATAAAGGGATTGTCATCTGTTTGCTTGTTCACATTGGAACCGGAATTTGGCCAGGAGAAGAATCCCCAACAATTCGTAATTTCTCCATCCCACACTTTTTGCCGGTCAGGAACCGATTCCTGGATTTCAACCCTTCGCTCTTGCCTGCCGTGCTTTCTGCTGCTCAATTTGCTGCAAATAGCGCTGCTGCGGCGTTAATGTTTGCTTGCCTTGCCGTTGTTGCCGGTGTTCAAGCTCTTTTGCCTGCGCCAGGCTGATTTGCTCCCGGCAGATCGAATAGACCTCTATCTTGTTATGCGGCGCAAAAACCCGCACAACACGCTTCCAAGACGCTTTTGGATACAAGCGGACGCTCTTTTCATCATAACTGCAAGTCCGAAAATCTTTCCACCAGCCGGTTTTTTCTTCCAAAACCTTGTTGTTTTGCATTACGATCTGTTTATATCCATTGGTGAATAATGTCCATTCCTGATCCTTGCCCAGAGCATTGATATATTTTAACAGTGGACTCAATAGAAACAAGGTAATATAAATAATCGCTGCAGGAATTTTTCCGAGCCACGGTAAAAAATGTTCTCCATAATATATCGCAAAAACTACCAGCGCGCCAATTACCCCCAATACAGAAAATAAAAATCTATTGGATCGATGCGGGGTATATTTCCACGAGGTAATAAAAATCCCCGAATCGGGCTCTTCCATTTTGGTTGTATATTGATCAAATATGCTGTTCATTTTAACCCTTTACACTGCCAAGCGTCAACCCGGAAACCAGCCAGCGGCTGAGTAATAAAAACAATACCACTACCGGAATACTCACTATCACCGCTCCTGCGGAATACAACCCCCACGACACTTCCATACTGGACTGAAAAGTTTTCAACCCCAGCGGCAAGGTGAATAAATTTTTATCCTGGATTAACACTGCCGCCACCAGGTACTCGGACCAGGCGGTCATAAAGGCAAACAACGCAGTGATAACCAGCGCCGGGGCTGCCAGCGGTAAAATAATCCGCCAGAATATGCCAAATTGCGAGCAGCCGTCTATGCTGGCTGCCTCCTCAAGGCTGTAGGGGATGGTATCGTAATAACCTTTCATCTGCCAAACGGTAAACGGCAGGGCAGTTGCCGAATAGGCAATAACCAGGCCGATATAATTATCATAGGCGCGCAGTTTGATAAGCATAATAAATAAAGGCAGCAACAGCATAGTCACCGGGAACATTTGTGTGGTGATGATGCCCACCATAGCGGTATCTCTGCCGCGAAATTTATAACGCGAAAAGGCATATCCCGTTGTTGCCGCCAGTCCCACGCCCACCAGGGTGACCATAGCGGAGACAATCAGACTATTGGCCATCCATTGCAAAAAGGGTTCCTGCGTAAATAACCGTATATAGGTTTGCAGCGTGGCGTCCTGCGGAATCAGCGCCAGCGATTTTGTCAGCAACCGGTCGCCCGGACGAAGTGAAATGGAAAAAACACACAACACCGGATATAAAGAAAAAATGGTAAACAATGTCAGAACAAAATAGGCGCCTATCTTGCCGGCAAGCGAAAGTTCACGTGGTTTTCTCATACTTTTCATTGTTTAGTACACAGCTTCAGTGGCTTTGGTTTTTCTTATAAAGTTCCAGCTAAATAACAACAGTATAATAAATATCACCATAGAAAAGGCCGCAGCATAACCCAGTCTGAAATAGGTGAACCCGGTTTTGTATACATAAGAAACCAGAATATGCGTCTTGTCCGATGGCTCGCCGCCATTACTAACCAGCCATACCACATTAAAATTATTAAAAGTCCAGATCACACCCAGGGTAATGGCCGGCACCATGACCGGTTTTAGCAATGGCACGGTAATGGTTTTGAATTTATGCCACCAGGAAGCGCCGTCTATTTCCGCCGCTTCGTACAATTCGTCCGGAATGCTTTGCAACCCGCCCAGCGCAATGATCATCATGAACGGAAAGCCCAGCCAAATATTGGTAATGAGGCATGCAGAAAACGCTCCCCACTCCGTGGAAAGCCAGGGAATTTGTACTCCAAACCATCTGTCAAGCATCAAACTGATGGCGCCATACTCGGAATTGAACATACCCCGCCAGGTCAATGCTGTGATATACTGGGGAACCGCCCACGGCAAGATCAACAACGTGCGGTATAAAGATTTACCTTTAATGTCCTTGTTCAGCAGCAGGGCCAGAAAAACACCAATGGAAACATGAAAAACCAGGTTCAGGGTTGTCCACAACACGGTTTTGAAAAAGTAATACCAGAAATCTGCATTACTTATAACCTGCTGGTAATTGGTGATCCCGACCAGCCGCCAGTCCCGAAAATGGGTGAGACTCATATTTGAAAACGAGATGACAACATTATAAATAAACGGGTACAAAACCACCAGCGCCATAATGATCAATGCCGGCATCGTGTACATATATGCCAGGCGGTTTATTCTTGCTTCGCCAACTCCAGATGCCATATTATTCCCGGTTCTCCCTGATTAGTTTCATAGCCTGGGCCTGCATATCCCGCGCCGCCTGTTCCGGCGTTACCCGCCCGGAAAATATGCCCTGGTAACTGGGCCGCATGGCATCCCATATCCAGCGCATTTCCGTAACCGGCGACATTTCCTTGCCGACCATTAACTGATCCAGCGCCCCCCGCACCATAGCATTCTCCGCTACCTGCGGACTGGCAAACGCCGTCTTGCGCGACGGAATTGCCCCCGAAGACTGCGTAAACCTGAGTTCAATATCATCATGGGTGAGAAATTCTACCAGTTCCCGAACCAGGGGCATTTTTTCTTTTTTAATATTTTTATTCAATGAATAGCCCAGCGGTGAGATTGCCGGGGTTGGCCATAACCCGGTTTCATCTATTTGGGGAATCCGCGCAATACCAATGTCGATACCGTTATCAATATATGTTCCCCAGGCCCAACTGCCGTTTATGATCATTGCGGATAACCCGTCCTTGAATAAAGCGTTGGCTATTTCATAATCACATTCAGCCGGAATGATTTTATATACCCTGGATAGCTCAAAAATAAACCGGGCTGCCTTAACCACTGCTTCCGTATCCAGAGTGGGTTGATTTTGTTCATCAATGATCCAGCCGCCATAGCCGCCTATAAAAGGCACAACAAAATAAGGCTCGGTAAAATTCCATACCACTGCATAGCGATCCGGCTTGCCGTCCCCGTCTTTATCCTTGCTAAATTCCTTGCCGATCGCAATCAATTCGTTCATGGTCTGCGGCGGCTTGCTGACCAGCTTTTTGTTGTAAACCAGGCACAAATGATTTCCCACCCGGTCGCCGATCTGGTAAATGTGCCCATTCATCCAGGTATGGGCTTGCAGGGGTTCAATTACAAAGCTGTCTAGAAAATCCTGCGTAAAAAGGTTTTCCAGCGGTAAAATGACATCCAGTTCTACAAACGGGCCAATATTATCGTTAGCGCCCCAAAACAGTTCCGGGCCGCTGCCACCCAATGCAGAAATGATGAAATTCGTGCGCGCCTGTTCCGGCTCATAATAGAGTTCATTAAACGTCCAGCCGGTATGGCGCAAGGCAAATTCGCTTAACGCCTGTTGAAAAACGGTTCGGTCGGTAGGCCGGAAGGAATGCCATATTGTTATACTTTTCGGGTCTTTTCCTGTACAGCCAACGCCTGACAGAATATACAAAAAAAGACCACACAGCCAATATATAATATTTTTGCGCATACCAGTCCTTTCCTGAATTTCAATTCAGCTAAACAAGCGCTTCATGCAGAACACGGCTCAACTCTTTCATTTTAAAAGGCTTGCCCAGCACTCCGGAAAAACCATGCTCTTTAAAATTGGCCATAACCGGATCGTTGGAATAACCGCTGGCGACGATTGCTTTAACATTCGGATCTATCTCAAGCAGTTTGGATATTGTCTCTTTGCCACCCATGCCGCCAGGCACCGTCAAGTCCATTATCACAATACGGAACGGCTTGCCGGAAGTAAAAGCATCCTGGTATAATTTTATAGTTTCCTCTCCGTTCCTGGCCAGTTCCACCTCATAACCGGACACGGTTAGAAAATTATCCAGAACCGACAAAACAGCTTCTTCATCATCCATCACCAGGATGCGCCCCTTGCCCTGAAACAACTCGTCTTCTCTTTCACTACCCTCAAGCTCATAATCCGGTAAAGCCGGTAAATAAAATATAAATGTAGCGCCTTCACCCAGCCTGGATTCAGCGTGAATGAGCCCGTTATGTTTTTTTATAATAGAATAGGCGACTGCCAGGCCCAGACCGCTGCCTTTTTGCTTGGTTGAAAAATAAGGATCAAAAATTTTATCAATATTTTCCGGGGGAATCCCGATTCCATGATCCTGAATAGATACCCGCACATAATTACCGGTACGCAATGCGGCATGCGGCATTTTTCTGCTTTCCGGTATGTTGACAGCCCGGACGATTAGCTTACCCCCTTTGGTCATAGCCTGATCGGCGTTGATCACCAAATTATTAATAACCTGCACAATTTGTCCTTCATCTACCTCCACAGCCCACAGATCATCCTGCATTTCAAACTCGCATTTCGTTTTGGAACCACTTAGCGACAATTCAATTGACTCGCGAAGAATGTCTTGCAGAGAATGAATTCTTTTAACGGGTTCGCCGCCGCGGGAAAAGGTCAACAACTGCTGGGTAAGCGTGGTTGCCAGCATGGCGCCTTTTTCTATATTATACAGGTATTTTTCAATATTGCCCGGTCTATCAAGCGACATGCGGGCAAGTTGCGCGTTACCAAGTATTACCGATAACCGGTTATTGAAATCATGCGCAATCCCCCCCGCCAAAAGACCTATAGACTCCAGCTTTTGTGATTTCTGTACTTCTTCTTCAACTTTACGGCGTTCAGTCAAGTCCCGTAATATTAGCAGGTAGAATTTCTTCGTATGCCGTTTTAAAAGGGTAATGGTTGCTTCTACTATGATCTTTTTACCTGCTTTGCTCAGAATTACCGGTTCAAAAATTGTTGGTTCACTGTATTCGAGTTCAGAATACTTTATTTTCCCTGAAGCGGGCTGGTACTCAGGGACAATCAAATCGGCATCACGCATTTTTAACAATTCTTCACGGCTATACCCGAACTGTTTAATGGCATGCAAATTACAATCTACAATCTCACTCTTTTCATTTTCCAGCAGAATAGCATCATTGGCCTGTTCAAACAGGGCGCGATAGTGCTGTTCACTTTCACGAATCGCCTGTTCTGCCTGCTTTTGCGCGGAAACATCCCGGCACATCAACAGCAGTTCTCTAACGTAGCCCTTTTCATTTAAAAACAAATAAGCTCTTTCCTGTACCCACAAGGATTGCCCGTCTTTACGGGTTTGCCGGAACTCCCACTCGCTGGTTATGATCTTTTTATTAAAAATATCGGTCAGTTGTTTTTTTACTCTTTCCTGGTCTTCGGGATGAAAAGTTTCCCAAATCGGTCGCCCGGTCAGTTCAGCAATCGTATAACCGAGGTATTCAGCGCCAAATTTATTCACGGTCATAATTACCCCATCTGTACGCACTGAAAAGAAAATATCCGGCGCAAAATCATACAAGCGCTGGTAACGCATTTTTGCCTTGTTCAGCTCTTCGGTACGTTGCTGCACAAGGAAATTGAGCAGTTCTTTTTCTTTTTTTAATTCATCTTCAGCGCGTTTGATGCGCAGCATGGCTTTGACATGCGCAACCAGCTCCCCTTCCTTGATCGGCTTGGATAAAAAAGTATCGGCCCCTATTTCCAACGCTCTGATTTTACTTTTGGAATCAGTATTCAACCCGGTTAAAATTATTACAGGAATGTCCCGGGTTTTTGCATTTTTTTTTAAATCTTCACATACCTGGAATCCATCAATTTCAGGCATACTAATATCCAGTAAAATTGTATCCGGCAGTTCTGTTTCAGCCAGATCCAGACCCCGATTCCCCGAATTCGCGGTAAACACCTCGCAACTGTCAATAAACTCTTTTAATAAAGAAGCCAGCATCTCGAGGACATCGACTTCATCATCTATGACCAATATTTTTGTCATTTACAACCCCGGCTTTTGACCAGTAATCA
>CAYNSO010000112.1:0-11243 GCA_964399735.1 uncultured Cytophagia bacterium
GAAGCCATCCAGGTTGAAAATCATTGTACCATCCCCCAGGTTATTCGCAAGAATCTGGCTCAGAAAATCGATGCAAATATTGCCGTAACGAATGCCAGCTGCGGAAGATGGAATCCAAATCACTACTACCTGGAAACGCAACAACTGGCCCCCAGGCAGTATGATTTGGCTATTATTTTTTTGTATGCCGGCAATGACGTCGTTTCCCAAAAAATGGAAAAGTTTCCTCCGCTACAGCTTCATGTGCATCGTTTAAGAGTTCCCGGCTGTTTTTCTTTCCAGGAAATAAAGGCGGCAATTCTTTATCCTTTCAATGAATTATTAGAAAGTCATTCTCATCTGTACATGTTACTCAAAAAAAGAACCAAATGGCTGCGCATGAAATGGGGACTGTCTCCGTATTACATTCCGGAAGTGGTGACGACTAGAATGCAAACATCATCGTGTTGGGCAACCACTACGGAGATATGTAAATCGATACGGGATGAATTTGCACGGTTTAGTACGCCATGTTTTTTTGTGTTGATCCCGATTGATTTTCAAACCGATGTGCGCATTTTTGATGCTTATGTCAAGTCCCTTGATGTTGATACCACTTTGGTAGACCTGGAGCAGCCGCAAGCGATTTTACATGGCTTATTCGCGGCTTCATCCTTATCCCTGGTCGATCCACTTGAGGAAATGCGCGCACAGGTTAAGGCGGGCAAACAGTTGTATGGCTTTATCGATTCGCATTTGAATAAAGAAGGCCACAAGGCTTTAGCTGAGTATATTGAACCACAGATAAAGGAATTTTTATTAGTAAAGTAATTAGCCGTGATGACCAATACGCCCGATTATTACCTCGTTCTCCATTTCCTGATTGGAAACGGAATAAAAGTTAGTAGAGGGGGAGACAGCATTCTATAAAAACAAAAAATATTGACATTGTATATACAATACATTATATTTGAAT
The DNA here is from genome assembly GCA_964399735.1 of uncultured Cytophagia bacterium. Taxonomy (GTDB): domain Bacteria; phylum Zhuqueibacterota; class Zhuqueibacteria; order Residuimicrobiales; family Krinioviventaceae; genus Fontivivens. The sequence continues at coordinate 956 of CAYNSO010000112.1, forward strand.
GTTATGAATATTTTATGGGATAAAATTAAAAATAACTGGCTCATTTTAAATCGTGGAATTTCATTTGAAGAAGTTTCTGAAAGATTAATGGATGGAGATTATATAGAAATATTAAAAAATCCATCAAGAGAAAACCAATTTTATTTTATTATGGATATTGACAAATACATCTGGGTTATTCCGTTTCTTTTAACTGAAAACGAACAAATTGTTTTAAAAACTGCTTTCCCAAGTCGCAAGTTTCAAAAAAAATATGGTGATAAAAATGAAAACCAATAAATTACTGGCTGATGAAAAGGCGATTGAGGATATGATTGATGAACTTGTGCCTGCTTCAGGAGAAAAGCGCAAAAAGATAGAAAATATCCTGGCACAAGCCGGGAAGAATAAATCAATCAGTTTGAGAATTTCGAGCTTTGCTTTGGAAAAACTAAAGGAAAAAGCACAAAGCGAAGGGATCCCTTATCAAACCTTGATTAATTCTATTCTGCACAAATATATCACCAATCAATTATACGATAAAGAACAAATTATCAAATCTATAAAATTGCTTTCCGGGGAATGATCTTGCGGGCTTTACCAGTCACGCCGCTTATTTATTACCTCATTCCCAATCTTCTGATTTGGAGCACGCTTGAAAGCGCCTCAGGGCAGTAAAGCATGAATTTAATAAATAACTACTAGTTGAACACACTTTAAAATGAATCACCAGGCGGAATTATGACGGACAGCGATCAACAGGAACTACTCGAAAAACTATGTAACGGGGACAAGTCAAGTTTCGATCTCTTGTATCAAACCTACAGCGCTCAGGTATATACCCTGGCTTTTCGGATGCTGGGCAATAAAGAAGAAGCCCAGGATATTACCCAGGAAACCTTTATCCAGGTGTTTAACAATATCCGGCAATTTAAAGGGGATTGCCAACTGTACACGTGGGTCTATACAATAGCAAAAAATTTATGCTATCGCGCTTTACAAAATAGAAAGAAAAGTTCTTTTCACTCCCTTGAAACTCTTGTCCATTCAGCAAGCCACGAGACCGGCAGCGACTATACCGGGATGGAGAAAAAATTGCTAACCGACCAGGTGAAAGAGGGCTGCCTGGCAGGACTGTTATGCTGCCTGTCTCTGCAACAGCGCATCGCTTTTATATTACATATCCTGTTAGGATTACCTGTTAAGGAAATAGCAAAAATTATAGAAAAATCCGAAGGGGCAACCAAAGTACTGGTGCATCGCGCCCGACAAAATCTAAAAAATTACCTGTGCAGCAATTGTTCTTTGTACAATGCCGGTAATCCCTGTCATTGTGAAAATTTAATCGATTTTTCTCTCAAACAGGGATGGATCGCCAGACCCGCCGGGGATGAATCACACCAGGAAAATACAATTGACACACGAGTTATAGCTCAGGAAATTGAAGGGATCAGAAGAATCGCTCTTTTATATAGAGACCTTGCCGAAAAACAACCACCCGGGGATTTGCAGCAGCAGATCAAACAAGTGATACAAAACAAAGACTGGCAAATATTTCAAACGCATAAAGTGTAACCTTTTTTTCGTTCAGGACTCTAACCATGAAAATAACCTGAACGAAAGGAGGTGAAACTTTTGAATGCCAAAGTTAAACAGGAAGTAAAATGTATTGCCGTACAACTTCCGGTTCATCTTGTGCAAAAACTGGATGAATACAAGCAAAAGGCGGGGAAAAGTAAAAATGAAATACTTGTCGAATTCATTGCCAACGGTCTGAACTCTAAAACTGAGGAGTAGTATACCATGTTATTTTTTGTCAAGGTACGGATAGATTTAAAAAAAATGCCCGAAATGGGCGCTAAACTGTCAAGCGGGGAGCTTGATAAAAGTCCAATTCTTTCAACTTTTTGTATTGCCGATGATCCATCAGTAGGCCTGAACATCTGGGAGGCGGAAAGCCGGGACGATTTTGAAAAGAAATTTGCGCCGCACAAAGAGTATTATGCGCAAGTCATGGAAGTTACGCCGGTGATAACAGCCAAAGAAGCCCAACAATTGTTAATGAAACAAATAGCCGGGTAAATATAATTGTACAATTGTACGAGTGGCGTCCACCTGGGAGCGAGTACTGCTAAAATGAACTGTGCTATGAATTGGTTAAATTGTAGTAAAGGATGAATTTGCGGTGAGGTGGACTCTACTTTGATACACCCGATTTTTCATTTATCTCTTGACATTTAACGAGAAGCGTTATAAATTGTAACATGATCAAATCATTTAAATGTAAAGAAACCGAAAAAATATTTAATCGTAATTACTCGAACAAGTTTTCCGATAATGTCAGTGAATTGGCATTTCGAAAATTAAGAGTGTGAAACCGGGCATTATTATTGAATGATTTAAAAGTTCCTCCCGGCAATAGGCTGGAAAAGTTAAAAGGCGAGCGAGCCGGGCAATTTAGTATTCGCATCAATGACCAATACCGAATTTGTTTCAACTGGTCCGGTCAGGATGCTTTTGATGTTGAAATTGTTGATTACCATTAGAGAGTAAAAGATGGAAAAAAAGATACCTCCTGTCCATCCCGGTGAAATTCTTTTAAAAGAATTTCTTGAACCGATGGGCATCAGTCAAAATCGTTTGGCGCTGGCTATACGGGTGCCGGCGCGGCGGATCAATGAAATAGTGTTGAGAACACGCCGCATTACGCCGGACACGGCATTACGACTGGCACAATATTTCCAAATGTCCCCGCAATTTTGGCTGGGTTTGCAAATGGATTATGACCTTGATGTTGCCGATGATCTGCTTGCCGGAAAAATCCAAAAGGAAGTCATTGCTTATCAGAAAGCTGGATAAAGATTCCACCGGCCACTTTATGCAAACATTAATTTTCAACATTAGTAGCTGGATAAAATAATAATGAAAATGCCCGAAACAATTCCGGATTATTTCCTGGCGCCGTGCGGTGTGAATTGCTTTGTATGTTACGTTCATTTGAAAAAGGTCAAGCCTTGTAACGGCTGCCTGGGAGATGATAACAATAAACCGGAGCGCTGTAAATCCTGCAAGATAAAAAACTGCGCAGTTGATAAAGGATATACCCGCTGTTATGAATGCAGTACATACCCCTGCGCTGATAGCAAACGTCTGGAAAAGAGTTATCTGCAACGATACCAGGTTGATTTACGGAAAAACTGTGAAATCGCCAATACTCAAAGTATTAGTGCACTGATGAAAAGCGAAATGGTTAAATGGACATGCAGGAAATGTAATGGCGTTATCAGTCAACATGATAAAATCTGTTCCGAATGCAACGAGATTCATGAAAATTAACTGGAGAGTGATAGAATGAAATATATATGCGCCCTTGTCGTTGTTAATGATGTACAGAAATCCCGGTATCTGTATGAAAGTATTTTAAAGCAAAAAGTCATAACGGATTTCGGAGAGAATCTGGCTTTTGCAGGAGGCTTTGCATTACATAAAAAAGCGCACTTTGCCGGGTTGATCAATGACAGGGAAATTACCACACAGTCCAATAACTTTGAGTTGTATTTTGAAGAGGATGATGTTCCTGGAGTTGCAAAGGAAATTATAAAGCACGGCTTTGAGCTGGTGCATGAACCCCGCGAGCAGCCCTGGCGACAGTTGGTGTTCCGGTTTTATGATTATGACCATAATATCATTGAAATCGGCGAACGTTTGGAGCATTGTGCTTTTAGATTGTACCGGGAAGGCAAGAGCCTGGACGAAATTGCCAATATAACGTACCTGCCTGTTAAAGCTGTAAAAAAGGCTATTGATGAATATAACAAGCCGGAATAACCCGGCAAACATTATCTGCTGCGGATGATTGCGACTTTTTGCCGGTTAAAGCGTTAGTGTAGCATAAACATACCTGGTTTTGTTTCTGCCAGGCTGTATCAAAAGCCTTTTAGTAAAAATAACCCCGATAGGGGTGAGATGTCTCTAGAAAACCCAAACCCACAGAACAAACCTGACAGGAGTGAAAAAAATCTGCAAATCAATACAATTCATTCACCAGATTTGTTAATTTTTTCCTGTAATATAATTCAAAATCTCCGCCGCCCATTGTTCAGCCCGCAGCAGTTCGCCCTCTTTGAGCGGCCCTTCCGATTCTTTTACTCCAAAACCTTCCGGCGGAACAAGTGCGTCCCCGCCCTTTTTGTGCAATTGTTTGGCAATTTTTCCCGCAGCATAGCCAAAGCGTTTGATAAAAAAGGAACCGACTGATGAATGAATATCCGCCAGGGGAATTCGGGTGTCAAAAGCGGCTGTTTTTACTCCCTTTAATCCTTTGCGCGGGATGCTGTTAATAAAATTATAAGCGGCGGCCGTAGCTTTAAAGGCGCGGGTGGGTGAGCCTACAAGTAGTAAATCCAGACCCTGCAGGTGCTCCGGCTTTACCTCATTCACCCTCAGTATTTTAATATCTGCTTGCGTGGCCAGTGAATTGCCGATAGCTTTGGCTATCTGTTCCGTATTGCCGAAAAAGGAATCGTAAATGATCAATGCTTTCATAATTTACCTTGTTTTTTGTTATTGGTTGTTAATAATTGTAGAGAATTACAATTCATCATCAAGCAAAAATTCATTATCCACCACTGTTTTGTAATATAGCAATTTCGGCGGAACAAAAAAAGTTTTAACGCCATGAAAATGAATAAATTCATTAAACATTAATTTGCTATTTTACACCGGTTTGGCGTTTACAACAGCGCCATTGATGCTGAATATGCATCGCGTCGCCAGGTGGGTATACGTAACCGCACGGTAAAGGTTCTGGATGTTTCAGGCGTGACGAAAATTATTATCCCGCAGGAGGTGGGTCGATCTGTCTGCCGGGCATTGCTTGTCTTGTTTCCGTCCATTGAAACATTATTCTGAAAGACTTGTGAAATTTTATGACTGTGGTAAAGCCAAAAAACTTGTTATTCCGGCCAATAATTTTCTGTTTCAGGCGACTTTAATATGTGAATTATCCAGGCGTCGCTGGCAAAGCGGAATTTTTGTAAATGGAGTAAACAAAACCTGTGTAGTAAATGTTTTTATGAAACATCATTTGACGCTGTTAAAATTCTGGTTTGGATTGCAATTTCTGTTTATTTTTTAATTGTTATTGTTTACAAAAAATTGTATTCAAGATCATTTACTGTTTTATTCATTTCAAGTATTACTGGAATTCAGAAAACATCTATTTTCCTTCAAGTTACAAAAGGGGTTAACATTGCTAACCGGGTCAACAACGATTGACAATTGTTTTAATCAACTTTTTAATTTGATACACCCCAAAGTTTATCTTTATATAAATCCCGTTTTCGCCTTATCGCACCGGCCCCAAACCGGGGAGGTTTGGGGCTGATACGTTCGGAACACCGGGAGGTGTTCATTTATGGGGCGATTGTTATGGGGGGGGCTATTTTAATAATAACAGCTTTTGGGTTTTGTTCAGGTGTTCGGATTTGAAAACCAGCAGGTAAACGCCGCTGGCCACAGCGCTACCGCTTGTGGTTGTGCCGTTCCAAAGCAATCGGTATGAACCGGCAGCTTTGTATTCGTTTTCCAGCAAAGAGGTCACTCTGCGGCCAAGAATGTCATAAATATAAACGCTTACATGGCTGCTCTTTGCCAGTTGATAGCTGATGGTGGTAGTAGCATTGAACGGATTTGGATAGCCGGGCAACAGAGCGGATTTGTCCGGCAAAGCGGCCTGATGTTCGATGTCCGTAGTGCTGGAATTATTCAGCACCATAAAATTTCGCGCTCCCAGGCGTTCATTGGTGTTGCCGGCATCGTCGGCCACAACCCAGCAGATTGTATGCACGCCGTTGGGAAGCTGCGTAGTGTTCAGGACAAACTTGCCGCCCGGAGCGGCGCTGTTTTTATATCCCGTGAATTGTGCAGTTATATCTTCACGCGGTTGGTTATAGGTTACACTACCAACTGTATCACCATCTATTACTACCCTGATAGTGGAACCATCCGCCGGAATCACATTGGGCTGGGGGGTCAGCGCCCAGCCGGTTACTACATAGCCTTCGCCGGATGCGATACCGCCCTCGGTTGGATTATCCAGCGCTCCGAACGGCAGAACCGCGCTGCTGTTGTCGATTATGAAGGGCTTGCCGGCCAATTCAGTGGTATTGCCTTCAAAATCCGTCGCTTCGGCAATAAAGGTATATTCGCCGTTTTCCAGGGTGTTGGTAGTAAAGCTCATACTCCAGCCGGCGCGGTCGTAATTGGGATAATAGGCATAAAAGGTTGCAATGTCCGGTCTGGCGCCTTGTGCAAAGGCCGCATCGCCAAGGTACACTTTATCCGTACCGTTTTGAAGATAAATTTTTACAGACTCGACGCCAATATCATCCAGTGCCCAGCCATGCAGGTTAATGCTGCCGCTGACGGAACGTCCGGAATCGGGATAGTCAAAGTTACCCACCGGCGCCGCGGTTTCATCATAAACCATGTATTTTACAGTAATGAATTCCGGGGCGCTGGCGCTATCCGCTTCAATAATAGTTATTTCCGCTTCATGCAGCCCGACTGCTAATCCGGCAGGGTTGACGGTGGCATATACCCAGTCATCGCCGGTTCCAGAAGTCGGTTCCAGCGTTAGCCATTCTTTGTCGGATGTTACTTGCCAGTTGAGGATGCCTTCACCGCCATTGGTGATCTGGAATACCTGGGTTACCGGAGAAATATCGGCAGAAACGTTGTTGATTGTTGCCGGTCTTTTCATGCCGCCGGAACCGGAACCATAATTCAACGATGATCTATCGGTTCTGGGCGCCGCTTCATTGGTATTGTTGATTGTAAAGTAGCGGCTGCCGATACCGTCTGAATTACCGCCATTGTCTGTTGCTGTCCATTGAATTGTATGAACGCCGTTACTATAACTGGTTGTATTTAAATTTAAATAACCCGCGGCGCCATTATTATTGTTATAGCCAGGAAAGAGCGCGGCAATATCTGACCGGTATAGATTGTATTGCGGTGAACCGATATTAACGCCATCCACAAATACATTTATGGTTGATCCATTTTGTGGTATGGTGTTTGGCTGCGGCGTAAGCGCCCAACCACAATTTTGATAATTTGAACCGGAAGCAGTACCTCCTTGTTGAGGGGTATCGATAGCGCCAAATGGTTTAACGGCATTGGCGTTATCGCATGTAATAGTTGTTGACATAAAGTTTACGGAATTACCCTCAATATCGGTAATTACAGGATAAATAGAATATATACCATTACCGCCATTGGGAAGTAAATTTGTTAACAACAGATAGCCCCACCCGGCTTTATGTGAGTTTGGATAGTTTGGATATTGTTGTTGAATATCGGGTCTGGCTCCCTCGATAAAGGATGCTTCACCAAGAAAAGAGCTTTTACCATTACTTTCTTGATATATTTTAACGGACTGAATACCAACATCATCCAGCGCCCAGCCCGTAACCGGGATGCTGCCATGAACAGTTGAACCCAAAGTCGGAGAATCAAAGGAACCAAAAGGTTTATTGGTTGTTCCCTGCTGGTAAACATTCATAATAACATTAATAATTGTCGGCAAGGTATTGGGTTCGCCATCCTGAACTGTGATTGTTCCTGTATATTGGCCTGGGGCAAGACCATCGGGATTGGCAAAAACAGAAAAGTATCCGTTACCTGTACCGTGATCGGGTATGACGGAATACCAGTTCGATCCTGATGTGATTGACCATTGATTTGGCGTAGAGCCTTGATAGTTTACAAAGACTGTTTGTGGTTTTACTTTATCACTATCCCCCTCTACTACGGCAAAGTTGAGTTGCTTGTTACTGGTTTGAACATTACCGGGTTTTTTATTGGTCAACACAACGCCGCTATCGCCGACAGCCCATACATTACCCTGTGTGTCTCTGGTAATTTTATTCAGATTGGAACTGGTGTTAGACATGAGCGAAGACCAGTTGGTTCCGGCATTTTTTGTAAACAAAATTGTTCCATTATTGCCAACCGCCCAGCCGGTAGAGGCGCTTGTGAACAGAATATCATTTATATTATTGCTTGTACCGGTGGTTTGTTTGTTCCAGGTTGCTCCGCCATCTGGTGTTTGGTAAATTGCACCCTGGTCACCACAAACAAAGCCGGTATCGGGATCAACAAAACAAACCCCGGTATAATTCGGGTTTGAAGGATCGCCTTCAACATAATTCCATTGCTGGCCACCGTTTGTTGTATTATAAATTATTCCCCAATCACCGACTGCCCAGCCGGTTAGTGCATTCAGGAACCAAAGAGATTTAAGGTTATCGGAAGAAAAAGGTGCGGCCTGATTGTACCAGCTTTGTCCGGCATCTGGCGACCATTTTATTTGTGAATTTCCGCCCACCAGAAACGCATAATAGCTGCCATCGTAAACATTGGTGTAAAAAACATCATTAAAAGTGCCGGAATAATTGCTTTGTTGCTGTTGAATTTGCGGTTGTTCGCCCTTTTTATGTGACAATTGATAAAGAGCGCCATTTTCCCCGGCCAGGGTGCCGGCTACTTTGGTCGAATCTCCATCGGGTATCTCTTTGCCGCCCCCTGCTTTCAAGTCCGGATTGTCTGGAACTGTGAGATGATACCAGTTGTTACCCTGATTTGGCGACCAAACAAGTACCCCCCCATTTCCGACAGTATAAGCATTCTCTCCGGCAAACCAGATAGAGTTTAGATTGTTGTTGGCGCCAACATCCAGGCGGGTCCATTCCAGGTTTTCATTTTGGGCAGAAAGGCTTATAAAGCTGCCCAATAGTATTAATGCCAGCAATAACAGCATTGTGCCATTGTTTCTTGTAAACATTGAACTCTCCTGTTTTTATTGATTTTACACTAGTAATATACCGATATTTAATTTAGAAAATGATAGATTTGCCTTGTTTTAACCGGATAGATCTATTAATGATTGGAAAAGACAAAGAACTGTGGTTGATTCCTGTCAACTTTATTTTTTGCTCTTGTCACTAAAACAAAAAAATAATAGCTAAAATTCGAGTTCAAAAATTTTATCAAGGGCAAGAAATAAAAAACGTATCAAAAGCTGTGCAATTTTTTTTGCAATTCAAGTTTTTACGTATTTTCTGGTTTTTCGCCGGTTATATCTTGTTGTATAAAAGACAGACTGCCCGACGACCAGCCTTCAATCACAATTTGCCCGGAATGTCATAATATAGGGCGATTGAGCTGCACCTGAGCAGCATAAAAAGCAATAATAAACCTTTTTATTATTCTTCGTTTTTCTTGAAATTAGCGTTATTGATCTTTTTCGCCTGATCATCAAGAATGATGTTCCAGTTATTTATTAATAATTGTAAAAGTCTGTCAGCAAGGTGTATGTAAAAACATGCCGCGCCGGTTATTACCAAAACAAGGAATGGAATAAAAATAAATAAATAAATTTGCGGATTATTTATTTTTAAAAAATGATAGTCACATTCAAAAAACAGAAATGTTTTTATGATAATTATCAAAAGTAAAAGAAAAGAGCCGATAATGATGACACCACAAAAGTGTTGTTCTCCTCTTAATTTGGCCAACCTGGCTCCTGCCTGGGGTGAATAATATTGTATAAAATCATACATATATGAGGTACTATATTGTACATTTTCTTTAGACATTTTTTCAGTTTTACTATCTACTTTAAATCTATCTGTTAATATTTTTTTTATGAATTTTATGTCGAGTAATTTAAACCATATACCACCTAAAAGAGCGCCCGTACAGTAAGAAATAATTATTACCAGGAGCAGAGATAATACCGGAAAGTTATTTAATAAAGAAAATTGATCAGGAGGTGTAAATAATAGCAGGGTAAAGAACAGAATAGTAAAACCGGGGATAAATCTGCCAATTATATCATAAAAAATCTGTGGTACAAAAATATTGAAATTCATTTTATACCTTGAATAATTCTGATACTAAAATTTCAAGTAACACCCGCCGTACCCGTGTAAGAGAAACCATATCGAAATGGCGCTTAAAGTAATGAATATTTGTGGAAAGAAGCAAGGGAAATTTTTGTTTTTGCGGGAATATAATTTTTCTCGTTCCAAATCACCAGATTTGGAACGCTATTGGCCGGGAATCTCTTGTTTCCATAAAGGGAGTTACATTTTACAAAATTGGTCTTGAATGAATAACCAAAGCAGAGATTTTTTTACAAGCGGGTTCCTATTCAGAAGATTGGGAACCGAAAGAATCATCCGCGGCGCGGGGTAAGGAACCCTAGCGCCAGCAGGGTGGGCAGGGCAACCCCGGCGCAAAC
>CAYNSO010000113.1:0-11066 GCA_964399735.1 uncultured Cytophagia bacterium
TGGAATTGGCGGCAAAAAACGTGTTGTTCGGCGCGGTCGGCACAGCCGGGCAGCGTTGCACCACTACCCGGCGAGTGATTATTGCCGAAGCCATATATGAAAAGTTTAAAAAGCTGCTGCTTGATTATTATACCCGCATTACTATCGGCAATCCCCTGGATGAGAATATCCTGATGGGCCCGCTGGTCAATACATCGGCGGTGGATGTGATGATGAACGCTCTGCGTGATATTAAAAGTCAGGGCGGGCGCATTATTTATGGCGGCGAAAAACTGAGCGGCGACACGTATTCCAGCGGCTGCTATGTTACTCCCGCTATTGCCGAAGTAGAGAATCATTTCGCTATTGTGCAGGAAGAAACTTTCGCGCCCATACTCTATCTTATAAAATACAAAGGCGATCTTGAGAACGCCATCTGTATTCAGAATGATGTGCCGCAGGGCCTGAGTTCGGCTATATTTACCAACGATCTGATCGAAGCGGAGCAATATCTCAGCCATGCCGGTTCGGATTGCGGTATTGCCAATGTCAATTTGGGCACCAGCGGCGCAGAAATCGGCCTGGCCTTTGGCGGCGAAAAAGAGACCGGCGGCGGCCGGGAGAGCGGTTCGGATGCCTGGAAAGCCTATATGCGTCGGCAGACAAATACAATTAACTGGAGTCGCAGTACAGTACTGGCGCAAGGCATAAAATTTGATTGAGAAAGGTCACGATTATGGCATACTCTATACCCAATTTACGTACAAAACTTCCGGGCCCCAAAGCCGAACAGATTATTAAAACCGATAAGCAATATGTATCTCCTTCCTATACCCGTGATTTTCCCTGCGTAGCGGAACGTGGCGAAGGCATGAAACTGATCGATATCGACGGCAATGAATTTCTCGATTTTTGCAGCGGTATAGCGGTGTGTTCCACCGGCCACTGCCATCCTGAGGTTGTGCAGGCCATCAAAAACCAGGCGGAAAAGCTCATTCACATGTCCGGCACGGATTTTTATTACCAGGTGCAGTCTAATCTGGCAAAAAAGTTAAGCGAACTGGCGCCCGGGAAAACAGATAAACGAGTTTTTTTTACCAATTCCGGCGCCGAATCTGTAGAGGCTGCCATCAAACTGTCGCGTTATAATACCCAGCGCACGCGGCTGCTGGCTTATACGGGCGCTTTTCATGGCCGCACTTATGGCGCGCTATCGTTGACCGGCAGCAAAATTGTGCAAAAGGCGGGCTTTTCACCCTTGTTGCCCGATGTTACGCACATACCGTATCCCTATTGCTACCGCTGTATGTTTGGACAAAAATATGGTTCCTGCCATTTTGAATGTGTTAAATACCTGGAAGAAACAATTTTTGAGAAAACCGTGCCGCCCGAAGAAGTTGCCGCAGTGTTTTTTGAGCCGATCCAGGGCGAAGGCGGTTATATTGTGCCGCCTAAAGAATATGTAACCCGGTTGCAGGAATTGTCGAAAAAGCATGGCTTTCTTATCGTTGCCGACGAAATTCAGTCCGGAATGGGCCGCACCGGTAAAATGTTTGCCAGCGAGCATTTCGGCCTTGAACCGGATATTTTGTGTATAGCCAAAGGGATAGCCTCCGGTATGCCGTTGGGCGCAATAATCGCCAAAGCCGAGGTGATGAACTGGCCTTATGGTTCCCATGCCTCCACGTTTGGCGGCAACCCGGTTTCCTGCGCCGCTGCGTTAAAAACCATCGAGTTGATCGAAAACGGCCTGGTGGAAAACGCGGCCAAACAAGGCGCCTATTTGCTGGAACGACTCAAAAAGCTGCAACCGCACTATAATTTTATCGGCGATGTGCGCGGCATGGGTTTGATGGTCGGTATGGAAATTGTCGCCGACCGGGAAACCATCAAGGCAGCCCCGGAAATCCGCAACAAGATACTGGAACTGGCGTTTTATGAGGGGCTCATTATTCTCGGCTGCGGCCCCAACTCGGTGCGTTTTGCCCCGGCGTTGATAGTTGAAAAAGAACATATTGATTGTTGCCTGGAGATACTGGAAAAAATTTTCAAAAAAATAACCGCGTAAATAAAGGAACAAAATATGGCAAAATATAAAATCGCCTGGCTGCCCGGCGACGGCATCGGCATCGACGTCATGAACGCCGCCCGGCATGTGCTGGACAAACTGGCCCTGGACGCCGAATATATTCATGGCGATATCGGCTGGGAATTCTGGAAAAGGGAGGGCAATCCTCTGCCGGAGCGCACCATCCAGGTTCTGAAAAATACCGACGCCGCCCTGTTTGGCGCAATCACCTCCAAACCCAAAGATGAAGCTGCGCGCGAGTTGTTGCCGGAATTGCAAAATAAAGGTTTTGAGTATTTTTCGCCGATTGTCAAGTTACGGCAGCTTTTTAACTTGCGCACCAACCTGCGACCCTGCAAGGCATATCCCGGCAATCCTTTGAATTATTGTGATAATATCGACATGGTGGTGTTCCGGGAGAATACCGAAGGCCTGTACGCCGGGGTCGAATTCCATCCCTTGCCGCAGGCGGTGTTTGATGTGCTGCTGGCCAATAATAATAAAATGAAAAGCTTTAAAGATGTACCGCTCACCGAAATTGCGCTATCCACCCGGATCATGACCAAAACCGGTTGTACCAATATCGTTAACGAAGCCTTTTTATATGCAAAAAAATACGGCTACAAATCCGTTACCCTGGTGGAAAAGCCAAACGTGTTGCGCGAAACCGGCGGTTTAATGACCCGCTGCGCCCGTGAAGTGGCTAAAAATTATCCCGGTATCGAATTATGGGAGACCAATATCGACGCCATGTGTATGTGGCTGGTGAAAAACCCGGAAAATTATGGCGTGCTGGTGGCTGAAAATATGTTCGGCGATATCATATCGGACCTGGCGGCGCAGTTAGTGGGCGGATTGGGATTTGCGTCCAGCGGCAACATTGGCGATAACTATGCGGTATTCGAGCCAACCCACGGCAGCGCCCCGAAATATGCGGGTATGAACAAAGTGAATCCGTTGGCTATGCTGCTGGCCGCCAAACTGATGCTTGATTATCTTGGCGAAAAAGACAAGGCAGATCGTCTTGAAGCAGCGGTTGCTGCTGTGATCAAGGAAGGCCAGGTTCGTACTTATGATATGGGCGGGAAAAATACTACTATGGAAATGGCTGAGGCGGTATCATGCAAACTGTAAAAGGAAACATTATTATCCATGAAGTAGGATTACGAGACGGCCTGCAAAATGAAAAGCAGGTTATGCCTCTGGATAAAAAACAATACTGGCTGGAAATGCTGATAGCTGCCGGTCTTGAAATAATCCAGGTCGGCTCGTTTGTGCATCCCGAAAAAATGCCGCAAATGGCAGATACCGACCGCTTGTTTGCCGAACTCAACGCCTCCGGTAAAAAGCCGGATAACGTGATCTTTTCCGCATTAGTATTGAATGAAAAGGGTTTGGAGCGCGGCCTGGCTTGCGGCGTGGATATGTTTTGTATGGGCGTTTCCGCCAGCAATACTCACAGTCTTAAAAACACCGGCATGTCCACCGCCGAAGCGGTGAGCCGTATCATTCCCATGGCGCAAAAGGCGCTGGCGGAAGGGAAAAAGGTGCAGGTTTCGGTGCAATCCGCTTTCGGCTGCGGCTTTGAAGGCCGTGTGCCGGAGCAGATTGTTCTGGATATTATCAAACGCTATCTCGATGCCGGACTTTTAGCTATCAGTCTTGCTGATACAGCGGGCTATGCTTACCCCACCCAGGTTATTGAATTGTTTAGCCGCGTGTTCGAGTTGGATAAAAAGGTGGAATGCGCTTGTCACTTTCACGATACTTTTGGCGCCGGCATTGCCAACTGTTACGCTGCCCGGCAAGCCGGCGTGACTGTATTTGAAACGGCTTTTGGCAGCCTGGGCGGCTGCCCATATACCAGGATCAGTTCAGGGAATGTTTGTACTGAAGATCTGGTCTATCTTTTTAAACGGGAAGGAATATCCGGTTTACCCGATCTGAAAACGTTGCTCCACCTTACTCAGAATATAAGCTATGAATTGAAACGTGAGCTTGCCGGGCGAATTTATAAAGCCGGAATACCGTCGTTAATCATGGAGTCTGATAAGAAATGAAATTGCTGGAAAATATTCGCGTTCTGGACCTGACCAATGTATTGTCCGGGCCGTTTTGTACATTGCATCTTGCCCTGTTGGGTGCAAAAGTGATCAAGATCGAAAACCCGAAAGACGGCGATCTGGCGCGCAAACTGGGCTGTGTGCCGGAACTGAATAAAAAATTGATGGGTACCAGCTTTCTGGCTCAAAATGCCAACAAGAAATCGGTTACGATAAATCTGAAACATGATAAAGGCAAGGAAATTTTTCGCAGGCTGGTGAAAACTGCCGATGTGGTGGTGGAAAATTTCCGTCCCGATGTGATGAAACGATTGGGACTGGATTATGAAAAGTTGAAAGAAATTAACCCGCGCCTGGTTTATTGCGCCATATCCGGGTTTGGACAAACCGGCCCGGATGCGGAAAAACCGGCTTATGACCAGATCATTCAGGGTTTAAGTGGAGTGATGGATATAAACGGCGACGACTCCCTGAATCCGCTGCGTTGCGGTTTTCCGGTTTGCGATACCGTCGGCGGATTGAATGCAGCGTTTGCAATAATGGCGGCATTATATTACCGGGAAAAAACCGGTGAAGGACAATTTATCGACATAGCTCTGCTGGATTCCATTATGCCGCTGCTTGGCTGGGTTGCCGCCAATCTGTTGATCGGCGGTCAACCGCCAACCTTGCTTGGCAACGACAATTTTACCGCCGCACCTTCGGGCACGTTTAAAACTCAAGATGGTTATATCAATATCGCCGCCAACAAGCAGGAACAGTGGGAGAGTGTGGCCGATTTGCTGGGTGTGCCTGAGTTTAAGACCGATCCGCGTTTCCAGGAGAGGGATAACCGTAAAAAGAACCGCAAAGCGCTTACCCCGCTGCTGGAAGCCAGGCTGGCGCTTAAAACGACGGATGAATGGGTGGAAATTCTCAACAGTCACGATGTGCCGTCCGGCGCTATTTTAAGCCTGAACCAGGCGTTGCATGCCGCGCAGGTGCAGCACCGGCAGACGCTTGCTACTGTAAAAGATGCCGAACTGGGCGCTTTGCCGCTGTTCAATTTAACTGCTAAATTTTCCGCAACACCCGGCGCTATTGAATCCGCACCGCCGCGACTTGCTGAACATACCAAAGATATTTTGAGTCAGGCGGGCTATACTGATGAGCAATTATCTACTTTTAAAGAACAGGGAATTATTTAAATTATAAATGGAGATCACCTATGGGCATGACCATAGCAGAAAAAATACTGGCCCGCAAATCGGGCAAAGCTCATGTTAAACCCGGCGATATTGTGGAACCGGCGGTCGACCTGGCAATGTCGCACGAGAATGCGGCGCTGGTCATCAACCAGTTTCTGGAAATATACCAGGGCACAGGTTTGGAACCACGGGTTTGGAATCCCGATAATATTACAATTATCTTTGACCATCGCGTCCCGGCGGAGAGTTCCAAAACCGCCAACAACCAGAAAAAAATTCGCGAGTTTGTTACGGCGCAGGGCATTAGAAAATTCCATGAAATCCGCGGCGATGTCGGCGGCATTTGTCACCAGGTATTGCCCGAAAACGGCTATGTTCGCCCCGGCAGCCTGGTGCTGGGCACGGACTCGCACACCACCAGTCACGGCGCATTGGGCGCTTTTGCTATGGGCATTGGCGCTACGGAAATGGCCAGTGTGTGGTGTTTGGGTACGATCTTGAACCTGGAAGTCCCGGCTACAATTAAAGTGAATGTAACCGGCAAACTGCCCGAATATATTTATCCCAAAGATATAATCCTGCATGTAATTGGCAGATTGACCGCCAATGGCGCTACCTTTAAAGCGCTGGAATTTCACGGTTCAGTCATTGCCAACATGAGCGTCTCCGGTCGGCTTACCCTGGCCAATATGTCGGTCGAGGCCGGGGCTACTGCCGGTATCATTCCGGCGGATGCGGTTACTATTCAATATTTACAAGCCGAAGCCGGCGTTAAAGAACCAACCGAGCCGGTTTTAGCAGATGCCGATGCCTTTTATGAACAAACCATAGATATAGATGTTACGAATCTTGAACCGCAGATTGCTTGTCCCCATACGGTGGATAATGTAAAGCCTGTTCGCGAGGTCGCGGGAGAGATATTGCACCAGATCGTCATCGGTTCCTGTACCAACGGGCGTTTGGACGACCTGGAAATTGCCGCCCGAATATTAAAAGGCAAAAAAGTGGCAGATACTGTGCGTATGCTGGTGTTCCCGGCTTCGGGACGAATTTACCAGGCAGCGCTGCAAAAAGGCTATATCGCCGATCTGGCAGCCAGCGGCGCGGTGATTATGAACCCCGGCTGCGGCTGTTGTTTGGGCGTGCACCAGGGAGCGCTGGCGGATGGCGAAATTGCGCTGGCGACAACCAATCGTAATTTCAAGGGCAGAATGGGCAACCCCAATGCCGAGGTGTACCTGTGTTCTCCGGCAACGGCAGCTGTTTCCGCCATTACCGGTACAATAACCGATCCCCGTGAGGAAAGGAGATAAACGATGGCGCAAGTAATTATAAAATTTGGTGATGATATTTCCACCGATACCATTTATCCGGGGCGATTTATGGCGACGGTGTTACCCACCGAAACCCCGGCGTTTGCGTTTGCGGATTACAAAGAATTTAACAAGCAGTTAAACGAAAAGAAGCTCCCGCAGGGGAGTATTATTGTCGGCGGCAATAATTTTGGCTGCGGCTCGTCGCGGGAGCAGGCGGTATCGTGTTTAAAGGGACATGAACTGGTAATCGTTGCTAAAAGTTACGCACGTATCTTTTTACAAAACGCTGTCAATTTGGGTCTGCAAGCTATTACTGCACCGGAAATAGATGCGGCTGAGGGTGACGAGCTTGTCGTTGAGGACAACCGCATTGTGAACAAAACTACCGGTAAAACATTTGCGGTCATTCCGCTTTCCGGTTCCCGGCAGGAGGTAATGAACGCCGGCGGATTGATTCGCTACACCAGGGAGCGGTTGGTGAGCAAATAGGGCTGGTTTTATCATTCAGAGGGGGTAAACTTTTTTACTTGTTTTTCATGTTCAAGATAACGATTTTATGTTTCAGGGTAATTTTCTGAAATGATAAAAAATATAATTCTCAATGGCATGCCGGCGAGGAATGGTACATTAAACGGAGTATACGCATGAATTATGAAAATATCAGGATTGATCTGGAAAGGAAATTAACCAAAGAGTTGTATACCACCTTTGAAGGGAAATTAATTAAAAAGTTGTTGAACGAGGCGCAAATTGAACCGCATAAGGAAAATATTAAATCCATATTTGAAGGAATGAATTTTAAAATATCACAAAATTTATCACCCAAATTGTATACCCTGTGCCAGGATGTGCAGCAAAGACTCGACTTTACGGACAAGACCGATTATTTTATCGCCAACGATCCGACCCTGAATGCCTTTTCCATTTATCGCGCCGAAGAAAACCACAGTCATATTGTTGTACTGAATTCCGGTTTGGTGGAAAAACTGGATGATGATGAATTGATGTTTGTCATTGGCCACGAGATCGGCCATTTGATCACCGGCAATTCCGATTTATTACGTATTTTAGAATTCCTGTTTACCGAAAACAACCCAATTCCGCTGATATTTTATAACAAGATTCAACTGTGGAAAAAAGTTTCGGAATTGACCGCTGATCGGTTTGGCTTTATTGCCAGTCCAACAATGGATAAATGTGTAACCAATTTTTTCAAGCTGTCATCAGGTCTGGATACGACCCGCATTGCTTTTTCACCGCAGGAGTACCTGGCCGAGGTTGAAAACCAGATTATTAAAATGCAACAAAACAAATCGGTACAGTATTTTGATCATCCGGTCAACCCGGTGCGGGTAAAAGCGCTGCGGTTGTTCAGCGAATCGGATTTGTTCCGGAATTATAAATCCGGCGATACAAAATTCACCGACGCCGCCCTGAATACCAGTGTGCAGCAGTTATGTGAGTTGTTGTACACCATTGATGATTCCGAGATTGGTGTGCATCGCAAGAATTTTATAGCCGCCGGCGGCCTGATCGTCGCCGGGGTGGATGAGCAGATCACCGCAGAAGAAATGACTTCAATTTTATACACCCTGGCAAATTTCACCATATCGCCGCAAGAGTTCCTGGATTCCATTGTCAAATCGGGCAAAGTTGAGGATTTGTTTGCCAAGTCTCTGTTGGCAATTGTTAAAATGAATCCGGGCGAACGCTTTAATTTATTTGCCTTTCTTATCGATATTGCCCTGGCGGACGATTCTGTTATCAAGGGCGAAATCGACTTGTTGTTCACCCTGGGCGTAAGGTATTTCGGTTTGACCCGCAAGGAAATAGCCCAGATGATTGCAGCAAAAATACAGGCAGGATTTGTTCCCAGCGTTTTGAAATAATTAGATTCAGACCCGCTTCCAGGGTTACTGAATAACTGAATTTTCTAGATCAGGCTTTTTTTAGCAGTAATAAAGCTATAGAATTTATGTTTCTGTTAAAAGAAACATAAATTCTGAATTAACGTATCAGGATTACCTTAATAGTATTTTATATAACGTAACTGTTCTAAACAGGGCTTGTCCTCAAATTTACTGTATTATTGGTATGCCTATATGGGCAGGAGATATGGCTTGACAGGAACTGGAATAAAAAAATTTCGGTTATTATTGCAAACTCTGCCGGCTTTTTGTATTTTGCTAGCGGCGATAACAGTTAAACCGGTATATGCCGGCAACAGTTTTTCCCCTGATTCCAAAATTGCCCTGGTATTAAGCGGCGGTGGCGCCAAAGGTCTTGCGCATATCGGCGTTATCAAGGTATTGGAAGAAGCCGGCCTGGATTTTGATATTGTTACCGGCACCAGCATGGGCTCTATTATCGGCGGCTTGTATGCAATTGGTTATGATGCCAAAACACTGGAAAAGATTGTCAAAGAAATTGACTGGATCGACCTGTTTACCGACGCTCCGGCCCGCAATGATCTGCCTTTTCTGGAAAAGGATGATGCCAGAAAATTTATTGGCGGTTTTCCCATCTATAAAAACAAGATCGTTTTGCCATCAGGATTGATCGTTGGACAAAAGATTTCTACGCTGTTGACCAAACTGACCTTGCCTTATCATCACGTAGAAAATTTTGCGGAATTTCCCAGGGCGTTTCGCTGCCTGGCTGCCGATATTGAAAGCAATGAGCCGGTTGTGTTGAGTAAAGGATTTCTGCCCGATGCTATCCGCGCCAGTATGGCTATTCCTTCGGTTTTTACCCCGGTGGAAATTGACGGTCGCATGCTCATTGATGGCGGCACCGCCCGCAACCTGCCCGTGACTGACGCCCTGGATATGGGCGCCACTTTTGTAATTGCTGTAGATGTCTCCGACGCCCTGTTGAGCAGCGATAAACTAAATTCAGTATTGAGCGTCATGGTGCAGACCATCAATTACCAGGTAAAGACGAATGTACAACAGCAATTACCCCTGTGCGACCTGGTAATACACCCTGAAATTGATGAATTTACCATAATGGATTTCGCCCACGCTGATACTTTGATTAAAAGTGGTGAAGCAGCAGCCCGGAAGATTTTTCCGCAACTTGCTGCCCTGGCTGATTCGCTCAACAAGTATCGTGATAAAGAAAAAGCGCCGCTACCTTTTACCAATATTGTAGAAATTAATTTAACCGATTTACAGATCGACGGGTTGCACCGGGTGTCGCAGCAATTTGTCCAATCCCGGCTTAATGTCAAACCTCCATGCAATATTACTATGGCTGAACTGGATAAAGCCATCAGTCGATTATATGGCAGCCAGTTTTTTCAACGGGTAACTTATCAGTTAAAACCAGAGTCCAATGGCTGCCGATTGATTGTGCGGGTAGTGGAAAAGTCTACCGATTATATTAATTTTGGTTTCAATTATTCCAGCAAGCATGATGCGGGATTCCTGTTAAATGTAACTTTTCGGAACATGTTTGGTCATGGCTCCCGGTTATGTTTTGATAACCGTCTGGGCCGTAACAGTAAATTCAATGGCTCTTATTTTTATCCCACCAGTATTTGGCCCGGTATCGGTTTTGGCATAAATTACAATATCCGGGATTATGAACATGATTATTACCAGCAAGGCGTTCACCTAGCCCGCTACAAGTTTACCGATCTCTCTGGTGATTTGGCTGTTCAGACTATAATTTCCAATACTTTTTCTTTTGGCGCAAAACTGCAACGGCAAAGAAATGTGCTTCGCCCAAGTATCGTTCCCCAAGCCTGGTCTCAGGAAGACAGTTACAGAAATTTCTGGAATGTACTTGCTTATCTTGAAATGGACACCTTTGACCATACAGAATTCCCTCATCAGGGAGGTAAACTATACCTGGAAGCCAAAAGATTTACCTGCATGCCAAAAAGTTATGACAAACCTTTTGAGCGTTATATCTTTAATTATTCCCGCGCCCGCATGGTAACTCCCCGCACTACAATTATTATGAATTATATATCCGGTTATACCCGTGGAAAATCGATACCGCGAGAGCAAAATTTCTTTTTTGGCGGCTATCATCCCCTGCAAAATTACATGTTTCCCTTTTCCGGCCTTGATAATATGGAAATTTCTGCCCGTAATCTCATCATCGTCCGCATGGCCATTCAAAGCGAGTTTTATTCACGCAATTATATAACGCTTGATCTAAATGCCGGCAAGTATAATGAAAACTTTGAACGTCTTTTCCACTATGATCAAACGGTTCTTGGCTTTGGTTTAACGTATGGGTTGGATTTACCTTTTGGCGTGGTCAAGGTCTCTGTTGCAATTAATAACCAAAATCGGGATATTTGTTCAGATTTGACTATCGGACATGGGTTCTAACGCGCGGGTAAGTACAACTGATAATACCCTGTATTATAAGGTCAGCCGCTTGAACGCAATGCTGCTATGTTCTATAAAGCGATTAATTTAGCCTGGTTCAAAAATTT
>CAYNSO010000114.1:0-10970 GCA_964399735.1 uncultured Cytophagia bacterium
AAAATATTATATGCTACCTGGTTCATTGCCCGGAAATATTTGACAAAAATAATGATAAAAATTCACCGGACAAGGCAATATTTTTCAGCAGAAGCGTTATTGAATTTCTCAATGCTTTCAGTAACTTTCGTGTCGATCTGATCCATTGTAATGACTGGCATACCGGGTTAGTACCGGTTTATATTAAAACGCTATTCCGCGATGATCCCTATCTCGGTCGAATTGCTACTTTGTATACCGCTCATAATGCCAGTGGTGATGCCTTTCAGGGGGCATTCCCGAGAAGCAATGAACTTTTATCGCTGGCCGGTCTCGACCGCAGCCACGTTTTTACTCCCGCTATAACCCGTTCCCTGCATCATTTTGACAAATTCAATTTCACCAAAGGCGGATTGGGATTTGCGGACATGATCAATACAGTAAGTCATCAATATTATAAGGAATTGTTTCAACCGGCCTTTGCCGGTGGCCTTGAAGGAGTGTTTCGTGAACGGGCGGCAGACTTTAGCGGTATCATCAACGGTATCGACACTGATGAATGGGATCCTGAAACAGATACGATTATCAAGCCATACCTGTTCTCAAAAGATAATGATGTGGATTATATTATCAAACAAAAACAGCAAATTCGCTTTTTGTTGCGGCAATGGAGCACCCCGCCACAAAAAGGCCAAAAAATAACAAGGCCATTTGCCCATGTCAGCGATGATTCTCTTTTAATCGGCCTGGTCAACCGCATTGATTATCAAAAAGCGCCCATTTTTTTAAGCGCCATTGACCGGATTTGCGAAATGAATAAAGTGCAAATTATACTGCTGGGCAATACCAACGACGAATTCAGTCAGCGGGAATATGAACAACCCTTGCTGGAAAAATGTAAACAATATCCCGATACTTTGTTTTTTTACAAAGGCTTTGATACCGACCTCTCCCACCTCATTTACGCCGCATCCGAGTTGTTCCTGGTGCCAAGTACATTTGAGCCCTGTGGCTTGACACAACTGGTCGCCATGCGCTATGGCACAATACCCGTGGTGCGTTCTGTCGGCGGATTGGTAGATACTGTCATTGATCTTGATGATCCCGCCAGGAAAAACCATGCCACCGGTTTTCATTTCCGGGAATTTGTGGATGAGTATAATCTGATGAACCGGGATGAAGCTGCCCGGCAATTATGCTACGCGCTGGAACGAGCTGTGGCAGTTTATCATAAAGAACAATGGAAACAGCTTGTTAAAAACAGTATGAACCGCGACAGTTCATGGCAAATTCCTGCCCGGCAATATGTCAAGTTGTATCACGAAACAATTCGGCGCAGCATGAACTATAGTTTTTTTATCAAGTAATACCCCTTTCCAGAAATGCCGGTTATACCGGTTTTTACCTAGTATGAATAAAAATTTTTTTACCGAAAAGAAGAAAATCAATTTTTACACGCAAAACCTTTTTCCGGTCAATAGCCAATAATCTGAAATTAAAATTGAATCCTGGTTATATTTTGCAATATCCTTAAATGTTATTGCAAACGATCCGGACTTTATAATTTTGGTACAAAATATCCATAACTATATCTATTGGGAGTAACTACTATGAGACAAATGTTAATTGCTTTAGTTACGGGCTTTGTACTAGTTTCTGTTTCCCTGTTGCCCGCGCAGGAGACAGGTCTGGTTGTCGATTTTACTGATAACTCACTGGCGGGCTGGGGTGGCACAGCAGACTATGATCTTGCAGTGGTGAACAATGAATTGCGAATTGACGCAAACAAGCGCAGTACCTGGAACTCGTTTACATTCAGTTTTGCAACCCTCGATATTTCCGCCAACCCGTATGTCAGCCTGAAAATCAAAACCGATACCAATTTAAACCTCGGCTTTTCAGTTTGGGATGTTGATGATAATTATGCTTATACAGACGATGTGTACCAGGAAATTGTGGTCTCTAATTATTTCATTGAATACACTTTTGATTTTTCCACAATTGCAGGCGTAGATCTGACCAAAATTAAAATGCTGAATTTTGTCTGCAATCCCGGCGGAGCTATGATCTATAATGGAATGATTTGGATTGACGATTTAAAAATCGGCTCAGAAGCACAGGTTGCCCCTTATATAACCACAATCCCCAAACAATTTCATTATATCAACTCTTCCCAGGTCACAGTCCCCTTTCGCGGCGTGGCAGATATTAAAGCCGGTGAAAATCCCCTGGCAATTACCGCCACCAGTTCCAATCCGGCCCTGGTGGAAAACCCGGTTGTTAATTATACTTCAGGCAATGCCGCCGGCACACTAACCTACGCTCCTGTTGCCAATCAGTCCGGTCTGGTAACCATAACGGTAACAGTAACGGGCAATGGGGCGGATTCAAAGCTGGTCTTGTTCGACGTGCAAATAGAAAACAACAAAGCGCCAACTATTGACCAGGCGGCAGATTATAATGCCAAACAAGGGGTTGCCACAGAAATCCTGTTGACCGGCATAGATGACGGGAATCCCAATGCCGAGCAATCGCTTGTAATTACAGCGACAAGCGCCAATGGGGCTATCATTCCCACTCCAATTGTGCAGTATACTAATGGTGAATCATCAGCACACCTGTTGTTTACTCCCGCTCTTGCTGTATCAGGCCCTGTACAGATAAACATTGTTTTGCACGATGATGGCGGCCAGTTAAATGGCGGTGTTGATTCGTCAATTATGACTTTTACTGTCAATGTTTATGATAATGTCAACAATCCCCCGTCCCTCGATGAAATTACTCATATTTCTATCCTGGAGGGAGCTGTTGAACATACTGTTCTGCTTTCCGGCATTGCTGATGGCGATGCCGACGTTGTACAGAATCTTGTAATTACTGCTGCCAGTTCAAACATAACGTTAGTGCCAAACCCGGTTGTCGAGTATGTGCAGGGTGATTCTACAGCAGTATTAAAATACATACCAAAAGCCGGGGTGACGGGTAGTGTTACTATTACTGTAACAGTAACAGATGATGGCGGCGCTCCTGCCAATAACGGAAATGAATCATTTACCCGAACTTTTAATATTCAAATCCGTGTAAAACCGATCATGGGATTTTCCGATGAATTTGAAGATGGCATGTTAGCGCCGGAATGGCCGGCTGACTGGGGTGATCCCGGTGAGAATACCCATCGCTGCAATGAATCGAACGGAGAAATAAAGATTGAAATTGATAAAACCCGCACTGGTAACAGGTGGGCCGGGTTATGGTACAATATTCCTCAGGAATTGGATTTAACCTTGTACCCATATATCAGCATCACTATGAAAACCTCCGTCCCCGGTACGCAAATGCTGATCTTCCTTTGGGATGCTTTTGATCATTACAATACCGGCGGCACAGTAACTCATACTGTTACCGGTGAATATGTAGAATATTATTTTGATTTTTCCGATTTGAATTTACAGGGTGACGGCACTATTGTCGATTTTTCCCGCATTAAAGCTTTACTAATCAACTTTGATCCGGGTGGTGATTCTCCCCTGTTTGTTGGTGATTTCTATTTTGCCGATTTCAGAGTGGGTGAATTGGCGCATACAATTGCCAAAACTCCAACTGTTACCCTGAATGCAGTACCCGACCAGGTAGTGATCAAAGATGCCGGTGAGCAAACTATACAACTGGACGGGATAAGCGATGGCAATAACAACTCACAACCGGTTACATTGGAAGTGCAAAGCAGCCACAAAAATATAATTCCGGTACCGGTCGTTAGTCCTGTTGTAAACGGCCAAGCAACACTATCATATACCCCGGTTGCAGGCAAAACCGGCAACTCGACTATCACGATCACGGCTTTAGCTCCCGGTTCAAATCAATTGACCATGTGCTTTAAAATCAATATAGTTGACGCCGATACCGCTGTAGCAGTTGATGTTGTTATTGATGTGAACCAGGAATACCAGGTTATTGATGGTTTTGGTACTTTTATGGGTTCGGATAATACGCCCATCAACAAAACTCACCTTGCTCTTGCCAAAGACCTGGGAATGACCATGGCCAGGTATGGAGTTATTGACAAGGAATTTGAACCAAATAACGAAAACAGCGATCCAAATATTACAGACCTGAATAGTTACAATAAACAAGCCCTGGCGCTGGAAAATATAAAGTTGTTGCAAGCCAATACCAGTGTTGTAAAAAACATATACACCATGTGGACTCCCCCGGCCTGGATGAAGCGAAATAAATCGCTTTCTGCCGAAAGCTGGGCAACGGATAACAAGCTGGAAGAATTTTATTATGAAGAATATGCCGAACACATGGTAGCGCTGATCAGAACCATTAAAAATGAAACCGGTGTTGAACTGGATGCCATCAGTTTACAAAATGAACCACAATTTAATGAGCCGTATGGTTCCTGTCAGGTTGATCCGAATGAAATGCGCGATTTAATCAGAATTGTTGGCCCGCGCCTGGATGCGGAAGGACTAGACACAAAAATATTTTGGGCGGAAGCGCTACCAGCCCAGGGCATGATTGATACTTATATTAATGCAGTTAAAAATGATCCAATCGCAAAACTGTATGGTGATATTGTCGCAATCCACAATTACGATGCCGACGGTATAAATGTAGGCGGCGCTGGCGCTGAGGAATGGGCGCGAATTTATGAGTGGGCACAACAATCCGAGCCGGTATGCCCTACCTGGATGACAGAAACCTCCGGTCATGCCAATACCTGGAATGGCGCCCTGGAACTGGCCGGCAATATATACAATGCCCTGGCTTTTGGCAATGCCAGCGCCTGGGTGTACTGGAGTTTTGCAGTTAACAAGGATTCTGAAGTATTCGGGCTGGTGGTTGATAATGAACCTTGCTGTAAATTCTTTGTCTCGAAACAATACTATAAATATATCCGACCGGGAGCAATACGGGTTAATGTTACTTTTTCAGATGCCGAGGTTCCATGTATAGCGTTCAAGCATAACCAGGAAAAAACTCTAACCCTGGTACTGTTGAATAAAAGTGATGACCCCAAAGTGGTACAAATTAGCGGCGCCAACTTGCCTGAAAGCTTTGCTTCGTATACAACCGCTGAAAATCGCAATTTTACACGCGGCGCCGAGATTCCCGGAGGCGGCGTTATCCTGTTGCCCGGCAGTAGCATAACAACCCTGGTTGGATATTATGAAAACCCGGTATCGGTGGAGGCAAAAGAGGGCGTGCCGCAGACCTTTGCCTTGTATCAAAATTTTCCAAATCCGTTCAATCCAATAACGACAATTTATTTCCAATTGCCCATAACAACCAATCTTTCCATCAAGATATATGACATCCTGGGCCGGGAAGTCCGATCCCTGGTTGACCGCTCTTTTGTTGCCGGCAGCTATAAAATAATATGGGACGGCCTGGATAACACGGGCAGCAAAGTAGCAACCGGAATGTATTTCTACCGGCTGCAATCACAGGAATATAGCGCTGTTAAAAAATGTCTCTTGTTAAAATAGAATTTCCATGATCCATAACGCAACAAATTACTCTTTATTCTCTGCAAGCCGTACAGTTTGAACTGTGCGGCGTTATACTTGTAAAAAAATTGGGCAACACCAATATTACTTATTCTAAAATTGAGGTTTATGCCGTTACAAGTACATTCTATTATTGGTAAAAGTAAAGCATGCCAATCACAATGAAAAATATCCTGTGTGGTCAAACAACGCTAATCAAGGTGTTTCGGCACAATATTTCTCAATTGAATCTTGACTGCAAATCAGACCCAGCCGCGGCTTACAATGGCGCGGAAAGAAAAGAATATATGATAAAGGATGAATATAGCCGGGGATGAAATTAATCACTAACAGCACAGTAACAAAAAACAGGCATTTTGCGAACCACGATCATTACTACTCTATAAATTCTCCTTCATGGTAATCGGCGCGGTATAAAGCAAAAATTGCAAACAAAGCGGAAAAGATAAAAGAATAAAAAATGGTCAAAAAAATGCGGGTGAATTATCTTCACCCGCATATTACTATTTTTTGCATTAACCGGGAACAGATTATTCTTCGGATAATTTATCCCACCAATTAAATTTAAGGAACAACGAAGTTAAAATAATTACTGCAAATCCGGCCACGATAAGTTTTGGATCTTTGATGATCAGGAAAAATGGCGTCGCCATCAAAGAGACCTGCCAGACAATGCCAACAGCAATATTGATTGAATCGCGTTTAAAATCTTTATTCTTTTTAAAGTCTGGTTGTAAAGCAATAACCTTTTTATAGATGGGCTCCCAGAAGCCCCAGGGACGTACCTTGGTATAGAATTTAATCAATAGCTCATCATCTTCGGGTTTGGTAACCAAAGTACCAATTATACAGGCAATGATGGAAACAACAAAAATGATTGGAAAGCCATTAATTGCAGATAAATCCGGGAATATTTTGGGAACCGCCATAGAGGCTGCCAAACCAAAAACCATACCCCAAAAATAACCATGCCCGTTGAACCGCCACCAATACCATTTCAGCATATTAGCTGCTGTATAACCGCCCCACAAGGCATTTACGATCCACAAGGTAATTTCATTAATAGATTCAACCAGAAATCCAAATACAAAACCAATAATTACAATCACCAGCGAGGAAAGATAACTCATAAATATCAATCTTTTATTGCTTGCTGAGGGATTAATGTATTTTTTATAAATATCATTCACAATATACGCCGGGGCAGCATTGACCGTAGCAGCAAATGTAGACATGAAAGCTGCCAGCAGGCCGGCCAGTAATAATCCCTTTACTCCTAAAGGAACAAAATTTTTGATGGCATAAGGCAGCACAAGTTCAAAATCAATATTGGGTCCCATAGCGCTCAATTCCGGGCTGAAAAAAGTAAGGGCCAAAACTGTTAAACCGGCTACCATTAAATAACGTGGAAACATTAGAGCGACAGAAACAAAACCACTCATTTTTGCGGCTTCTTTCGGGCTTTTGGTTGCCAATATCCGCTGCATGTCATAATTGGGGGCCGGCCCGGCCATACTGATTAAAATGCCTTTGAACAACATCATCATAAAAATAATAGTGAAAAGGGAATATCCGTCATCCAGAATTTTGCTGTTCACCGATTCTATATAACCGGACCAGTCCATATCGAGCTTCCAGCCAAAGAAAATACTCTTCCACCCCTCTGGAATCACTTTATCAAGCATTTCCGGAGATACTCTCATCATGGCAATAATGCCAACAGCAACAGAAGCAATGGTCATAATAATAAACTGTAAAACTTCGGTAAAAACAACACTAAACATACCACCGGAAATAACATAAACCGCGGTTATACTCATCAAAATAACTGCATAAGTATTGGGTGATAAATCCCAGGGTAAAAATAACGCGGCAAATTTGCCAATTCCCTGAAAATCATAAGCTAAAAATCCAACAACGCTAATTAATGCAAACACAACTACAATAATGTGCGCTAATTTGGCGCCTTGTCCTTTACCAAAACGGGTCGTGATCCATTCCGCACCGGTTAATACATTTGAACGGCGCAGCCAGATTGCCAAAAAAACCATCAAAAATATCTGGTTAAAGGTAGGCCACATCCAGGGTATCCATACACTTTTTAATCCGTAGACAAAACCCAAATAAACCAGCCACATGGTGCCGGTTATATCAAACATTCCGGAAGCATTGGAAATACCCAGGACGTACCAGGGCAAACTGTTTTCTCCTAGAAAATAGGAATCAAGGCCCTTGGATGCTCTTTTGGAAATATAAATTCCAATAAAAATTGTTAGTAAAAGATACCCGATAATAATCGAAATATCAAGGGGGTGTAGTTGCATAGATGACTCCTTTTTTATTTCCAGACCCAATTTTAAATAAAATTTAAAATGAAATATAGTATATTTTTATTATAATAAAAAGGTTTAATCTTAATAAATTACACCAGGTAATTATTTCAGCCTCATTTTATTCATGAACTCTTGTTATGAATGAGCTAATTAATTGTAAATATGATTATTAAACCAACTTGATCGTTTAAAAAGGTTTCCGTCACTTTTCCACCATTAATTAATAAGAGCTAGTAAAAAAGACTCAACTTTACAATATTGTGGCTTTAGCGCTGCGGCATGCTTTCCGGGAGAGTATAACTGCGGGCATATCAGCAAGCCATCCAATGCCCTTTTTGTCTCGGTGTTTAAAATGATTTCATTTTAATTGCCAAATGTTCAAACGGGTAAAACATGCAACAAAAATTTCTAGTTTTTGGGGGAAAAGAAGAAAGTCAAGATGTTCATACTAACACATTCACGCTTTACTGTTTGTAAAAAGGAGATTATGAGGGGGGTTCAAAAAAGCAGGGGAAAATGGCCGGCTGTTTTTAATAAAAAACCGGCAAAATAAAAAAAATTTATCGTGCCGGTTTAAACAAACATAATTTTAAAAAATCGTTTATACTCTGTCATAAAACAGGAAAAAACAGATATTGTATACAATGCTCAACGTTTATTTTTCAACTTGGCTTCAACGGAAATTTCTGTATGTGGAATAGCTTCCAAACGTTCACGATTAATTGGTTTGCCAGTAACCCGGCATATACCGTAGGTTTTATTTTCAATGCGATCCAAAGCCCGGTTTAAATAACCAATTAATTTCTGTTGTCTTTCAACCATCATATAAGCATGTTCCCGGTCGGTACCAACTGAAGCGGAATCCGCAAGGTGGTAACTATAACCGGAATCGGTATCCAACTCTTCCCGGTTATCATTGGATAAATAACTCCGCCATCGTTCAATTTCATCCATAGCTTCCTGGCGCTTTTTTTCAATTAGAGCCCGGAAAAATTCAAGTTCTTTATCAGTAAAAGGGGTAATTCTTTTACTAGTATTACTCTTTTCTGATTTCATTTTTTCCGCTGTCATATCCCCGCTCCTTATCATATTATTATTTACTGGCCAATTATATGATTTCAAAAATTATTTGAAGCAAATAATATAAACAAAATTATTAATATTTAAAAGACTTTTTCACCTTTTATGAACGGCTTTAACCTGAATGAAAACCTGATATTTTTATGCAAAGAACAAATACAAATCGTGACTAGTGAATATTAATATAAGCATTTTTTTTGAAACAAGATATATTTTTGTAAAAATTTGCAAGTGCACAAGCAGAGGAATATTTAACCCTGTTGCCATTTAGTCAATAATTTTTCCCGGTTATCAAGCAGCAGATACATAAATGTTAATTCGAGTTTTATCATTTCCTTATCTTGTTTACGTAACCATTCGGCGAGCCAGGCAAAACGTAAAGAAAGAATAAACTCGGGCAGACATTCCAACAGATCGATAGTTATAAAATGATTAGTAAAAAGCTGATTCAGAAACCGGGTTGTTATAGGGCCAAGCATGGAACGGGGCTGCTCCATGCCCAGGCAGCCAATCATATTAGCAACATCATACAACACTGGTTTAAATCCGGCAAATTCCCAGTCGATAACCGCAAGAATTTCGTTTTCACTCCAGAGAATATTCAAGGGATGATAATCACCATGGCAAAATATGATCTCCAACTCGTCATGTTGTTTGAAAAACGAATTTTCCAGGCAGTGAAAAATTTCCTCCAGATTTTGTAGTAATTCAGGATTATGAATATGCACTTTTTGCATAAAATCTATTACATAATCCTTGATAGAAAATGGAGATTTTGATATTATATCGGCAATACCCGCAGAATTTTTTTTAAGATCAATCAAAAAATCAGCCATTGCAACCCCGCGCCAGGGGTCATTTAGATAAGCCGGGCGATCAAGGGGTATACCCGGCATGAACGGTTGAATTTGCCAAAACTGGTTGCGATATTCACAGATAGAATTTCCATCAGGCGTTTTTATATATGAATTTACTATATTCATCCCTTGATTATGGAGAAAGCAAAGAATATTATTAATCAAGCGTTTGCGTTCACACCGGTCTGGGGCTAGTTGTTCAACAATATAAAAACGTCCTTCGTTCGTTTCAACAACAATCCGGTATTCAGTTCGTTCGGGACTGCCGGAAACAGAAATCTCCGGGTGGCAAGCATGTAACTTCAAGTCCCAATTTATCAATATATTATATAGATCGTTCCTGGTATACAAAATAATCCTGTTATAAAATAATCAAAATTCCTATTTAAATATCCGACTAGTGTAATGAAATAGTATTTTTTAATATTTATTGCAATGATTCACTCGTAATGATTGTGTTTGGTTCGGGTGTTGAACATATTAAAAGAAAATAATAACCCCTGCTCATAAAAGAACTTAAACTCAGCCCTTGTATATTTATATAAATTGAAACTGGAAATTAAACAATGCCAAATGAAAATTACTATTTTAAATCCGACCCACACAGCTTGTTAATTTCATCTAACAGACACTTTTTTTCAATCGGTTTTACCAGGTAACCATCAGCCATATTATCAAATGCGGACTGAACATGTTTAAACCCGGATAAAGCAGTTGCCATGATGATTTTGACGCGGTTTTCAAACGGAATATTATGTTCATTTTCAATCCGGCGAATTTCCTTCAGCGTGGCGTGCCCGTCAGTTTCAGGCATCATAATGTCTAGCAGGATCAACTGAAAAGGAATGTTTACATTTAAAGCATGTTTAAACTTTTCGATAGCTTCCATTCCATTCAATGCCGGAACACATTGTCCATAATTGCAAAGATATTTGATAAATAATTTGAGATTAATGGGATCATCGTCAGCGATCAGGGTTTTCATAAAGTGAGCCTCTTTTTGAAATTATTCAGGAAAAACAAACAGGTACGAATTGATTACAATCTTCATACCCTGGGAAAATACCATTTGCAATAATATAAAAAATTTATATTTATCTATTAAATTTAGAATAATAAATTACAGAAGCAAACTAATTTTATCGGCCAAACCTGTTCCCGGTTCAGGATATTAAAATAAAGGTTCTATATGCTTTTCTGTGGGT
>CAYNSO010000115.1:0-10876 GCA_964399735.1 uncultured Cytophagia bacterium
GGTACTAATTCAATCAAAACTACAAATAAACTATCCGCAGATGACGCAGATTAACGCAGATGAATTTGTCGCAATTTTAGTCCGGTTTTCCCCAACTCTGTAAGGCAATAATTAACTATCCCCTTTAAGAGTGGAATGTTACATAAAATTCTGATTCCTGCACCATTCCGGACTATGGAAAGCGGCGCAGTCCGCGGACAGGTCGGGCCGGCGGCTCGAGGGCTGTATCAAAAGCCTCAAATTATGCAAGGTCATTCAAAATACAATGTATAAATTACAAACTTTTCATTTCGAGCGAAGCGAGAAATCTTGTTTTTACAATATATTAAAACTAAAGATTCCTCGTCGCTTCGCTTCTCGGAATGACAAGAATGACTTTTTTTCTCATATTTGTAACCTTTTTTATATTTTTAGGGCTTTTGTTACAGCCCGTTTATTGTGCGGACTGGGGGACATCCCCCAGTTCGAGTAACAACCATCCCCAATAATATCAAGGGCGGAACCCAAACCAATTCCGCCCATTGTCATATTCTACCACCTGGTTTTGCATTGTATCAGTACAAATGCAATAAAGTAAAATACCAACCCGGTTACCAGCGCAATTTGTAATCCAAAGCTGAACGAGATCAGCATAATGCCTGTAGAGGCCAGCACCGAGGCGGCGCCGTTTACGGCAAATCCCCAGTCCACCAACTCGCCGACCCGCTGCGCCGCTTTGGGGAACGGCATGCCCATAAAGAACGCCAATGGGAAAATACTGATAAAGCTGGTCAGCATTCTGCCCCACACCGGCAGTCCGGTTAGCGATGTATGAATGGAGGGAATGAGAACGAGTTCCATGCAAAGCAGCACGAAAATCAGGATGAAAGGCGTGGTGTTGTTGAATTTTTCGGAACAGAGACTGCCGAGTCCCGAACCGAGCAGCAGGGTAAAAAGAATAGTAACAATGGTATAGGACGACGAGCCGATGAACAGGGTATAGCGGGACAGCAGCACAATCTCTACCACCATAAACGCCACGCCAATGCTGAAATAATAAAACCACCCGGCCGGGCCCAGTTTTTTGTGCTTGCCGATAAAAGGCAGCAGGTTCAACGGTATGATGAATACCAGGATAACCGCCATGATGAAAACGATCAACAGTTTGGAAAGCGGAAAGCCGGTGAATTCCCACGGCGATAATTCGCCCGGCTTTTTAATATCGAAATTCTTCCACAAGCCCAGTTGCGCCGTATAGGGACGGTTATCGTCGCAGGGCGAAATATCCAGCGCCGCGTCCTTTTGCACGGTCTGCCAGCCTTCGGTAACGATACGGTTAATCAGGTTATCCTTGAGCGAATCCACCGCCGGGTACAGCAGGTGAATATAGGGATAATACTCCGGTATGAGCGGGGCAAAGGCATTATTGCGGATTTCATCGGTCAACGGTTTTTTTGCCAGCAGGATCATGTTGCGCCGCATTTGCGGCAGGTCATAAATCGCAATATGCTCGCGGGGATTTTCCACGCCCAGTTCCGTCAGCGCGTCAAGCGCTTCGGTTGCCAGCCGGGGCATGTAAAACTGGTGTTCCATCATCATAAAACCATTTGCGGACAAGGCATTGTAATAATCTTTGAACGCTTCGGTGGTGAACAGGTAATTTTCCGCCATCGCAAACGAGCCGGAAGCCAGGGCGGCAAAGGTGTTGGAACTGAGCGAATAGATCATGTCGAATTTATTGCTGAACCGGCGGATATAGGTGCGGGCGTCTTCGGTGACAACCTTGACGCGCGGATCGTTGTAAATGTGCCCGGAAAAGTCCGCCAGAAAGCCGGTTTGCATCATTTTGTTGATATGCCGATTGACTTCGACAGCATGAATTTCCGTTGCGCCGAACTGTAAAGCCTGCAACACATCCACGCCGCCGCCGGCGCCAAGCGACAGGAAGGTGCAGGAATCGTTCAAATTGATGAGGTAAGAGACATCGATGCCAAACTCGAACTTTTCGGAATCCGGTTTCGCCCAGTTGCCGTCAAATCCATACACAGGACTGTTGGCGGCATTGTCGATATTGATACCGCGATAATTTTCCTCGTAATTGTAAACTTTGACCAGGGCCATAGCGTCCCAGTGTTTGTAAATGACCGGGGCGCGTTCTTCGCGGGGTTTCTGCATAATTTTGTTCGCCAGGGGCAAAGCAACCGCCGTCAACAGGATCAGCAGCGCAGTGGCTATTCTTTGCCAGGATTTGGCTGCCAGCAATGCGGCAATGATCACCGGTAAAGCTACAAGAAATACGGCATATTGGGTACCCATGACATTCATCAGCAGAACCGCCAGAATTACCCCAATTCCGGCGCCGGTCAGGTCGGCCATGTACAGGCGCGGCATGTCTTTGTGGAACTGTTTGAATATCAGGGCCAGGGCAACGCCGCCGCTGTAAAAGGGCGCGCCAAGGATAATAACGGTGAGCAGGAATTTCCAGACCATAATCTTTTCGGTAAACAGTTTGCCGTATTCCATACCAAGATGCAGCGCGGCGGGTGGCCCAACCAGGGCCAGCAATGCGGTTAACGACAATAAAACCCACAGTTTGCTAATGCTATTCAATCCCCTGAACAGGCGAAGGGACAGCGCGCCGAGTCCCATTCCCAAAACAGCCAGGGAAAGAACCAGAAACGCAAAGGTATAAAAGAATTCGGCGGAAAAAATTCTTGTCCAGATAATTTCCATGGCAATGAGAGTAATAGACAGCAGGGCAATCAACAAGCTGTATTTTTTTTGCATAACTTGCTCCATTAGACGGGTGTAATTATTTGCCGCATGTTTGGTAATTATGTGATAATTTTTGCCGGTCAACCATAACCATTGCATACGCAGCCGAATAATTTTTGTTACAGCAGTTATAGTGATCGCCATGTTTTTGTCGTATGTTTTTTGCAGGTTTTATTGTATATTGATTTTCAATTGATTATTATGGAGAAGCGATGGATTTATATACCCTGTTATTACTTGCCCCGCCGATTCTATTGGCGCTGGTAATGCACGAGTACTCTCACGCCTGGGCAGCGAACAAGTTTGGCGATGATACTGCCCGGCAGATGGGCCGCCTGACCCTGAATCCCCTTGCGCATTTGGATTTGCTGGGCACAGTCATGATCTTTTTGGTACATTTCGGCTGGGCCAAACCGGTGCCGGTGAATCCCTGGAAATTGAAAAACCCCAAACGGGATATGCTATGGATCAGCGCAGCCGGGCCGTTGATGAATATGCTGCTGGCGCTGGTCAGCGGGATTCTGATTAACCTGTTATCGCCTCTGGCCGGGCAATCACGGGTTACTGTTGCCGGTCTGGGGTTGGTAATGTTGGTTTATTCTCTGCAAATCAACCTGGCTCTGGCTGTTTTTAACATACTCCCCATTGCGCCGCTGGACGGCTCGAAAATTCTGTTTGGTTTGCTGCCAACCAGGTTTGAACGCTATGCTATTCCCCTGGAGAAATATGGCCCACTGGTTTTGATGGGCTTGATCGTCGCCGGATATTTTACCCATGTTTCAATCCTGGGGATCATCATCTGGCCGTTTGTCAGCTTTTTCAGTAAATTGTTTACCGGTATTATCTGAGTTCGAAACGCAAAACATCATTACAGGATGCTTATGAACAAGGTCTTTAAATGGTATGTATCCGTTTCTCTGGCGCTGCGCGTGTTTGTCGCTTTTGTTGCCGGTTCACTGCTGGGGGGATTATGTTGGTTAATCTCCAGCCGCACCGGGCAGCCGCTTATGCCGGCGCTGTTACCCTGGGTTTCTCCTTTTGGCGCGGTATTGATCAATATGCTCAAGATGATCGTTATTCCGATTATCTTTTTTTCGCTGGTCAGCGGCGCAGCCAGTTTACCCCTCAAACGTTTTGGCGCCATTGGCGTCAAAGTAATGGGCTGGTACCTGTTATGTTCATTTTTTGCTTCACTTACAGGGGTATCCCTGGCTTTGCTCATCAATCCCGGCGGAGGAGTGGACCTGGCCGGATGGGAACAGTTGGCCGGTACAGTTATGAACGGCGCTAGCGATATACAACAGCAGGCGCAGCAAAATAAGGGCTTGGCGGCAATCCTGGTTAATATGTTTCAAAATCCTTTTGCTGCGTTGGCGTCTGGAAATTTTTTGCCGGTCATTGTGTTTTCCATATTAATGGGACTGGGTATTCGCGTCAGTTTTGAAGCGAGCTCAGACCCTGCTGTACAAAACCGGCTAAACAACCTGGTGGAAATTTTTGCCGCATTGCGCGATGTGATGTTTAAACTGGTGGACTGGATCCTGGAATATTCACCCATCGGTGTATTGGCGTTATCGCTGATCAACTTTGGCATTTATGGACCAAATATTGTCGGCCCGTATTTACGGCTGACCCTGGGAATTGTGCTTGGTATTGTGTGTATGATCTTTGTTTTTTATTCGCTGCTGATTGCATTTTTTACCCGTACCAATCCGTACCGCGTTTTTAAAAGCATTCAGGAAGCCATACTTACAGCGTTTGTCACCCGCAGCAGCGCCGCCACTTTGCCGGTTTCCATGCGCGTGGCAGGGGACAAGCTTAAAGTGTCCGGGGAATTGGCCGGTTTCTCCCTGCCGTTGGGCGCTACTGTAAATATGGATGGTGTGTGTGTGCATTTACCCATGTTTGCTGTGTTGGCTGCCAATATGTTTGGCATTGAATTAACTTTATCGGGTCTGGCGTTGTTGGTATTGACGACAGTACTGGCGTCAATAGGCGCCGGTGGCGTGCCCGGCGGCAGCATTATGTTGTTATTTATTATTCTGGAAACGATGGGGCTCGAACCAGGGCAGACCGCTGTGATCGTTGCTATTGCCCTGGGCATCAATCCCATTCTGGACATGTTTGAAACCGCCAATAATGTAACCGGCGACCTGGTTTGCACGTATGTTGTAGCAAAAAAGGAAAAATTGCTCAAGGACGAGGATGGGGGATAGGCTTGAGTCAGCGAATTACCACTTGGAGAAAAGGCCGGTTTTCATTTTAAATTTTCCTTGTTTGAATTTATGAAATTTTTTGTAAATTAGTCATTATAAACAAAGGAATTCAGGTTCGCTTTGTTACCCGGAAAAATTCCAATACTACTATATATCCGAGAACGAATGTTAATTCCAACCAGAGCTAAAAATAACAGACGTAATATTGTCATTGTCGGGGATACCGCGGTTATTACCGAGTTTGGCAGATTTTTACAAAAGCGCCGGCCACGGTATCGTATTAACAGCGTTTTGTACTTTGCAGGTCGGGAAAATCTGCCGGATATTAGAGAACTGCCTGCATCATCTGCAAGTGTAGACTCTGTTGGCGAGTTGCTGAATTATATCGAAAAGAATAGTGTCGATGAATTATTTGTGCTCGTTTCAGAAGGTAATTACACCGCTTTACACCGCGAACTGGTCGATAGCTGCCTGGAGATGGGTATTGTCTGCCATATCCCGGTCTCAACAAAAGGGTATGAAAATCACCAGCTGACAATACTGGACTGGCAGGCTTTATCATTGCGGACTTTGTTTAGCGGTTCTCTCTATAAAAATCCGTTTCTCCGGATAAAGTATTGTTTTGATTTTTGTTTATCTCTATTGCTGGTTCTTCTTTTCAGCCCGGTGTTTTTGGTCATTGCAATTTTAATAATAATATCATCAGGATGGCCGGTTTTTTTTGTACACAAGCGGGTGGGGTATAACCGGCGTATTTTTAATATGATCAAGTTCCGCACAATGGTGAAAAATGCCGAAGCCATGCAGGCGGATCTGGAATCCCGGAATGAAGCGGATGGCGCGGCTTTTAAAATCGCCGATGACCCGCGCATAACCCGGTTTGGCAAATGGCTGCGAAAAATGAGTCTGGATGAACTGCCACAGCTTTTTAATGTTATAAAAGGAGAAATGAGTCTGGTTGGGCCGCGACCGCTGCCGGTTCGCGATGTTGGAAGAATAGAGCATCGCCGGCAATACCGCCGGTTCAGCGCTTTGCCCGGCATGACCTGTACCTGGCAGACCAGCCGGCGCTATGACATACCTTTTGATGAATGGGTCCGGCTTGATCTTGAATATATTGATAACTGGTCTTTTGGGAAAGATTTGAAAATATTATACCAAACCATCCCCGCTGTACTACTGGGGAAAGGACGGTAAGAGGCGTAACACTCAATTATTTGAAAAATATACTTTAGAGCCAAAACAATTAAACAAAAGAGCGATCTGAAAATTCTATGCCGGGAAAAGTCAACGAAATCGTTTTATATATCACGGTATTTCTGTTTTTGCTGTTTGCTGTGTTTTTGTTAACCAGAAGAGAGAATAAAACCAGCAACCGGTTATTGGCCGCTTTTTTGCTGGCCAAGATGGCGTGTATCATTGATATTCTGCTGTTTGTTTTTCATGACTATTTTTATGCCAGGTTTCCGCATATTTTTTTTGTATTATGGCCGTTCCTCTATT
The DNA here is from genome assembly GCA_964399735.1 of uncultured Cytophagia bacterium. GTDB lineage: Bacteria > Zhuqueibacterota > Zhuqueibacteria > Residuimicrobiales > Krinioviventaceae > Fontivivens. Next base: position 6,474 of record CAYNSO010000115.1, read on the forward strand.
TATATATTCCGCTTCTTTTTTTATATACCCGTTCAATTGTACAGCCGGAAAAGGGCTGTAAATTTATCGACCTCAAGTATTGTATCGTTTTTGTTGTTGCGGTTCTGTATTTGAGTGTGCGTTTTTATTTTCTGAATGCAGATGGCAAACGGGCGCTTTTATCAAACAATGATTTCCGTCAGGATATATGGCATTTATTTTTACTTTTTTATTACCCGCAGTCCTTTTTCTTTTTATTTGCTTCCCTGCTCATGCTGAACAAGTACCAGGCGCGCATTAAAAATTTTTATTCTTCTGTTGAAAAGATCAATTTGTCCTGGCTCAAACTGATATTTTGGTTTTTTATCGTTCTTTATGCCATTTCCCTGTTCGATGATCTGGTGCACATTGCCGGAGGCAACTCTAATTTGATAATTCAGTTCCTGTTAAATTGCAGTTTTCTGGGTTTTGCTGTTATGCTTATATTCAAAGGTCTGAGCTTGTCCGTCGAGCCGGTAAAAGGAGAAGAAGTCAAAACCCGTCCTGTTGGTTTGGATGATACCCTGTTAACCACTTATACCAACCGTTTGCAGCATTATATGCAGCATGAAAAACCATACCTGTATCCTGCCATTACCTTGCAGGATCTGGCGGACAAGTTATCCATTCCGCCGCGAAACCTCTCTTACCTGTTGAACAATTATATCAAACAGAATTTTTTTGATTATATCAATTCCTATCGTATCGAAGAAGCCAAACAGATTTTACAAAAAAAGAATCGACCAAAAACTGTGCTGGAAGTTTTGTATAGCGTTGGGTTTAACAGTAAATCGGTATTCAATACCGCTTTCAAGAAAAATACCGGCATGACTCCCACAGAGTTTATAAAATATCTGGAAAGCGCCTGAAAAAAATGGTTCGACTTTATGTTAATACATCAAGTCGGTCGATATAAACCTGCCTGAATATTAAATTACCCCTGTAAATAGTCAATTCATAATTAGCAGGGAGTTTAATATGAACAAGTTTTTTTTATTCTTAACCGTGATTTTGATGCTTTTGTTATCTACCGCAATGCTTTTTGCGGCTGAAGGGCAGTCATTCAACCTGACTATAGCAGCGCCATCGCTTGCCAACAGTCTTATCGGGGAAGCTACTCAACAAAACATTGTTGTTTATGTGCCACCCGGCTATTTAGAGGGTACAAAAAGATACCCGGTTGTCTACTTTCTATCCGGATGGACCGATTATGTTTCTTACTGGACAAATGGTACTTATCAGGGATTTCGACTCAAAGACTCTATGGACAAGCTGATTACTGAACAAGTGAGCAGGGAAATGATCGTTGTTGTTGTTACGGGACGTAATTTTATGGGCGGCGCTTTTTACGTCAATTCACCGGTAACCGGCAATTGGGAAGACTTTGTTACCAGTGATGTAATTAATTATGTGGATTTGAACTATCGTACCCTGGCAACTGCACAATCACGAGGTATTTCAGGACATTCCATGGGAGGTTTCGGTGCGCTTAACCTGGCAATGCGCCATCCTGATCTGTTTTCGGTTGTTTATGCGCTTTCTCCCGGTTTGTATGATACCCTGGGTCTAAAAGAAGCGCAGGTTTTTAAAAATACAACGATAATCAAAAATTTTATTAACAAGCTGGATGAACTGGCGCAGATGGATTCTGCAACCGCTCTGCAAAACATGAAAACATATATCGCCGGTCGGTTCAGCAGTGGCGATTGGGACGGAGCGTTTGGTTGGGCGTATGGAACTGCTTTTTCAACCAATTTAGCCAAACCTTTTCCGCATGTAGATTATCCCTATACCCTGGTTAATGATGAATTGCAGGTTGATTCTACATTATGGTATAAATATGAAAGCGGTTTTGGCGGCGTTGCCAAAGAAGTGGAACTATACAAAGATAATTTAGCCGGTTTGCAGGCGCTGGGAATTGATGTCGGTGCAAACGATGAATATCGGTGGATCAGCAAAGGGTGTAAGTATTTTACGGATTTATTGACCGCAGCCGGGATTGCCCATGAGTATAACACCTTTAGCGGCGGCCATGAAAATAAAGTACGGGAACGATTTGAAACAATGATGATCCCCTTTATGTCCAGTCATTTGCAGTTTGAAGCCGAAAGCTCTATCAAGAGTGAATCTGCCACGGACTATGACTTGTACCTGGCTAATTATCCCAATCCGTTTAACGACGCAACCGTTTTTCAGGCCAGCTTATCACAACCCGGCAATGTTAGCCTGGTGGTTTATAATTTGTCCGGCCAGCTTGTCGATACTCTGGCGTTGGGATATTTCAATCCGGGGAACTATAAATTTTCATGGCAAGCCGGGGGGTATGCAAGCGGTCTTTATCTGGCAGTTCTTAAAAGCAGGGGCGAGCAGGTTGTTCGCAAAGTTGTTTTCAACAAGTAAAAAAAATATTTGACCGATTTTCTCTTTATTTAAACTTGTTAATTATTTGCAGACTGATGCCGGGTAAGCGCCCGGCATCAGTTACCAGTTTATTCCGTCAGGGGCAATAATTCCACTTTACGAAATTCTATCGGGTGACTTTCCGCTTGCAGGGAGATATAACCTTTCGGAATAAGCAGGTTACCACCTTGAACCAGTTTTGCGGCATCCGCATCGGTGGTGTCATATTGCGCCTGTTCGTATTGCATCACCAGTTCACCATTCATATAGTGTTTGATGATGCCGCTGCCATGCACTTCCGCTTCCATGGTTACCCATTGATCGCCATGAAATGTGGGGGATGTTGAATTGTTGCAGTGAGTTGTAACCAATTCGCCATTGATGACCACATTGGTTCCCGGTGTACACAGGTTGGCTGTCGGTCGCTCATCTGTGCCATTACCGCCCAGAAATTGTGCCTCGATGGAAACGGGAAAGCTTTGCTCCTTACCCATTGTTTCCGGCGCCTGGCAGTGCAGCATTACACCGCTGTTGCGAAACGCCCAACCCTCGCCGCCGGGCGCCTGCTCGCCGATAAAACGGTATTCAATGCGTATTCTGTAATTTGAAAAAGGTTCCTTGTAAAAAATATGGCCATATTGATTGGTGAATTTTTCATATTGATCATAACTCACTTTTAGCAACCCGTCTTCAACCCGGAAAGTGTTGTTATAATTATCGCCCAAATCATACCCGGCAATTTTGATTTTCCAATCGTTCAAGTCCTGGCCGTTGAACAAGCTGATCCATTGTTCGGCAGCCGGTTTGTTGTCTGCTTTACTGCATTGATTCATGGTTACGAATATTAGCAGGATAAATAAAACAACCAGGTTTTGTTTTAGCAGGTTTTTTCCAGTGCGGATTTTTTTCATTTTCAAATTCTCCATAATGATTACTAGTTGTATTTTTTTTAGTTATTGCTCAATTCACAGCTCGCAAGATATTTTATATTACTGTTTGTTTTCGTTTTATGTATTTGAACAATAACAAGGGTTATATAGCGGCCAGCATTCGGGAAAAATTTATATCCGGGCTCTGTGTGTGTTTTATAAAAGCCTCGGCGTATTTACAACCGTATTCCATACCCCGGAATACCTGCACCCGCTCCACATCTGTTTCATACCAGGCCTGCACATCCTGACTGACGTGTTTGAAACTGGCGTCATGTTTTTCCTGAGCCGTGGAGGTAATGTCGATATAGTGGGTAGGGTAAAAATTTTGTGATTGCGACCCGGTCATCACTTCATAATAGAAAAAGGCGCATTGCCGTCCCAGCCGCAGCCAGGCGTCATATACAAGCAGAGAACAGACGCGGTGATCGCGATGACTGTCGATTGGCCAATGGGTGAATACCAGGTCGGGTTTTTCTTTTTGCATAAAATTCATAATATCCTGGTAGCGCTGTTTGTTGATCTCGCAGTCGCCGTCAGTCTGACCGAGGAATTCGGGACGCGCCCCTAAAATTTTACACGCTTCTCCAGCTTCCCTGGTACGGATATTCGCCGCCTCGGCAAAGGATTTTCCCTCGATGCCGGCTTGGCCGCGGGTTAGATATGCCGCAACAACCTCATAACCGACCCGTGTGAACAACAGCATGGCGCCGCCGCAGCCGGTTTCCGGGTCGTCCGGATGAGCGCCAAATACAATGATTTTAAGGCGTTTCACCGGATCGGTTGTATCTTTGGTTGCCGCGCCGGCAATAACCCCGGCGCCCAACACCGAGCCGATTGTCGCAGAGGCAGAGATATTTAATAATTGCCTTCTGGTTATTTTACCCATTCCAGGCTCCTTCCCGTAAAATTCAAAGAATCAATAATATTCGCCGGGTTACTGTTTTTTCCCCCGGCATGCAATTTTCAGCTTTTGTGGTTCAGTAAAAGTATACTAGTTATTATAATGTGAATTTCTATAAAATACAATTGTTTTTTAGGGATTCGCCGGATTTT
>CAYNSO010000116.1:0-10849 GCA_964399735.1 uncultured Cytophagia bacterium
TTTTCCATACAAACGCTGTTTTCCAGGTTTACATACGGCCCATAATTTTCTATTATCGAATAGCCGCACTTTTTATACAGGCCTATGGCTTCCGGCTGTTTGTTGCCGGTTTCGAGGATCGCTCTGCTGTAACCCAGTTCGGCGGCCCATTTTTCCAGGGATTGCAGCAGCGCTACGGAATAGCTTTTGCCGCGGTATTCCCGGTCCACATACATTCTTTTGATCTCGACGGTGCGCTCATCCACAGCCTTGAAACAGCCGCAGGCCGCCGGTTTCCCATCCACATAGCCGAGCAGTGCGGTATCGAGTTCCACCAGCTTGTTGTGGGGATTGTATTGTAATTGCAGCTCACCATAGCGGGCATGCATTTCAGCGTCCAGCTTTAGCGTCAACAGCACAAAATCCGGGTGGGTGGTGGAGGTGCATAGGATCTTTAAATATTCAAATCTTTTATAAAATCATCCAACTTCCGAGTTGGTTCCATTTTTGAGATTTTTTTTTATGCTCTCAAATCCAAAAGATCATTTAAATCTTCAAGTTCTCCTTGTATCATTAAAAATTCTTCATAAGGCAAAACAACATACTCTTTCTTGCCCTGCTTTTCAATAATTTGTGGATGAATGATCATTTACGCAACATTTATTAAATTTTAATATTAACAGATTATACCCAATAATTTTATAAATTTCAACAGAAAAATAAAAGTGTAGGCCACCTCACCGCAAAACCCTTAAAAAACAGGGATAGGTTCCAATTCATAGAATAATTTGCTTTATCATCACTATCACGCAAGTGGACCACACTTGTTCTTTTGTTTTTGACATTTTTCATCTGCGTAAATCTGCGTCATCTGCGTCATCTGCGGATAAAAATAATTGTTTCGCTCCTGACGGAGCTTGATGTTTGCTTGTTTATTGTTTTCTAGAAACATTTCATCCCTACTGGATTTCCCGTTCTTTCGCTTTTTGCTTTTTTTCATCTGTGTAAATCAGCGTCATCTGCGGATAAAAATAATGGTTTCGCTCCTGACGGAGCTTGACGTTTGCTTGTTTATTGTTTTATAGAAACATTTCATCCCTACGGGATTCCCCGTTCTTTCGCTTTTTGCTTTTTTTCATCTGTGTAAATCTGCGTCATCTGCGGATAAAAATAATGGTTTCCGGGCTGTATTAAAAGCATTATAGTAGAATGCCTATATTCTGCTTATTATAAAACTCCCGATTTTGTCATTCCGAGGAGCGAAGCGACGAGGAATCTTTCTTTGTAAAAACCATAAAAACAAGATTTCTCCCTCCGGTCGAAATGACAAAAACGTGTTTTACAATTACATAAAAAACCGGAGAATTTGAAATCTAGCTCAATTATAGTTTTGTTTCCAGCTAAATTAAATTTTTGAGACCAATTTATACAGCCTCTGGTTGTGAGGGCAATATTTTTTCTAGAAACATTTCATCCCTACGGGATTTTTGTTTATAAAGATTTTCATTTCCCCAACAAATTCCTTGCTTTTTTTCTCCAATTTGTATAAAATTGAACCACTAACAACCTGACAAATAAATAAACCAGAGTTGTAACATTTTGTATAACTCATTATTTTATTCAATAATTACAACCATTTCGATAGATGAATATAGTACGATTAACGCTCATGAAATACAATTACCTATTTACAAACCATTCACGAAAGGCAACCATGTCTACCAACACAAAAACGGAAAAAGTTCCGCAGGCAATGCAGGAAAAATTCAATGAACTCTGCATGCTAACGGATGAATTCAGCCAAAAGTACCTGAATGAGGAATACGCGCAGATGATTCGTTACGCCATAGCTGCGCTGTGCCGCAAGCGTCCCTCGCCGCTGCTTAAAGGAAAGCCGGAATTATGGGCCTGCGGTATTACTTATGCCATCGGCGCCGTTAATTTTCTTTTTGACAAAGATAGCCAGCCCTTTATTTGTGCGGATGATTTGTGTTCCGCCTACGATGTTAAAAGAAGCACGGGCTCGTCCAAAGCTAAAATCGTCAAGGATTTACTGGGTTTAGGCGTGTTCGATACGGACTGGACTCTGCCGAGCAAAATGGACAGTAATCCCCTGGCGTGGATGATAATGGTGAACGGATTCTGTGTTGACGCGCGCTACGCCGAACCGGCAATCCAGCAAATTGCTTTTGAAAAAGGACTTATTCCCTATATTCCGGAAAAGAAACCGAAAAGCGTACCGGAGAATAAACATAAAGAGAACAACAAACCTGTCAAACCCGCCAAACCTGTAGATCCGCAGCAATCGTCGTTATTTTAATATCTGCGGGCATGGCAGTTATCATAAAAAAAATCCTGATTACAGCAACAATAGCCATAATCAGGATTTTCGTACTTTTTTCCCCAAATAATTTTATACCGCCGCTTTGAGCAATTCCTTTTCTTCCGAAACTGCGGCAGCATATTCCTGCTGCAGCGTTTTCATCAACTCTTGTACCGAGACAATTTCATTCACGCGCCAGGCATTGGCGCCGGAAAAGACAAAGCCGTCATCCAGCGTGCCCAGTTTGGCATTGATAAGCGCTTTGGCTATACAATAAGGCGCTTCCCTAAACTCGCAGGTGCGCAGGCATTTATAAGGACATTTAAACGGCTTTTTCTGACCGGCAGAAACATCATTCAAAAACTGGTTGCGAATAGCGCGGCCCGGTAACCCTACGGGGCTGTCGATGATCATAATATCGTCTTCACAGGCATTAAGATACGCTTGTTTGAAACGAATATCCACATCGCACTCGTTGGTAGCGACAAAGCGGGTGGCCATTTGCACACCTGCTGTTCCCATTTCCAGGAAACGATGAATATCCGCTCCGGTATAAATGCCGCCTCCGGCGATAACGGCAATGGCATGACCGGCTTGTTGTTCAAAAGGCTGTACAGCAGCCAGAACATCCTTTACCAGAATTTCAAGTTTAAAAGCCGGGTCATCCAGCTGCTCTTTTTTAAATCCCAAATGGCCGCCGGCCATGGGCCCTTCTACCACAAAAGCATCGGGAATGCAGCCGGATTTGCTCCAGGTTTTACAGATCACCTCGGCGGCGCGTCCCGAAGAAACTATTGGCACAATACGGGTATGGCTGTTCTGCATGCGTTCCGGGCCAACTACCTGCGGAATTTTCAGGGGCAATCCCGCGCCCATAAACACCAGGTCTGCCCCGGCATCGAGGGCGGCGAGCAGCAGGGATTCATGATCGGTTAAAGCAACCATGATATTCACTCCAACAAGACCTTGCGAATTTGAATTGGCTTTGGCTTGTAAAATTTCCCGCGTTAACGCCCGGTTATTGGCTTCGGTAAAATGCCGTTGCAAATCCGGCTCTTGCATGCCAATTCCAGCGGTAGCGATAACGCCAATGCCGCCCTCTTTGGCAACAGCCCCGGCCAGACCGGAAAGAGATACACCCACGCCCATACCGCCCTGTACGATTGGAACTTGCGCTGTCAGGTTACCGATATGCAGTTCGGGCATTCTATTCAAATTCATATTAAAAACCTCCAGAAAGAGTTAATAAAAATTGCCGGTTACGATTTAGATCGTTTCAATTACCCGGCGAAAATGAAAACCATAAATTGCCAGGGTCATTGCCAAAGCAAACTTTTTCGGACAATTCCATAGCGAAAACAGCAGCAGTTTCCAATAATATGTTCTGCCTTTTTCCACAATTCCCAACATCCAGATCGAACGGAAAAATGCGCGGATATCACGCCAACTGAGTTTTAAACCGCCCTGTCGGGGTAAATGATATTCACGCAAAAAAGTCTTTACCCGTTCATAATACTCTTTTTGCGAATAGATGGTAATTAAAACGGACTTGTAGCCTGTTAACAATTTTTGCCGGTTCATTTTGGGAATAAAATTCAGCGAGCCGTCCATATTATTACCAGTAGAAAGGTTCAGCAAACGATTTTCGGATTTCAGCCGCTTGAAAAGATGGGTTCCGGACAATGCGGTTAAAAGCCCCACCATAGCCGTAACAATGCCACTTTTCTGAATAAAGCTGATCTGGTCTTCAAATATCGTATGTGGGTCATTATCAAAACCAATAATAAAGCCCCCGTGCACGATCAAGCCTTGTTGTTGCAGTTTTTTAACGGACGAGACAATATCTCTCTGCATGTTCTGAGCTTTGCCGCATTCGGCCAGACTTGCCGTGTTCGGGGTTTCGATGCCGACAAACACGGTGCGCATTCCGGCCTTGACGAGCAACTGCACCAATTCTTCATCATCAGCCAGATTAATGGAAGCCTCGGTAGTAAAGGAAAACGGATAGTGATGATCAGCAGACCAGGCGATCAATGCCGGCAGCAGGTCGCTTTTCAGCCGCTGTTTGTTACCGATAAAATTATCATCGACAATGAAAACATTGCCGCGCCAGCCGGCAGCATGCAGCGTATCCAGTTCATATAAAAACTGCGCCGCACTTTTGGTGCGGGCCAAGCGCCCGTTAAGCTGGGTTACGCTGCAAAACTCGCAGTTAAAAGGACATCCGCGGGAATACTGCACATTCATCGAGGCGTATCTTTTAATCTTTAACAATTGCCATAACGGCGCTGGAGTCTGCGTAATATCCGGGAATTGATCGGTCTTGTAAATATGCTGCGGGCATCCGGCAGCCAGATCCTGAAGAAACAGCGGCAGGGTAATTTCAGCTTCATTCAATACAAAATGATCGACCTCTGGAAATTGTTCATAATCCGTGGTTACCATTGGCCCGCCGGCGACAATTTTTACGCCCAGCGCCTTGCAGCGTTTCACCAGGGCTGAAAATGATTGTATATGTACATTCATACCGCTTAAAAAAACATAATCCGCCCACAAAATTTGTTTATCGGTCAGTTCAGACACGTTTAAATCGACCAGTTTCTTTTCCCAATTCTCTGGCAGTATGGCTGCTACAGTCAACAAACCCAAAGGCGGTTCGCTCGATTTACGCGCTACAAATTTTAAGGCATGCCGAAAGCTCCAAAATGTAGAAGGGGTTTCGGGATAGACTAGTAATATTTTCATAATAACCTCAAAAAAAATCTGTCACTTGTAATATAACTAATTTATATAACTATAATTGTAAAAGTAGTGTAAAAGCGCTTTCATGTTTGATAAAAAACTGTTACTTTGGAAACAAAATCAAATTGATAGAGTTCATTATGAAAAAAACCCGCGGTTTATTTTATCCGATCCTGGTCTTTGTATTGGCCCAGGTTGCCTGGGTAGTGGTACTCGGTTTATGGATTTATCGTTACATTGCCGGCAATTTGATCTTTAATCATTTTGGGGAACAGATTACACCACAACTGGTTTCCAGAACCGATAATGTTATAGCCCTGATCGGCGGCCTGATTTTTATGGTGGCAATATCTGTCGGCATGTTGTTAATGTTCCGTCATTTAACTGCGCAGATGAAGATCACCGCCATGTACGATAACTTTATTGCCAATATAACCCACGAATTGAAATCGCCGCTCTCTTCAATCCAGTTATACCTGGAAACATTAAAAACCAGGCTGGTTCCCCCGGCAAAACAGGCAGAATTTCTTCAACAGATGATCAAAGACGCCGACCGGCTTAAAAACCTCATCAATTCGATCCTGGAAATATCCGGGCTGGAACAAAAGAAAATTGTTTATCATTATGAGGTCGTCATGGCCGGGCTCACTTTTAATAAACTGTTACAGGAGACCGCCAGCCAATTCAAACTGCCGCCGGATTCGGTTACAATTACCGGCGACGCACCCTGTTCCTGCGTTATCGACCGTAATGCCATGCGTACGGTATTTGACAACCTGGTCGACAATGCCATTAAATATTCCGAGGGACTTGCCAGGATCGAACTGAACCTGGCTAATAAAGGCGGCCAGGTACTGCTTGAATTCCGTGATCATGGTATTGGCATAGATAAAAAAGATCAGAAACAGGTGTTCCAGAAATTTCATCGTATCTACCGTGCCGATATCCCCAATGTTAAGGGAACCGGGTTGGGATTGTATTGGGTGAAAGAAATCGTCAAGGCACACGGTGGAAAAATCAATGTCCAAAGCGAAGGGCAGGGGCTGGGAACAGCTTTTATTATTGAACTGCCTGTTTACCCGACAGCTACAAACCGCTATATCAATAATCTGTTGAAACTAACCCAGAAAAGGAAAAAAATCGAAAGAGGTGAAGATGAATCCGCATGACTTTACTGGCAGCCGTATTCTGCTGGTGGAAGATGAGGAATCGCTGGCTATGGGGCTGGAATATAATTTAAGCGAAGAAGGATATTATGTTCGGCTTGCAGCCGACGGCAGAAAGGCTATGGAATGTTTTGCCGCTGCATCTTTTGACCTGGTTATTCTTGATATCATGCTGCCCTACCTGAATGGTTTTGAAGTAGCAGCACAAATGCGCCTGGTCGATCCGCAAATTCCCATTCTGATGTTAACTGCCAGAAGCGGCGTCAAAGATCGTCTACAGGGGCTGGAAATTGGCGCCGATGATTACATGACCAAACCGTTTCATCTTGATGAGCTATTGTTGCGCGTAAAAGGTATGCTGCGCCGCAAGCAATGGTATCAAAAAACTACCGGGGAAAGCCCGCTCTTTAACTTTGGGCCACACACTATAGATTTTAAAAACCTGCAATACCAATCCGGCAAAGACGAATTTCACCTGACGCCACATGAGGCCATGGTGCTAAAATATTTGGTGGATCACATGAATACTATTGTTACCCGCCAGGAATTGCTCGAACATGTTTGGCAAATCCATTCCGAAGTGGAAACCCGTACAGTGGATATATTTATTGCCAGATTGCGTAAATATTTTGAACCTGACCCGAAAAATCCAGTATATCTAAAAAGCATCCGCAGCGTTGGGTACATGTTTTGCCCGGAACCGGGAAACAACCCGGAGAAGAACAAAATTATCGGGTAGTACTTGAATATGTAAAGCTAAAGAGCTATAAATAAAAAACCCCTGGTGGTTGCCAGGGGTAAGTCAGGTAAGATCAGACTTTTTTAACGTTGGTTGCTTGTAAACCCTTAGCACCCCGTTCAACTTCAAATTGCACCTGGTCTCCCTCGTTCAATGTTTTGTAACCATCGCCAATGATAGCTTTAAAATGAACGAACACGTCATCGCCTTCTTCGCGGGTGATGAATCCATAGCCCTTTGAGCCATTGAACCACTTTACTGTACCTTTTTCCATTAAAAAATCCTTTAAAAAAATTTTACCTTTTTGTACGACTAGCTTCCTTCCCTTATTAAAAAAAAAATCGTATTGAATAGCCTCAACGAATTCGGGCATTCGCTACGATTTAATTTATCTTTTGATTTAGAATTTTAAAAAAAAACGTTTTCAAAACCAATACATTATAAGGGGAAAATCAGTGTACACTTACTTGCACAAATATATTAATGATTAAAATATAAAAAAGCAAGCATTTATTTCATTTTTTAAAAAATATTTTCCGTTCAAAAAAATAACCTGAAACAGGCAATAAATGCCCGAAAAGGGCTTGACTGGAATAGAAAAAAGGAAATAGATTGTTTACAAAGTAATAATCAATTGTAAAAAATTATCATCTTTTCATTTACCAATTAATTAGTCAATTTCTTAATAATCAATATATTAGAATCATTATTCGCTTTGGTTGTCAGTCATGGGTAAAAAAATAAATATGGTTTTCCATCAGGGGTTTTGTACATTATAAAAAAACTTTTACTAACCTGGAGGAAAAATGAAAAATTACTTGCTGTTCACTTTATTGCTGATTTCATCGGCTCTACCTTGTTTATGTGCTGTTACAGAATTTACTTTAAATTCGGAAAAACAATACTTTGAAGCGCCAGGTTTCTCGTTGCTTGCGTTTCACAATAACTATCCCGAAGGCAAACAGGGCGGACTGGAAATTATCCAGCACGATCAACGAATTGCTTCCTGTGGAGACTTGAGGCTGAAACCAACTCCCGGCCAATGGGAACCCAAATCCGGCAATGGCAAACGCAGCCTGGATGCACAAAAAAACACAATTCATATTACCAATACCTTTCCCATAGTAAAACTGGATTACAGCGTTCATGTCAGGGCCGACAAGGGGCAATTTATTATCACCCTGGATCTGGCGTCTCCCCTACCCGACTCGCTGGCCGGCAAGCTGGGGTTCAATTTTGAATTGTATCCGCAACTTTATTTTGGCAAAAGCTATAATCTGGACGACAAATTTAGCATCTTTCCACGTCAGGGTAACGGCCCAATACAACTGCAACAAGGCAAAGCTATTCCCCTGCCTATGGCAACCGGCCGAAAACTATCGGTTGCCCCTGATGATCCCAAATATCATTTAACAGTTGAAAGCAAGAACGGCACATTGCTGCTTTACGACGGCCGCGATACCGACCAAAACGGCTGGTTTGTGATCCGCCAGGAAATTCCCGCCGGAGCGTCGCAGAATGCAATCGAATGGGTTATTCAACCTCATCTGATTCCGGACTGGCGACATATTCCGGTCATCGGCCATTCACAGGTCGGCTATCACCCCGAACAGACCAAACAGGCAATCATTGAACTGGACCCGCTTACCGATAATACCCAGGTTGCCGGTATTTATAAAGTTATGTCCAACAGTAAATCCCCGGTTATGGAAGCCGCGCCCAAAATTTGGGGTAATTTCCTGCGCTATCAGTATGCCATTTTCGATTTTACCGAGATCAAGGAACCCGGTATGTATGTCATCCGCTATGGCGACCAACAAACCGAACCCTTTAAAATCAGCGCGGACGTTTACCAACAGAATATCTGGCAACCAGCCCTGGAAACATTTTTCCCGGTGCAAATGTGCCACATGAGCATCCGCGACCGGTTCCGCATCTGGCATGGTCCCTGTCATTTGGATGACGCCATGCAAGCGCCCGCTCCTCTTGAACACTTTGACAGTTACCGGCAAGGTGCGGCGACAGAAACCAAATTCCAGCCTTTTGAACACGTGCCGGGTTTGGATCGCGGCGGCTGGCATGATGCCGGCGATTACGACATAGCAGCCGGTTCACAGTCCCGAACCATTTACTCCCTGGCGTTGAGCCGGGAAACATTTAAAGTCAATACCGACCAAACCACCGTGAATGATAAAGCGCGCCTGGTCGAGCTACATAAACCGGACGGCGCACCGGATATTTTGCAGCAGATCAAACATGGTCTGGAAAACCTGCTCTCCGGCTATCGTATCAGCGGACATTGTTTTCCCGGTATAATCTGTAATTCGATTATCCAGTACGTGCACCTCGGCGACGCCATGACCATGACCGACAACCTGATCTATGACCCAAAACTGGGGCCATTGGAAACTGATGGTTTTCATTCCGGCAAAAAGGATGATCGCTACATTTTCACCAACAAATCCACAGGTCTGGAATACAACGCCGCCGCCACTTTTGCCGCTTCTGCCAGAGTGCTGCGCGGTTTTGACGATCAACTCGCTGATGAATGTTTGCAAACCGCTACAAAAATATGGAACTATGAACAGACACACAAGCCGGTATCGCACCGCAGCGCATACATACCCGGTAACCTGAAAGAGCAGGAAATTCTGGCGACAGTGGAACTTTATGAAACGACAAAAAATGATATTTATCTCAACCATCTGGTTACCTTATTACCGGAAATTAAAAAACAAGTGCGCGGTACCGGATGGGCTATTGCCAGGATATTGCCGGCGATAAAAGACCCGGCTTTTACCAGCGAGTTTACACAAGCGATTAGAGAATACAGCGCCATGATGCAGAAAAGTATTGCCGATACCCCATTTGGAATTCCTTACCGCCCGGCAATCTGGGGAGTGGGCTGGGATATCCAGACTTTTGCCGTCAATCAATATTATCTGCACAAAGCATTTCCGGATTTATTTGATCGTGAAAATGTTTTGCATGTTCTCAATTTTATTTTCGGCTGCCACCCCGGTTCATCAACCTCGTTCATCTCTGGTGTTGGGGCTCATTCCCTGACAACTGCTTATGGAGTGAACAGAGATGACTGGTACTACATTCCCGGTGGCGGCGCTTCCGGTACCGGCCTTATTCGCCCGGATTTCCCGGAATTAAAAGAGCCGTTCCCCTATCTCTGGCAGCAGGGTGAGTATGTTATGCCCGGCGCCGCTAATTATATTTTCTGTGTTCTGGCTGCGGATGATCTTTTAAACGGAAAGTAAAATTTCTACCTGAAAAAGGGCGCACTAGCGCCCTTTTTCATTTTCTGACAGGCTATCAGAACTCTCCAATACCCTGCACACAATTGCGGTCATATCATCTTCACGAGGGTGATTTTCTGTAAAGGAACGGACCGCCTGGTCAAGACGGTTGATAACCCGACGGGATTGACTCTTTTGGTATTTTCTTACTATAGCCAGCGTTCGTTCAATACCAAAATCTTGCTGCTTTTGGTTCCTGGCTTCAATAATTCCATCAGTCACAAAAACGATCACATTACTGGCAGACAATTGTCTGGCCGGGCTTGTTTCAAAATGATAATCAACCATAAATCCCAACGGAATGCCGGTGCTGACCAACTCGTTCACATTACCATTCCGGTCGACAAGTAAACCAGGGGGATGCCCGGCGCTGGCATAATCCAGCGTTTTTTGCTGCGAGTTGAGTCGTGCCAGAACCAGGGTGACAAAATTACTATTATCCAGATCGCTTACCAGATCGTGGTTGAGCAGGGTAAGAATTTTACCGGGATCAGACTCTACCTTGGCATAAGCGCGTAAATAAGCGCGGGTTTGCGTCATAATAAGCGCAGCGCCAAGACCATGTCCGCACACATCGCCAATGACCAGACCG
>CAYNSO010000117.1:0-10535 GCA_964399735.1 uncultured Cytophagia bacterium
TTTCCACCAATTTATCGGAACGGCGGAAGGAACGGACAAAGAACGAATCCGGCGGGGTGGCGTTATCCACGGTTTCAAAAGTCAGCGATTGCCCCAGCCAGGAATCCGAGCCAAGCCACATTCGCAGGTGTCCGGGATAGTGTTCGTTGGGGTCGTCAACCATTACAATGTAAAAGTCCTGCTCATCAGCATATTGGGTAACATCGGTCCAGGCGCCAACGCCGAACAACTGCTGCTGGGTAAGTATTTTACCGATGGTAGCAAGCTGACGGGTGGTGCCGTTGCTGAAGGCGATCACCTTGTCCGCCGTATCGTCAAGGTGAACTTTGATCTTGTTGCCTTTGGTGAGATTGAGTTTGCTATACAGGTCAAAGCGGTACAGGTAATTGTAATCCCGGAACTGACTCATAAAATCATCGGCGTCGTCATTCATGAACAGGGTGTCAATATTTAGCTGGGAAACGGGTTCGTAGGCGAGGTTGCGGGAAGCGATAGTTACTTCACTGCCCACCTGGTAACCCTGAATTATAAAGGTAGCGGGGCTTTCGTAACCTTCCAGAACGTCATAGGGAAGCGAATTGCCAATCGAGGAATTGAAACCGATCCATAATTTTAATTCATCCCCGCTGTGAGTAATCCAGTTATTGCCAATGTTGGCGTACAAATCCGGAGCATTGCACCATGCCGTTACATCCTCCCAATTGAATTCTCTAATAACTTGTAACTGATCAAAATCGGCTCCAAATAATGTCGTCCCCTCAGTTGAAATTGCAATTACTTTAGCGCCAATTTGCCCGAAATGCAAAAGAACACAACTACCATCATAACCTGTAGGAGCGGCGATTCTGATGCGATAAATATAATTCTGCGTAAATCCGGCGGCAAAACCGGCGGCGCCGTCGGTATCGAGCAAGTCATCCAACGCCGCTTTATTTATTGTGTTATAAGTGATGGGAGCCGAGTAACCTTCAGATACTTGATATCCCTGAATACTGAAAGATTCAGGGCCCCAACCATTTACAGGGATTTCAAAACTAATGGCATTCCCAAGCGAGGAATTGAAACCCATCGTCAGGTACAATTCATCGCCGCTATGCGTGATCCAATTAGCCCCGATGTCTGTGTACAGATCCGGGGCATTGCACCAGGCGGTTACATCTTCCCAACCTTCTTCTTCGCTAAGTAAATACATGTTATCTTGATCTGCTCCAACACGAGACATCCCTTCAACTGACCCTGCCATTACTTTTACAGCTATTTGACCGAAATGCACAAGAATAAAAGTTGAATTCACATCTCTGCCGGTATAAGCGCCGATTCTGATTCTGTAAATATAATCTTGTGTAAAACCATCATCGCCAAACATCACTTCCCGCTGTTGTTCGGTGATGGTATTGTAGGTTATGGGTATGGAATGATTGTCAACCAATTCATAGGCGGATATATCAAACATAACTGTGTTGTCATCCATCAGTTCTTCGTATTTTAACTCGTTGCCAAGAGGAGTATCAAGGCCAATCCATAATTCTAGATAAGCGCCGGTATAGTATTCAAAAGTGACCCCGTCTCCGCTCAGGGTAACAATAATATCTTCATCATTACAAAAGGACGTAACATTGTGCCAGGTATTGGGGGAAGGAAAAATGAATTCAGGGCCGGCAGGGGTTTTAATTCCGGCTGATGTCAATTCATTCTCTTCATGTACGAGTTTGCCAATGATCGCCTGCGGAATTTGCCCGAGCAGTAGCTTGGTAACCGAACTGTCGCCTTCGTTTTGCGGCCCCCACATTCTGATTTCATAAACATAATTTTGGGTAAAGAGCGCAGAAAATTCTCCAACTCCTTTGCTTGTCAACACATTTGCAAGTTCCTGCTGAGTGATCTGTTCTTTATTGAGAATGTATTCCGTTTCGTAGGCATACAGGTTTGTGCATATAAACAACACAACCAGCAAAGTTAGGACGATTTTTTTCATAATTTATTCCTCCCGATTTTAATTATGCCAATTGCTTGCCGGAGAAACGCATTTCTGCGTTTTATTTGTTTTATAAAATTCTCCGGTTAATTTTTTTTATACTATTTGCTTCGATTAATCATTACCAATCAAACCATACAGCATTTTTATCTCGTCCGCCCACAGGTCCGATTCCGGGGTTTCGAGAATGATGGGGATTTCCTCGAAACGGTCGTCATTGACTATATAACGAAATACTTCCAGTCCCAGCGCACCCTTGCCGATGGGCGCATGGCGGTCGACCCGGCTGCCCAGCTCAGGCTTGGAATCGTTAAAATGCACACCTCGCAGGTATTTAAAGTCGACCAGGCGGTCAAATTCGGCAAAGGTATTGTCACAAGCTGTGCGGGTGCGCAGATCATACCCGGCAGTAAAGGTATGGCAGGTATCCAGGCAAACGCCAACGCGACTTTTGTCCGCCACTTTATCTATGATACAAGCCAGCTGCTCGAATTTGTAACCGACGTGGTTACCCTGTCCCGAGGTGTTTTCGATTACCGCTATCACATTTTGTGTTTTATCCAGGGCGATATTGATGGATTCGGCAATCGTATCCAAAGTCTCTTCTTCAGAACGAACACCAAGGCCGCTGCCGGGATGAAAATTGAGCATTGTGAGCCCAAGCTGCTCGCAGCGCTGTATTTCATCTACAAAAGAGTCACGGGATTTTTGCAGCCCCTCCGCTTCCGGGTGGCCCAGGTTGATCAGGTAGCTGTCATGCGGCAAAATATGTTCCGGTTTGTAACCCGTTTCCCGGCAATTGTGTTTAAATGCAGAGATGTTTTCATCTGTAAGGGGATTTGCTCTCCATTGCCGCTGGTTTTTGGTAAACAGAGCAAATGCTTTTGCGCCAATCGCTTGTGCGTTCAACGGCGCATTTTCCACACCGCCGGAAGCGCTGACATGCGCGCCAATTCGTTTCATTTTAACAGGCCTGTGTTAGTAAAGTTTTGTTCAATGTATAAGAATATGATATTCTTATATATCAGTTTATATGAGCTTCGCTGTATGGGAAAGAAACCTGGGATCCGTGAATGGAATAAACGCTGGACAAAACCGAATTTCCATCTACCATTCTATATTAATTATACAAAAAAAAAATTAAAATGGCGATAGTTATTTTTGAATGAAAATTAATTATGACTTTAGAAAGTTCAAGTTAACAGTGCAACATTTTTTTTGGTTAGCGTTTTTTAAGGAGGATGTAAACGATGCGCAAAAAAAAATCTTTTATTGTTGGATTAAAATTAATACCTTTTAAAAATATCTTTTCAGATTAACGAATTGCCCTGACGAGCAGGGGAAATTTAAAGGAAAAAGAATATGAATAAACGTAACACAATTTTTTTGGTTTTTTTATGTCTGGTTGTTTCTCTATCAACAAGCTCTTTTGCAGAAAAAAACCCCCGTAACATAATTTTATTGATCGGCGATGGTATGGGCGTGGCGCATGTAACGGCAGCAAAAACCATTAACGGAACGCTGAATATGGAGCGAATGACCAGCGGCGGGTTTGCCTCGACCTGGTCCGCTAATAATTATGTAACCGATTCCGCTGCTGGTGGAACCGCCCTGGCTACCGGAGCCAAGACCTTTAACGGCGCCATTTCATTCTCTCCTGACAGTTTACCGCTTAAAACAGTGTGTGAGTATGCTGAAGAAAAGGGTAAAGCCACCGGTCTTGTTTCTACCTGTTCCTTCACTCATGCTACGCCGGCTTCATTTTTTGCGCATGTCGTCAGCCGCAATATGCAAAATGAAATTGCCGCGCAACTGGGCAACAGCGGCATCGATATTGTCTTTGGCGGCGGTTGGGGGTTTCTGGTTCCCAAGGCGGTTGAACAAAGCCGTCGGCGTGATGAGGTAGATTTAATGGCCGATTTGCAGAAAAAAATGCTGGTCATCCGCACCCCCGAAGAGTTTGCCAATCTTCAGTCTCCCAAACAGGTAGCGGGATTTTTTGCGGTCGAGCATTTACCACAAGCGGCAGAGCGCTCTATTTCTCTGGCCGCAATGACTGAAAAAGCCATTCAATTATTGGCGCAAAACTCTAAAGGTTTTTTCCTGATGGTGGAAGGCTCGCAAATTGACTGGGGCAGCCATCAAAATGATGCGGTTTTTACATTTAATGAAACTGTTGATTTTGACGCTGCGGTCGGCGCTGCGCTGGATTTTGCCGAAAAAAATAAAAACACCCTGGTTGTTGTCACCGCAGACCACGAAACCGGCGGATTGTCTCTTTTAGAAGGTTCGATAGCGGAAAAAAAGGTGACCAAACCTGCTTTTGGTACCGGTAATCACTCGGCAGCAATGGTGCCGGTGTTGGCTTATGGCCCCGGCAGTCAACGGTTTGGCGGGATTCATGATAATACCTTTATTGGCAAAACCCTGATTGAATTTGTAATAAAGTAAATTTTTGCTGTTAACAGCTTTTTAAATTTATTGTAATACTTTATGATGTGGAGTCTTGAAACTGATTTGCCGGTACGCCTGGGATTTGTCCTTGTAAAAGGAATAACCGTCGATACCGGCGATATTGCTTTTAAAGAATTGCAGGCTTGCGCCCGTTCCTGGTTCACCCGCTATAAGGACTCGCCAATTAGCCAGGTGGAAGGGGTGCAACATGCCCGCAAGTTTTTTCATTCGATCGGCATTGACCCTACCAAACGCCGGCCTTCTTCCGAAGCTTTGCTCAACCGGGCTTTGAAAGATAAAGAGTTGTATTCTGTCAATTCCCTGGTCGATGTGGGGAACTGGTGTTCGCTGGATTTTCTTTTACCAATATGTGTTTATGATTTGAACAAAATCAAGGGACATGTTACAATCCGTCTTGGTCAAGAGGGGGAATCGTATACAGGGTTGAATCATAATCTTGTTCATCTTGTTGACAGGTATTGTCTTGCCGATGATTCAGGCCCTTTCGGTTCTCCCATTACCGATTCCGAGCGTACCGCGGTTGATTTGTCGACAAAAGACGCGGCGTTGATTATTTTTTCACCGGCAGATTATGATGAAACTCTTCTTTACGAAAAGACCAACCTGTTTGCTGCACGCACGTTGAAAATATGTGGCGGAATTATTCAGAAAGTCGGTATTCTCGGTTGATTAAAGTATAGAGAATTTTGCGCTGGGTACTGAAATGTTTTGCAAATTTTCGATTTATACGTTATATTAGAATACTGTAACGTTCTGATTGCTCAATTATCCACAATATGTATCTGCTTTCCATAATACTATGATTCAGATCATCTTTGAGGTATAAAATGACAGATTTTATCATTGAGGAAAAGCTTACCGATTATATTGTTTTTTTTCGAATTAACCGTCCCGATGCCTATAATGCCTTGAATTTTGAAATGTTGGAAATTTTAAGCGGCAAACTGGACGCCCTGATGAAAGCGGATGTAAGATGTCTGGTAATAACCGGAATGGGTAAATCATTTTCTTCCGGGACAGATTTGAAAGAAATTCGTGATTTTGACCCCAATACCGCCCGTAATTTTTCTCTTGCCGGTCACCGGCTGCTGGATAAAATTGAAAATTTTCCCTGCCCTGTAATTGCTGCAGTAAACGGTTATGCTGTTGGCGGAGGTTTGGAAATGGCCTGCGCTTGTGATCTGCGTTTTGCCGCAGAATCTGCCAAATTCGGTTTGCCGGAATCCAGGGTCGGTATGATAATCAGTTGGGGTGGCACTTTTCGCTTGCCACGGCATATCGGCGTCGCCCGCGCAAAAGAGTTGTTTTTTACTGCCAGAATGATCTCCGCTGCTGAAGCCCGTGAATATGGCCTGGTAAACGAAGTGTATCCCGATGATCGCTTTATGGAAAATGTTTTCAATATAGCCCGGAAGATTGAGAAAAATGCCCCCGTTGCCAATCGTTTGGCAAAAAAGATGCTCAATCGTTATTCCTGGGACCTTGATAATCTGAAAGATGAGGAAAGCCTTGCCTTGTCGCATTGTGTGAATACTGAAGATCAAAAAGAAGCCATCACCGCTCATCTTGAAAAAAGAGAACCGCTATTCAAAAACAAGTGATTTTTCCATCAGGGCTTGTTATTTATTTACAGATACCAAATGACTTTGAAATGGTTGTACCAAATCAGGTGGGGTGTGAATTCAATCTGGTTTTTTTCTGGCGATTAATATCAGAGCAAGCTTTTTTTCTTTACCGATGATGTCAATTAAAAATTCGTCACTCCCGGTCTAATATAATGTTTAACATGGTTTATTTGCATTTGTTAAAATTATATTTTTTTTTGTTAAAAGGGGAACATTTTAACACCAGATGAAATTAGATCAAGTAAAAAACCTGGAGAATTATGAAATACGTACATGGTTATTCGGATCGGGAAAACGAACGGCTGCGGCATCAGTCCGATATTTTGGCAACATTGTTACATGAAGCAACCCGTTACCCGGCAGGAAGCGAGGTTTTGGAAGCCGGCTGCGGGGTAGGCGGACAGACCATCATTCTGGCAGAAAACAGTCCCGGCGCACGGTTTACTTCGGTTGATATTTCAGAAAAATCACTGGAACAAGCCGGTTCGGTTGTAAAAAAAGGGAATTTTTCCAATGTTACTTTTCGTTTGGAAGATGTTCGGAAATTATCTTTTGCGGATAATTCATTTGATCATATTTTTGTCTGCTTTTTACTTGAACATCTGGATCATCCTGAAGGCGCCCTGCTTGAATTAAAGCGGGTGTTAAGACCGGGTGGCACAATTACAGTCATCGAGGGCGATCATGGCTCTTGCTTCTGGAACCCGGAAACGCTAGAGTCCATTCAAGTGTGGCAGTCTTTGATTACGGTTCAGCAGCGTCTCGGCCACGATCCGCTCATTGGCCGACGGATTGATCCCTTGCTGCGTGAGGCTGGATTCGCGGTTCAGGATGTTTCTCCCCGCCTGGTATATGGTGACCAGGGGAAGCAGCAATTGCTGGACGATATGGTCAACCGCATCATTGTGCCGATGGTCAGTTCATCGAAAAAAGAAATTCTGGATGCGAAAATAGTGGATATTGCCACCTGGAATAAAGGAATTTCTGATTTGTCGCGGACGTCCACACCGCCGGACGGGACGTTTTTTTATACCTGGTTCAAAGGTTTGGCAATAAAAAAGGAATAATATTTGTCTTAAATTTTAATGGAAATAACCTGATGATCAAAAATATTGTATTGGTGTTCACATTTATATTGCTATTGCTAACCGGTTGTAAGAAATCACCGCAGAGCCATTACAAACCTGAAATTACTCCTTATGTGCATTTTTTGCAAAGCAGCAAACAGGAACCGGTCGATTATGTGATCAATTTATTTCAGAAATACGATCTGGTTATACTGTGCGAGCGAATGCAGGCGGAATATACACAATACGATTTTATTTACAAACTGATCAGCGACCAGCGTTTTATTGATCAAGTCGGTGTAGTTTTTACTGAACTGGGCAGTATTTCTTTGCAGCAGGAAATGTACAGTTATTTACATGCCCCGTCTTTATCAGAAGCAGAAATTGCGGACGGCGCCCGTAATCTCTGCCGGAATGTCGGTATTGTTCCTTTTTGGGCGAATAAAAATGTTTATGATTTTCTAACCCGTGTTTATAAACTGAACACAACTCTTCCCGATCATCAAAAAATCAATATCTACCCATCCGATTTGTCTTTTCGCTGGGAAAACATGACCAAAGCCCGGTATAAACTGTTTTTAAAAAAAATACGTTTTCGCGATCAGCTTATTGCCGATTATATAACCGATACATTTCAGGAGTGGGAAAAGACTGCGATCCGTCAACCCAAAGCCCTGCTTGTTCTAAATTACCGGCACGGCTTTAATGATTTTGAGTTTTTCGACGGCAGCAAGGGTAAAAATACCGGGCGGTTTCTGTTTGAAAAATTTGCGGGTCGTATTGCCAATGTAATGCTCAATTCCATTGCATTAACTTCGGGGTTGGATGAGCAGCAGGCGCTCGGCAATCCTGTTCAGGATGGTAAATGGGACGCCGCCTTTGCGGCGCTCGGTTTGAAAGAAGCGGCGTTTGATTTCGCCGGTTCTCCATTCGGCAACGATTCTTTTGATTATTATCAGTTTAAACCTCACAAAGCCACATATACCGATGTTTTTACCGGATTTGTATTTTATACCCCCTTACGTGAACAGAATCTGGTTATCGGTTACCCGGGTTTGCTGGACGATGATTTTAAACGCGAGGCGATCCGGCGTTTTGAAATTCAGGATATGATTACAGACCGGGAAACCATAAACGCAGTTTTGGAGCCTTATCTGCAGATTTCCACAGAACCGGTTGAAAATATTGAGGCAATGAGTAAACTGATCGACTTTTGGTTAAAATAATAAAAACATGAATTGTAAAGCTGAATACCTGTTTTACTCGTAAATTATAATCTGTTTGCCGGACAGGTATTATTACAGAACATATTGAATCATTTCAGGAGAATTTATGCAATACCGGACTCTTGGCCGCACCGAGCAGCGGGTTTCGGAAATTGGTTTTGGCGCCTGGGCAATTGGCGAGAGCGCCTGGGGTTCGCAAAAGGAGAGCGATTCCATCGACGCCTTGCACAAAGCAATTGATATGGGCGTCACTTTTATCGATACCGCCCAGGGCTATGGCGATGGCAAAAGCGAGCGCCTTATTGCACAGGTAGTCAAAGAACGCCGGGAAAAGATCATGGTTGCCACCAAAACGCCGCCGGCGCCGGGTCCCTGGCCGCCCTCGCCTTATTGCGATATGAGCGGCCGCTATTCGGAAGCCTATTTGCGGCATAATATCGAGGAGCGCCTCCGTAACCTGGATACGGACTGCATCGACCTTTTACAATTACATACCTGGACCCGCGCCTGGAATAAAAATCCCCGGCCGTTTGATATTCTTAAAAAATTACAACGCGAAGGCAAGATCAGGCACATTGGAATTTCCACCCCGGAACAGGATCAAAATGCAGTTATCGATTTGATGCGCGCCGGATACCTTGATACCGTACAGGTGATCTATAATATATTCGATCAGGAACCGGCCGCCGAGTTGTTACCTGTAGCCCGGGAACTGAATGTAGGCGTGATTGTCCGGGTTGTGTTTGACGAAGGCGCGCTGACCGGGAAATTCAATAAAAACACAGTTTTCCCGAACAATGATTTCCGCAGCAGGTACTTTGCCGGCGACCGTATGGAACGCACCGTAAACCGTGTGGAAAAGATCAAGGCCGATATTCAGGGCAGCGGTTTCACCATGCCGCAGGCGGCTATAAAATTTGCGCTGGCCAATAATGCGGTCAGCACGGTTATTACCGGCATCCGCACTGTTGATCAGGCGCAGGCCAATACCGCTGTTTCCGATCTGCCCGATTTACCGGCAGAAATCCTGGCCAAACTACGCGCCCATGCCTGGCTGCGCGGCGTGTGGTATGCGGGCAAGTGATTTTTTTCACCTGTTTTTTTCGTTATATATAGAGTTATTGAGCATTCAGGGAATATATTATAATGGATTCAAACCATTATCAGGGTAATGCTCCCACGCCCAACACCGCCGAATTCCGCTTTTATGAAGAGCTGAATGAGTTTTTGCCCCCGGACAAGCGCAAGCAATCATTTGCTTATACTTTTAATGGCCATCCTGCCGTCAAAGATAGCATCGAAGCGCTGGGCGTTCCCCATTCCGAAGTGGAACTAATAATTGTCAACGGTCAATCCGTAGCTTTCAGTTACCAGGTGCAGAATAATGACCGGGTTGCCGTGTACCCGGTATTTGAGAGTTTGGATATTACACCGCTGGTACGGCTACGTGAGAACCCGCTGCGCAATCCCTGCTTTATCCTCGATGTCCATCTCGGCAAGCTCGCCCGGTTGCTGCGGATGCTGGGATTCGATACGTTGTACCGTAATGATTACGCCGATCAGGAAATAATAGATATTGCCGCCCGTGAAAAGCGGATCATCCTTACCCGTGACCTGGGATTGCTGAAAAACAGTGCGGTAACGCATGGTTACCGGGTACGCAGCACGCATCCCGAAGAACAAATTCGGGAAATTGTCAAACGATTGCAACTGCATTCTTTAATCCAATTGTTCAGCCGCTGTATGAATTGCAACGGTCTGGTGCAGCCGGTAGAGAAAAGTGTTATTGAGGATCGTCTGCCGCCGCGCACCGCCCGTTATTATCAACAATTTTTTCAATGCAGTCAGTGTAAAAATATTTACTGGCGGGGTTCGCATTATGTTAAAATGCTGGAAAAAATAAACAATCTTTTAGATAGCAAAAGTTAAAAATTTGTTCAATTATCCGCGGGGCATTAATACTGAAGAAAAAAGTCTTGGTTGAAAATTCATCACGATAGCTTGATATAGCCGACAGGTTTTCTCATTCATCTATCCCCGGATCCAGCTTGTTAACTAAATCCGGGGATTCTATTATCAGATGTGTTTTAGAACTGTTTCAGTGTATCTCCGTCATTCAAATCGTCATCATCAAAGGGGATCACCTGTTTGGGGTCGAGCGGTTTTC
>CAYNSO010000118.1:0-10532 GCA_964399735.1 uncultured Cytophagia bacterium
CCACAAAAGGGCACAGTACCGAGTCGATCATAAATCATTATTTTTTTACCTGATCTTTTCCAGGTCTTCACTCTCCATCCTCGCAACAAGCGCCGCGCCGCAGGAATCGCTCAGCACATTGATGGTGGTGCGAAACAAATCCGTAATCCGGCCTGCCAGCAGAATAATGCTCATGTCATTCGGCCGCAGAATGACCGCGCAGTTTAATGGATATCATCACCAGACCCATCATGGGAAAACCCGCCGGGCCGGAAATTATTCAAGATTCTCCATTTTTTGCCGAAATATAAAATGTTAAGGTAAATTATTTTTAACCGAAAGGGTCAACCTTGCCACGCAAAGGTGAAAAACTGGGCTGGACGATTGGCTGGATTGGCGGGTCTGTTTTCCTGCTCATCGGCGGTGTATTATGGCTTGTATTCGGTAATATCTCTGCCGGAATAGCAGCCCTGGTCTGTTATGGTTTACTGGCAGCGTTTACCCTGACCTTTGCTCCCTGGAAATTCCCAAACACCAAATATTGGAAGCTGCTTTTACCCAATTACCTCTGCTTGTTTACCGGCTCTGTTTTGGCGCTAGTCCTCGGCTTTCCGGGAGAAGACCTGTCCGGCCAATGGCACAATTTGTTTTTTCTGTTTGCTTTACTAACCCCTTTTTTCACAATGGGCCGCCGTACCTGGAACGATAATATTGTCAATAAAGTTTGAACCGGAAAAAGCTTGCCGGTTCAAACTTTATTAATAATTCCAACCAAATTGCAGACTACTGGCGATGACCAATCCCTTGTAATATCGTGCTGTCAGGCCATCCTGCATGCCAAGGCTGATATCAAAATATATGGATTGCCCGCCCAGACCGATACCAACATTGAAAAAATGCGCTGAATAATAACGATAGGCGGAAAACAAGTGCAAAATGTTATAGTGCACCCCGCCGCCCAGGGCCAGCAACAATTTATGATCCTCGGTGCCGGTTTCCACAGCATAATCATATTTTTTCAGTTTGCGTCCCACCCCAAGTCGAATATCAAAAGGATGGCCGCTACTAAAAGAGGCCAAATCGCATTCCGCATTGTTGGCAATCTCGTTCCCGTCCAGTTCCGCCAGTTGGTCATCGCCAAGGATAAATTTTGGCAGCCCCGTATCCAGAGAGCCTTTATAGCTTTTGGCGTTTTGGTTCCAGGTGATATGATGAAAAACATTGCGGAATACGATAGAGATAATATAATGATCCGGGGTTCGTCCGGAAATACCCAGGTTGAGACCCGCGCCCCGACCTGGAATCCGGCCGTTTTTCATAAATGCGCCAACGCCAAAATATTCACCGTGAGCTGAAATTCCCGCATCACTAATGCTGGTTATCATTTCTGCCTGCCGGGTATAAAACGAACCCAGTCCAAATAAAAACGAAAGGCTGGCGCCTACTGTAATTTCTGTAAAATCCAGCGCCGGACGATTAAAGATCAACAGCGTTCGCTGCCGGTACAGCGTGTGCCCGTATGCCAGGGAAAGTTCAGCTGTACTTTCTGCTTCACCTTGCAAATAAAACCGGTTGGTTTGCGGTTCCAGCCCTCTTAAAGGTACTTCCAGCATCTCTTTCGGTATGCTGGAATGCAGCCAGGTATGAGAAGATAAAGAAATTCCAAAATTATTAAAAGCGACGGAAAACAGCGTCAGCCTGTTACCCGCATTCAGTTTTATTCCCTGCTCCGGTATGCTGGATAATAAATTATCAATATCTCCGGGGGACAATACCCGGTTTGGATTGGTAAAATAATCCTCATACATGGAACGATTCAAAGAATTGTTGCCAACCGCCAACCTCCAGCCACACAATGAAAACGAAAGCGGCGCTTCTCTGCGGTCGTGCAGCGCCAGGTTGGCGGGATTCCAGAAAATTGCATCCGGGCCGCGTGCCAGGGCTGACCAGGCGTCACCATGCGCCAGACTGGTGCCGCTTTGCGCCGGCAGCGATAAAGTAAATGCAACAAGAAGCAGTACAAGGTATTGCCAAAATTTATTCAGAATCGTCTTCTCCGTTAAAAGTATCTTCATTCACCGTCATGGTTCCGGATAAATAAGCTTGTTGCAATATAAACTGATCGGTACTTTTTAACCGGGCAATTGTTACCGAATCGAATTCCACAGACCAGAAATAAAAATCACTGGCCAGCAACAGCTCGAGTTGAGTATTGTTTAGAGCGGTTTTTAATTCTTGTCCCAACACTTGTGTTACGTTGCCGTTATTATCAGCATGAGCTGGATTAAAGAGAAGGCTGGTTAATAAAGGCCAGCTACTCGCAGCGCGATTCGCTCGCAAGGTGGAATCCGCCACCCGTACCAGCAACAGACCACCCAGGGGCAAGCCATTAAAAACAGTGAATTCCAGTTTTACATTTTGGAGTTGTTCTACCAGTTCGCGGTTGGAAGCATTGAATTCTAATTTATTAGTATCACTTTGCATAAACGTGTGTTCGGGCAGGCTAAAAATCATGGGAACGTCAACAGAATAATGGATAGCAAGCGATTCGTCTTTCAGGTTGACATTGTCGTCATGAATATCAGCTATGCCGCTAAAACCGATACGGTTTGGCATAAGGTTAACCAGTTCCAGCAGACCGCTGCCGGTTCCGCCGGGGACGCCATTTACCAATACACTGTTATCAGATATTGTCAGCCGGTTATGTTCTCCTTGCGGTATTGTAAATGTATACTGTGCCGCTGCAAACTGGTGGCCGCTGTTTTTGCCCTCTATATTCAGGCTTACCGTCATATCGGCGGGATTATTATAAAAATCCATGTTCAAAGCTGCCTGCTGCAAAAGGATTTGTGGTAGATCCATATTTGCCTTGACAATTTCCTTTTCTACCGCGGGAAAGGACTTGACCAAATCCAATGCAGCAATAATTTCCGAAAATTCGAGATCGGAAACAATTGCCGAAGCGGCGAACCTGTCACCTGCTTGTATTTGAATATAATCGTCCTGTTGTGGCAGCAATGTTGTAGTAATATCCATTGTCAGCCGCCCCCTTTCCATTGTTATGGTGGTATTGGCCAAATCAAACAAAATATCTTGAGTAGATTCGGAAAGAATGGTAAATACTTTGTGCATGGGTTGCGAGTGGCTGTTCAGCACACCCGGTAAAGTAATGTCCAGTTCAATAGGCAGGTAAAAACTGCTGCCAATCGACAAACTTATTGAACCACTGGTAACATGAGCTTTTTCAATCACCATCGAGTCTGTACTCAGGTCGAGAAATTGCCGGGTGGAAAAAGATTGACCGGGTATTTTTGCCTCGGCGGCCACTGCAATCAAATCCTCCATTGCCAAATATACATCAAATCCCTGGTTCCCGGACAGGAATACGGCTTGAGTTCCTGTTCCCGCTATAGTCCCCGATACTGAAACCCGCATATCATTGGAGATGGTTTTGCCGGCCAAATCAAATGTCGCCTCGCCTTCTCCGCCATTAGCCGGTATGTATTGATCAAACATCAATTCGCTAACCGTTACGCCAAATGTGCGGTCATACAGGGTAATATAAACCGGTTTTCCAAGGGGAAATGCCAGGTTGTTTACAATACGAACATGAATTGCCCCGGATTCAAAAGTAACTGTCAAGTAATTATCAAATAAAATATTTTGGGTAATATTGCATTTTATTTCCGGAACCGGTACGCTGGTATTGTTATACCGTTCCAGGGTCGGGAATACATCAAAAATATTAAAATGTATATGCTGGCCGGTATGGCTCATAATTTTAAAACTACCGATCTCTCCATCAACCGGCTTGGGAATAATACTGCCCAACCGTAGCTGGCTGTTATAATTTATTTCGCTTTCTCCACTAAAAAATATATGGTACAGGTCGTTGTTGTCGATAATAAAACTGGACTCCGGTATAGCGTCTGCCAGGGCAAGAGTATCGGTCGCCAGTAATGGAAGCCGCTTCATGGTTATGTTCCATTCCGGAACACAAGGTTGTTTGGGCAGGGAACAGGCGCAGAACAGCATAAACAGGCAAAAGAACAATCTTTGGATGATATTGTTTTTTAATAAAGAGTTTTTTAAGAATAGCCTTTTTGGTTTTATCAACGTAATTTCCCAGTGAATCGTGACATTTCAATTACCAAATGTGTACCTCAAGTAACAAAATTGTATTTATTACGAATTACTTGACAAGTACAACTTTATGTTTTTAATGTAGCTTGCAAACGAATTTGGTGCAAAACGAATATTATAAGCAATTAACAGCAACAACTCTGCCAGGTTGGGTTGGATTCTGTTTTTTTCTTGTTTGTAAAAAGGTTTGTTTTTATATGCTTTTTCAGTATATTTGCAGATAACGCAAGTTGAATCAATACAAAAGTTAATGGAAAAAATACAACTCGATAGCCCCCCATTTGATACAATCCGTGCTGTTGCCTGTGAAAACAATGTGCAGGTTTATGCTGTTGGCGGTTATGTACGCGATCTGCTGCTGGGCAAGCAATCCAAAGATATTGATTTTGTCATTATCGGAGACGGTCCTCGTTTTGCCGCCAAGCTGGCCAAAGCCCTGCAGGTGGCCAATTATACGATTTACAAAAAATTTGGCACAGCCATGTTCAAGTATAATGACCAGGAGCTGGAATTTGTCGGCGCGCGCAAGGAAAGCTACCGCGCGGCTTCGCGCAAGCCGGATGTGGAAAGCGCCGACCTGTTGACCGATATTTCGCGGCGTGATTTTACGATCAACGCTATTGCCGTTTCGCTGAATGATGATTCTCCCGGTGAGATTATTGATCCTTATGATGGCCGGAAGGATTTGAAAAGCAAATTGATCCGCACACCCTTGGAGCCGGCTAAAACCTTTTATGATGATCCGTTGCGCATCATGCGGGCGGTACGGTTTGCCTGTCAGTTAAATTTCAAGATTGACCCGGTAACGATGGACGGCCTGAAAGCTGAAAAAGAACGGCTGCGTATCATTTCCCAGGAACGTATTACCGATGAATTGATCAAAATCCTCGCCAGTTCCAAACCGTCAACTGGTTTCAAAATCATGTTTGAAACCGGTATTTTGCAGGTTATTTTGCCGGAAATAGCCGCTTTAAAAGGAGTGGAACAAATCGGCAAGCACAGCCACAAGGATGTTTTTGACCATACCATCAAAGTCATCGATAATGTTGCCCGCGTTTCAAACGACCTGC
The DNA here is from genome assembly GCA_964399735.1 of uncultured Cytophagia bacterium. Lineage (GTDB taxonomy): Bacteria > Zhuqueibacterota > Zhuqueibacteria > Residuimicrobiales > Krinioviventaceae > Fontivivens. The sequence goes on from CAYNSO010000118.1 coordinate 5,193, forward strand.
GTTTGCGGCTGGTGGCGCTGTTTCACGACATTGCCAAGCCGGCCACCAAGCAATATAATTCCAAACTGGGCTGGACTTTTCACGGCCACGAAGACCTTGGTGCGCGTATGCTGCCCGATATTTTTAAAAGGTTGAAACTGTCCAATGATCTGCTGAAATATGTGGAAAAACTGGTGCGGCTGCACCTGCGACCCATTCACCTGGCCGAAGAAGAGGTTACCGATTCCGCCATTCGCCGACTGCTGTTTGAAACCGGCCCGGAAGCAGACGATCTGTTACTATTCTGTAGAGCGGATATTACTTCGGCGAATCCCAGACGGGTACAGGAACATTTACATAACTTTGACCGCGTGGTGGAGCGGATGAAGCAAGTTGAGGAAAAAGATCGGCTGCGCGAGTTCCAGCCGCCTGTGAAAGGGAATGAAATTATGCAAACCCTGAATTTGCCGCCAGGACCCCAGGTCGGCAAGCTGAAGAAAGCTATTGAAGAAGCCATTCTCAATGGCGAAATTCCCAACGACCATGACGCGGCTTTTGAATACCTGCTGGCAATTAAAGACAAAATTATGGAAAAAGAGTAGGGGTTTCTTTAGTATATTATAGCAAGTTAACAGTTGTATGGGGCGCTATTCTATACTTTTATATTTGTACTGGGTGTAATGACCCTTGCAGTGGAAATACCGGCCAACACTACCGCCACGATTACCCTGCCCGGCGTTGCCGCCGCACCGGTGAAGGAAAGCGGCGCGCCGTTGGTAAAAGCGCCGGGTATTTCTCAAATTGTGAAGCAAAGCCATACGGTCACCCAGAAGAGTGAGCTGACGATTAAAATAATATGTGATGACGAATTGCGCTCAAGTCCAGGGTCGTCACCGTGTGCCGGCTCGTATTGTTAAAAGCCCGCTGTTTGGCGGGTTTTTTTATGGAACGATATAGAGGCGGAACTAGAAAGGGGTATCTCGTTTGTAGTACCGCCTTCAGGCGGTTTGTACATGATTCCGGCTACAGCCGGGGCTATATAGAGGGTTGTACAATATATGTATATGGGTTTATTCATGCTGTATGCAAAATCGCTTGTTGGATTTTCTGGGGTACCTGAATCGGACTGAAACAGGATTCCGGATAGATATAGTCTTCACCACTTTCATCAATTATACGCAAATCGCCGCCGGCCTCAATATCCATATCGGGAATGGTGCGATATATTTTATACAATTCAAGGGATGCCGGGTAACCTGTATTATCTATACAGACGACAAATTTTTGTTTTATATTGTTTTTCATTGTATTAATCCAAATATCTTTTTCTTTTAATTTCTTTTTACCCCACTCCATGAAGTTCATACTAATAAAGTTCTGCTAGTCGAACAACGCCATTCTCAAGTTTTATTCTGGCATTTCCTTTCATTTTTTTCCAATGACCTTTACCATACATTTTTTGCAACCGATCTATTTCTTTAATAGTGTTCCCGACTGCTATTTTTTCAATATTGGTAATTTCACTCAAGATTTCAAAATTCATTTTTATCTCAATTTGAATACCAATTTATTATAAAGAATTATGATTACAATAACAAAATATTTAAAAAATAATATTTGTGAATGACCAGGTTTCTGGACCGGAGTCACAGCCACCCGGCACTGCCGGAGAACCAGGAATGTTTGATTATTTCATTTGAAACAGAGTTTCAAGGACAATTTCCCATCCAAACCGGAGTTTGGATGGGATGGAACATTGTCCGCTTAGTCCATGCAGACCACTACCCCTGCTTTTGCCCGGTTGTTGATAGTTCTCTGATAGTCTGCTCATCCCGGCCCGGCGCTGAGTTTGCTCAACAGATCGCTGGCGCCGGTTACCAGAATTTCGTGAATGATCTTGACAATGTGCGGACGGACTCCCTTGATTGCGCCGAGGTTGTTGCCCAGCCCGGATAACGGCTCTTGCACCTGTGCCAGGTTATATGCGGCATAACCAAAGACAGAACTATTGCCCAGAGCCCGTAAATAATAATCGATATGTTCCAGCATCACTACTACGCGGTCGTTCTCGTCTAAAATATCCTTGTACAGGCGCGGGGGAATGCGCCCCGGCATATTATGGGCGCGGGCTATATTGATATAGCGGCGGTCGAGTTCCCGGTAATAGCGGGAATTGGCATTGCCCCAGGGATTATCGCCTGCAAAGAGCTGCCGATAGGCGTTAACCAGGTGCGGATAATATTTTTCCAATACCTGCATAAAATACTCTTTTTGCCGGCCATCTTTGAGCGTTAGACCCGCAAAAACCATAAAATCAACCCCTGCCTGTTTGGCCGCTTGTATGGTATTTTCTAACTGCTGCGGGGCGTCTGTTATACAGGGAATGACCGGCATGTAATAGATACCGCAGGGAATGCCCTGTGCCTTGAACAGGCGGATGGTATTTAATCGCTCCGCCGGAGAGGGCACGCCTGGTTCAAAAATTTGGCTGATCTCTTTATCCACCGATGAAAAACTGAAACTGACGATTGCCCCGGCTTGTTTGTTAATGCGGCTGATAATCTCTATATCCCGCTCGACCAGGGTGGATTTGGTGAGAATATGCACCGGCAGGCCGGACTGTTCTATGATCTGCAGGGCTTGCTGCGTTAAACAATAGTCCTTTTCCGGGGACTGGTAGCTGTCCCCCACGCCGCCGCCCAGCATAATGTAGGCCCGTTTCATGGGCGTCCGTTTGCGGGCCGGATCCAACTCACGGCTCAGCAGTTGCGGGGCATTGATCTTGACTGCCACCTGTTCGCCGAATTCGCCTTCTACATTATATTTTTCGGCGCGGCCATCGCAATACACGCAATTATGGGCGCAGCCCCGGTAAAGGTTCATGCCATAACGACACAAAAACCACGACTCGATCTTTTTGCCCTTGCGCAGCAGACTTTTAGCGGTTATTTCTGTTACCTGCAATCGGAAATCCCTTTTTATTTATGTAAAATTAAAATTCCTCAAGGTTTTCCATGTTCCCAATTGCCTCAAACAACCCGTGCTGTGCGAATTTGGCCCGCCAAACTTCCACCGGCGAAAAACTCATGGCAACGGTGGTGCTTTTAACCACCATCAGCCGCGCGCCCTGGGCGAGGTTGAAAACGGCGAGCATTTCAGGGGTCAGGTGCAGTTTTCCCTGGTGAAGGGCAGTCAGGATATAGTCTTTTTTGTTGAACCGGAAGCATTTATCCGGCTCGGTTATCTGGGCGATATATTTTTGAAAAACAGTATCCCTGGCGCTATCTTTATTCAAAATAGCAAATCCGCCCTCACGGGGGCGGGTTGAAATCAGTACGACCGGGCTATCGTTCTGCAGTTTGTAGCGCTGCAGCGCTTTGGGAGGAACGGTAACCTGCAGATTCTTCCGAATGATGGAAATACCATAGACTTCTTTGGCGCCGGGCGTTCCCGGCATAAGGCTGGGCACTAGTTATCCTTTCATGTTTATGATTCAACCAAGTGAACGTTTTTATCCGCCATTTCTTTTGCAAATTTACATATTTTTTCAGCGGCGTCCTGGTTCCACAGGGTGTGGCCATTTTTCAGCGCTTCTGCACGAAACCCCTCCGCCAGTGCGCCAAGGATTGTCGCCCGCACGCAGCCATGACTGACCAACCCGCATACCACGACACCCGTTACTCCCTGCGATTGTAGAATGTTTTTGAGATCGGTATTTTCAAAAGCGTTACCATGTTTTTTTTGCAGTACTGTGTCGGTTGGTTGATAGTCGATTTCAGCGGCAATTTCCCAGGCCGGGGTTCCGGCCTGCAGCATGTTGTTATTGTGCTGCACAAACACCACCGGCAGGTTGTGCGCCCGGTAACGGGCAATGGCTTTGTTTATTGTGGTGATGAATAATTCCTTTTGGTAAAGCTTTTTTTCAACCAGTCCTTTTTGAACGTCAACAACCAGTAAACAATTCATGGGTTATTTCCCTGTTTGATAAAAACACTTTTGGGTTGGTAAAAGAGTGACATTGATAATTTAAATCAAAATATAAATAATGCAAACGGTTTGTTGGCGGTTCCATAAAAAAACCCGGTATGAGGACAGGTTTGTTCATACCGGGTTTTAGCTTGTATATTTATATTAATAGAGCAGTCCGTACTCACTGTTGAATTACGGAGGACAGGCCCTGTTCCCAGGAACTCCAGCCGGAGTTCATACCGTACGGGGCTTCCTGGTACAGCGCTTCAATCTGCCGCAGCAGGCCTTTTTCCACTTTGAAAATTTCGGCAATTTCCCATGTCCAGGGGCGGTTAACGCCGCCGGGGAAGCTCATGCCGTTGGTCAGGGTAATGTTTAGTACATTGCCGGCATGGTCGAAAAAGCCAAAAGCGAACACCAGTCCGCGTTCTTCATCCACCACAACAAAGCGGCGGTCGCGGATGCGGGTGACAAAGCAGAAAAAGCCGGTTTCGAACTGTTCCTTGCAGGTCATGGCGTCGATATCGAACGGACGCGGCTCTTGAGAAGGATTGTTGCTGGTTTGTTTGCCGTTTTCGAGGCGGTTGCAGTCATCGGTAAAGTTGTATTCACCCTTGCCGTCGTTCCTTTCCAGCGCAATAAAATACTTGTTGGCGGCTATAATCAGTTCCTCGCGGGTCAACCGTTCGGAATCCGGAATCGCTTCCGCAAACACCGGATGCGGCGCGCCGCGTTCTTCCAGCCGCCGGGCGCCGGTAGTATCGCGCACTACAAAGGTTTCGATTTCCGAGATCAGGTTCCGGTCGATTTTCAGGCGCAGGCCGATAATCGCCGCTACGCCGTTCTCGCGGATCGTGCCGAAATAGCCGACTTGTCCCGCTTGCGGATCGGCGACATAGAGGTGGTAGGAACCGCGCTCGCTGGCGGTGTTCCACAGGCCGTCGCCGGGCAGCAGCCGTTGCCCGTTTTCGGTGAATTTGACCGTTGCCGCTAACCGCGCCTGCGCGGGATCGTGGGCAATAACAGCGTCGATATATTTGTCTACAAAGGATTGCAACGTCGCACGGTCGTATTGTCCGGCGGGTTTGGAAGGGATAGTTTGACACGCTATCAGAAATGACAAGATAACCGCTGCCAGGATTAGCAACTTTCCACTTGTGCGCATGACATTCTCCTTTCGGGGAATTTAAGCTGTCGTATGGCTGCTGTTTTTATTATTTTTTAGATCATATTCATGTAAAAATAGTACACCACCGGCCGGGAGCGATTTTTTTCTATTCAGGAAATAGCAGTATACTGATGTAATATAATTTTCAAGTGGATAAACAGCAATTGTTTTTGGATAAAAAGGGGCTTTTTGATAATCAACAGGCGAAAATGGTGAATCAAAAT
>CAYNSO010000119.1:0-10353 GCA_964399735.1 uncultured Cytophagia bacterium
AACGCAATGCTGCTATGTTCTATAAAGCGATTAATTTAGCCTGGTTCAAAAATTTAAACTTGACTTTATTGATTAAAATAACTAATTTATTATAACAATATGGGGCTATAGCTCAGCTGGGAGAGCGTTTGACTGGCAGTCAAAAGGTCAGGAGTTCGATCCTCCTTAGCTCCACAAAAACAGAACCCGCAACAAATGGCATGTGGCGGGTTTTTTATTTTTTCTTCATTTCAAGGCATACTTTAATTAATCAAGAGTCAATTTGTTCATTTTTTACATCTTGTTTAAAAAAAACGGTCTATCTTGATTGCCCCTGAAAATTTTTCGTGTTTACTTTTTGTTTTATTTTTATGTACTTGTCTGGTTATGGTTTGTAATTATTATCATTCATGATAAATAAAGTTGAAACTATTAATCACTGTTGCAAGTTATAAATTATAAAGCAGGTTTAGCGATACCAAAAATAAACATGGAGGATAATTATGTTAAAAAGTTTGTTACCATTTTTTTTAACGGTTATGCTGGTTTCTTTATTTGTTATTTCGGCGGGTCAAACCATGGCTGTAATAACAGTAAACATAACCAGCCCCGCTAACGGCACTTCATACCAGGTTGGTTCAGAAATTACTTTTGAAGCGAATGTACAGCTAACCGAAGGCACAATACGCGATTGCCGGTTTTTTTACAATAACAGAGCGATGGGCAAGGGCGTTGGTTCATATCCCAATTATTCGTATACCTGGAAAGAAATCAAATCCGGCAATTATTATGTTTTTGCACGGGTTCGCGATACTGATGGCAACGAGGCAGATTCCGATTCCATTTTGATCCATATCGGTAATATTAGTCGTGGCGACATGATTATGAACGGCGATTTTGATTTTAATTTGGTTCCCTGGATGCTTTCAAATTATGAAGGCGCTGTTTCAACCGGTTATATTTATGATGATATGTATTTTGAAGATACCAATTACCTTTATATTGATGTTATTAATGGCAGTACTTTGGACTGGCATATTCAGTTGCAGCACACTGTGCCTCTGACGCCCGATCATACTTATGAATTGTGGTTTTATGCCGATGCAGATGAGAAAAAAACCATCAGCTATACATACCAGATGAGCCATGATCCATATACTGTTTATCATACTGAACCTGTAGAAATTGATGGCCCGGGAGAATTCGGCCCTTTTGTTTTTTTAAACACTTTTGAAGACCCGACCAGTTATTTTAAATTTAATGTTGGCGGCAATGACATTGATTGTTTTTTTGACCATGTACGGATTATTGACAGAACAATGACATCTGTGTCCTCACAAGAGTTGTTTACAAATAAAGAAATTTCACATTACGAGTTGTTGAAAAATTATCCCAATCCATTCAACCTGAGTACAAATATTCAATACCGCATATCCAAACCAGCTGATATGAAAATTTCTATATATAATATCAATGGCCGGTTGGTAAAAACTTTGATCAACCAGCATGTTGCAGCGGGTATATACACCGCACAATGGGATGGAATTGATAATAATGGCCTGATTGTACCAAGCGGTGTTTATATCTTTAGTATGGAAATACCGGCTGAAAAAGTGCAATTAACTCACAAAGCATTGCTTGTTAAATAATCTGTTTTATCCAAAATTTCTTCTGGCGGTTGTTAACAGCCGCTTGTAAAGTATGCAATTTTTTACATTTCAGTTTTTTTTTGTTTTGCTTTTTAATGTATTTTTTAATAATATAATACTAAAGTTGAGTATATTAATACAATAAGATAAGGGTTATTATTTGATTAGAGTGAAAAGATAACTAGTCTTTAAAGAATTAAAAAGGAGGAAAGCATTATGTTCAAAAGTACTTTGATTAAAGTATTATCGCTTTTTGTGGTAATTGCATTAGTTGCACCATTAAATTCTCTTTATGCAGAAATTTTAGTTTCCATGACCGGGCCGGCCGATGAATCCACTTTCCCGGTTGCAGCCAATATCACCTTGACTGCTGATGTACAGGTAACTGACGCGGCCCTGCGCGATGTAAGATTCTATTCGGGTTCATCTCTTGTCGGTAAAGCTACCGGTTCAAATCCTGCTACTTTTGTTTGGGAAAAGGTAAAATCCGGTAATTATGATGTCTTTGCACGGGTTCGTGATAACGCCGGCAACCAGGTTGATTCAGATCCCATTCATATTCGGGTCGGCAATATCAGTCGGGGCGACAAAATAATCAATGGTAGTTTTGATTTTGTTACTTCCCCCTGGTCTCTGCAAAATAATGAAGGCGCAGTCTCGTCTTTTACACGCAAAAACGATGGTTATTTTGATGATAGCACTTATATTTACATCGATATTAGCAATGGTGGAACAGCAGATTGGCATGTACAAATATTTCAGGCTTTTCCTGTCATTGCCGATCATACTTATGAAGTGTTTTTTATGGCAGATGCCGAAGAGAAAAAGACAATAACGGTTGCAATACAGGAAGGTGGCGGCGATTATGCTACCTATCTTTGGCACAACACTGAAATTGATGGCGCTGCCCTGTATGGCCCTTTTACCTATGATTGTGTAACGGATGATAAAACCAGCCAGTTTAAATTATGTGTTGGTGGTAATAATGTTAATGTAATGTTTGATCAGATTCAGGTTATCGACCGTACTTTAACTTCGGTCGCTTCACACAATTTGTTCGCCAACGGCAGTGCAATAAAAACTTATGAGTTGATGAATAATTATCCGAATCCATTCAATATGAACACCAGTATTCAATACAGGCTTTCCAAAGCAGCCAATGTAACTCTTGATGTTTATAATGTACAAGGTCAACTTGTAAAAACATTGGTCACTGAAAACATGGCAGCCGGATTGTATACTGCCAATTGGGATGGAACAGATAACAATAGTTTTGTAGTTCCCAGCGGTGTTTATGTTTTTCGTATGAATATTCCATCGGAAAATGTTCAATTAACCCGCAAGGTTTTGCTGGTAAAATAGTAATACAACCAGCATAGCAAAAGTTAGTTTTTTTTAATATCTGGCATTGCCACTCGTTTTTAGCGGGTGGCAATTATTTTTTCAAGAATTATAATTATATGTAAATTCTGTTGTTTTTACATCAAAACATCATGCTGGATTTACTCATCTACTGGAGAAATCCTGAATGAGAAAAAATACCTTTAATAATCAATGGTACTTTTTAAGATGATATACCCGATGGTATTCAAGAATAATGTAAAACTGGAGGTAGATTTCATGAAGACAAATTTGTTTCAAAAAATATGGCAACTGTTTGTAATTTTCATGTTGACAATTACATTACAATATGCTTTTGCTGATTTAAGTGTTGAACTTGTCAGCCCAGTCGATGGAGCATCTTTTCGTCCAAAATCGACAATAATTATGTCGGCTATTCCGGTTGTAACCAGTGGCACCCTTCGGGAGGTACGTTTCTATCATACTACCGGTTCAATTGGCAAAGGCGTCGGAGAAGAGTTTACTTATGAATGGAAGAATGTAAAATCCGGTAATTATTATGTATATGCCCGGGTCAGTGATACCGATAATAATTATGCATATTCCGATACGATAAAAGTTCGTGTTGGAGATATCAGCAGGGGTGATGTGATCAAGAATGGTGACTTTGATATTAGCCTGGCTCCCTGGCAGCTGCAAAATAGTAACGGTTCTGCTTCTAAAGCTACTATCTATAATGATATATACTTTGAAGATTCAAGTTATGTCTATATCGATATGACCAGTCCGGGCACAGAAACCTGGCACACCCAGTTATTACAGACTGTCCCGTTAATCCCCGATCATACCTATGAAATCTGGTTTTATTGTGACGCCGACGAGCGTAAACAAATACAAATCGCCATGCAAATGAATCATGACCCCTGGACTACCTATTATGCTGAGGACGTAGTTATTGATGGCGCCGGAGAATATGGTCCCTATACATTTGTCAATACTTTTGATGATGCGACAAATGTTTTTAAATTCAATATCGCCGGGAATACGATTGATATCTTTTTTGACCGGGTGCGTATTATTGATCGTTCTTTAACATCAATCAGTTCTGAGAATTTATTTACCAGAGGATTAGCTGCGCAATTTGAATTATTCCCTAGCTACCCGAATCCGTTTAATATGAGTACCAATATTCAGTATCGTTTATCAAAAACCGCAAATGTAACTTTGAATATTTATAACATTCAGGGCCAATTGGTCAGAACGCTTTTAAATGAAAATAAAACACCGGGATTATATACTACAACCTGGGATGGTGTTGATAATTTGGGTTTGATTGTGCCAAGCGGCGTTTATTTTTATCGAATGGAAATCCCTGCTGAAAACGTTCATCTTTCCAGCAAGGTGTTGTTGTTAAAATAACCTGATTCATTCCTGCGGTTCCGGTAAATAATGCCGGAACCGCATTTTACCGAATTTTGATTGTATGCCCTCCTGATTGTGTCCCCTTACTATTATCATTTCAAATTTGTTTACAGTTTTGTAACAGGCAACAAAAATAGTGCAATTTGACTTGAATTTTCACAACAATGATTTGTAAATATACGCGTTACCTGGTTAATCATCGCTAACTACTATTAAACGGTCTAAAATAAAGTGCTGACCGGAATATTCTTTACGCTGGCCCGGTATATACTTTATTCTGGTATTATAATTGCTATCATTAAATTTGTTAACAGGTAGAATAATCAGATACCGTAAAATGAATTTATATATTGAAAAGATCGAAATGAATAGCGAAAATAAATTTTTTAAAACTTGCCCCATGTGTGGTCATGTTTGGCAAACCAGAAAAGATTTGCTTGATGACCCCGATACTATGATAATTGGCTATCAGGCCAATTTCAATCATCTGGAATTAGGTTTGTTTCTTTTTAATCATCTGATCTGTAAAGGAACTTTTGCCCTGTCAGCAATAAATTTCATTGATTTATATGATGGGCCAATATATTCCAGGCATCTAACCGGTACCTCTTTATGCCCGGGGCATTGTCTGCAACAGGATAATTTGCAAGCCTGTCCCCGGCAATGTGAGTGCGCCTATATCAGGAACATTATTCAGATAATTAAAAGTTGGCCCGTGCAGACAAGCGTTGATGCTGTGAAAGCAGAGTTAGAGTTATCCATAGCAGGATGAAATAATCAAGTTGAAAATTTTGAAAATCATAGAGATGAAAAATCCTGAAATAGCATGGATAAAAAAACTAAATTGAATGTTATTTATTAACTTGAAGAATTGTGTGAATTGGGTTTAAGGTAAAGTATGAAAGATTTGATATCAATTCGGTACACCTTTACAATGAATGACGGAACGCATGAGGTTTTTAATATAAAACTTGACCCTCATACCCTGCTTCTGGTAGCGGAGCGCCCCAAGGTGTTGCCGGAATGGACATGTCTTGATTTCCACAAGTGCAGCATTTGTACTTTGCAAAACGAAACCCATTGCCCGCTTGCTGTCAGCCTTGTTCATATTGTAAAACGCTTTAACCATATTATCTCTTATGATAAAATTCACATGGATGTGGAAACCCGGGAACGCTTTATATCACAACATACTACTGCGCAAAAGGGTATTAGTTCATTAATGGGCCTGGTTGTCGCTGCCAGCGGGTGTCCACATACGGCCTTTTTAAAATCTATGGCACGCTTTCATCTGCCGTTGGCCAGTCGTGAAGAAACTGTTTTTCGGGCGGCTTCAATGTATATGCTTGCCCAGTATTTTTTGCATAAAGAGGAAAAGCCGGTAGATTTTGAGCTACAGGGGCTGGTTAAATTGTACCGCAATCTTGAAGATATTAATCTATCGATTGCCGATCGCCTGAGTGTGGCCAGTAAATCCGATTCAACAATAAACGCTTTGATTCTCCTTGATGTCTATAATAAAGTTCTGCCAATGGCAATTGACAGATCCCTGGATCAATTACGCAATTTGTTCCAGGACTTTCTTGTTGATAATCAATTCAGTGAACTTTTGGCCGGCTAGTATTGATTTTTTTCTGATACAATTGTAATCTGGTTATCCGGATGTAAAGGGGGATCTTTTTTTTAACTTTTTTATTTCCTTCTCTTTCTTGCGTGTGAATAAAATGAAAATCACGGTGTATTTATTATAACAAACCAGTATCTCCCGAATATTATTATACAATTTTTGCAGTTCAGATAGTTGATCTTTTCGTTTTTATCAGTCCGGCAAGTTTGAGTTTGATTATTGTTTGCTTTGGTGACTGACAAGTTTTACGATTCTGCAAAAATTCATCACTTTGGCGGTGAGGAGTATGTATGGAAAAACAACTGACAATTTTGTTTTTTATTTTGGCCGGTTTAATTCTGTTATTGATCCTGGTCAATTGTTCCCGGTTGCCTGTTAAAAATACTCAAATCAAGAGCCTGCAACATTCATCTTGTCTGCATTTTCGGTCAGCCCTGCCGTTCATGGCGCTTTTTTCAAATTTCCCATCCAGTCTCCGCGCCGGTATCAGGAAAAAGTTTTATTCTGTTAGCAGTTTATTTAACAATTTACCTTCATTACAATCCGCTATAAACAGAATGAAAACCAATCCTGGTATTGCCCATGTCGGCCTTGAATTGCTTCTTTTTGATTATTAATCCTCTTCCAGGTCATTTTTATATAAAATATAAAATTTATCATTCAGGGTATAATAATTGCAACCTTTTGTGATATTTCTAACTCAATTTCACATGTGGAGATGGATTATGTCACGATCAGGTAAGTCTGATAAAGGTGTAGACATTGATACTATTAATGAAATGATATCATTGCGCCCGGTAGAGCCAAAAGAAACCCAAGATAAATATTTATCAAGGATTCAGCTTTATCACACTTTTATTGATAAACTTGAAAATGGTTTTTGTATTATTGATTCAGCGGGTAATATCGATTACATCAATACCCCTCTTTGCCGCATGCTTGGCTATAGTCGCGAAAATATGCTTGGCCGCTCCTGTTATGAATTTCTTGAGCCTGACAGCAGCCTTGAGTTGCAGAATAAATTAAATAAAAAAATAGCGATAAATAATATTCGGGTAATTTGGAAGAGCGCCTGGCATGAAACGATTGCTTCAATTATAACTTTGGTCATATTTTCTGACGTTAAAAAAAAATCTGCTAATTACTCTATATTGATCACGGAAATACCGGGCAAAAAATCTGGTCTGTCGATTATGAGTGAAGGAGAGGCAAAATACCGCAATCTTGCTGATCGTTCCAATGACGGGGTCGCAATTATCCAGCATGGTATATTAAAATATGTAAACGAAACTCTGGCTAGAATATGCGGTTATACAGTCAGCGAACTGTCCGGTGCATCCTTTTCACGTTTGTTTGCCCTCGATGAACAATCTGGCGTACAGGAAAAGTATATCAGGCGAATGGCCGGTAAAGAAGTGGAAAGCGTTTACCAGTCGGCAATTATTACCAAAACCGGGGAAAAAAGGATCATTGAAATTAATGCCGGTATTATTCAACAGAATGGTGAAAATGCTGATTTGGTTATAATTCGTGATATTACTGAAGGAAAACGGCTTAATCTTGCCCTGAATGAAAGTGAAACCCGGTATAAACTTTTACAAAAAAACATTCCTTTAGGCTTGTACCGATCTACGCCAGAAGGTCATTTTTTATTTGCCAACCCGGCCACAATTAAATTATTTGGCTATGATTCATGGGAAGAGTTGGAAAAACAAAATATCGTCAATATGTATGCCAATAAAAGTGATCGGCCATTTTTGCTGGAGAATTTAAACACCTTTGGTACACAGGATGGGGTAGAAGTGCAGTTGCGTAGAAAAGATGGCTCTCTGTTCTGGGCTTCAATCAGTTCCAATACGGTTTATGACGAGAATAATGAGCCGCTTTATTATGATGGTATAATTCGTGATATCAATGAAAAAAAACAGGCGGAAGAAGCGCTCCGCGAGAGTGAAGAAAAATTTCGCTTAATTTCTGAACAGTCCATTACTGCCCTGGTAATATTACAAAAAGGATATTTTAAATATTTTAATAAAGCCTTTTGCGATATGAGCGGCTACACGCAAGAAGAGATCAAAGCATGGAAGGCTTACGAGTTTACCAAAACCATCCATCATGAAGATGTAAAATTTGTATTGGAACAGGGTAAAAATAAAATGTATGGCAACCGTAATGCATTACAAAAATTTTCATTTCGTGGCATTTCCAAATATGATGAAATGAAATGGATTGACATTTATTCACGGACAATCCGCTACAATGGTATGCCGGCTATTTTGATGACTCTGGCGGATATAACCGAGCGTAAAAGGATCCAGGAAGAATTGCAAAAAGCGCAAAAACTTGAATCTACCGGTATATTGGCTGGCGGAATTGCTCATGATTTTAATAACCGTTTGTCAGTCATTCTTGGCAATGCGCAACTGGCGCGAATGAATATTAGTGATCCGCAAAAACTGGAGCGCTATTTGCAAAATATAGAAACCAGCGCCGCTCAGGCAACCTCTTTAACTCAACAATTGCTCACTTTTTCCAAAGGTGGCAAACCCATAAAAGTGGTCTGTTCAGTTAAACAGATCATCGAGGAAGCCGTTAACCTGTCTTTGAGTGGAACCGCCACAACCTGTAATACCCTTTTTGCTGATAACCTGTGGAATATAGAGGTGGATAAGGGGCAATTTACACAGGTCATTAATAATTTGTTGATCAATGCCGAGCAGGCAACTCCGGGGGGGGGCTCTATTGATATTATTGTTAATAATTATCATGGCCTCGGTCATGATATTCAAAAGAATTTTAAAGATGGGGACTATATTCAAATTATCATCAAAGATTATGGTGTGGGCATCCCGCCGGGTATTTTGGAAAAGATATTTGATCCTTTTTTCACAACCAAGCAAAAAGGCAGTGGACTTGGACTGGCGATTGTGTATTCCATTATTGAAAAACATAATGGACATATCAAGGTTCATTCAACACCCGGAAAAGGAACACAGTTCGATATTTTCTTGCCGGCCTCTCGTTTACAGATCGCCCAGGATGAACTAAAAACTGAAAATGTTGTTAAAGGTTCCGGGAAAATACTGGTTATGGATGATGAAGAATATGTTCTGGATATGGTTTGTGATTTGCTGGAACGTATTGGTTATAAAACAGTCAAGGCGCGGGATGGTTTGGAAGCTGTTGAGGTTTATAAAAAAAGTTTGCTTTCTGCTCATCCTGTTGATCTGGCGCTTATGGATTTGACTATACCCGGTGGTCTTGGCGGCAAGGAAACCATTGCTAAACTCAAGTTGATTGATCCACATGTCAAGGCTATTGTTTCCAGCGGTTATTCTAATGATCCAATTATGTCTCATTTTAAAGATTATGGTTTTTCCGGCGTCATCGCCAAACCATACCAGTTAGCCAAGCTGCAGGAGGTGTTGCAAACGGTACTTTGTTTAAAGAACTAACCCGGTTTTTGGCCTGAAAAGTGTTTTTTTGCATTACTATTATCACAAAAATATCCTTAACTTTTTTCATGTGAATTAATGACTGATTTTGAATCATTTTTACAGACAGGTCATCTAATTAATAAACTTGAAAAAGGAGAGTCTCATGTCTACAATTAATCTATCTTTGAAGGAACTAGAGTCAACTTTGGACAAAAATGAAATTGTGTTGATAGATTTTTGGGCACAATGGTGTGGGCCTTGCCGAATGTTTGGGCCTATATTTGAAAAAGTATCCGAAAAAAATCCTGATATTGTTTTTGCCAAAGTTGATACAGAAAAAGAGCAAGATCTGGCTGCTGCTTTTGGCATTCAATCCATTCCAACTCTGGCAATCTTTCGGGACAAAATTTTATTATACAAACAACCCGGTTCACTGCCTGAAGCGGCTCTAGTTGACCTTATAAAGCAGGTAAAAGAGCTTGATATGGAAAAAATCAGACAGGATATTAAAGCCCAGGCTGAAGCTAATGTTGAAGTATAATTTTACGAGTTGTATAACAAGGTGTCGAAAATGACGCCTTGTTTTTTATGTTTATTCTTTTGGAAACGAATGATAATCAACTGGGACTGTAGCAAAAGCCTGTATTGTTCTAGTGTTCCAGAAAATATATGACAGGGAAAGTGTAGCACACCTTTCCGCAAATTCTGTAAAAACAAAGCTATATTCCAATGTTTAGATTGAAAGTTTATAGCAAAAAAAATCCGCAGGTGTACTACACTTTCATGTTTTAACCCTTTTGCTACAGCTTCGGTTGTTTTATTTAATTTTTATATAATTTTATTTTGGCTCTATATTGTTTGTAGTGGGTAATTCTCCCGCTATTTTAAGAACAAGAAT
>CAYNSO010000120.1:0-10288 GCA_964399735.1 uncultured Cytophagia bacterium
AACGAGAAACAACCGCAGTCAATACTCAGTCCCCGCAGCAAGGCCGAAGCCATAGCAAAGATAAAAACCACATTCAGCGCAATCAGGATCAGCGCGGCGGGGCGCAGCCACCTGCCGACAATCAGCAGCGCTCCGCAGCCCAGTTCCACCCAGGGAAGAGTCGCCGCCAGCAAAGATACCGGCAGCCAGGGCAGTATTCTGTAATTGTCAATTTCTTTGGCAAAACCGGCGGGATCAATTATTTTACCCAGCGCAGCATAAATAAAAACCGCCGCCAACGCATACCGTATGACAAGGACGAATATTTTCTTTTTTTCAATCACTATGATCGTTTCCTTTCCGAATCTCTTCCCTGGCGATTTTCCAGTCATCCAGTCCATCATAATAATAAAGAACTCTTTTAAAGCCCATTTTTTTCATTTCCAGGGCCAACTGTTCAGCGGTTTCACAGGGTGGCCCGTCGCAATAGGTAATTATTCCAATATCTCGCGGTATGCTATTCAGGGCTGAATAATATTCCCCAAGCATATCCCAGGGAATATTGATGGCTTCAGGTATATGCCCGGCGGTATAAACTTCAGGAAGGCGCGCATCGAGTAACACAATGTTTTGCTCAGCTAGCAGGCTTTTCAACTGCGAACGGTCAATACGGGTAATTTCAACTCGTTCTTCTTCACCCCCCTCTGCTTCTACCGACCTGCTGGTGGAGGAAGAATCAGGACGCTGCATGCCAATCTTGACCTTTAGAGGATGAAAAGCATTAACAAGCAACCCAATTACCGCACAGACAATGATTATTAAAATTGCCCGGAGCAACACGCTTTTTGATGATAAAAACTGTGCAAGTCTGTTCATATATTATCCCTTTGCTCTTAACCTGTTTATAGATGAAACGCTTCAGAGGTGTTACTTTACAGTGCGATTCAATTTACAGCAGATTAACTTGCCTAAAATAATAATTTATTTAACAAATGTCACTATTTTTTTATTAACCTGGTAAAACCGATACAAAATAAATCAATTTAACCTTGCAGGCAAAATTTTGGTTCCTATTTAATTGGGGAATATGTATATTAAGGCTTCATCAAAAGAGGACGATAATGAGCAGCCTGCTATCTCAAAGCTATTTTGCCTTGTTTCTGATCATAGCCCTTGGTATTATTATCGGACATATCCGCTATAAAGGCATTTCGCTGGATTTTTCCGCGGTTATATTTATCGCTATTATCATGGGCCATTTCGGCATCATCATTCCGGATGATTTTAATAAAATCGGCGTACTGCTGTTTATATTTACCATTGGTCTGCAATCCGGACCGGGGTTTTTCGATTCATTTCGTAAACAAGGTTTGCAACTGGTTATCCTTGTAGTTACCATGATCGGCGCCTCTACAATTGTCGCAATCTGCCTGGCTTTCCTTTTTAACGTTGATTACAAGATCAGCGTTGGATTGCTCACCGGGGCATTGACAAGTACGCCGGGCCTGGCGGCCGCCATTGAAAGCTGTAACTCGCCCATTGCCTCCATTGGCTATGGTATTGCCTATCCCTTTGGCGTCCTGGGTGTTATTCTGTATATTCGGCTGCTTCCCCGCTTTGCAAAAATTGACATGAATAAAGAAGCAGAAAATTATAAAAATGAATCCCTGTCCCGCTTTCCAAAAATCTCTAATGCCAATTTTATTGTGGAAAACATCAATGTCGATGGCAAATCCATTGCTGATCTGCATGTAAAAACCATGACCGGAGCGACAATCTCGCGAGTGCTGCACAACAATGTTGCAATAACCCCCAAACCAGATACGATCCTTTACCTTGGCGATGCCATTAAAGCGGTTGGCAGCGATGAAGATCTTGAATATATCCGCCTGCTGATTGGTAAAAAAACCGATCTGGAAATTCCCCTCAGCGCAGGTTATGACGTGCAGTGGATATTGGTTACCAATAAAAAAGTCGTCAATAAAACACTGGGTGAACTAAACCTGCAACGCAATTATAACGCCAATATCACCCGTATCCGGCGTAGCGGCATTGATATTTCGCCCAATGTCGGCAGTCAAATTCGCTTTGGCGACAAACTGATGGTAGCCTGCGACAAGGAAAACATGCCCAGTGTAATAAAAATGATGGGAAATAATGATAAAAAACTTTCCGAAACCGATTATTTACCGATTGCTCTGGGCATTGTACTTGGTGTATTGTTTGGAAAACTCAATATTCCATTATTTGGCGGCATTTCGTTTAGTCCCGGCTTGACCGGCGGCGTGCTGGCAGTTGCGTTAATTTTGAGCCGCATCGGCAAAACCGGCCCAATCGTTTGGACCATGTCCGGTACTGCCAACCAGATGCTGCGCACATTAGGTCTGCTATTCTTTCTTGCTGCTGTTGGCACTGATGCCGGATCGCATTTAAGCGAGACTTTTCAAAAATATGGATTCAAACTCTTTATCATCGGCGCAATAATTACACTCGTTCCTATGCTGGTTGGCACATGGGTTGGCAGAAAGTTGTCTCGAATCAATTTCCTCACTCTGCTGGGTGTTATAACCGGCGGAATGACTAGTACCCCCGGCCTGGCCGCCATTGAATCTCCCGATGATTGCGATGCACCACAAGTAGGGTATGCTACGGTTTACCCGATTGCGCTGGTTTGTGTGATCATCTGTGCTCAGATTTTAGGACGATTATAACTCCTTTATTCAGGATGATCTGGAAATATTAAACACTTCAAGCCTGAGACTGCCCCTGGCGGTTTTCTCATCAAGATATATTACTATTGTTGTTTAAATCTGAATCCACCCGCTTTTTCGACCGGCAAAGTTTTTCCATAACCAGACTCTTGACGCAGCCCTGCAAACTCCCGGTCAACTTACCGCAAAAACCAAAAAAAACCGCTCTACTAAAAACTTGAAAAATTGGCTCAGTCTCTAACAATGACTGTAATTCTTCATCAGAGCCAATTATACAGTTACAGGGAAGGTGCCTTTAATAAATTACTATCTGTTTGCAAAAAAAGAGAACACAAAATGATACATTCTCCAGCACATTGCCAGAATCAAAAGCAAGCCGATAACAGCTACAACATTCTGCTTCCAGTTGTTCACAAATCTACCCATCGCTTTGCGGTTGTTTGAGATCATAAACAAACCGATGGCCACAGCTGGAACGGCAAACAAAGAAGCTCCCTGTGCAAAAACCAGCGCCGGAATTGTATTGCCCTTTAAAAACAATATAACCCCCTCGCCAACCAGCATACCGATCAACATACCCAATGCTGTAAATATTTTGGGCCAACGTTGCTGCATGCTGTTGCCTAATCCCAGGCCATCGGCCATTAATCCGCCGCCAACCACCATATTAACAGTTAACGATGAAAAAGCGGCAGCCCATAACCCGATGCTGAAAATGATATGTGCAAGCGGCCCAAACAACGCTTGCAACTGAATCGCCATATCTGCTGCGCTGTTAATAGTCAGGCCGGTTACAGCAAGCGGCCGCAATGCTGCGGCTGACGTCATGATAATCAGAATCGTAATTCCCGCAAGCATGGAAATACCGGCTATGGTATCTGTAATACTTGTCTTTAAATTTTCCAGTTTCCACCCTTTATCCCGCACCAGGTAAGCCTGAAATAAAGCCACATGCAGACAAAAAGTTGTGCCCACCAACGACGCCATTTCTTGAAACGAGCCTTTGGGCGCCGAAGGAATTAAGCCAAGCGCAGCCTCCTTCAAATCAGGCTTGGCAAAGATCAGATTAATAAAAAAGGCGGTGATCATGAGCATAACCATATACATCATTAGTTTTTCCAAAACTTTGTATAAATTGCGGGCAAAAAATATCAAAACAATCCCTGCCGATGTAAAAACAATCGGCCATACTATTTCCGAAATACCGGTAAGCGACTGCATCGAGGTAGCAACGCCAAGATTATTGCCAAACTGAAAGCTGGAAGCCATTAAAAAGCACGAAACACCAATTAATCCGGCAAACCAGCGGCCAAAAGTTTCCGCTATTGTTTGTAAAATGCTTTTCTCCTGAGACACCCCGAAACGTGAAGCCATATACACATACATCGCCATCGCTAAAGCAGCCAGAACGACGACCCAGAGCAGTTGGTAGCCATAAGCAAACCCTGCTTTTGTAGCAGTGGTAATACTGCCCGGCCCCAGAACAACCGAAGCCATAATAAAAGCGGGACCAATTGTACGCATAATATTTTTCAGTTTCATATTACCGCTCTCTAGTTATCCTATTGTTCAGGCCGCTTGTTCATTTTATAAAACTTGCTCTTTTAATTATTTCATGTGATGGTGTGGTCAGTTTGATAAAAAAGTTACCGGCAGCTACAACATTGCCGTTATTATCACAGGCATTCCAGGTATACCGACCTGTACCCTGTAAATTCATAAGCAATTTTACTTCACGCCCGGTTATATCATATATTGTCAAATCTGCAGTTTCACCCGACGGAATTTCATAACAGATAACACAACTGGAATTAAAAGGGTTGGGATATGCCGACAAGGTAAAATTCTCAGGTGTTTGATTATCACGTGTTACCTGTGTTGGTGCACCATACAGGACAAAATGCGAAGCAGAACTGCGGGGCAACGTATAATTCAGGATATTATTCTGAATATTGGTAATGACGCCGCCATAGCGTACTTCAGGGCTGTCGGCGTCGAAATACCAGACCTCACCACTAGTATAATTCATATTTCCGGCAATTTGGATTTCGCATTCTGCGGCCGCGTCAAGATCTTTGTTCAAAGCAACTATGTGCAGTTCGGCTGGATTACTGCCGGTAATTGCGGCATAAACAGAACTGTTTACTTTATCATCGGTCGCTGCCTGTACAGACATATCGCCAAAAGTTGACCCTGTATGATCATAATTTCGGTACAGCCTTAAAGCGGCGGAAGTATAATCTGTTTGTTCCTGCATCTGCCAGTAACATGCAGCATATACCCCCAATTTGCCGAAAATTCCCAGTACATCAGCAGTGGCAATACCACCGGTAACATCGTTTTCTCCGCCATAATTATATTCATTAATTGCCAGTTTGGTACCGGGATAATGATTATCAATCGATTCCAACAGAGTGGGTATCAGCGGCAAATACTCTTTAAACCATTGTCCTATCCAGCTATTTTCATAATAACCTTTGTCCCATAACGACCGCGGCGCTTGCAAACGAGCTTCCTTGTCTTTACGCGAATTAGCAGCGCTATTGACAATACGTTCATCGCCCTGGGCTTCAGGGTACCAATGTATATCCAGCACATCCAGCAGACGGCGACCGTCGGCTTGGCCGGCTTTATTCATTTCGGCAAGATAATAGTCGATATACCACTTGTAACTTCCCTTTACGTCATTCCACCCATCATCAGCCAAATTTATATAGGCCGACATTCCATACAAAGCTGGCCCATGAATATCACAAAAAGGATCTACATTTTTTACCGCTTTACTCAAAGCTACAGAGCGGGTAATCAGTTCAACACAGCCGGTTTTCTCCGGATGAATACGTGGATGAGTGTCTGACCATAATCCCGGCTCATTGTCAAGACAATAAGCCTTCACTCCGGTGGATGTTGAAGCATTTCCATAACGGGTTACCAAAAAATTGACCAATTCATCTATATATACTGTATTATCAGCAAGATCAGGAGTCAATGAAAAAGAGCTGCCTTTAGCGGCTTGCACTGCTGCCCACCTATTCGATGGCGCGGTTTCATCCTCTGTAACGGTACCGTTTTTATCCTTTGCCACATATCCTGCCATTTGCAGAGTGATCAGAGCATAATTATTATAATTGATTGCCTTATCAATAAATTTTGTAAGCACAATGGCCGGTATAGTTTCTTCTTGCGAAGAAATATTATTAATCCAGGTCAGATAATTATCGCTGGAATGTTCCCAATCCTGACCGGCATTGGAGGCATTATTCTCCCAGTTATAACCGGTCATACGGTTACCGCCAATCCGCCGGGCTGCCCAGTTTTCTGTTTCCGTCAAGGTCTGGCTGGCGCCGTAAATATATGCACTGATTGGTTTTCGTTCCAAATCAGGATTAATAGTAAAAAGAAACTCTTTACAAAAAACACTGGAAAAACTCCAAAAAATTACTGAAAAAATAATTATTTTGCGCATAATATTATCCCTGTTGTTTTTTGTTAAATGTAAGTAAAAAAAACATTCAATCAAATAACAACTTGAATTGATGTAAATTCCTGTCGAGTATTTTTTCAACTTGAAATTAACAAATAAATAAAATTTTTGCTTGACTTTTTCAAAATAATGCTTATATTTAATAGAGCTACTACAATGTAGTAATACTGTTCAAAAAGCAAGAGGAAGACAATGAATTTACCTTCATTACCGGAACTTTCCCGGGCCGAATATGATATTCTCAGAGTGATTTGGAAAGAGGGCAGGCAAACTGTGCGCGAAGTGCATGATAAACTGCAAAAAACCAATGGCTGGGCCTATACCACAACCAAAACCATGATGGATCGCATGGTGCAAAAAGAATTGCTGGAACGCACGGACTTTCATGGCATTTTCTTGTACACCGCGCTCATTTCGCGGCCTGCCGGGCTTGCCAAAATGGTGCAATTTTTTGCCGAACGGGTGCTCGAAACCGACGCTGCGCAAGTTGTCTCCATGTTTGCTACTTCACAAACTCTATCTCCGCAGGAAATAAAGGAATTGGAAGAGTTACTAGACGAAAACAGTGAGGTTAAATAGTATGAATATTATGTTCCTGATAAAAACCGCCGGCGACGTGGTTTTGCACTTTATAAAAATGGAAACCTTGCTATCTATAATTTTATTTGTAATTGTTTTTATTTTATCCCAAACAATCGGCAAAAAATCTCCATATGTACAAATTGGTTTATGGAGTTTGCTGCTGTTACGTTTGGTTTTACCCCCGGCATTGTCCACTGATATCAGTCTCGGCAGAGCATTGGAGGCTATATCTATGGCAAATCCCTTTATTGACAATACCATTAAAGACCATCCGGATTATTTTATTCCACTAGAAAACCTGGTGACTGTTAATGCGTCAACAATACACAACGCTTCCCGGCCTTTGTTACATTTTCTTTCCCCGATATTACTGATTGGCTGGATAAGCGGGGTAATGATTTTTTCAGGAGTTTTTTATACCCGAATTCGCCGTTATAAAAAGCTGATATCTCATTCACAAGAGGTTAGCAGCTTGCCTTTTATTATGCTGGTTAATAAATGGCAAAAAATATTCAAAGTCAAAAGATCTGTCCGGCTGGTCACCACGGATGACAATATTTCACCATTTACTACGGGTGTGCTCCACCCGGTTATCTTTATACCCGCCAGTTTGCTAACCTCGGATAATCCTCAACTTTTGGAACCGGTGATCGCCCATGAAATGGCGCATATAAAAAGCTGTGACGCCTTGTGGATCAGAATACAAAATATTATTCACAGCATTTACTTTTTTAACCCGGTGGTGTGGTTCGCCAATTTTAAAATTAACCAGACCAGAGAATATCTATGCGATAGCCGGGTTTTAATGACGCAAAAAATAAACAGAGAAAATTATGGCAAGGGCCTTTTATATATATTGAAACAAAATTTGCCGGGTATGGACTGCCCGGCATTCATCCCGGGATTCAAGAGTCCGACACAAAACATGAAAAACAGAATCAACAAAATCAAAGGAGAAAAATTAATGAAAAGATCACATATTATTCTATCCGGTATCTGTATCCTTTTAGCAGGTTTGTTTCTGCTGCCCATGGCCGGGAAAACTGAAAAGACCGCGACAGCGCAAGCGGAAACAATTGCCCAGGATGATTTTACACAACTGGCGATAAATACCGCTCAAGAAATGCAGCCCGCTACAAAAATGACCTTTAAAAAGCCACTTGAACAATATACCATCACTGCTCAATTTGGCGCTGAATTCATGTTCAACAACAATAAAATCAAGCACAAAGGCATCGACCTGAAGGCGCCGCGTGGCACAAATACCTTTGCCGCTGCGAATGGCATTGTTACCACAGCTGAAGAAAATTACACCGACGGCAAAGGGTATGGCAAATACATTGTTATTCAACATGACAATGGTTTTAAAACCCTGTATGCACACCTGGATAAAATCACAATCCAAAACAACACCCCGGTTGAGGCTGGCCAGGTAATCGGCCAGGTTGGCAATACAGGCCAGAGCACCGGCCCGCATTTACACTTTGAACTCATCCACCAGGATGAATCTATCGACCCGGCAAGTTATATTGCTTTCTAAGAAACAAAAAAGCCTGTCTCTTCGACAGGCTTTTTTTATTGTTTGGCTTTACCAGGCATTTTTGCCATTTCAACAAGAGGCTTTTGTCCGGGCTTTTTCTTGCTGCCGAACATCTTCATAATTATTTCTGCCTCCTTAAAGGGAACAGTAATAAATGAATAATTGTCAAATATGCGAATATTTTTGATTTTTTCTTCTCGGGTTCGGGCGCCGGTTTTAATAAATTTTACCAGCTTTTTCTCGGTCATGCCGTCTTCTTTTCCCAGGGCTATAAACAAACGGGACTTGCCTTTTTGATCGACGCTAATTCCATTGGGAACTTTGGCCGGTTCTATTTCCAAATAATTACTCGTATCCAATTGTTTGTGAAAGGTATATTTCAGTAACGCAGCCAATACTTTTTCAGCTTCATTTTCCTGTAAAAGATCACCGGCCAGCTTCAGATAAGATTCATCGATGTCACTGTTTACCAGTTCTTCCAAATCTTTTTTAATGCGCGTTTTTCTGGCGCGCACTATCTCGCGTACCCGCGGCACTTTTTCCATACGAATTTCAGCTTTGGCAAACTTTTGAATGTGGGCTATTTTCTTGTATTCAGCCGGAGTTACAAAGGTAATGGCCGTGCCTTGCTTGCCGGCCCGTCCGGTTCGCCCGATACGATGGACATAAGCTTCCGGGTCCTGGGGAAGGGCATAATTGATAACATGCGTTAAATTTTTAATATCCATGCCGCGTGCCGCCACGTCGGTGGCAACCAGCACATTTATGCGCTGTTTGCGGAATTTGTCCAACACTTCTTCGCGTTGATTTTGAGAAATATCGCCATGCAGGGCATCGGCAAAGTAACCACGGTCGCCCAGTTTGGAAGCCAGCCGGGAAGCATCAATTTTTGTTCGGCAAAAAACCAAACCGTAAAATTCTGCTTCAATATCTATGATCCTGCATAACGCCTCAAACTTGTCGCCTTCATTCACCTGAAAATAAATTTGCTCGGTTAATGTGGTGGTTAGTTGTTCCCTGGTGACCTGAATCAGTTTATATTCCTGCATATATTTTTGCGCAATATTTATTATTTCTTTTGGCATGGTAGCGGAAAATAACAACGTACGGCGTACAGGATTAACATGCGAAATGATCTCTTTTATATCTTCAATAAAGCCCATATTCAGCATTTCATCTGCTTCATCAAGAACCAGCCAGGAAATATCTTGCAATTTTAATCTTTTACGCTCAATGTGGTCAAGTATTCGTCCGGGCGTGCCGACGACAATGTCGATGCCGCGTTTTAACTTTTGAAATTGCTGCTCCATAGACTGGCCGCCATAGATAGGAACAATTGTATATGGACGCTTACCCTTCAGGGAATTCAGTTCTTCGGAAACCTGCAAGGCCAGTTCACGGGTGGGTACGAGGATCAGCGCCTGCACTCGTTTGGCTTTGGCTTCCAGTTTTTCTATTATCGGCAAACCAAAAGCAGCGGTTTTACCGGTGCCGGTTTGTGCTTGTCCTACCAGATCGAATTTTTCTTTCATCAATAAAGGAATGACTGCATCCTGTATCGGGGTGGGTTCTTCAAATCCTTTTTCCTGCAGGGCTGCTATTGTTATATCAGACAACCCTAAATTCCTAAATTTCTCCAAGTTGTGTTTCTTCTTTCTTTAAATATTTATAATTTTTACCGGTAACATATTTTTACCGGACATGAATAACAGTACAATACTTGAGTAATGCACTATACTTTTATTGCCAATAATGGGTTCGTACGGGTTAATTTTCCAGGTGGCTCTAACGTCAGGTATGAAACAAACCGGGGATACCCTTTATTTCAATTAATTACAAACTTTAATTTATCAATTAATATCGTAAATTACAACACAATTTTTTAAATGACTAACAAGATAGAAAAAATTCCTAAATAGCCAGAATTTTCATACGCAGGATGAATTTTCTCTAGTGGCGCCATGCTCAGAGCAAGAGGCGCCAGCCCCTGTT
>CAYNSO010000121.1:0-10270 GCA_964399735.1 uncultured Cytophagia bacterium
ATTTGCATCCTATTCCCCGGATTAATATTTTACCCGGCGCTGTTACAATTTTAAATTGGAATGATTAAAGAGGAAAACGCTATGCAAGTCGCACTCATGTCCGACAGCCACGATAACCTGGATGCCTTAAAGCGGGCGGTGGATTATTGCAACAAAATCAAAGTTGATCATGTGCTGCACGCCGGCGATCTGGTGGCGCCGTTTGTATACAAAGAGCTGAAAAACCTGCAAGCCCCTATCACCATCGTGTTCGGCAACAACGACGGCGAAAAACACGGTTTGCGGCAGACGTTCCAAAATCGCATTTTTGATCCCCCGCATGCCCTTACCATTGACGGCCGCAGGGTATTAATGCTGCACGACCCGATCTTGCTCGATGTGCTGCGTCTATCAACCGAATATGACCTGATTTTGTACGGCCACATTCACCAAATCGAAATAACCCGGGGCGTTAATCTCGTGGTCAATCCCGGCGAATTGTGCGGCTGGCTAAGCGGCAAATCGACCATGGCGATTTGGGATACCAGGACTGATGCTGTCGAAATAGTAGAAATTTAGCAAGAGGGCTTATGTACCCAGCAGCGATTTGTCAAAATTCTTGCCTTCGCGGATAAGCAGAGGCGTATCACCGCTCAGGTCGATGACAGTAGACGGTTCGATGCCGCCAAAGCCATTATCGAGGAACAGATCAACAAAATACTCAAAACTGTCGGCGATCTCGTCCGGGTCGTTCAAATACTGACGATCCGGCAGCCCGGCGCTGGTACTGATAATAGGGCTGCCGAATTCCTGCAACAGGGTGTGGCATACAATATTGTCCGGCACGCGGATACCCACTGTATTCCTTTTTTCCAGCAAAATTTTCGGAACCAGCCGGGTTGCTTCCAGAATAAAGGTGTAGGGTCCCGGCAATAACCGCCGCATAATCTTGTAAGAAGGATTGGAAACCTGCGCGTACCTGGCAATATCCTTTAAATCCGGACAAATAAAACTAAGCCGCTTTACTTTTTTCTGTCCCTTGATCTGGTAAATTCGTTCCACCGCTTTTTTATTGAACAAATCGCAGCCCAGCCCGTACACTGTATCGGTGGGATAAATGATCAGCCCGCCTTCGCGCAACGCCTCGACCGCTGCCTCGATATTGCGCTTTTGCGGATTTTGCGAATGTATTTCCAGCCGGATCATAGTCTTTCACTTCTCTGATCAATAATACTTGTGCTAATAATTTACAACAACGGCACGTAAAAACAAATGGATTAAATTAGATAATTGTTGTGTTTAATTATTCCTGTACCTGAAAAGAAAGAAAGAATGAATTATGATAGCTACAATAGAAAAACTAAGTTTAAAAGTCTGCGTCATCGGCGCGGGTCAGGTGGGAGCTACCTTTGCATACGCGCTGCTAATGCGCGGTCTGGCTTCTGAAATTGTGTTGATCGATCAAAACCGCGAACTGGCCGAAGGTCAGGCAGAAGATATGAGTCACGGCCTGCCCTATGTACACCCGGCACACATTCACGCCGGTGATTATGCGGATTGCCGAAATGCCGATGTAATTGTTATCACCGCCGGAGCGGCACAAAAGCCCGGCGAAACCCGTCTCGATTTAACCAAACGGAATGTGGATATTTACCGGCTGATTATTCCTGCCATAACCAAATATACCCGTGATGCCATTCTTATCATCGTTTCCAATCCTGTGGATGTGCTGACCTACGCTGCGGTTAAATTTTCCGGTTACCCGGCAGAACGGGTCATCGGCACCGGCACTACATTAGACAGCGCCCGGCTGCGATTTTTACTCAGTCAGCATTGCCGGGTAGACACCCGCAATATCCATGCCTATATCATCGGCGAGCACGGCGATAGTGAAGTGCCGGTGTGGAGCCTGGCACATATCAGCGGCGTCAGCCTGGAAGCCTATTGTAAAAATTGCAGCCGTAAATGCCCGCAAATACCGCGCGACAGTATTTTTGAACAGGTAAAAACCGCCGCTTATCACCTGATTGAAAAGAAAGGCGCCACTTATCATGCCATCGGCCTGGCAACCCTGGCTATTGTGGAAAGCCTGGTACGCGATCAAAATTCAATTTTAACAGTTTCCACGTTATTGCATAATTATGCCGGCATCAACAATGTGTGCCTGAGCGTGCCGACCAAACTAAATGGTAACGGTGTTGCGGAGCGTATCATTCTGCCGCTGAATGATGCTGAAATGGACGGATTACGCAGCTCGGCTGATATTTTAAAAGTCGCCATTAAAAACGCCGGACTGGAATAATTTTTAATTGCTTTTTTTCTAACGACTGATTGCATTCAGGCATTTTTTGTCGTTTTCAGTTTGAGGTCTTATGATTATAGATTTTATTTTCGGGGTTTTAAAAAGTTCGTTTGTGTTACTTTTAGAAATGGCGCCATACCTGCTGTTTGGCTTTTTGGGCGCCGGGTTATTACGGGAATTTATTTCCACCGAGCAGATCGCCCGACATTTGGGTAAAAACAGTTTTGGTTCGGTTATCAAAGCCGCGCTGTTTGGTATTCCGTTGCCGTTATGTTCCTGCGGGGTTATTCCGCCAACCATGACGCTACGCAATGCCGGCGCCAGCCGCGGGTCAGTGTTGTCGTTTTTAATCGCCACGCCCACCACCGGGGTGGATTCGATCTTTGCCACATATTCATTACTGGGCCCGGTGTTTGCCGTTTACCGGGTGATTGCCAGCTTTATTGCCGGCCTGTTTACCGGCATTGTCGCAAACCTGTTTGACAAAAATTCTGCTGCCAACAGTACCATGCCGCAAAAAGATACTAATATTACTAATACCAGGCCCGGTTTGTTGACCCGTATCTATAACATCTTTCACTATGCTTTTGTTGAATTACCAGGCGATATTGGCAAGTGGCTGCTCGTCGGCATACTTGTAGGCGGACTCATTACCTGGTTGATTCCGCCGGATTTCTTTCAATCCACTTTTACGTCTCAATGGCAGGCAATGCTGCTGATCTTGCTGGTCAGTATTCCGCTCTATGTATGTGCCACCGGCTCGATTCCCATTGCCGCAGCGCTGATGATGAAGGGCCTTAACCCCGGCGCAGCTTTTGTGCTGCTGTTGGCCGGCCCGGCTACCAATGCCGTAACTGTTACGGTGATCTCTCGCTATCTCGGTAAAAAAACCACGCTAATCTACCTGTCTACGCTGATAATCTCAAGCATGGGACTGGGATTTTTACTGGATTTCATCTGGACGCAATTTAATCTGGCTTATTCGTTCCACCATCATCACAACCACCAGTTACTACCTGAATGGCTGAATGCTGCTTCCACAATATTTTTATCGGCAATGCTGGCTTTTGTGCTGGTAAAAAGGTATATTACTAGTAGACAAAAACCAATCAAGGTGAATACCAGGCAAGTTACCGATAAATCCACCGAACTGCTGGTGCCGGGTATGACCTGTAACAACTGTGTCACCCATGTAAAAAACGCCCTGGTCAAACTGGCGGGTGTGGAAAATGTTGATATTGATTTAGGCAGCAAACGGGTACGGGTGCAGCATACCGGCAGCATTAGCAAAACAGAACTTGCTTTGGCAATAGAAAATTCCGGTTACCAGGTTGCAAATAACTAGCGGAGAGATAATGGAATATCGGATAGAAAAGGACTCGTTGGGAACCCGGCAGGTTCCGGTTGATGTTTATTACGGCATTCAAACCCTGCGGGCAATGGAAAATTTCCCCATCAGCGGCAGAACTGCCCACCCGCATTTCATTTGGGCGACTGCGGCGGTCAAGTGCGCGGCAGCTGCGGTGAACCGGGAACTGGGCCTGATTGATAAACAAATTAGCGACGCTATTGTTTCCGCCGCCACAGAAATTATGGAGGGTAAATTTCATGACCAGTTTGTGGTGGATATATACCAGGCGGGGGCCGGCACTTCGCATCACATGAACGCTAACGAAGTGATCGCCAACCGCGCCATTGAACTGCTGGGCGGCGCCAAAGGCGATTACAGCCGCGTCCATCCCAACGATCATGTCAACTTCGGCCAGTCCACCAATGATGTCTTTCCCACGGCCATGCGAATGGCAATTCTGCGCTGTCTGCCGGGATTGGTGCGTTCATTATACATTCTCAGCCAGGAACTGGCCAACAAGGGGCGCAAATTTAACGCTGTTATCAAAAGCGGGCGTACTCATTTGCAGGATGCAGTGCCAATTACCCTTGGCCAGGAATTTGAAGCCTGGTCGATTGCTGTGCAGCGCTCTTTAAAAGCGATAACTGGCGCCGCGGAAGAGTTGAAAGAGATGGGCATTGGCGGCAGCGCCGCCGGAACGGGACTGAATACGCATCCGGAATTTCGTTACCGGGTGGTTAAAATTTTATCGCAATACCTGCATACGGATCTCAAAGCAAGCGCCAACCTGTTCGAGTCCATGCAGAGTATGCGTCCGTTTGCGGCTTTTTCAGGCTCTATAAAAGAATGCGCGCTGGAACTGATTCGCATTGCCAATGATATACGATTATTAGCTTCCGGCCCCAATACCGGTTTGAATGAAATTACCCTGCCGCCGGTGCAGCCGGGCTCTTCGATTATGCCGGGCAAGGTAAACCCGGTGATGGCGGAAATGCTGAATATGGTCTGTTTCCAGGTGGCAGGCTATGACGCCACCGTGTCCCTGGCGGCGCAGGCCGGGCAACTGGAACTGAATGTGATGATGCCGGTCATCATACACTCAATCCTCGAGGCCATGACTTTGTTGGGCAACGCCGTAACCGCGTTCACTGAAAAAGCTGTTACCGGAATTTTAGCTAATGAACAGGCATGCAAAAATTTTTTTGATAAAAGTCTTGGCCTGGCAACAGTGTTGAATGTGGTAATTGGTTATGACAAAGCAACAGAGGTGATGAAAAAATCTCTGCACAGCGGCATGACGGTATTGCAAATTATTGAAAAAGAGGGCATCCTCTCTCTGGAGCAGATCAACCGCTTGCTGGATGCGGAAATAATAACGCAGCCGGGCATTCCGGGGTTGGAATAAAGAACGGGGCCGGCTTTCCTGATAAAATTTTAACTTTGGTTGATTAATCAATTATTAATTAGGTTTTTTCCTGCCTTTTTTGTATCATTAACATACAAGTACCCGGTTTTTAAAAAACTAAACCTGTCCATTACCTTACTATTTGCCAGGAGACCAGGGATGCATGATTTTTTACTGGAAACCGTACGTTTACGGCTGCGTTTGTTCCGCGAAGACGATTTTGACTCTTTATTGCGTTACCGGGGTGATGAACGGGTGGCTCGCTACCAGTTGTGGGAACCTTTTACAGCTAACGAAGCAGAAAAATTTATAGAAGCCTGGAAAGACGTGCTTCCCGGCACACCAGGAAGTTGGAGTGCGATTGCCATTCAACTCAAAAAGACCTGTGAACTTGTTGGCGATTGTGCTTTAAAAGTTGATAGCGGCGATCATCCGCAGGGAGAAATTGGTATTAATCTGTCCCCGGTGCACCAGGGACGGGGATACGCCACCGAGGCTGCCCGCAGTCTGTTGAATTATGCTTTTTGCGAATTAAAACTACATCGTATTTGTGCGGTTATGGATGCAGACAACAGGGGCGCAATATCCCTGTGCGAAAGGTTGGGCATGCGCCGCGAAGCGCACTTCCGGCAGAATAGCTGGTTTAAAGATCAGTGGGGCGATGAAGTGGTGTTCGCCTTGCTACAGGAAGAATATCTAGCAACCCGTGAAAGCAATAATTTGTAAAGCTTTTTACAGGGCCAAATTTCTATATAAAAAATATTTGCTTTTTTAAAAAAATTTTTATTCTATAGTGAAATAGAACTATGGGGCTGAACAGGGATTTTTCGGAACGGATGAAGGATTTTACGACTGAGAATTACCCTGGTGATAACGGTTTTTGATCACCAGAATGTTCTTGTGTTGTAAGGGAAATATAACAAATGATTTCTTGATAAAAAATTCACGTATCAGGGAGGTCTGTCATGCGTAATGTGATCATTTGGCTTGTTGTTGTCCTCGTTGCCGTTTCATGCAGCAGGGATAAAAATCCGCTTAATCCCGGGCTGTCGGATAACATCGCCGGTGTGCTATCTATTCAGACCGATCAAGTCAGTTACACCTGGACGAATGGGGAAAACGGCTTGCATCTTTATTTAAACGGCACGGTTACCAATACCAGTAATTGGCTTCTTTATTCGCGCATCAGCGCCAATCCCGATTTTGGGTCATGGGATGAGCCGTTTTGTTGCATCGCCGGTAATTCGTGGGGACAAATCGAGAAATATAATACAGCTACCGGGTCCTGGGAAAATACAGAAATTGAAGGTATGCTGATCGAAGGCAGCGCTTTTTTAACGCTGAAATCAAAAACCACATATCCGCTCCAGGCGCCTTTATCAAATCGTTCCCAAAACAGACAAGCCGGGCAATACAGAATTGTCGTGGAATATACCTTTGAACAAAATCCCGGCGAATCCGCAAGAAAATACCGGGCTTTTTCCAATACATTTGAGATCAAATAAGCAGAGTTAATAAGTAATGCCGGCTCATTGGTTTCAATTTGTGGAGGTTAATATGCGATCAGGTGTAATTTTATTCCTTTGGCATTAGTTTTTTACTTGTCCTGTGCGCAGGACAAAAATCCTTTGGAATCGTCGCCCGTTATGGTCGGCGATGGCTATTTTGTAATTAAAACCGATAAAACCGGCTTTTCCTGGGAAGAGGGTGAATCGTCTTATTATATTCAAGTAAATGGCTCTATCAGGAATACCGGCGACCAGGTGTTCTATTCCCGCATCGGCGATGCTTATAATATGGCTGACTCGATGTTGTTTCATATTACCGGAAATTCAGGCGGCCAGGTTGAAAAATTCAATTCTGCTGCCAGGTCCTGGCAGAAATGTGAAATAACCGGATTATCGTATGAAGGCAAGAAATTTGTGCCGATAAAGCCCCGTAATACCTATTTCTATAGCGCCCTTTTCAGTATAGACGCCGGTGAAAATATAATAACCGGAACTTTTCGTATTGTATTGGATTATTGTACAGAGAAAAACCCTGGTGATAACACGATATTTTACCGGGATTATTCAAACACTTTTACGATTGAATAATAATCTGATATGAGCGTAACGACCATGCGCCGGCAAGCGCACTAACCGGCACATGATCGCTCAGAATTCAAGTATTACAGATGGTACAAAATTCCCAGGGAGAGGTTGAGGGTTTCGAGGCATTTTTCTTTTACATGGGCAGTCATTTTACCATCTTTAACGTTATAGATGGTATTCTCTTTATTGCCGGCAATATTAAGCCAGTTGTAGAGAATATTAACGTCCATATCGAGAGCGGCATTGAGCGGTATGCGGAAACCCAGCCCGGTAGACAGCCCCAATTTTAATCCTTCCGGGGCGCTGCCCAGCGCTTCAACCACGCGCGAATGGGATTGCAGCGGATCATCATTCATAAAGCCCGGGGTACGCTCAAAGTCTGGCTGGTTAAAGTGATTGGCAAGCACACACAGTGAAAGATAGGGAATGACTTTTTCAGTTAAAAATTCGTATTCCACTCCAATGCCAATGGAATAATACTGTAAAGCGCTGGAAAGATTCATACGCTGGTAAAAACCGGTGTATGGGCTAACTGCATCCGAGTATTGGCCCTCGCCGTTTATTTTCCCATAACGCAGCAAACCTGTCAGAACCAGAGAATTGTCAAGAGCATACCTGACTTTGGCGCCGGCAATATACCCGCCGGCTAATTCCAGGCCGCCTTCGGATAGTTTTTTTGTCAATTCCAGCGGTTGAGCGGTTTTTGTAAATGCCCCGAAAAGGCCAAGGTGGATTTTTTGTGCCTGTGCAAACCCGGTTGTCAGTACCAGCAGACATACCGTCATTACAACCATGAACCCGTTTCGCATGTTTTTCTCCTCATTTAGGGATAGAAAAGGGGGTTAATAATGAAATGTGATTGAAAACCGATAATCGTTTTTCACTGTTGATGGTTTATCAAATCATCCAACACCTCGGCTGCAATAAAGTTTCAATTTTTTCATATCACTCTAAACCGGTTATGTTTTCGTCTGCCGGATATTCCACCTGGTATTTAAGCGGCAGCTTTACCCTGTCGCCTGCTTTGAGCTTGACAATCCATTTGATGCGGTTGTACAAATCAATCTTTACCTCTTTTTCATTCGGGGTCAGCAGTTCAACCTTGATCTTTTCATTCCGTGAGATGGGATACTGATCCTGCACGGTTATAATCTCTTCGCTGCGTTTGTTGTTGGTGATAATGATCTCGTATTCGCTGGTGATTTTGGCTTTGCCGCCCAGCAATCCTTTTGATTCCCGGAACCGGTTAACCAGCTTGCGTTCCACTTTGATGGCGTCATCGATGCCCAGCGCCAGGCGGAAAGTATCGGTCGGGACAACAGTATTAACAGAACTTTTGTTGACGAAATCATTGGCAAAGAAGACATTTGCCTCGCCCGGCAGCAGTGGATAATTGGAAGTATTGATGATCTTACCGGTTAAAAATGCTTTATCTATTTCTTTGGGAACTGCCGCATATTCAAACTGTGCAGTTAATGGCAAAACGGCAATGGTTACCTTGTGGTATACATTATCACCGGGAATATCATTACGGGTGGGAATATCAAATACTGCGCCTATCTCTCCGGCGCGAACCCGAGCTTCATCGAAACGAATTTTTGCTTCATCAACCACTGTAACCGCTTCGCCCCCGCCAAAGCTATCTTGCTCCATGGCCGGCACGGCTTGCGCTTCAATGCGCAGGGATTTGGATTCGTTACGACGCGAAGCCCGGTATATGTCTAAAAACCATGGCGACATTTCCGGAACCTCGGTAAATACTGCCGGATTGGCAGTGGAAAGCGCTAAATTGACCTTGTTCCAGTCTTCGCCGGTATTTTGCCGAATCATGCCATAGTAGGTGAGTTGCATGGATTTATCATTGGAATTGACGCGCGCATCATACACAGGGTACCAGCCGGCATGGTTAACAGTATAGGTAGCTTGCAGGGTCAAGCGCCCGTTTTTAAGCGCGTCTACGGTGACTAGAATATTTTTATATTTGCGTTTGGAACTGGTTTTTGTTTCTTGCAGTTTCCTTTCCAGGGCATTCATTTCGTTCGCCAACAAGCCCTGTTTAACGCCGATGGCGCGCTGCGCTTTGTAAATATCCTCCAGATTTTTTCCCAAAAATGTCAGCATGGTCTGCCATTCCTGAATGGACAGCTTGCCGCTGAGAATCACCTGGTTGCTCTCTTTGGGAGCTTCGGCTTTGAGGGATTCAAGGAATTCTTTTTTGGCTTTAAGAATAGCGAGTTGATCGGCAAGAGCCTGATTTTCCCATTGCAGGGAATCGTGCATTGCCAGCAAGCGATTCAGTTTTTGATTTTGAACATCTGCCGTGTATTCGGTTTCCACTTTAACATCGAGGATTTTCACTTCAGCCGTGCCCTGGCCGGCAATACGCACCGATTCATCCAGGAAATCCGGCGTCAGGTTGGCAAAGCACAGTTGCGCACGCCCCGCCGGCAGGTTGATTTGGCCCTCGCGTTGTACCATGGCGCGGCTGGTAAAGATTGTAGCGGAGGTGACGCGCGAATCCAGGTTGATAATTTCGGCGGCCAGGCCGGCTGTTGTTATCAACAGCGTAAATAGAACAAAATAAATTTTTCTCATAACAGCCCCTTTCAGGAAAAAAAAGTATTGTCAAATTTATTGACTATTTATATGTTATAAGTTCATTTTTTACTGAAATTTACCCTCATCCAAACCATTCTCCCCCCATATTTTACAGGTTTATTGAGTGCAATTATCGCTCACGTTCTTCGATTTATAAATAATAGTGTTTTATGTAGAACATACAATAATCAAGAAAGCAGCTATTATATTATTTTTTTTATTTTTACACAATCCTTGCCTGTGCCTCGAAAACCCATTCACTGTATCTTAAGTCATCAATATCTCATCCAACAATCTTATCCTGTTTTCTCCCATTTTTTTCATAAAATTTTTAACACTAACGGAAAAAAAGGATAATGATTGTTTGATAAAAAATAAAAACAATAATTGTATCGTATTAATTTCAAAATTGCCAAATGTTTTGCAAAAGCAATATTTATATGGCAGGTCTGTAAAGCAAGGCATACCTTGTCTCTACTACTAAAAGATTCCTCGTCGCAAGCTCCTCGGAATGACAATCCTGGGGAGCGGAACGGTCGTCG